>NZ_JBYZMQ010000007.1:0-205182 GCF_058216355.1 Pontibacter sp. GD13
CCTTCTTCCCTAAGAAAATCCATGCCGTAACTGCCAAAGGGTTCATCCTCAAACTTATCCTCTTTATATTTGCCTATACATTAAATCAAATCATCCAATAACTCGCAACTTGAGTTAATTAGGTTCGAGATAAAGTAGTCAGGGTGTTGGGCTTCAACATCAAATTGGCTTAAACACTCTTTAGGGAAATCTTTCAGGTTAGCCGTTACAATCACATCCGCGTGGCAGCGGATGGCTGCAGCCACAATATGGCGATCGTCGGGGTCAGGCAAAGCGACTGCTGCAATAAGGCTTTCATACTGCTCCACATTGGAATCAGGGAAAGAACCGTTCATCGCCTCAGGGACGCGCTGTAGCTGTTGCCTGCTGAGATCAGGGCGGTTCATGAGAAGGTTCCTTGTCCACTCCTCCTGGATTTTGTCAGTCCACTTAGGGGTGTATAGGTCCAAAGCCGCTAAATGCAGCAGCAAGTCCCTGATAGGGGCTGGGTAAAGCACACAAGCATCAAGAACGGCAACAAACCTGGGGGAATGAATCATTCGTAGCCTAGATTTAGCTCCTGGGCTTGTTTAGCCAAAAACTCCAGGTTCTTGCTTCTCCTCTCTTTTAGCTCCGCCTCGTACTTTAGAAGGTTCTCAAACAGGATCCTTCTGTGGCTCCCCACTTTCTTAAAGGGAATGGTCCCCTCTTCAAGCAGCTTCACGATGTGCGGCCTGGACACGTTGAGCATGTCTGCCGCCTGCTGGGTGCTCACCTCCGATTCTGAAGGAATAAGCGAGACAGTCTTCCCTTCGGCCATGTTCGACAGGATATGGAAAAGCAGCTCCAGGGCCTTCTTTGGCAAGGTGATGTACTCCCCGCTTTCCTGAATCCTAATCTTAATGACATCAGGGATGGCTCTGCCTGTCCTGATGGCATTTCTAAACCCTAAGAGGGATTTGCTGGCTATCTCCTGGTCTTGTAAAGTCGGTTTTTCTATCACTGCTTCCATACTGCTATCTTGTTTCATTCAAATCTAATAAACGAAATAAACGAAACAAAGTTCAGCGCAGAAATTGTTTTGAAAACCATTGGAGAGGAAGCTGGCTTATGCCAAGACCACGGCCACCGAGGAGCTGCAGCAGCTGGCGGACAAGGCCATCCTCACCCACACGGGCCATGGCCGTGGCTCCAAATATGAAATGGCCAGGTAATTGGCCGCGAATTGGCCACTGCTCGTCCCGAAATTCTGGGGTATTGTGACACGGCAACAGGCAGCAACGAGGGCCGTTGCTGCCTGTTGCCGCCTGCTGAAAAAGCCACAGCTACAGCGCCTGTGCGCGGCAAAAGCCGCTTTCGCGGGCAGACACGCTGTTCCCGGCAGGGCTGCCGCTCAACCGGAAAATGATTTTCGGGCCCGGACTTTTTAGCCCATTCCCATACCGTTTTTCAAAACAGCCCGGAAGCAAAAAGCCCGGCCATTAGCCGGGCTTTGAAAATACAAGCTTACATTTACAGGGTTTGAATAAGTCACACAATAACTTCCCCTAAGAGAAAATTTTCTCTAAAGTCTTTAATAGAAAGACTTTTGAAACTCTGTTCGTTTATCTTTTCTGAATAGACTAAATTCATCGCAAATGTACCTTTAGCTTCCCGGGAAAGTAAGTTTAACGAATTTTCTTTATCTCTTAACTCTCCAAGCAAATGATCAACCACCATTCCCTTAATTAACAATGGCTTAAAAATAATAATTAGATATTCATTATTATGTTTACCAAGAATAGAAACATCTATTGCTTTTTCTGTCCCAAATTTCCAAGGCTCAATAATATTAAGTTTACAAACTCTATTCTGATTTTCCATTGTTAATTTCCGTTCTTCAGTTGCTTCACTTTCATAACTTCAGCAGTTACCTTACCAGTTGCTGTCCTTTCTACTCCACCTCCGGGCATTCCATATGCAGGCTGTACTTTTGTAGGCTTTGAAAAGGCTCCTTTAGGTATCTTCAAAGTAACTTTAACCTCAGGTTTTACAGGAAGTGCTAATCTTTGCGTTACACGCTTAGCATCATTACTGGCTGCAGTTGTTGCGTAATGCGTTCCTTCTCTACCACCTCTAACCAAGCCTGTTTTTGTTGTGGCAGCAAGTTCTGCTTTAGACATTGCCCTTACAACATTTTCAGTTTTATTAACAACTTTATCTAAAACTTTGCCCCCTACGCCAGCGGCAGCCCCAACAGCGGCATCGATCGCTACAGATTTCACGGTAACTTCTTTCCCTTGAACCAGGTTATTTACCGCTCCACCTGCCGCATTTGCAGCCGCAGAAGCGCCCGTTGTAGCAAATAAGCTTGCCCCGCCGGTAAACCCTGCCACGCCGCCCGTTATTCCACTCTGAAGGGCTGAACCGCCAACTGCACCCCAGTCGCTTACTTCTCCGTTTTCATATAATTGTGAACCAGCTTCAATTGCCCCACCAACCATTGCGCCGATTCCGGCACCTATTGCTGCGGTAATACAAGTCGGGCAATCACCGTCCGGGTCGTCGTACCTGATAGGGTTATTTAAATTACTGTTATAAGGCGTCCACTCTTCGTACCCTTCAACCATTGGGTCGATCTGCCACCAACGACCTAACTGCGGGTCCAAAACCCGGTATTTGGCCATACTAACATTCAGCCCCAGCTCTTCCTGTTTCTCGATCCCGTTGTACTGGAACAGGTGATCCGGCGCTCCCTGCCTTTCAATGCCCGCCAGGTTAAGGCCCCATGGGTCGTAGTGCTCCTAAATGCAAGGCTGCGCCCGGCCAGCGCTGCTTACGTCACTAAAGATAGTGGATTTACTATAAAATAGTCAGGTCTTGGAAATGGTAGAGAGAATCATGTAGCTATAGGAAGAGCCGAGGGGATACGTTGTTTTGTTGACTAAAATAACTAAATGGGCGGTACAGGAATATCACTCTATCGCACAATCTCTTGTGTTTTAGTGACTTTTACTTTTACATGGACGATAGAAAAGGAATAGGCCCATCCTAAGTGGAAGGGCCTATTTGAAATAAAACAAGAGCATGAGCCATAAGTCCACACCAGCAATAATTAGAGATTATTCATCAGGGGTATCTGAGACATAAATAACTTTTCCAGCATTATTAAAAATAATCTGGCATTGATAAGACGAGCCGGGTGGAACTCTGTAGTCATAATATATTTCACCTCTATATTCTCTTCTATCCATAGGACTACCCATAATTTTTATTACTTCAGTTGTGTCCATTCCAATTCTAATGGCCTTCACATTATTGATTGTTTCTTTACCTACAATAGCTTCTTTACTAAACTCGCTGTTATAAATTGAATAGCCTATTACAAATAAAAATATGCTAACAATAATGAATAAAATCAGAAACTTCCCTTTCATATCTAATTCTTCTTTAACTAGTTGAATACTTTCTTATACTGATTTCTATTCCCTACATCGTTAAGAAACTCACCAATATATGTAGCTATTTGTGAAGGGTTTTTATCAATCAGAGTCCCGTATTTTTGGAAAAATTCTACTCCTAAACGATTTGAAAATAGATCTTGTGGGTGGAAAGCACTATCCATTGCATGATCATCTCCAGTCGCAAGTCCATACAAGCCTTTAAAGAATTGCTTTACTTCATTGCCTAACCCCATCATTACACCTTTCTTTCCAACAACTAAAAAGTGTATCATATCAATTTGTTCTCCAGGGTTCAATGGGTCTCTAACAAAACCATACCGAGCATCAGCCAATCTATTTGGAAATTCAATTCCTAAAAATGACTCGTCTCCCAACATGATTTCTTCATAGGTCATACCTTGGAATCTATCTACAAAATCGTCTACGCTTCGAGGCCTTTTCTTATATTGATTAGTATAGGGATCCTGTTGTTTAGGTTTGTCACCATTTTGGTCATTCTTGTCCTCATCCTCATTTTCATTTCCTGCACCGAAACCTAGGCTTGCTCTTAACTCAATGAAAGCATTTTGGGCATCTATGCCTGTATACTTCACCCCTCCAACTACATCCTCAACGGCCATTCCATCAGGATCAATGAAGCGTAGAGGATTATTAACAGCATAATTATAAGGCGAATGTCTCCTGCTTATCTCCGCCAGCGGGTCCACTACATGCCACCTGCCCAGCTGCGCATCATACATCCTGGCCCCATAGTCCATCCACTCCAGCCCCAGCTCTTGTTGCTTCTCCTTGCCGTTGTACTGGAACAAATGATCCGGCGTCCCGGCCCTTTCGATGCCCACGAGGTTGGCACCCCACGGGTCGTAGTGCTCCAGAGTGCAAGACTGTGCCTGACCGTCGCTGCTTACGCTATTAAAGATAGCGGATTTACATTCATGACAAGTTATTGGAAGGAATAAGCGTTGCGTTGTGGCTATCGCAACGAAATGAGCAGCGCACGAACACCGTTTAGCCGTGTATTACTTATAAAGTAGTAGCGGCTGTGGGACTTTGGACAAACAATGGAAAACAAAAGCCCAATCCACATAGGAAAGGGCTTCCGCATTTTCTTGTATAATAACGCCAGTCTTTAATTGAATACCTTAACAAGCCCCCCTGCTTTCAGTTTATCCGAACATTAAGCTTAAGGAGCTTAGCTTCAACAGTTATGCTTATTTGGTCTAATGAATAGATTGAATGCTATCAGAATGGTATAGTTTATCTAAATTATAATTAACATTATCTTTTAGCTTCATCAGACTATCTGGAGCAGGACTTTCATGTAAAGTTCTGCTATCTATATAACCTCTGAGGTAGTTGCCATTTTCATCATCTGTTAAATAATAAACGACTTCAGCCAATTGTGAATCGGGAGTAAAGCCCATTACGTAAACGGGTTTCTTGAATAATATGCTTTTTAAAGGGAAATTAAATACTGGCGTTTCATTGCCACTAATCAACTCGTCATAATATTCAGTAATCCCATCTTTGTACTTTATATCATCAATAACCATTACAGGGTTCAAGACCCCACGGGTGTCATCATAGCTGTACATTTTTGGCTTATTGTGTACGTCAACATGAAAGTTCTGAGAGTAATTGTGTGCTATTACATTCCAGATAACTATCACTATTACTACACACAGAGTACCGTAAATAACTTTTTTAGTTTTCTTTGATCTCATACAATAATTTGTCTTCCCCGATTTATTTTGATAGCTACCTAGCTTTCTTCTCATAGTCTCGTGACATCCACATATTGTTAGATGAGGTGACACCTTCTTGTGAAACATTTACACCACTATAGATTTTGACACCAGTGTCGATCAACTTGCCTTTTGTATTCATGGTAGCAACTGTTGCTTGATAACCTACAACGTTTTTGTCAGAATCTAAAACTGCCGTCGGATTGTTTATCTTCCAAGACTCAGCAACTACATTTGTTGAATTATTAACAACCTCAGCTTCTCTGTCAGTAAGGGAAACAGACTCCTGAACAAAAGTACTTGTCGTTGAGAATTTAGCACCTGCTTGTAGACCAAGTGAAAAAGATGCAGAGTTCTCGCCTCCACTTATCCCTACTCCAAGTCCAAGCTTAGCGGATGGCTTAGCCGTAGGCACTCCGAATGACTGAGATGTTTTAGAAACTGATTCAACAAAAGTATCTGATGACCAATCTTGTCCAACTCCTACTGACAGTCCGGCATCGGCTCCAAGAATAAATTGAGGGTTATTGCTTCCACTATGTAGATTCTGGTTTGTAGGCCCTACAGCGGTTGCAAGAGTAAAGTGTGTCTTTCCAACTTTATCATATGCAATTCCTGATTGCTGAAGTATACTACCTCCGTACCCTACTCCTGCAGATGCTGAACCTTCAAAATAGACAAAAGTTACACCTTGCCAACCTCCTGTTGGTGCCATCCCATCCGGGTCAATGAACCTGATCGGGTTGTCGAAGGCATAATTGTAGGGCGAGTGTCGGCGCATCTGGTCCGCCAGCGGATCCACCACATGCCACCTTCCCAGTTGGGCATCATACATCCTGGCCCCGTAGTCCATCCAGTTGAGCCCCAGCTCTTCCTGCTTCTCCTTGCCGTTATACTGGAAGAGGTGGTCCGGAGTACCAGCCCGTTCGATGCCCACGAGGTTGGCACCCCACGGATCGTAGTGCTATCAATTTCTATAAGGGGCGAATGACATTCATCACCTTAAGAGACTTCAGTAAACCTTCACCCTCTCATTCAATGACATAATCATGTCATTGCAAGGACTTTTGTTGCTTTCTTTAGAAATAAAGTAAAGGCTATAGTCCCACGCCAATAGAGAGTGCTACCTTACAGCAAGCTAAAAGGCTTCAGTTGTATCTAAATAGCTTTTAAATGGATATTATACATATCCTTAAGTTCCGATTCTTGCCTGTTATAATAGTTTACTGTAATTGAAAAATCAAAATCAGTATCCACTAAGAAGCAAGTGTTACTATACCCGTATTTAGCTACATTTAAACAATGTTCTTTGGCTAATGAATTTTTAACTATATACATACCACAGTAGTAGACATCATCGGAAAATATGTAGCATTTCCTTTCATCATTAACACTAGTAAATATAGATTTTAATAACCTTGAAGAAGTAGAAGTTGCGTTATCTGGAAGTAATTCTACCTGCTCTTCAATTTTAGGAAAAACCTGTTTCACATGATTTATTACTTTATCAGACTCTTCTAAACTTACATACTCTAAGTCGGCCTCTCTAAAGCCTGAAGAGAGGAAAGTTTCTTTGTACCTACTTAAAAGACTCTTCCCCTTATTTTTCCTAATAACCAAGTCTAGTTTACTGTTCATCTTTCTTATAATATGATTTTCCTTTCGGTTGCTCCATTCGAGGTTTGTTAGTAGTGCTTCTACCGGTTCCACTTCGGTTCAAACCATCAGGCTGACTCGCATCTTTTTTTGTTCTACCAGCTTCCCAGTGAGGTTTACCACGGTGGCTTTCATCATTCTTTGCATCTTGAACTGTATGTTCACCATCTCTATCGAGATATACTTTATCTTTAGAATTAGTCTGTTTGTCCTGATGCAATGGTCGACTTGTAGGCACTCCACCCTTTCTCATAGCATCTCTACGTGCAGCACGAGATGTATCATGAGGGTTACCCTCAGAACCTTTCTGCTCCTGTTTATTACTCTTCCCTGTACTATTTAATGACAGCGGCTTGGTAGATTCGCCTGGCTGTCTTAGAGACTGAGCGGCAGAAACCGCCGGGCTACTGTACAAGATGCCCGGCGCCGATGTATCCGTATGCTTGACAAGCTCGGTTAAGCCTACTGCAGCCCCGGTAGCTACAACCGCTTCTGCCACTACAGTTGCAGCAACAGCCAGAGCCTCCACGAAAACCGGGATAAATGGAGCAACCAGGCAAGGGCAAAGGCCATCTGGATCGCTGTAGAGCACCGGGTTGTTGTAGGCGTACTGATACGGAGTCAGGTCCTCCTGGGCCGCCTCATCGGCCATCGGGTCCACAGATTGGAACCTGCCCAGCTGCGGATCATAGTTCCTGGCCTTCAGGTCCATCCAGTTGAGCCCCAGCTCTTCCTGCTTCTCCTTGCCGTTATACTGGAAGAGGTGGTCCGGAGTACCAGCCCGTTCGATGCCCACGAGGTTGGCACCCCACGGATCGTAGTGCTCTTAAATGCAAGCTAATGCCCCCTGCTGATGCACCGAAATCATGTTTGAAGTTAAGGGTTTTTCAGACACTGCGCCGTCTTATAAGAGCAGTAGAATGAAATTTATTCTACAACACACTTGTTACTTGTAACGTAACAAGTTATACTTGCAGCATGATCGTCAGCTTTAAACACAAGGGCCTGGAGCGCTTCTTCCTCAAAGGGGACGGCTCTAAGCTGCAGCACGCACACCTAAGCAAGATCAGGCTGATTCTGGCCACCCTGCACGCGGCCGCAAGCGTTCAGGACGTGAACGTACCGGGCTGGGACCTGCATCCGCTCAAAGGGAACCTGAAGGACCACTGGTCAGTGAAGGTGAACGGCAACTGGCGCATAACCTTCCGATTTATGGGCGATAAGGTGGAAGTGCTCGATGTCAACTATCAGGATTATCATTAAGTAGACCGTAAAACTAAACATTAATACTATGCTCATGTTCAACCCCCCGCATCCGGGAGAGATCCTCCGCGAGTATGTAAACGGCACTGGCAAGTCAGTGACGGAGATCGCCTTGAGCCTGGAGATCAGCCGAAAGAACCTGTCCATGATTCTCAACGAGCACGCCGGCATCAGCGCCGAGATGGCCTGGAGGCTGTCCGCCGCGTTTGGTACCAGCCCCGAGTTCTGGGTCAACTTCCAGAAGAACTATGACCTGTGGCAGGCCCAACAGAAAGTGGATGTGTCCAGGATAAAGAACCTGCTGCAGTCTGCTGCCTGAATCAACAGATCTCATTGGCTGATGCAACTGATTATTCAGCATATGAGCTCTTATTCCGCAAATATGCGGAGAATAAATAAATTATTCTCCGCACCTGCTTTTATGCATGCTATAGTGTTGCGTGGTGGCCTAAAGTAATTCAGGACAAACTAATTGGCCGGTAATTGGCCGAATTGGCCATAGCATCGAAATGATTATCCTAAAAACAAGTTACACATGCCTTACATAGGCGCAAGTGTGTCACAAAATGGGCGTTTTAAGGGACTTTAAGCTCAGTGACCCGTCCTAAAAAGCTGATCAGTTAAATCATCAATTTTTCTTCTGGTTCTTTGCTCCCTTAAATTTGAGATCAAGATGTAAAAGCTAATTTTTGGCCTGCAGTCGCTATAGGTACGGCTTAGGATCTGGATATGCAGCGGGTTATATTGCACCACAACGAAGCCCCGTACGGTCATATAGAAAGTATGGTTTTGCTTACACCGATCAAAAACAAAAAGGCAAGGCAAAAGCAAGGTCGGCCAGAGGGAGTGTATTTAGCCTTATTTTACCGCAGAGCACTCCAGCCGAGAACACGCATGAATCCCGCTTAAACCTGCCAAGAACCCGTCAAACGGTAGTAGCGGTTATTCTCTGGATAAGCAGTTTCTATTTTTGGCATCTTTTTCTGAAAACAGCCCGGAAACAGCTCTCAGTCGAAAAAGAAAAAGCCCGCCCCTGATAAAGGAGCGGGCTTTCTTGTTGATTCTACAGGAGAATTCAGGTAGCGGCCAATACTTGATTATATTACTCTCTGCCGCTATCTCTCATGAATTTTACTTTGCTGCTAGCATCTTTAATCTCAAAGGACTCTTTGCTAGAGGATACTATAAGCCATCTAAACTTAATCTCTCCGTCTTTGCTGAGGAACATAGAATCGTTTTCAATTTTATATGAGTATCCTATCTCTTCAAAGTCAGGCGACATGCTTAAATCTCCATTCTCCTCGTTGAACCGCAGTTTTATAACAACACCATCTGAGTCATTTGAAATCCATGTACCATTATAATTATTGTAGCTCCCGGACATATCTCCTGACAAGAGAGTAACTGAGGCGTAAGTAATCAAAACAAACAGAGTAAAAACCACCGCTAAAGCCATCTTTTTAGTCCTTGATGACTTGTTTACTATTTTAGATACTACAAAATAGCTAATTATAGCTCCAACCCCTCCACCTATCCAACTATATATGCCAGAGCCAAAAGCTTCCTTAGAGAAGAATAAAAAGGTTAAAAAGATGAAAACAAATATTGCTTTGCTGTAATAGTCGCCTTTGTTTAAAAAATTCATTTTGATAAAAATCCTACTGTACAACTTCCTTTAATTTATCAGACTTTGCATTATCAACTACAACAGTCCCTACACTAACTGCTCCATCAGCTACTTTAATGGTTGCGTTCATGGTAGATTGTTGTGTTTCCCTAGCCAAATTTAGAGCTTTCTGAGCCGCAGTCCTAGACTCCCGTGTTGATAGCTGGCCACCGCTTGCTTTTTTAATCTCTTTAACAGTCTCTTTCAAAAACTTTTTCTGTTCCTGAAAGCCTATCTCTTTAGTTAGTTCAGATTTTATGCTAGACTTTATACTGTTCTCAACAGGTCCCATCACAGCCTCACCCAATAAAGTTTCGGAAATTGCCAAAGTAAGGGAAAGCATGAAATCAGTCTGGTCAAATCCTTCTTGGGAACCCAAGGCCATGTTAACTCCCTGCTCTGTTAGATTACCTGCAACTGCTCCTCCAATACCCGCTGCACCGACTACATATGCTGCGTTAGCACCAGCCAATCCTGCGGCCGTTACAGCAGCTCCCCCTAATCCAACTGTGAAACCTGCCACAGCTCCAGCAGCTGTAGTAGCCATCACCTTTTTCCAACCGCCATCCTTAAAGCCATATTTTAAGGCTCCATATATAAAACCGCCCGCTGCTCCAACTGCTGCAAGTGGGCAGGTTGGACATTCCCCGTCAGGGTCACTGAAGCGTATTGGGTTGTTGTAACCATACTGGAAAGGACTCAGGCTCTCCTGTCCGCCCTGGTCAGCCTTAGGGTCTACCACATGGAATCTGCCAATCTGTGGGTCGTAGTTCCTCGCCTTCAGGTCCAGCCAGTTAAGGCCCAGCTCGGTCTGACGCTCCTTGCCATTGTACTGGAAGAGGTGGTCCGGCGTGTTCTGCCGCTCGATGCCCGCCAGGTTGAGGCCCCACGGGTCGTAGTGCCTCTAAATGCGCGCAGATGCGCCCTGCTGGCGCAGCTTTGCTTCATAAAGATAGTGGAAGTGCTGAATCTTTTTCTAACCTGCCTACTCCAACGGGTGGAAACTCTCCACGTCACGCTGCAGCGATTGCAGCCGGTCCTGCCGGTAGCGCTCTGTGGAAGAGACGTGCCGATGCCCTGCCATGTGCTGTACTACCCTCACATCCCTGCCTTTCAACCAGTGGCTGATGACGCTCATGCGTAGCTGCGTGGCATTCCGTACCCCCGGGATTGTCCTGCGCAGCTTTTCCATGAGAAACATCAGCACGTTGGTCAGATCCCTTCCCCCTTCCGGCGCAGTCAAAAGCGCAGCCTGACCATACCCGTCCAGGTAATCGCGCAGTGGGCCCAGCTGTGGCTCCTCTAACCGCAGCACTCTTCCATTGCTCCTGCGGGTGGCCGGAACGTGCAACAGGCCCTGCTCCAGATCCACATGGCCGGGTTCCAGCGACTGCAGCTCTCCCACACTCAAACCCTGGAAGACCAGCAGGCCCACCAGCACCTTTCGCTGCAATCCGCCGGTGGCATGGTAGAGCATGTCCAGTTCTCGACGCTCCAGCAGCCCGTGCGGCAACCGGCGCACATCACCCCTTACATAGAGATTGGTGGCTGGATTGTAGTCGGTAAGCCCCATGTGAATCAGGTACTCAAAGTAGTGCCGGGCTGCCGTGAGCCCCTGGTTGAAGTCACGCTTGCTGTCCCCACGCAGCAGCCGCTGCTTCACATAGCCCAGCATGTGCCGGTAAGTCAGGTTTTCTGCCGTCAACCCTTCCCGCCTCATCCAGGTATGCAGTTTGCCCAGGGCAAAGGCATAGGTTGCAGTGGTCTCAGGGCTAAACCCCTTCTCTGCCTGCAGATGCTCCTTAAACTGCTCCATCCAGCAAGTGCGTGTAGATCTGGGTGGACTCCAGTTTGGTGTGGCCCAGGAAGCGGGCGATGCGTGTGAGCCCCATACCGCGCTCCAGCAGGTGGGTGGCGATGGCATGGCGAAAACTATGCAGGTTAACGCGCTTCTGCAAAAGCCCCGGGTTCCCTGCATCCGCCTGCAGGGACCTGAACCGCAGCGTGATCGTGCGGTCGTTGACACGGGTACCACGGGCACTCAGCAGCAACGCTTTTTTATCGCGCCTGCATCGGTACCGGCACGTATCCAGGATCTCAGGCCTTGCCTCCTCCAGGTAGCGCCGCACGTGGCGGACCACACCGGCACTCATGGGCACGTAGCGCTCTTTGTAATTCTTCCCCTTGCGCACATACACCAGCCCCTTCTCCAGCAGCACGTCTCCCACGTCCAGGCCGATGCCTTCTGAGCGCCGCAACCCGCAGCCGTAGAAGAGCGCCAGGGCGGCGCGGTCGCGGATCCCGAGCATGTCATCTGCGCCAGCGCTGAAGAGCAGCTGCACCTCGTCCTGTGTCAGCACGGCGTGCAGCTTGCGCTCCGGCTGCACGGAGCTTTTAGGCAGCGTCAGTCCCCACTCCCCGGTCTCCCGCAGGTAGCGGTCCAGCAGCTTCAACGCCTGCCAGTACTTACTTTCATAGGCCATCGACAGCTTGCCCCCGCTGCGCTTGCTGGCCCTTTCGGATAGATAGGAGAAGAAAGCCTTTACCTGTTCCCGTTTGACCTGCCGGATCCTGTCTACTTCCTGGGTTTCCAGAAAATAAAGAAACTCGCGCAGATGCAAAGGTGCGTACCTTAGGGTGCTCTCAGCGTAGCCCAGCACCAGGAGCCAGTCAGCAAAGGATGCCTGGAGCTCCAGGAAATGTGGATTGTCGAGCGGCAGCTGTTTCATCGGCCGCCAGTTATTGAGTGTGTCATCATGCAAGCAGTGGAAGTGTTAGCAATTACTTCTGTTAAGCTGCAAAATAGCAACAACTCAGCGATCTAAAATGACTTTCTGAATCGGGAAAAATGTCGTGTAGTGATGTGAGAAAGAAGATCGAAAACGTCGCAGCAGGAAAACACGGGGTAGGTTTTACCAACAACAAGGGTTATGACAAGTTGGCAATGCAGTTACAAACAAGAAGTCAAATTTAAACAGCAAAGCCACTGCTATCCGGTGGCTTTGCCGTTTAAATTTGACGCTGCAATGAGGACATCCAACGGGAAGTGCAGCCCCCGGTGCAGGTTCCGGATCATCTCCAGGGAGAGTGACCGCTTTCGGCTGAGCACTTTGGATACATTGCCTTTATTGCCCATATAAGGCACCAGGTCCTCCTGCTTCAGCCCCAGTTCCTCCATGCGGATCTTGATGTACTCAATCGGATCAGGTTCTTCTATAGAATAGTGCTCCTCCTCGTATTTGTTGACGATCATAGCCAGAATCTCCAGCTCATCCGCCTCGGGGGTACCTGGCTCCGCTTCCCACAGCTTCCGTATCCTTTGGAGTGCGGTCTGGTAGTCGGCTTCGGTATGAATTAATCTAATATCCATGGTTGAGATTCCTTAAGTGATACAGGTAATGTGTGGCTTTCCTGTTAAAGGTCCTTTAGCTTGATCTTATCGTATTCGGCATGTGTGCCGATCCACAGCACAAACACTCTCTTTGCCCTGAACCCCACCAGGGCCACCAGCCTATAGTCATTTGCCTTGATGTTGAAGACAACCTTTCCGTCCACCACCATTTCCGCGCTTGGGTAGTCAAGCCGCATGTCATTCACGCTCCCCCACTCGGCCTTCTTGGTCGTCTTGAACCACGCGGTCAGATAGGGCTTGGCGGCTGCATGCTTTTCATAGTACTCCCTGATGGCCTTGTAGCTGATGATGTGCATGGGTTAAATGTTTACGGCAAAGGTAATAATTTGTTGTCATAAAGACAACTTTTGTTTTTTATCTTGTTATGCTCTGCCACAAGCAAAACAGGATACATCTGACTAGGCCTCCGCTTAACATAACCTTACGTATATGGACTCCATCTCCTACTACTAAGTTCTGTCAATAGATACAGCACGTGCCACCTGCCAATCTGGGCATCGTACATCCGTGCCCCATATTCCATCCAGTTTAAACCTAGCTCAGTCTGCTTCTCCTTGCTGTTTGGAACTTGTGGTCCGGCGTGCCCTGTCGCTCGATGCCCGCGAGATTAGCCCTACGGATCGTAGTGCTAAAGAAGGTAATAGTGTGCCCGCCCGGCGCTGTTACTCTCGGAAATATAGCGATTTAGCTATAGATAGGAATGGTAGGCAGCTTAATCTCCGCAAATGTATTCGCCCAACTTCTAACAGTTTCTTTATCACATTAACAATTTAAAAAAAACAGTATTCTAAACCAAAATCCCAATACTGCATCTCAAAACTTCACAATTGCTCCCAGACTAAACAAAACCGCATCCTGCTAACAGTACCCTAACAGTTTATAGGTAACGAAGCCGGTAATTTCGTGGATGAGCAGGTGCCAGGAGCTGAAGGAGACGATGTTGGGTATAATCAGTTCGTCTGGGGTAAAGCGGCGCTCGTAGCCGTAAAAGTCGGTGGTAAAGCTGTCGGCCTGCACGCCTGCCTTCCGGAAGCAGGCTGCGGCCCGGCGCATGTGGAACGCGGAAGTTACCAGCAGCACCTTTTTGAACTCCGGATGTTTTTGTAAATAGGCAGCTGTTTTCTGTGCGTTCTCGCGGGTATTGCGACTATCGCTCTCTGTTATAATATCCTGCTCCGGAACGTTGGCAAGCAGGAGCAGTGCTTTTATCTGTTCTGCCTCCGGTATCCTGTCCTTTAGAATATAGCCACTGCCGCCGGTTACCAGAAACTTCCTGATCTTGCCCATGCGGTAAAGTTGCAGCGGATGCAGAAAGCGGTCCGACCCTTTCGAAGTATGAATCCTGTCTGGAACATCCTCCCGGTACGATGTTACACCCGTCAGGATCACCGCCACGTCATAATCCACCACATCCTTCACGGGCATGGCCTCCACTTCCCAGGAGCGCCACGCTTCATTCGATAAAAACGGGTTCGAAAGGATGAGCAGGATGCCCAGCGCGGCCAGCAGGAAAAACCGCCGCCGCTCCCGCGACTTCAGGAGCACAGCCAGAACCAGGAACAGCAACACCCAGATAAAGGGCATCAGCAAAAACATCAGTGTTTTAGAAAGGAGGAAGAACATGGGTCACAAACGCAGGCTAAGTAATACAGACACAAACCCCATGGCCAGCCTGCAATCAGAACCTGAGCAGGCGAAAGCACATGGGGGAAATGATCCGTTGCGGCCAGCAAGTTAGGAATTACCTCCGAAGGAGAAAACCCAGCTAAAAGAATTTGCGGAAAACCCAGAGCAACACAGAGAGCAGTATACTAAGCAAAAGCATGCTGGTGATGGGGGCAAAAAAGCGCAGGTTCTTCCGCTCCAGCCTGATATCGCCTGGTAAATGACCAAACCAGCCGAGTTTATCCCCCGCAAGCCAGAGCACCAAGCCAACCACAACAAGCAGCACCCCAATTACAACGATCGTTTTACCAAGCGGCTGCATACTTTACTGCCTTTTGTTATCTATACTTCAACTTCATTAAAACCCGGCACTCAACCCCAGCGAGAAGCTAAGTATATCCCATTTTGTTAAAGACTCATCCTTAAAGGCAGAGGTCACGATCAGGTCGTAGGTGCCCACTTCGCCAAACAGGCTAAGTTCTTTTATGAGCCCGCCGTTATTTATGGCACGGTTAAGCTCCATGCCGGCCCCGCCTGTTACACGTAAGCTGCTCCTCCACCAATAATAGTCTTTGGTGGGATAAGCGCTATCCCAACTCGTGGAAAACTGGCTTCTGAAATAATAGCTAAGCCCCAAACCAACGCGCAAGGGCGTCAGGCTATACTTGTCGTTCAGTTCTATTCGCTTAAAAGGCTTGTACCTGGTGCGCAGGGTAAGCAAATGCAGCGATTCTTCTGCGTCCTGCTTTGGCACAAAGCCATACAGTAGCTCTGCCGTTAAATGCTTGTGCTTAAAACTATAGCTCGGACCGGCAGACAGTAGGCCTATGTTTCCGGCAAACTGCAGCGTAACGCCATCCGGGGCATACCATTTTCGGGGGGCTGCTGTGCTATCCGGTATCGTCTGCCCTAAAGCGAGGGCGGGGATGCTTAGCAAACAGATAAAGAGCAGGAGTAATTTTACACGCATCATATACTTTTAAAAATTAACACGTTCGTAACGCACCTCTTCCCCTATCACTTTAAACACCACGTATTCCCGTTTTTGCGTAGCAGCCGTTTCCAGGTAGGGCACGGTGCCATCAAAAGGCCGATAGAAATTAAAACTGTGGTTGTGGCCATGCAACGAGAAACGCACTTTATACTTGCTGAGCAAACGGAAATACCTTTCCTGCTTGTCCGGCCCGAACTCCTGGTTGGTGGGCGGGATATGCGACAGCACAAACACATTCTGATAGCCTGAGGAGGCTTCCAACTCCTTTTCCAGCCAGTCCAGGTCAGGCACTTGCTTGTCAAACACCAGGTAGTTGGTATTTAAAAGTATAAACCGGTTGTCGCCTACGGCAAAGCTGGTGTTATAATCCCCGTACATGGCCCTGAATACCTCCTGACCGTTGTTTATGGCATCGTGGTTGCCCACTACGGCCACGTAGGGTACTTTCAGCTGCTTAAAGTCGTCGTGTATCAGCGTAAATTCCTTGGTCAGCCCAAAATCAGTCAGGTCGCCGCCCAGCAGCAGGAAGTCTATGTCGTTGCGCTGGTTGGCATGGCGCACCAGCTGCTCGTTTTCCTCGTAAAAGCCCTGTGTGTCTGATGTCAGGATAAACGTAAGCGTATCGTCGGGGGCAAGTGTCAGCTTGCTTATCTTTTCGATGTTCTTCTTGTTGATGTCCTTCTCACTCTCCTTCAGCCGCACTTCATACGGACTGTACGCAAACTCCTCGCAGGACGGCAAAGCCATAGCCAGCGGCATTAAAATGGCCATCGCAAACAGTGCCTGGCGTCGCGCCTTTTTTTTGGTAAACATGGTCAGCTTTCTCGCTTATATTTATTTTTGATTTTACCACAGTTGCTGGCGTAATGTTGCAGCGTTCGTGTAAAGGTTGTTTTATTACTATATAATGCTTCTTTAATTTTAATTTTAAGAAGCAAATTGTGTCGTATAAAGCTTTAGAGGCATGAATGATATTCAGATTCTAGCTTTATGGTTAAATCAAGTTACGATTCACCCACCCCTAGCCCCTCCGAGGAGGGGAATTGTTTCCAATTTTTGAAATCATGATGTAGCAAGTTGGCATAATATAAAATGCTGGTATGTGAGTTCTTCTGCACATGGATCCACAACTGGCATTTAGTCCTTATCAAAGTAAAAGGGCAGCGTGATTCCCCTCCTCGGAGGGGTTAGGGGTGGGTTTACACCTTCCATGCATCGTATAAATCGCAACCAGAATTAATTCATAATCGCCTAAGAACAACATCTCTTCCTTACCGGTATTACAGGCCGGTTTAGGTGCCTTTTACACCTTCTAAAAGCATGAGTCTTTTACCTTTGCTAAAGGCATCTACCTTTTAATTTTTGCTTCTTTCTCTTCAATCTCCCAAGGCACGCTTTGCCCAACAACCACCTGCCTAAATAACAGTAGCGAAAGCACCTTCGCCACCACGCTAAACGCGCTTACTTGCTCCCAGTAAAATCAAACACTACACCGGTCATTTCCTCTGTTCTTTGCCACAATTCTTTTGCCACCCGCAGGTTTTTCGATGCCTTGTTAGAGCGGACAAGCGTGGGTTTGCCGCGCCACTCCTTAAACCCGTCAGGGCCTACGTACTCCCCTCCTTTTATGTCAGGCGACAAAGCGGCGTATAGCGTTGGCTCGGCACCGGCGGCGGCACTTTGCCCCAAAAGCGGGCTAAGCCACTGCAGTGCCGCTGGCAGGTGTTGTGCCAGGTTGGTGTCCGACAGGCCAGGGTGCGCCGCCACCGACAAGGTTTGCCGGTTGTTTTTCTTTAATCGCCTGTCCAGTTCGTAGGCAAACAGCAGGCAGGCCAGTTTGCTCTGCCCGTAGGCTTTGCGCTTGCTGTATCCCTGCGCAAAGTGCAGGTCATGCAACTGCACCGGGGTCCAGGCGTGTGCCAGGCTGCTTAACGACACCACGCGCGAATGAGGCGTGCTCAACAGAAGCGGTAAAAGCAGGCCAGTCAGGGCAAAGTGGCCCGTGAAGTTCGTCGCCAGTTGGCTCTCTATCCCATCCGCTGTCAGTTGGTAAGGCGACATCATAATACCCGCGTTGTTAATGAGCAGGTCCAGCCGCTGGAAGCGCTGCTTATAGGCGGTTGCAAAGTCACGCACCGACTGTAGGCTGCTCGTGTCGATCAACAGTACCTCCACCACCGCCTTGGGGTGTGTCTGCAGGATCTTCTCCTTTGCACCACGGGCTCTTTGCTCGTTTCGGCAGGCCAGGATCACATGCATGCCCTGGCCGGCTAAATACAGCGCTGTTTCGTAGCCTAAGCCGATATTGGCCCCCGTTACAACGGCTATTCTTCTTGCGTTATCCGCTTCTTTCATGCTCCTTTAACTTAAATGTGCCCCGGATGTTTTTAAAGCCCCACATTCCTGCTGCTTTTCTGAAGTTTTAAATGCACCCATCGTGACTAATGCAAAACTTTTCCGCGCGGGTTTCTTCCTATTTATACTGCTGCCGGCTACACCAGGGCGGCTGCAAACGGAAAGCGCGCTATGTTTGGTTTAGCAAGCAAAAGATCGATAAAAAGCTTAAATTTGAGTTCTGTTGATGTACCCTAACCCCGAATTACCTTGAAAGTTTGTATTGCTGAGAAACCAAGCGTAGCCCGCGAGATAGCCACGGTGTTAGGTGCCCGAACGAAGAAGGATGGGTACTTTGAAGGCAATGGCTACCAGGTAACCTGGACTTTCGGGCATTTTTGCACCTTGCGCGAACCCGACGACTACCGCCCCGAGTGGAAGCGCTGGAGCATGTACGACCTGCCCATGCTGCCCGAGCGCTACGGCATCAAACTGATCAAGAACAAAGGCGTGGAGCAACAGTTTAAGATCATCAAGCGCCTGCTCGACCAGGCCGATGAAGTGATCAACTGCGGGGATGCCGGCCAGGAGGGGGAAGTGATCCAGCGTTGGGTCCTGACGGAGGCAAAGTATAACAAGCCCTTCAAGCGCCTTTGGATCTCCTCGCTCACCGAGGAGGCGATCCGGCAGGGGTTTGCCAAACTCAAAGACGGCTCCGACTTCGACCTGCTGTACCAGGCCGGCAAGAGTCGCGCCATTGGCGACTGGCTTCTTGGTTTAAACGCCACCCGCCTCTTCACCCTAAAGTATGCACAAGGCCGCCAGATGCTCTCCATCGGCCGTGTACAAACCCCTACGCTAGCCATGCTCGTGAACCGGCACCACGAGATCGCCAACTTTGTGCCCCAGCCTTTTTGGGAGTTAAAAACCGTATACCGCGATACCACTTTCTCCAGCACCAACGGGCGTTTCCAGCAGGAGGAGGAGGCACAAAAGATCATGGAAGCCATCCAGCAGGCCGAACTGACGATTACGGACGTAGAAACCAAGAAGGGCACCGAATCCACGCCCCGGCTTTTCGACCTGACCTCGCTGCAGATCGAGTGCAACAATAAGCTGAGCATGTCGGCGGACGAGACGCTGAAAACGGTGCAGAGCCTTTACGAAAAGAAAGTAGTGTCTTATCCGCGCGTAGACACCACTTTTTTACCCGATGATATTTACCCCAAGATACCCGCCATCCTGCAGGGCCTGAGCAATTACCGCCAGGAGGTGGCGCCGTTGCTGGAAACCAAGATCCGCAAGACAAAAAAAGTATTTAATAACAACAAGGTAACCGATCACCACGCCATTATTCCAACCGGCGCCTCAGCCAACAGCCTGTACGGGCGCGAAGCCGATGTGTATGATATCATTACCAGGCGTTTCCTGGCTGCTTTTTACCCCGACTGCATCGTTAGCAACACCACGGTGCTGGCTGATTCTGCAGGCTATACTTTCAGGGTGAAGGGCAAGCAGATACTGGAGCCAGGCTGGCGCGTGCTGTATGGCGCAGAAGACATTAAACCGGAGAGCACCGGCAAAGACGAAGAAGAGGCGTCGGGGGTGCTGCCCCATTTCGACAAGGGAGAACACGGTCCCCATGCCCCCCTGCTCGACAGAAAAATGACCAGCCCGCCCAAAGAGTACACCGAGGCAACCTTGCTTAGAGCCATGGAAACGGCAGGCAGGCAAATGGACGATGACGACCTGAAGGAAGCCCTGAAGGAGAACGGCATCGGCCGCCCCTCCACCCGCGCCGCCATCATCGAGACCTTGTATAAAAGGCAGTATATTCGGAAGGAGAAAAAAAAGATCGTACCCACCCAGATGGGCATCGACCTGATCGGCGTTATACCGAACCAGACGCTGAAGTCTGCCGAGATGACGGGCCAGTGGGAGCGCAAGCTCCGCCAGATTGAGGGGGGCGAGTTTAAGGCTGAGGCTTTTTTACAGGAGCTGCAGGATTTTGTGATCGGGCTGGTGCAGGAGGTAAAGTATGACAAAGCCACCGTTACCCTGGAACCCCAGCAAGAGCAACCCAAACAGGCGGCTACCTCTCCCAGAAAAGCCAGTCCTGCTGCAAGCCCAAAGGCAAAGGCCCCGGCTGCCGGGCTGGGCTCTTGCCCAGCCTGCAAAACGGGGCACATCCTGAAAGGCACCAGTGCCTTTGGCTGCAGCCGCTACAGGGAGGGTTGCCGCTTTTTACTGCCCATCGCGCAGCAAGGCAGGCAGCTTACCGAGAAACAGGTACAAGCCCTGTTAAGCAAAGGCAAAACACCCCTGATCAAAAATTTTAAAGATGCACTGAACGAAAGCTTTGATGCCGTGCTTGTCCTGAGCCCCGACCATCAGTTGGAGTTCCGTAAGGCTATAAAAACGCCAGCTACCGACCCCTATGCAGAATGCCCGCGTTGCAAACAGGGCAAAATACTGAAAGGCAAAGCCGCCTACGGGTGCAGCAGGTTCCGGGAGGGTTGCCACTTGCTGGTGCCATTCGAGAAGGGAGGCAAGCAGCTGACCGACAAGCAGGTCGCGGGACTGTTGCAGAAAGGTAAAACGCCCAAGATTAAAGGCTTTGTATCTGAGAAGACCGGCGATACTTTTGAGGCCGCTCTCATTCTTAATGAGCAATGGCAGGTGGTATACCAGTTTTAAACAGGAAGGGCGCTGCAGATCTGCAGCGCCCTTCCTGTTTATACTTTACAGTTACCCTTACTTCACCGTAAATTTGATCTCCTGTTGCTCCAGATTCGTTCTTCTGTCCGTTGCTTTTATTTGCAGCGTGTAGTTGCCTGTGGTAACGCCAGCAAATGAAAGGGTGGTGTCGAGTTCCACAACATTTTTCCCCGGATATTTGGTGAAATTAACCAGCTTGTTCTCAGAATTTTCTCCTACAACTGTTAGCTCCAGTTCCTTTACCAGGTCTTTGTCCACCACGGTTATATCCACTCTAAGTCCTTGGGTGGTGGTGATGGTCTGGTTATTGGTTGGTGCATGCACTGTTACGCTCGGTGTGGAGCCATCGGGCTGCAGGCTTCCGTCTTCAAATAAATCCTCGCAACCTGTAAGCATACTTACAGCCAATAATGAGGCAAGCATTGTTTTCAATTTCATGTGGCGTTTGACTAAAAGTTGAATTCTTCCATTGTAAGTAACAGACAAATCAGCATTAAAATTGCATTGTTACGAGGCATTGGCTAATCGCTTATTGCCTGTAAAATTATTAATTAATCGCTAACTGCAAACTATTCGGCAAATTTATTTTATAATTCCCTGGTAGCCCCAACTTGCCACTATTTATATAAAAGATGCCACAAAAGACTTATCAACAATGTTATCAAACTTTAAACTGCACCAAACATAAAATTATTTTATTAAAATAATACAATTTATGCTTTAATATGTTTTGCCATTTATTCAATCTTCCTGTGCTAGCTCTAAAGTATAAGTCTGCCTGATGACGTTATTTTCTGTTATGCATATAAATAAAACTATTACTTCTGTCTATTTTAATATACTTGATAACAATTCGTTTTGGTAGCCGTAAAAAAACACGTCGCTCTTATTTTGCGACACGTAATGTATTTTTTAAATTCTAAACCAAAACCTATTATGAGAAGCTATGAAAATTCGGGATACAACCCGTATAATGACAATTACAGATCAGAGAGCAGAGGCTCCGGACGAAACTACTCTTCGAGTGACTACGACAGTTCGAGCCGCAACCGAAGCTACGGCAGCGATGACTATCGATCCGGAGGATTAGGTTCAGGTCGTGATGCCTATTCAAATTCAGGATATGGTAATTCATCGACATATGGCCGCTCTGCAGGTAACTCTAACTATGGCTCAGGTTCTTCTTATGGCTCCGGCTCCTCAGATTACAGCAACAGGCGCTATAGCTCTGATTACGACAGAGACCGCTATTCAGACCGTGACAGCTGGGACCGTGCAGGGGACCGCTTAGAAAGTGGCTGGGAACGAACCAAGAACCGCGTTTCTAATGCCTGGGATCGCGCCACCGACGACGATGACAACGACAACAGATACAGCTCAAACAGAACTTATGGTTCTAACTATGGATCTGGTTCATCATACGGATCGGGCTATGGATCATCGGGCTATGGTACGTCAAACTATTCTGACAGAGACCGTTACTCGTCTAATCGCTACTATTCCGATAACGACAGCAACCGTTATTCTTCAGACAGAGACAGACATGACCGCGGCTTCTTCGACCGTGCCGGTGATGAGGTAAAATCGTGGTTCGGCGATGACGAAGCAGAACGCAGGAGAAGAATGGATGAGCGCCGCGACCGGGAGCATGAGTCTAACTACAACCGGTATGGGAGAAGCTCAAGCAGCTACGGAAACACCTATAGCGGACCTCCCTACTCTTACGGATCATCTTCGAAGAGAGACTACGAGTGGTAGAAGCAGCTACCGGTGGCCGTATTCCTATGGCTACCAGTGGTAAACTACCTGAGATAGTGGATTAACTCCACAAGTAAGCCCAGCTGTTTTTCAGCTGGGCTTATATTTTTTTCCTCCTGTGGAATTCAGGCCCGGCGTTTAGTGCATGTCCATTATCTCTACCTCTGGCACGTTGAGGAGCTCCACCACAATGTTGCGCTCATGGGCAGTTTTGCTGAACTCCTGGATAGCCTCCACCACATCGTAATCAATAAAGGTGGAGTTCTCCCCGTCGATGATCACATGGCTGTTGGCTGGCAAATGATCCAGGGTGAGCATGATGCTGGCTTTGTTCAGAAAAGACACATGCTCGCTTAACTTTATGCGGATTATCTCTTTGTCCTTGTAGGCTTCCTTGTGATAGAAATACGGTGATTTGTAATTAGCCTTCAGGATGAAAAATATCCCGACAGCCAGACCGACGCAGATACCCACCAGCAGATCAGTGAACAAAATAGCAAGCACCGTTACGATAAATGGAATGAATTGCTCAGAGCCGATCTTCAGTTGCGACTTGTACAAAGAGGGCTTCGTTAGCTTAAAGCCTACCACCAACAGCACGGCAGCCAGGGCCGATAACGGAATCTGGTTCATAAGGCTCGCAAACAACAAGACTGAGAGCAGCAGAAGAATACCGTGCACAAACGCTGATACTTTGGTTTGTCCGCCGGCGGCTACATTCGTTGACCCGCGCACGATCACGGCCGTCATGGGAAGGCCGCCCAACAAACCGGCCACCAAGTTTCCGATACCCTGCGCCTTCAGTTCGCGGTTGGTATCGCTGCGACGCTTATGCGGGTCCAGCTTATCGATGGCCTCTACACTGAGCAGGGTCTCCAGGCTGGCCACAATGGCTATTGTAACGGCCACGATGTACAGCGAAGGGCTAGTTAGTTTTTCCAGGCTAAGGAACTGGAGTTCACGGGTCAGGTCGTTGAAGCTGCCTATCTGCGGCAGATTTACCAGGTGCGTGGCCGATATGGCAAGTTCGGGCATGAAATATCTAAAAAGGTAGTTGATGCCGATGGCCGCCGCCACTGCAACCAGCGCCCCGGGCACCATCTTCAGCAACTTATTGCGCTTCATGGCGGGCGTATCCCAGAGCAGGATAATGGCCATCGAGATCACACCGATGATCAAGGCGCCCAACTGTATTTTGGAAAAGGAATAGGCCAGTTCAGAGAAGGTGTTTCTACCGTCGGCCTGGAAAAACTGCATCTCCCCAAAGAAATCCTCGTCGGCACCTAAAAAGTGGGGGATCTGCTTCAGGATCAGGATAAGGCCGATAGCGGCCAGCATCCCTTTTATCACCGAGGAGGGAAAGTATAACCCGATCACCCCGGCTTTCAAGAACCCAAGCACCAACTGCAGCGCTCCGGCTATCACAACGGCCAATAAAAAAGACTCAAACGAGCCCAGGGTTTCAACGCCATTCAGCACGATCACGGTTAAACCGGCAGCGGGGCCGCTCACGCTCAGTTGCGAGCCACTCAGCCAGGACACCAGCACGCCACCCACTACACCTGTTACTATTCCGGAGAATAAGGGCGCCCCGGAAGCCAGGGAGATGCCCAGGCATAAGGGCAGCGCTACGAAAAAGACCACTAAACCTGACGGGATATCTTTCCCAAGATTGGCCAGGTACTTTGATTTTTGATTGTTTTTTCTCATCCTTCACTTGATCCAGGCCCGCTTTGCTGTTCAGCCATAAAACTGGCAGGCCGGCTTACATTACTTTGTTTAGAGCGTAAAGCTAGCTTACCGAGATTAACCTGGTATTAAAACCACATTAAAACGGCATTAAAATGAAGGATGGGATGGAATAAAGCCATACGCCTGTGGGATGCTGAGGGTCACCGTGGTGCCCTCAGCTATTTGGGAGTTAACGGAAATACTGCCTTTATGCAGCTTTAAAATGCGCTCAGCCAAGGGCAACCCGATGCCATGTCCAGTAATGTTTCTCACGTTACCGGCCCTGAAAAACGGAACGAACACATGCCGCAGGTCATCGCTCCCAATCCCGATGCCCTTGTCCCTCACCTCCAGTGCCACCCTGTGGTTTTGCACCCTGATCAGCCCGCTCACAGCCTGCCCGGATGGGGAGAATTTAATGGCGTTCTCGAACACATTCACCACCGCGATCAGCAGCAGCGCCTCATTTCCCTTGATCACTAACCGCTCTTCCTCCTCCGGAAAATTAAGGAAATCGATGGTGATGCGGGCGTTAGGGTGTCGTTTCAGGGCTTGTTCGCGTGCCAACCACACCAGTTCGTCAAACCGGAGCGTCGTCAGCTTTACCTTAGAGGGGTCTATGCTTGCCTGGGCTATTTGAAGCAAGCCGTTCGAGAGCGCCGTCAGCAGTTTCGCATCATCAAGGGTGGAGTGCAGCACCCGTTCATACTCTTGCGGCGCACGTGGTTTCATAAGGGCTACCTCCAGCTCCCCGATCATGGCGGTAAGGGGCGTGCGCAGTTCATGGGAGGCGTTGGAGACAAAGGTGCTCTGCATCTCAAAGGCCAGCTCCAGACGGTCCAGCATCTTGTTGAAGGTTTGTGCCAGGTGCGATATCTCGTCTTTTCCGGCGGCGTTGCTTAAGCGCAGGTGCAGGTCGCTGGCGCTGATCTTTTCCACCTCGCTTACTACCTTGGTAATAGGCCGCATCGCCTGCTTCGAAAAGATCCAGCCAGCAATGAGGACGATCACCATAGAACCCAGGAAGCTAATGAGCAGCACCACCCGCAGGTGCATGAGCTTGCGTAAGCTATAGGCGTCCACGGAAGAGGCAAACACATAGTAGTCGCTCTGGTTATCGGGGTAATAGATGCCCACCACCTGGCGCACGCCCAGCTCATACTGCACTTTTGTCCGTTGCTTAACCGCTGCCAGTTGTCTTGGGTTTACGCCCAGCTTGCCCTCGCCCTCCGAAAACACCAGCTTGCCGCTGGCGTCATAGATCCGGACGGCCTCCAGGGGCAGCACCTGGTAATAACTGATCTGGTTTCGCTGTTGCTGCGCCTTATTCACCTCATCCGCATCCAGCACAAATGCAGCCGTAACCAGCGCACGACGGCTGATGCGTTTATAAAAGTCATCCTGGCGGTAAATGGAGGTGAAATAGTAGATCACCAGCGAGAAGAGGATCAGGATGAGCGCAAAGATACTGGCAAACTGCCAGGTGAGTCTATACCTGATTTTCATACTTTAGCCTGCTCCCGTAGCACATAGCCCATGCCCACCAGGGTGTGTATCAACTTCACTTCATGGTCTTTATCCACTTTCTTGCGCAGAAAATTAATGTATACGTCAATCACGTTGCTGCCTGTGTCAAAAGAAGTTTCCCAAACCTGCTCTGTAATATCCACCCTGGAGATCACCCGGCCTTTGTTGCGGAGCAGGTAATGGAGCAGGGCAAATTCGCGGGCAGTCAGGTTGATGGGCTTGCCCCCACGGGTAACTGTTTTTCGGGCTACATCCAGTTCCAGATCAGCAATCTGCAACTGCTCTCCCGGGTTTGCCTCTGTGCCGCGCCGGCCCAGGGCACGCAGGCGCGCCAGCAGTTCCTGAAACGCAAAGGGCTTGGTCAGGTAATCGTCTGCACCGGCATCCAAGCCCGTTATTTTATCGTCGGTGTTGCCCAGCGCTGTAAGCATCAGTATAGGAATGTTTGCA
This sequence comes from Pontibacter sp. GD13, assembly GCF_058216355.1. NCBI lineage: Bacteria > Pseudomonadati > Bacteroidota > Cytophagia > Cytophagales > Hymenobacteraceae > Pontibacter > Pontibacter sp. GD13. The sequence goes on from NZ_JBYZMQ010000007.1 coordinate 26,342, forward strand.
TTGTGTTTCCGGATCTCGCGGCATACTTCTAAGCCGTTCATAGCCGGCAGAATTATATCCAGTATAATCAGGTCATATGCATGCTGTAGGGCGAGTTTTATCCCAAAAGTACCGTCGTAAGCCTGGTCTACGTCGTGGTTTTGCTCCTCCAGGCCTCTTTTTATAAAAGCAGCCACTTTGGGTTCATCCTCTATCAGCAGTATTCTCATGGTTCAGCGGTTTTTATACTTTGCTGTCTGGCATTACACCGGCATTCAGGTTATCTCCCACAAAGTTACGTTCTTGCGGCTAATATCCGGCACATGATGCCTTGCGCGGTTTATAGTATCAAAAAAACGCGCTTATCGTTGTATAGGGTAATGGAAGATACCGATCACCAGCATAGCCACGGCCCGGGCCACCATCATCATACGGGTGGCAACATAAAAATAGCCTTTTTTCTGAATCTGAGCTTCACCATCCTGGAGCTTTTCGGCGGCTTGTGGATCAACAGTGTGGCCATCCTGTCGGATGCCCTCCACGACCTGGGCGATTCCCTCTCGCTGGGGCTGGCCTGGTATTTTGAGAACGTTTCAAAACGGGGCCGCGACAAGAAATTCACCTTTGGCTACAAGCGCTTTTCACTGCTCGGCGCCATCATCAACTCTGTCATCCTACTGGTAGGTTCGGTTATCATCTTATCCGAGGCCATTCCGCGCATTATTCACCCCGAGCCGGTGAACGCGCCGGGCATGATCGGTTTTGCCATACTGGGGATTATCGTAAACGGGGCGGCTGTATTGCGGCTGAAAAAAGGCGATTCCCTGAACGAGCGTGTGGTGCGCCTCCATTTGCTGGAAGATGTGCTGGGATGGGTGGCCGTATTGCTGGGCGGCATTGTGCTGTACTTTTTCGACCTGCCCGTGATTGACCCCATCCTCTCCATTGGCATCACGCTGTATGTGCTCTATAATGTGGTGCGTAACCTGAAGCAAGGCATGCAGATCATGCTGCAGGGCACTCCCGTCGACATTAACCTCGAAGTGGTGCAGGCGCAGCTGGAGAAACTCCCGAATGTAGAGTCCATACACGACCTGCACATCTGGACACTGGATGGCACCTACAACATCCTGACCATGCATGCAGTAGTACCCCAGAACCTGTATTTACAGGAAGCTGAAAGCATTAAGCAGCACATTCGAGCTGCCATGGCCGACATAAAAATTAACCATGTGACGATAGAGCTGGAAGTGACAGGCGAGGAATGCAGCCACGAGGACTGTGAGCCCGCGCTTTAATTCTGGTTGAGCAGCACTGCCTCACGCACCAGCTCTGCAAAATAATTCTCGTCGATGTCTTCCAGCGTGCGGATCTTTATGTGTGGGTTCTGCCCGTTGCGACTCACCAGCCTACGGCTTGGGTCTGCCAGCTCCTTACCGCGGAAGAAACCGAAGTGAATACCGCTACGTGAGGAAATAAAGTAACATACGGGGCCATAAAAGAAATAGCAGGCACAGTCCCAACGCACGCTCTCTTCCAGGTGCGCCACAGAGGCGTGAATGATCCGGCGAATCTCATGCGCCAGCAATTGTTTTTCAGGAGTCAGGTTTTCGAGATACTCGTCTACTTGGTTGGTTGCTGTTTTGCTTCTCATAAAGGATTTTGTGACAGAATAGAGCTTATACTCTTGCTCCTAAATATACGAAGATTGTAATATTTAGGTAATAAAACACAGGACGTTTTATCGTAGAAATAATGTTTCGCTTATTAATTTGCACTTCGCTTCCCAAAGCCTAGCTGCTTGTTTTTCAGCCTGCTGTGGCTTTGATCTTCACTTACAACAAGTGCCGCCAAAAAATGTTTACAAATATAGGTATTTATAAATTAAGTGCCGTTGCTGTTAGCTGGCGGTAAGGATGTGCATCAGGCGCTGCTCCAGCTCATGCAGTTCGCAGAAGCCCTGTGCCAGTTGCTCGGCGCCATGCTCCGTTACCAGAAAAAGACTCGGGAAGCTGGTGGCGCCGATAGCATCTACGTAGCCAAACTCTTCTTCAAGCTGCTCCATGATCTCATCCGACTCGAACAAGGCCAGAAATAAACTTTCCGGGATCCCGAACAGGCGCATGATCTGCAGCAGCACCTGGGGGTCTTTCAGGTCCTGGCCATCTACATAGAAGGCCGAGTGCATGGCCCGCAGCACTTCCAGTGTAAGCACGGGCCGCAGCAAACGCACACAAAGCATGGCCCTGCAGGCGGGCTCCGTGTTGTAGATAAAATTTTGCTGCTTAAAAAAACGGTAATCAAAAGGCAGGAAAGTTCTTTCCTGCACCCGGTGCCAGCTCAGGGCGAGCCGCTCTTTTTCCTCCTGCAGCAGGGGCCTTTCGGCATGTGCGTTCAGGTCGCCAAAAAGCACCTGCACATTTAAACGCCCCTGCCACAGTGCCCGCAACCGGCGTACCACCGCCGTAAACCCGTAGCACCAGGCGCACATTGGGTTGGTTACATAAATTAAGGTGGGCGCACCGGGCTGTCGGACCATATGGTTTTGTTTTGCCTTTTATTTACTTTTATTAACAGACGCTGGTTGTGGTGCGGTTAAATTTTAACCGTAAAGTGCCTGTGCAGGTTTATCTTTTCTCTAACTGGCGCTTGAGTTTATCCTCCACGTTTTTAAGCAGCTCAAACCAGTTACCCCCCTCATCCTGAGCAAAAACATCGTTGCCGGGTATGCCCACGCGCATGTGCACGCTTTTTTGATTGGTGGCCTGGCTGGCCTCTTCTTTAAAGTATACATCCACGGAGTCTATCTTTTTAGCGTACCGCTTTAGTTTAGTGATCGTGTCGCGCACACCTTGCTGAATAGCGTCCGAAACTTCAATATCCACGGACTGCACGTCGAGTTTTATGCCTTCAAAATGTTCTGTATAGTTCATAGTATATCTTTTCTGAATGATTAGTGAGCGGCTGATCTTACCAAAGTATCTGCCTCGCTTAACCTTGCTCTTAAACGCAAGGCCGGCGCTTTAGTTTATGTGGAATGGGCAGTGGGGTGAAAGTGAGATCAATAAGTCTGGTTTGGGCGACCCTGACAAATCCAACCCATAACTCACACCAGCTCCAGCGTGTAACTAATCTCAGCCGATTTGTAGAGCACCATGGCTACGGAGCAGTATTTCTCCAGCGATAGCTTAATGGCTTTCTCAACTTTTCCTTCGTCCAGGGGGCCGCCAAGTATAAAGTGTATGTTGATGTTGCGGAACTCGGTGTGCTCGTTCACCTTGGCTCTGTCGGCGGTTACCTTTATGTCGAACAGGTCGATCTGCTGGCGTTGCTTTTTCAGTATCTGGATCACATCGATGGCGCTGCAGCCGCCGAGCCCCATCAGGAGCATCTCCATGGGGCGCGCCCCGGCATTGTGTCCGCCAATCTCCGGGGAGCCGTCCAGGTGAACGGCTACGCCTGCCGAGCCGGTGGCGGCGAAATGGTAATCCTGGTCTACGCGGGTTAAGTAAACTTCCATGCTGTTTTTTTCCCGAAAGTATAAAGTATAAAAATAGGATTCAAATCGCAGGGGCCCGTTACTGCTCCGATCAAAACGCTCTTATCCCCGACGAACTGCTCATCGGCTACTTATGCCTCTTTATATAGAAATGTGTTGTATTGGTATAATCCGTTTTAGCAATCCAAAAAGCCCCCTTACTTTGTAATGTTCAGTCATTTTAACTGGACTAAAAGTATAAAATTACCCGTCATCTGCTAACATTTTGTTAATAATCCTATGAAAAAGCAATTACTATTACTCGCTCTGGGCTTTAGCGCCGTCTCGGCATTCGCCCAGGGACCCTCGTCCCCACAAAAGCAAGCAGCCCCATCCGGCTACGTTGTCCCGAAGGGCAATGCCAGGATCAGTGGACAGGTGCTGGATGCGGCCACTAATCAGCCGATCGAGTTTGCGACGGTCGCTTTGATCAGCACCGTCACCGGCAAGCCCATAGACGGCGCCATGGTAGACGACAAAGGACGCTTCACCATCCAGAAAGTGGCGGCGGGCACCTACCAGCTCAACGTCTCGTTTCTGGGGTATCAGCCGAAAACCATCGAAAACGTGGTGGTGGCCTCCGATAATGCCGACGTGAACGTAGGCACGGTAACGCTGGCCGCCGATGCCAAAAGGCTGAGCGAGGTGGTGATTACGGGCGAGAAGCCTTTGGTGGAAGAGAAAATCGACCGCACGGTTTACAACGCCGAGAAAGACCTGACCAATGCCGGTGGCAATGCCGCCGACGTGCTGCAGAAGGTGCCCTCGCTGAGCGTGGACACCGACGGAAACGTACAGCTGCGCGGAAGCTCGAACGTGCGGGTACTGATCAACAACAAGCCCTCCTCAATTATGGCAGGCAGCGTGGCCGATGCCCTGAAACAGCTCCCGGCAGATATGATCAAGTCAGTGGAGGTGATCACGAGTCCTTCGGCCAAGTATGATGCCGAGGGCACTGCGGGTATCATCAACATTATCACTAAAAAGGACAGTGGCCTGCAAGGTGTGAACGGCTCTGTAAGCGCTACAGCCGGCACACGCGCCAGCAACGGCAACGCCAGCCTGAACGTGCGCCGCGGCAAGCTTGGCGTTAATGCCACGGCCAGCACCTTCCAGTTCTACAACCACGGCGACATGTCCAACATCACGACTTTTAACCAGCCGGCAGCAAGCCGTATGGTACGGTCACAGTTTGGGGAAACGAATATCAGGGGCGGGTTTATGAACGGCTTACTGGGTTTTGACTACGAGATATCAGCCCAAAACAGCCTTTCAGGAAGCGTGCGCCGCAATGGAGGTGAGTTTAGGATGGAAAACGACCAGCGCCAGCTTATTACCCTTGGCGGAACGGAGCAACCGGAGCAATCTTACTTTACTGCCATCGAGAACCGCAACAAGCGGCAAGGAACCGATTTTAACCTAGATTTCCTGCACACGTTCGCAAAACCAGGCCGCGAGCTCACTGTGCTCTCGCAGTACACCACCGCCGGTACCGACACACGCAATTATCAGGATCGTTTTCAGGAGGGAGAAGCCCCTTTTTACAAGCAGCGTAACCAGAACGACGGCGGCAACGACGAACTTACCTTTCAGGTAGATTACGTGCATCCTTTCGAGAACAAGACCAACCTGGAGATCGGAGCGAAAAGCATTTTCAGGGACGTGGACAGCGATGGCTTTTACCACGACATCTTCTCGACGGATCCGGATAAGACCAGCAGCCTGACCTTCGACTATGCCCAGGACGTGTATGCCGCCTACCTGACCTATGGGTTTGCAGTAAAAAAGAAGCTGAATGTAAAGCTGGGCACCCGCCTTGAGCATACAGAAATTGAAGGAAAGTATTTCCGGGCGAAAGAGGACGGACTGAAAAGAAGCACTCTGTACTCGGGGAGCTATAACAACCTGATACCGAGTGTCGCCCTCTCCTATACTTTAAAAGAGAAGCACACGTTAAAAGCCAACTTTACCCAGCGCATCCAGCGTCCGTCGCTGTTTTACCTAAACCCCTTTGACCAGGAGCAGGCACCCGGAACCGTGGTGCGCGGAAATCCTGGCCTGGATGCTGAGCTAACCAACCTCTATGAGTTTGGGTACAGCACCTATTTCAAAACCTCCTCCATCAGCGCCACTTTGTACATGCGCCAGACAGATAACGCCATCGAAACCGTGCCGGGCATAGAGGGTAACACCACCGTGATCACCTTTGCAAACGTGGCCCGAAACAAGACCTATGGCACCAGCTTGTTTGGCTCCGTAAAGCCTGTAAAAGACTGGACCATCAGCGGAAGCTCCAACATCTACTTCGTGGACCTGAAAAGCACAAAGTACGAGAACAGCGGCTGGATGTATAACATCAATGCCAACTCGTCTTACACGATCGGAAAAGGATACAGCGCCCAGTTTAACGGGGGCTTTAACTCGCGCAGATTACAGCTGCAGGGCAGTTCTGCCTCCTTCTCTTATCATACACTGGCAGTTAAAAAAGAGCTGTTTGATGGAAAAGGCGGGCTTAGCGTAGGTTTGGATAACCCTTTCAGAAAGAGTATGCAGATGAAGAACGAGATAAACGCGATAGACTACGAACAAAACATTTTGATCAACAACTACAACCGCGGCGCGCGGGTAAGTTTCGATTACCGCTTTGGCAAAATGGAGAAAACAAAGGCCCGTAAACCAAAGAAGAGCATCCGAAACGATGATGCGAAGCAAGGCGACGGAAACGGCATCGGATAATAAAGCTAAATCAAGTATACTCTCCGGCCAGGCCTCTCCCTTTCAGGAGGGGCCTGGCCATTTTACAGGCAGTTCGGTTTTGAGCTTACCTCTGCAGGGTATAATAGGCATTGTAGAGCGCAACCACCGCATCGCCATACGAACTCACATACCGCTCTAACAACATATCCACCTGGCTGGCCTGCTGGGTGTCGCGCCATTCCAGGTATTTGGTATTAGCGGTGGGAACAGTTATCGTGTAACGGGTCAGGCTGACCAGGGTATCTAACTTATCAGGGGATTTGAACTGAGCGGGTGAAAAACTGGCACCATGCACCACGCCTCCGTCTCCCACGTACAGTCCGCATTGCAAACAGTTCCTGTCCTCGCTGAAAAAGACATAGGCATAGAATTTATAGGCATCTAACTCTACGCCGCCTAGTAGGTTAACAGCTGTACGGGCCAGGCTACGGTAAGGAGAGGGCAAGATGGGAATCGCCATATCCCTGCATACGTAACATCCTATAAATAGTAGGAATATTTTAACGCAAATATTTGAATATAGCGGCTTTTATAATCACTTGCAGCACAGGCTTATATCCACTTTTTAAGCAGGGCAATAAGTTCTTTGTTTGTAAAGGGCTTGCAGAGGTGATCGTTCATGCCTGCCCCTATACTTTTGGCGATATCATCTTTGTAAGCGTTGGCCGAAAAAGCAATGATGGGGCTGGTAACTTTCGCTCTTCTTAAAAGGGTAGCTGCCTCTAAACCATCCATGCCCGGCATCTGAATATCCATCAGGATCATGTTGAATTGGCTGGCCAGCGCAATTTCAACTGCCTTTTCGCCATCGCTGGCCGTTGTCACGTTTGCGCCCATGCCCTCCAGTACATCCTGCATCAGGATCACGTTAATGGCATTGTCGTCCACTACCAGAATGCGGGCCTCGGGGGGTAGGGCAAAGGTTGTGTCCTGCTCATCCAGGTCTTGTTCCAGGGCATCGCTGTTCACGGCACCTAATTTCAAGGTAAACCAGAAAGTAGCGCCTGCCTGTTTACCAGACACCGGACTTGTAACCCCTATTTCACCCTGCATTAGTTCAACCAGCCTTTTACAGATAGAAAGGCCCAGACCAAACCCGCCGTATTTCCTGGACATGGATTGGTCTGACTGTGTAAAGGACTCAAAGATAAGGGACTGCTTCGCCTCCGGGATGCCTATTCCTGTGTCGGAAACCGAGAAGTTCAACTCCACATGCTCCGCTGCCTTATCGTGTGTAACCAGGCCAACATGAATGGAAACACTGCCCGAGTAAGTAAACTTTATGGCATTACTCACCAGGTTTATGAGAATCTGGTTGATGCGTGTAGGATCACCGGACACGACACGGGGCACCTCTGCATCGAAAGTGTAAGAGAAGGTTATCTGCTTGTTTTTAGCCAGTTGCTTGTAAGGCTCCAGGTGCGAGGCTAAATTCTCCCGCAGATCAAAGGGTATCGTTTCAATGGCTATCTTGTCCTGCTCAATGCGGTGCAGGTCCAGGATGTCGTTTAAAAGCTTGTTGAGCGTTGAGCCAGATGTTTTGATCAGTTTAACGTACTGCGCCTGCACGTCATTCAGGGGGCTGGACTGCAGCAAACCGGTAAAGCCCAAAATGCCGTTAAGGGGTGTCCGTATCTCATGGCTCATACTGGAGAGGAAGCTGCTTTTGGCTTCGTTAGCTGCCTCTGCTTTTTCCTTGGCCTCCTTTAGCTCTTCTTCCTTTTTCTTGAATTCTGATATATCCTTGGCGATGATCAGAATGCCATCTTCTTGCCGCTGGTTGTTCATGAGGTAGGAGAACGAGCAGGAAGTGCAGATTTCCTGGTTCAGGCGCGTGGTGAGGTTGAGCTCCGCATTCAGGAACTTGCCCTCGTCTTTAAACTGCTCGAATAAGGCATACAGTATCGGGCCATCCATCAAGTGGAAAAACTCAGAAAGGGGTTTTCCCTTTACTTGCTGCTCCTTATAGCCGCTTAGCTCTTCGAAGGCTTCGTTTACATTCCGGATAGTGAAGTCGGTATTCAGGATCAGGAGCATGTCCACCACGCCCCGGTAAATGCTCTGCATAAAATCCCTGGAAACAGTGGAGCTTTTCAGTTCCTGCCCCAGCATGCTGATTCCGGAAATGATCGCATCCAACTCATCGCCCTCATCAGAGACCTCTAGCTGGTAATCGAAGTTTCCGTTGGCTACCTCTGCTATCAGCGTCATGATCTCCTCAATCCTATCTTTGTTCACTTTCGTTTGTTTTCTCATGGTACGGCAACAGCTTCTATTCTTGCGCTACCGCAAAGGTAGCCTCCATCATCTCCAGGGCAAATGTATCTTTTGCCTGGTAATATCCTGTCTTCGGGTACAGCAACGCCCCTACTCTTTTCTTTTCGAGGGCAGCTGAAATTCCAAAATTAACTTTGCTGCAACCCAGGGCGTTCGCGCGCTTGATCACCTCGAACAAGCTCTGCCTGTAAACACCGAAGGACAGCACGTATTCGTAGTCCATTCCGATCAGCATGGGGCTGTACACCTTTTGGGCGTTTTTGTGGCAGAAGCACACCGCCACTGCGTTTGCGTTACCGGCGTACTCCGGCTTTAGGTACAACATCACAAACTCCCATGCCCTGCTTTCATTCATCTGCTGAAACAACTTTTCAGGGAAGTGGAAGGAGTTGATGGCAAAGTTATTATTTTTCACGTTGCGAAACAGGGCTATGGCATGTTTCAGTTCAGGTGGCGTTAACTCACTGCGCACCTCCACATTAAAAAAGTGCTGGTTGCGTTTTATTTTCTGCACATAATGCCGCCTGTTCTTCTGCGACAGCATCCGGACGTAGTTAAGTTCCGTGCAGCCTTTTAACTCCTCCACCACGCACGACTCCGGCAGGTCTACTTTCACGAAGCCCTGCTCCACCATAAATTCATCCAGCTCCGGATCTCGGGCATCAAAATCGCGCAGCAGTATGTTACTTACCTGTTCTCTCTCCTGCTCTTTAAAGAGCTCGTTCAGCAGGCATTTCAGGGCCGGCTGCCACCATGCGCTTTCCCGGTCAAGGTACAGGTGGTTGCCCTCTGTAAAAAGGCTTCCCAGAAAGATACCCTTCGAAGTCAGGTAATACGGGTTGTGTACCCGTTCTGCCTCTATCGCTTCCGAAACCGAACTCTGCGCGAACATGTCCTCTTTATGGAGCGCTACCACGGTAAAGGTCATCAGCACTACATTCCCTTGGGGGTCTTCCACCTTATAATAGGCAAACTTCCAGTTGCTCTCGGCTGCCGCGTTGGCACAAAAAGATGCTTCCAGAAATTTCAACCCTTCCCAATCGAACATACCCCGGTGTCCAAGATACTTATTCCAATCGGATTCATCAATATCCCCGATGGTGGTGTAGACCTTTAACGCCAGGACTTCGGCGGCGCCGGGTGGCACAACCGCTTGCCGAGGCATGGGGGCATGCTGAGCCAGCTTAAAAGCTTTCCGTATCTTTTCGTTGGTTTGGCTGGTGGCCAGCAGCGCCTCTTTAAAAGTTGCCTCCAGGGTTGTAACCATGTAGCTGATATCCTGGAGCGAATTGTTGAGGGAAATGGTGATTCGGATACCGATGTTCTTGGCTGGCACAGCCGGAAAAGTGGCCAGGTTTACGTATATACCCCTCTGCAGCAGGGCATGCACCAGGTAGTTGCCCATCTCCATGGTGCCGGTTCCTATAAAAAAGATCGGGCTGTTGTTTTCATGCACCAGCGGCAGGTCGGTTTGCTTCAGCAAGGCATTGCAACAGGCAATCTTCTCCTGCAGTGCTTCCTGGTAGCCGGTTATCTCCGCGCTTCTGTGTATGGTGGCAGATGCCAGGGCAGCCCCCAAAGTGGCAGGTTCTAGCTGTACAGAAAAAGTGAGCGGTCCGCCAAAATTACTCACCTTGTGGTACCATCCCTCGTTCGGGAAAACCGACAGGCCCCCACAGGCGCCGAACCCCTTGCCCAGGTTTGCCGTCAGGATCATTTTGCGGTAGAGTCCGTTTTCCATCTGGCTCATCACATAGCCGGTGCCGTTTTTGCCGGCCCAGCTCATGCCATGGGCATCATCCACGTACAGGTATAGCTGCTCATACTTCTCGGCCAGCGCGATCATCTCCTTCACGGGTGCATAATCTCCGTACATGGAGTACACGCCATCGGCCATATACCAGATGCGGTCATACTTGTTACGCTGCTTTTTGATGCGGTCCTCCAGCATTTCGAGGTTGTTGTGCCGGATCATTTCTACGCTTACCCCTTGCCCAAGCAATTTTTTGACAGCCTCCTGTATGCTGGCATGTGCCTGGTGATCTAAGATAACCAGGTCGGTTTGGCGTACCAAGCTGGGTATGGTGGTGAGGTGTGCCAGCGTGCAGTTCTTAGATATAACAACAGATGCACCGTACATTTCCTGCACCATACTTTCAAGTTCGCGGTACAGGGGGCTCGATACATAGGTCCTGGACATCGGAAATTGGGTTCCGTAGCGCTCAATGGCATCTATTGCCCCACGTTTTACGGCAGGGTGATGCTCCAGCCCCAAGTAACCACAGGTGCCGAAATGCAATACTTTTTTCCCGTTTAGTGTCAGGGACTTCCCATCAAGTTGTTGATCCTCTGCGTGTAGATGAATGATTCCCTTCTTTTTGGAAACAGAAAGCACCGAGTCTACCGTATCTAGTATGTTGTTATGTCTTATTTTTGCCACCTATTTTTGCTAATATTGCAACGTAAGTCCTGATAACAGTAAAATTATTGTAAATATTCAATTTTAATGGCAAATTCCAATAAAGAAAATGTAGTTATGGCAAAGGACAATAAACATGTTAAAATGTTTATCCTGGATGGAATATTGCACTTTTACTACAAAGAAATAGACAACATGGACCTAGCTATGGCCAAAACCTTTGTAAAAGACCGAATGGAGTTTACGCAGAATAAATCCTATCCTTGTTTAGTGGATGTGATCCAACTGAAGAGCACGACCAAAGATGCCCGTGATTATTTTGCGAACGAAGGTAACCAGGGCATTACTGCCAACGCCATCCTGGTCAGGTCGTCGGCCTTTAAAATGATGACAAATTTTTACATTATGGTGAACAAGCCCCAAAACCCCACCCGCATGTTTACCGACAAAGCAACCGCTCTGGAATGGCTGGAGCAGTTTAAAGACTAAAATCCATCCCTAAAAAAAATTACCTGCCTTTCCCTGTTTCCACACCATCCTTACATCGTATGCTAATTTTGTTGCCAATCGGCTTTCAGGCTACTGCTTTGTGCGCCTAAATTCTGTTCGCTTTTTATGTTCGGCAGGGCATTTAATTTATACTTCTGTAAGCCGAACGAACCCCGCCTGCTCGCGTAAAGTCAAGTATAAAGTGTATCACATACCTAACTTTTATTACCATGAACGAGACAGAATATAGAACCCGAGGCAACTGGAACGAGCTGAAAGGTAAAGTTAAACAAGAGTACGGCGACCTGACCGATGATGACCTGACCTACGACGAAGGCAAGCAGGACGAGTGGCTGGGCAAACTGCAACAAAAGACCGGCAAGGCAAAAGGCGACCTGAAAAAATGGATTGATTCTTTGTAAGCGGGTCAGTAAAAAAAATCCCCCTATTTGGCAGATGCCAGGTAGGGGGATTTTCTTTGTGAGGGGTGTAGGGCTAAGTATTTAAAAGTGCCTATTGGAATGATATGTTCTAAACAAAAATTGAATTTTTTTTCAAAAAAACTTATTTAAAAATTACCAATTACTAAAGCACTGAATTGATATAGATTAAAATTATTCTTAGGCAAAATAGAAAGATCAAGAGTATTTTTATATATATTGCCTTTTTAATATTGAAAATGAGCCGTTCCGGAAATTTGAAGAAGTACCTGCTTATCATAAGGCTGCTTCATGAAAACAAACTGAAAGCATCTTCCTTGAAGGATATACAGGCCCACCTGGACAGCCACGGCTTTCGCAATATCTCCAGCCGAACGCTTTCACGCGACTTTCAGGCAATTCATGCAGAGTTTGGTATTCACATTCAGCACGACAACCGAAAGCGCGGCTACGCTATCTGCACCCCCACCGACGAGGACGTCAGCGATTTCCAGCAGTTTTTGAAGCTACTGGAGTTGGCCGAACGCGTAGAGACGATTGCCCAAACGCTGCAATCCGCCTCCACAGCCTCCCGCAGCATTGTGTTTGAGCACAATGACTTTTTTAGAGGCTCGGAGCACCTGAAGCTTTTGGCAGACGCCATTCAGCGGAAAATCAGCGTCAGTTTCGCCTACCATTCTTACCAGAAGCCGCTACCTGACCAGTATACCATTGCCCCATACCTGTTGATGGAGCACCGCAACCGCTGGTACCTGCTTGGCCACGATGAGGAGGCAGGCAAGGTAAAAACCTTTGGGCTCGACCGCATGCGGCAGGTGCACCTCCTACAGCCCTATTTAGAAGCTGCATCCTTCGATTATAAAAAGCTGTTTGAGCATACTTACGGCATCACTTGCTTGGCTGAACCACCTAGCCAGGTGGTGCTCGCATTCAAGCCCCAGCAGGGCAAGTACATCAAAAGCCTGCCCCTGCACCACTCCCAAAACATACTGCTAGACAATGAAGACGAGCTGCGCATTTCGCTGTTGGTGGTGCTGAACTACGACCTAAGAATGCAGCTGCTCAGCTACGGTAGCAACGTGGAGGTGCTGGAGCCGCCCCTACTGCGGCAGGAAATAGCCAATGAATTGAAAAAAGCCCTGAAAAAATATTCCGGTCAGACAGAATTTGGCTGAAGGGCAGTAGTAGATTAGCGGAAGGTTTGGCTGACATCATAGGTATTTCTGAAGCCGCGCTACAGGTAGATAAAACAATAAATAAGATAGATATGAATAAGGTTAAATTCAGTAAAAGCGCCAATATCTTCATGAATACGGGAATAGTGGCGCTATACCATTATCTACAAAAGCACAGAGAAAACACAGAGATAGCTTATGCCTTCGATTTTGAACTGACTGAAGAAGAATTGATTGTGGAATCAGAAGAGCTGTTTACGCTACTGGAGGACGTGTATTATTTAATGGGAAAAGAGGTTTATGATACAAGTGGCAAGAATGCTATTGATAAGGCAGATAAGTATTTTTTTGTAAAAGAACCTTTCAAAGCAGAAGCATTCGCCAAAATGAAAACCTATGGCTTAGGCGCGTTAATTACGAACGACCCTACTGCCGTTGCAAGCAAAAAAGGCAGAAAAATCAAGTTTGAAAAGTTAATTACCGAAGACAGAGATTTTGCTATTAAAGTTGCTGAGTTTCTAAGCTCAAAAGGCAAAAAGCTCAAATTCTACTCTTTCAATGAAGTGGGCGAGTTAGAAGAGAACCCCATCAGTAGCGGGAAGAAACGTATTGAGAATAAAGGAGGGGAATCTGAAATATTTATAGATGCTCCCTATACTAAAACTACAGATTTACCGCTTGGGGAAAAATTTTTAGAAGCCGGGGATGAAGTGTGTTACCTGACAGGTGAAAGCTATAAAGAACTGGTGGATACCACAAGCACTACACCATTTTCAAACTTCAGAAACTTCAGCTCTTTTCTAAATATCTCTGACAAGAAGATTAGTTGGAAAGCAATGTATCTCAGCCGCTTTTCTCCTAAGCTGTCATTTCACCAATATGTGAATGGCCTCGACAGCTTGGTTATTTATCTGTATAATTCAAGCAATCTCCTAAACCTAGACAAAATATATAGGCAGAATAATATAAAAAAAGATTCTGTCCAGCTCATTGAAGGCAACTATATGTCCAATTTTGAACTGGCTAAATTCAATGATAAATGGAAGGAGTTTTATATAGGCCAGTACGACAACTTATTTATGCTGCTATATACCTTCTATAGAAGAGTGCTAAAGAGCGAAATAGCGAACTTTGAAGAAAAAAGTGCAGAAGCAAACCCTTTTGAAGATTCTGACTTTAAGCATATCCCTCTTTCCTTGGTTTATTTCAGAGCAAATAAGTTCTCAAAAACAATGCGCCCAAGCGCGTTCGAGGAGCTGAACAATTTCAAGTTTCTGGTCAGAATGATTTACTACCTGGAGAAGAAACAGATTGACTTCTCAGCCATCTTCAGAGGACTACTGCTCTTAAAGCCTTCTCTCAGAAATAAGAAAAATTCTTTTCAACTGGAACGGCAATTCCGCGACAAGGTATTAGGAAAGCTGATTCGAACAAAACCCATTATTCAGGAAATGGAAACTCTTTTCTTCGACTGCTTCAGATATACTATGTCTAACGAAAATATCGGCTTCAAAAATTACAAGCAGTTGCTACTGCTCTTAAACTTATATGAACCAATTGTTAAATATGGAGGAAATAACAACATGAACCCAGAACTTCAGCAAAGAGCCATTAACCTCGGCAAAAGTATCGGGCAAGGCATCCTGAACCACGATGCCAGCCAAACTAAAACCGCTAACGCAAAACAAGGTAAAGCCTACATTATCGCCATCCGAAAAGCCCGCACCTTAACTCAATTCTTGGACGAACTGACACGCATTCAGTTCAAGTTCGGGAACAGCGTTAGCAACGACATTTTACAAGAGATAAAGCAAGAGAACTTTGTCTATATCAAACAGTTTGCAACCATCAGCGCTTTAAATCAACTTAATTCCGCTTTACACTCATAAAACAACACTCAGAACAATGAAAAAGAATAGCATCACTGTTACTTACCTTTCTAAAGTGTCCTTTGCCAGCCTTAACGGCGCTGATAAAGAAGTTGATAATATTAATCCTATCAAAAAGGTAACGCTGAGCACTGGCGAAGAACTGCCCTATGTTTCTTCACAGGCCTTGCGCCGTGCCCTACGTGACAGGTTATCTGAAATGGGTTGGGAACTTTCACCAGTAAGTGAGGCAAGCGTTAAAAAAGGTGCTCCCAAAACGAGTTTAAGCCCCGCAAAATATATCGATGATGATTTGTTCGGCTACATGGATGCCTCCAAAGGCGAAAACGAAACCAAGGGCAAATCAACCACGCGAACTTCCCCTGTTCGAGTAGAGTCACTTTTAGCCTTATCATCCTATAAAGGTGATTTAGACTTTGCGACTAACTATATGGGAAAAGCAGCGGGCGCAGACCCGAATATTTTTGAAACCGAAATTCATTCAGGCATTTACAGAGGCACCATCCTGATAGAACTGGATAGAATTGGAAAGGGAGAGGGCTTTGAAAGCGGGGAAATTAGCGGTGAAGAAAAAACAAATCGCGTTACGGCGTTCTTAGACGCTTTCCAAAACTTGTGGAGCTCTGGTCGCCAGTCAAGATTCCTTGCTGACATTTCACCAAAGTTTATTGCAGCGGCTTACATGAAAGCAAAGAATCCTGTTTTTCTGGAAGCTGTGAATGTGAACGAGCAAATGCAGGTAAATGTGGCGCAGTTGGAGACTGTTGCAAGCGATTACGGTAAATTTATGGAAGACCATGTGTTTGCTAGCCAGGAGAGTGTTTTTGCCAGAAACGGCGAGAATGTAATAAGCCTGAAAGAAGGTTTCGAAGCTTTAGAGGCTTGGGTAAGAGACTATTATTCTGAATCTTAAATAAGCAGAAATACAGTAGCGGCGCAAAGTATTGCGTCGCTACTTACATCTAAAACACTTATGAAATATTGCGTTGTAAAGCTAAAGTCGCAAACAGCTACTTTCAGAAATCCAGAGTTTTTTAACTATCATAAATCTTTCCTGATACCTCCACCTACAACGCTTATAGGAATAGCAGGAGCGGCTTTAGGTCTCAGCCCGAAACAAGCGCAAGCTTATTTTGATGAGGAGGAGTTTGAAATGGGAGCTTATGCATTAACACAGGGTGTTGCCAATGATTTGTGGAAATATAACGACTTTGCCACTGGTAGCATCATTCAGCGGGAAATTATGTTCCATAATCAGTTTGTAATCATCTACGGAAGCGAGAATCAGGATAAAATTAATGAACTGGAGCAGGCTTTCAGTAATCCTACATACTGCCTCACCATGGGCAGCAGCGATTCCTTGGCTAAAGTAGAGCAAGTCATTTCGACCACCCAAACAAGCAGCAGCCATAAGCTAAGCCACTGCCTGCTTGAAGGTAATGTGGTAGACGAAGTGATAAACAATGCGCAGAACGGGCTTGAGTTTTCTATCTACTCCACCTCAGACCCTATTGCATACCAACTGCCAGTACAATTTAGCTATACCAAAGACTACGGCATGCGGAGAGTAACTAAGCGGAAGGAGTTTTCTTTTATTGGAGAAGAAATGCTGCTGAATGTGGAGAAGAAAGGAATAGCAGTTGATGATGTATTTGTACCCTTGTTCAGATTGTGACGCCACAATAGCCCTATGTTAGATAATATCTTCGCTAAGTCAGTGCCCAAAGAAAAGCTAACGGAGCACACCTGCAATGCACTGGCTATATGGCAACAGCTAAGGGAGCGGTATCAGCCAGTCCTGAATATGCATGACGAGTTCTGGTTTCGCTCCTTTGTTGCGGTACTGTTTCATGATACAGGGAAAGTGACAGGCAATTTTCAGAATACACTAAAGTATAATGCCAGGAACGAAGACCATATCCGGCATGAGTTTATTTCAGGGATGCTTTTATTATTATCAGACAGAAAATACTATGAGAACCATCCGGAAAGTTTATTTGCTGTGTTTAGTCATCATAAAAAACTTAATGATGATATATTTGAAAAGGAAACCCATAAGCCTCTTTTTGTCAATGAAAATGATTTAAAAGAACTTTCTGTATTCATCAACACTCAAGTTCAAGAGTTTTTCTGCAACAAATCTTTTGCTATTCCGGAGAAGCTAATTCAAAATTTTGCTAAACAGAATACCTGTATACATTTATGGGAATCCTTTAAAGGGAACAACCGCTTTTACAAAAGGGTGTTAGCTGATTTGCCAGCCAAGGCCCGCAGGCAATACATTTTACATAAGGCGCTTCTAAACATTGCAGACTGGACAGCCTCTGCTGGTGACAAATCGCTAACAAACGGACTTCAATACCAGCAGGATTTTCTTCAAGATAGAATAGTAGCTAAACTCAGAGCAGAAGGAAAAGAGAAAATTGCTACGGGGTTTTCGTTCCTGCCGTTCCAGCAGGAAAGTATACGTCCTGGAAATATGCTGGCTATCGCTCCTACTGGTAGCGGGAAAACGGAAGCGGCTTTATTATGGGCATCGCAAAAGAGGGAGTTTGAAAAGATTATTTATCTCTTGCCTACACGCGTAACTTCCAACGCTATATACCAGCGCCTTAAATCATACTTCGGCACGGATAATTGCGCTGTTGTTCATTCGTCCGCCTTCTTCTTCAGGAAAGAATTAGACGACACCTTCACCAAAACAGTTTATTTGAAAGATAGGACGTTCTTTAGAAACGTGAACGTCTGCACTATTGACCAAATCCTTACCCAAGGCTTTAACCTGGGCTTCTGGGAAATAAAAACATTCCACCTACTCAATGCCAAAGTAATCATAGATGAAATTCATCTTTATGAGCCATATACTTTGGGGCTCATCATATCAACCATCGCCTACTTACAAGAAGCTTACAACACGCAGTTTTACATCATGACTGCCACCATGCCTGAAAAACTACAGTCTTTACTTTCAAAAACACTTGGCAGCAACAACGGTAGCAGCGGCTTTACGCTTATTGAAGACAAGGAGCTCCTGGATCTTGCCAGAAATACATTTGAGGTAAGGGAAAACTCAATAGATGAACTGGAAGAAGAAATCACAGAAGAAATAGAAGCAGGCAGGAAAGTGCTGATAGTCGTTAACACCGTAGATGAAGCTATTCGGCTCTATCAGCAGTACAAATCTTATGTATCCGATGATAATATTATCTGCTATCACTCCCGCTTTATTCAAAAACATAGAAGTCAGAAAGAGCAGGAAATCCTTCAAAAGGAAAGTATAAATGAACCTTTACTCCTGATTGCCACGCAGGTTGTAGAAGTGTCTCTGGACATTGATTTTGATATTCTCTTCACAGAAAATGCACCCATTGACGCCATCATACAGCGGGCAGGAAGAGTGAACAGGAAAAGGCAAAAGGAAGACAGTAAAGTTATTGTTTTCCAACATTCTGAAGTCTCTGAAAAGTTTGTTTACAGTACTGATGGCATTTTAGATAACACATTCACAGTACTGCAGAAGCATCATGGGGAACAATTGACTGAACGTGTTCTAAACGAGCTGGTAGATGAGGTATATAAAGAAATTGATATTGAATCTAATGCTCATTATCTGGATGGTCTAATGAAATATCAACAAATCCAGAAAGACAACCTTAGCTATATTAAAGACAACTCAAGAAATGATGAAATTTATACACGTGAAGGATTAGATACAATCAATGTTATACCTGAAATTTTTAGACATTCTTTAGTTGGAAAATCTATTGAAGAGAAGGCAAAACATGAGCTAAGCATTAGAAGATCTAAGGAATATAAGTTTAAAGTCTCAAAACCTGATGATGAAGGCTTTAGGTATATAGATTGTATTTATGATTCAGAAAAGAGTCCAGAAACAGGACTTCGGTTTGATGTACCGACTGCTACTATGGCCTTCTTTGGATAGAGAAGCTTATTATAAATGTACAAGACCACACATTTAATTAATGATACAAATTTCTACCACCGCCATTACCTTCCCCGAAATCCAGCTGCAAACCCGCGATGCGCACAAGCTGCGGGGATACTTCGGAAATCTTTTCAAAGACCACTCACCACTCCTGCACAATCATTTGGAAAACGGAGAGAGCCAGTACCGTTACCCGCTGGTGCAATACAAGGTTATTGAAAATACGCCCATGTGGTTGGGCATTAATGAAGGGGGAGAACTACTTTCTTCTTTATTTCTGAAAGTACAAGAGCTGCAAATTGATAAATGCCTTTATCCGGTGCTGAGTAAGAACATCCGCAACCAGCGCTGGACTATCGGCTTGGACAGCGACCTTCATAACTACCGCTACGAAACGCTCTGGATGGGCTTGAACCAGGACAACCACCGCAGGTACATGCAGACTGAGTCGGAGCGGGAGCGGCAGGAGCAGCTCAAGCGCATCGCCGTTAGCAACATCCTAGCGTTCTACAAATCTTTCGACCTGCTGCTGCCCAAGGAGCAGCGCATCCTGCTCAGCCTGCAGGTGCAGGAGAAGAGCACCCGCTTCAAAGACCAGCAGATGTTGGCCTTTAGTGGCGGCTTCACCACCAACGCGCTCTTGCCTGACTTTGCCGGCCTGGGCAAGTCGGTTTCAAGAGGGTTTGGTACGGTGAAAAAGATATAGCGGTAACTGCTTGCCATAACCATGCAAATGCTAACATAAAAAGTATGCAACTATACATTAATACGTATGGCACTTATGTGCACATCAAAGACGAACTGTTTGAGGTGCGCATTCGGGAGAAGGAGTCTAACGAGGTAAAAAAACATCATTTTGCTGCCTCTAAGGTGACAAGCATCATAATGACTACCGGAGCCGCTCTGAGCACGGATGCGATCAGGTTAGCTATCCTCAATAATGTGGATATTGTATTTACCGAGAAAGACGGGCATCCGCTGGGCCGCGTGTGGCACAGCAAGCTGGGCAGCACGACAAAAATACGTAAGCGGCAGTTAGAAGCCAGTCTGAATGAAACAGGGGTGCAATGGACCAAGGCTTGGTTACTTACTAAGCTTGAGAACCAGCGCGACTTTATACAAGACCTGAAGAAGCACCGGGCACCGCAGGCTGACTACCTAAACGATAAAATAGCAAGGCTTGAGGCTTTAGCTGTTTCTATTTCGTTGCTTCAGGCAGAGCTGGTTTCTGAAATAGCCGACACCCTTAGGGGCCTTGAAGGAACGGCAGGCAGGCTATATTTTGAGACGCTAAGTTACGTGCTTACAAAAAAACATCAGTTCAGTGGGCGCAGCAGTCGCCCTGCCAAAGATCCCTTCAATGCCTTCCTAAATTATGCCTTTGGTATACTTTATAGTAAAATCGAGAAGGCACTCATTATAGCAGGTCTCGATCCATACCTGGGCTTTCTGCACCGGGATGACTATAACCAACTCAGCTTTGTGTATGATTTTATAGAGCCCTACCGGATATATGCCGAAACGGTGGTTTTCCGACTCTTTTCGGGTAAAAAAGTAAACAAGATTCATACTGACCATATTACCAACGGCTACTCGCTTAACAGCGAGGGGAAGGCACTGCTGGTGGCTGCCTTCAACAAGTACTTCGACGAGGAAACCATCCGCTATAAAGGCAAGAATCAGACGCGTACAAACACGATACAGTTTGACGCACACACATTCGCTAACAGCTTAATTCAGAAAGTATGATTGTTTGGGTGCTCTACGACATTAAAAATGACCGCTGCCGCACAAAGGTGGCTAAACTGTGTAAACAAGCAGGGCTGTACCGGGTACAGTTTTCGGTATTCCTGGGTTCGCTGGGTGCCCACGAGAAAGACACGCTGCGGCTACAGATAGAAGATTACATAGACGAGGAGATAGACAAAGTATATATCTTCCCTATGAACAAGGCCGAGTTGCAGCAGACCGAATTACTAGGCCAGGCCTTCGACAAGGAACTGGTGTCGGATGAGGTAAGAGCCCTGTTTTTTTAAGCACCATGAGCCTTACCCCTTCCCATATCATCGAGTACCTGTACTGCCCCAGGTTCACCTACTTTGAATACGTGCTGGCTATACCGCAATATGAGACAAAGAACTACAAAGTGATGCGGGGGCGTGAGGTGCATGACCAGAAGCTGGAACGCAACAAAGAATATCTACGCAGGAAGATAGGTGTGCAGGAAAAGTATATGGACCAGTACCTGACCAACGAGTTGCTGCGTGGCCGCATAGATGAGGTGCTATTGTTGCAGGACGGAACCATGGCACCGCTCGACTATAAGTTCGCCCAATTTAAAGATAAGATTTATGAGACCTACCGTACTCAACTTTACTGCTATGCCTGGCTGATTGAGCAGAACTTTGGAAGAAAAGTTAACAAGGGTTACCTTGTTTATACCCGTAGCCAGCACAAGCTGGTGGAGGTACCCATCTCCGATGTAAACAAGAAGGAAGTTGAAAATTGTGCTAAACAGATTATGGAGATTATTGACAATAACTTCTACCCAAAGGCTACCAAATACCGCAAAAGATGCTTAGATTGCACCTACCGGAATATTTGTGTGAAATAGGAGCTTTCCGGATGTAAATTTATTTTGACACACCTCAAAATAGGCCACAACTAATTGATTAATAATAATTTGTGATTTCGGAAAATTCAGCTTTTGCATGAAAAACAGCTCTTTGATGTATTGTAAAATGGCAAAACACCGAATAGTAAATAATAACTATAGCACTAGTAATCAGTCATTAACAAGAATTTACGACTTCCAGTAGCTTATCCAGAGTAATAAGGATTGAAACTTTCCACACCACCAGCACGAACTTCACCTCATACCCGCTTCCAGTAGCTTATCCAGAGTAATAAGGATTGAAACCTAAGTAACTTTTTCATGTTATCTTCTTTGTTTCGATCTTCCAGTAGCTTATCCAGAGTAATAAGGATTGAAACTTTCCAGTAGCTGTCCAATGGTCTGTAGTCTCCTGTCTTCCAGTAGCTTATCCAGAGTAATAAGGATTGAAACTGGTCTGTACGGCTGTAAATCCTGTTGCTGAGATACTTCCAGTAGCTTATCCAGAGTAATAAGGATTGAAACCTAAAGCAGCAATATTCGGATGGTTGTAGGCTTCCTCTTCCAGTAGCTTATCCAGAGTAATAAGGATTGAAACTCCCATGCTCAGTAAGCGTCACTCCGAGGACTGCAACTTCCAGTAGCTTATCCAGAGTAATAAGGATTGAAACACTACAAGTATGATTCCGGGGATAACCCATCGTACACTTCCAGTAGCTTATCCAGAGTAATAAGGATTGAAACGCAAAAAGTAGTTTTTCAGCATGTTTCGCAGCCCTCTTCCAGTAGCTTATCCAGAGTAATAAGGATTGAAACGCCTACGAAATTAACTTTGTATGAGTACCATAAAAGATCCTTCCAGTAGCTTATCCAGAGTAATAAGGATTGAAACCCTTCACGTCCTACAACATCTTTGTAGCACCATGAAGGCTTCCAGTAGCTTATCCAGAGTAATAAGGATTGAAACAAGGTTTCCATGTTCAGGCTAACCTGGCTCAGGCGGCTTCCCTTCCAGTAGCTTATCCAGAGTAATAAGGATTGAAACTACACAGCAAGCCCAGCAACCCAGTAACAGCTTTTCTTCCAGTAGCTTATCCAGAGTAATAAGGATTGAAACCAGCGTTACGGCCACTGGCGTTACCTTAATAAAAGAGCTTCCAGTAGCTTATCCAGAGTAATAAGGATTGAAACGCCCATGCCATGTATAGCAGAACAGCCGGTAAACGGCTTCCAGTAGCTTATCCAGAGTAATAAGGATTGAAACCAGCCACCCACAAACGGCCGATGGGCGGTTAAATAAACTTCCAGTAGCTTATCCAGAGTAATAAGGATTGAAACCCGATAACACCGGCAAAACAGGTAAAACCCGCGTTGACTTCCAGTAGCTTATCCAGAGTAATAAGGATTGAAACGCCGGTAACACCGCCGGGGCCAAAGAAAAGATTGATCTTCCAGTAGCTTATCCAGAGTAATAAGGATTGAAACCCGCCATCAAAAAGGAGGGCAACACGAAAAGTATGACTTCCAGTAGCTTATCCAGAGTAATAAGGATTGAAACCCGGGAATCAGATAAAAAGGTAATGTTAGTGGCAAACTTCCAGTAGCTTATCCAGAGTAATAAGGATTGAAACTAGAAGATTTAAACAACAACCTTGTGTGGTTATGGGCTTCCAGTAGCTTATCCAGAGTAATAAGGATTGAAACAAGAATTCGTAAAAGGAGTGCTTGCAGAGCGGGGCATCTTCCAGTAGCTTATCCAGAGTAATAAGGATTGAAACCCTGGTGTTCCGGTACCGCCACAAAGCGCATCGAGTCTTCCAGTAGCTTATCCAGAGTAATAAGGATTGAAACTAGCCGTGGAGGAGGTAGCCGATGGAAGTCAGCAGCCTTCCAGTAGCTTATCCAGAGTAATAAGGATTGAAACAAGCTCGGTAAAATGGCCTTAGGCGCTTTGATTGACTTCCAGTAGCTTATCCAGAGTAATAAGGATTGAAACTGTGTCTTAAAGTATTCAAGCCTTTCTAAGATGGTTCTTCCAGTAGCTTATCCAGAGTAATAAGGATTGAAACCATACACCTTCAGAGCTGTGGGGCTGCTCTCCAGTCCTTCCAGTAGCTTATCCAGAGTAATAAGGATTGAAACCATAAGCATTTAAAACTTCAAAACCTTGTTCAGTTCTTCCAGTAGCTTATCCAGAGTAATAAGGATTGAAACGGCAACTGGCTCAACTGGCGGCTCCTCCTTTGGGACTTCCAGTAGCTTATCCAGAGTAATAAGGATTGAAACGCCACTAATCAGTTTGCCGTATTCGGGGAATCATTTCTTCCAGTAGCTTATCCAGAGTAATAAGGATTGAAACGTGACCGAGCGCACAGGCACAAGAAGGACGATTGACTTCCAGTAGCTTATCCAGAGTAATAAGGATTGAAACTCAAATTTAATGTTAGCGATAGATGAAGGGAAAATACTTCCAGTAGCTTATCCAGAGTAATAAGGATTGAAACGATTCTTATACCAATCCATCCCCTCAGATTGCAATTCTTCCAGTAGCTTATCCAGAGTAATAAGGATTGAAACGCTTGTCCTGAAGCTCTTCCTGCTCCTGTTCCTTCTCTTCCAGTAGCTTATCCAGAGTAATAAGGATTGAAACATTCTTTTTCGTAGGCTACGCGTAATCGTTCTTTTTCTTCCAGTAGCTTATCCAGAGTAATAAGGATTGAAACATGATTAGGTTAAGTAATAAGGGAGTATGAATGGTCCTTCCAGTAGCTTATCCAGAGTAATAAGGATTGAAACGTTAAAATTATTTTGGTGTTGGTGCCTCCTTACATCTTCCAGTAGCTTATCCAGAGTAATAAGGATTGAAACAACGCCTGGAAAAGCGTCAGGTAGCCGACAAAGAGCTTCCAGTAGCTTATCCAGAGTAATAAGGATTGAAACTCACCTGATTACCGTGTTTTTTGAGACCTACATTTTCAATGACTTCCAGTAGCTTATCCAGAGTAATAAGGATTGAAACAAATTGGCAATGTGTGCAGGAATCAGGACGCACAACTTCCAGTAGCTTATCCAGAGTAATAAGGATTGAAACAGGTATGGTCGGCACAGCCATCCCAGGCACGCATGTCTTCCAGTAGCTTATCCAGAGTAATAAGGATTGAAACAAGCTTTTCATTATTTTAGGGGGGTGTTTTTCCCCACTTCCAGTAGCTTATCCAGAGTAATAAGGATTGAAACGAAAATGTGCGTTTGCTGGGATTGGCTGCACATTAGCTTCCAGTAGCTTATCCAGAGTAATAAGGATTGAAACAGTGCTTAGTGAGGAAGTTGTTCGTGGCTGCTGCCCTTCCAGTAGCTTATCCAGAGTAATAAGGATTGAAACGTTTCTGGTAGTTGCCACAAGGACAGGGTTCGTACACTTCCAGTAGCTTATCCAGAGTAATAAGGATTGAAACTCATCAGTGCTTACTTCTTCCTTTACAAACTTGATTCTTCCAGTAGCTTATCCAGAGTAATAAGGATTGAAACTGTCTTTTTATTCCCCCTTCCGGCTGTTGAAATTCGTGTAAAGCACGCTTCAAATCTTCCAGTAGCTTATCCAGAGTAATAAGGATTGAAACAAAACGAAACCTGAAATATTGACGAAAACGAATAGCAGCCGTCTAATGAATAAAGCGAGTTGTTTCTCAAATCTCAATTAAAAACAAAAAAGCACTTACATCCTTTAAGATATAAGTGCTTGATTATCAACGTGGGCCCACCTGGAATCGAACCAGGCACCTACTGATTATGAGTCAGTTGCTCTAACCGAATGAGCTATAGGCCCGTTCCCTTCTTAGAAATGCGCTTTCTTTGAATTGGGAGTGCAATTTTACATATTTGCATGCAATATATCAAATACTCATCTACTATTTTTTTTCCGCGTGAACCTGACAAACATAAAAAATATCATCTTCGACCTGGGTGGGGTCATCATAAACATTGATTACCAGCGGAGTGTGAAAGAACTCCAGAAACTGTGCAAGGATAACTGCCATATCGAGTACAGCCAAAAAGAACAGTCGCACCTCTTCGACCTTTTTGAAACCGGCGACAGCTCGCCCGCCGAGTTCCGGGATAACCTGCGACAGGCCTACCAAATGCGCGAGGCCACCGACGAGGAGATCGACGCCGCTTGGAACGCCATGCTCCTCGATATTCCCAAAGAGCGCATCGACCTGTTGCTGGAGCTGGGCAAAAAGTACCGCATTTTCCTGCTTAGCAACACCAACGCCATCCACTTAAAGCGCTTCAACCAGATTGTGGCCCATAGCTTCACCATCCCCAGCCTCGACTCGCTGTTTGAGCAGGCTTATTACTCGCATTTGGTGGGCAAGCGCAAGCCCGATGCCGACATTTTTGAGCTGATCCTGGACCAGCACCACCTACGCAAGGACGAGACGCTGTTCATCGACGACAGCCTGCAGCACATCGAAAGCGCCCGCGAATTGGGTATCCAAACGCTGCACCTGCAAGCGCCGCTCACTATAAACCAGGTATTTCAGGATGAGGCAGTTTAGCCAGCGGCAAACGCATGGCCTGCACCTGCTTCTGTTCTGCATCACGTTTGTTACCACCACCCTGGCCGGCACCGAATGGACTTTCGGCAAACTGTTCTTTTTGGGCAGTGAGGGTTTTTCGTGGACAGGCACTGTTTCTTGGGAAGAGCTAACAACAGGTTTATACTTTTCACTGCCTTTTCTGGGGGTGCTTACCGTGCATGAGTTCGGGCATTACTTTACGGCCCGGTATTACCGAACAGCTGTCACGCTACCCTACTATATCCCGCTTTGGTTCGGCATTACGGCTTCCATCGGCACCATGGGGGCTTTTATCCGCATCAAAAGCCGGATCGTGTCGCGGCAGCAGTTCTTCGATATCGGCGTGGCAGGCCCCCTGGCTGGGTTTGCGGTGGCCATTCCGCTGCTGTTCTACGCTTTTACGCACCTGCCGCAGCCCGACTACATCTTCACCATTCACCCCGAGTACAAACAACTTGGCCCGGACTATGCGCAGCAGGTGTACCAGGATGGGCTGGGTAGCCTGGCCCTGGGTACCAACCTGCTCTTTATGTTTTTTGAGCGGTTTGTGGCCGACCCGGCCCTGTTGCCCAACCAGTACGAGATGATGCACTACCCGCTGCTTTTTGCGGGATACCTGGCCTTGTTTTTCACCGCGCTGAACCTGTTGCCCATCGGGCAGCTGGATGGCGGGCACGTGCTGTACGGCTTGTTAGGTTACAAGCGCTTCAACCGCCTCTCCCCTATCTTTTTCAGCCTGTTTATACTTTATGCCGGCCTGGGGGTGATATCGCCTTACAGCGAGCCGGTATGGGCCGGGGAACTGCTCTATATTTTCGCGCCCTTCGCGTATTGGGCATTCTGGAAATTTTTTGACAACCGGCGCACCGGCCTGGTTGCCATGCTGGCCATGCTGCTGCTGCAGTATAGCTTTGCCGGGTTCTTTCCGCACCTGGAAGCCTATATCTGGATGTGGCCCTTTTACCTGCTTTACCTGGTGTTCGTACTGCAACCTGCTACTCCTACTCTAACGTATAGCCTGGCTTTGGCCGCTGTCATACTTGTAGCGCAGCTGGGCATCAGCACTTTTTTCCCGGATGCTGACGGGTACAGCGGTTGGCTCCTGTTCGGGCTTGTGCTATCCAGGGTGATGGGCATTTTCCATCCCTCCAGCCCCATCGAAGCGCCGCTTACGCCCGCCAGAAAAGCGCTGGGCATCCTGGCTTTCGTAGTTTTTATACTTTGCTTCAGCCCTTCTCCTTTTATTATAGAATAAAAAAAGGTCACCCCATAAGGGTGACCTTTCTATAGTTGCTGCGCGCTGCCTGCAGCGCGTACAGGTAAACTTATTTGGTTAACACCATGCGGTTGCTGTATACTTTGTCGCCAGCCTCTACCCGGTAGATGTAGGTGCCGCCGGGCAACTTGCTTCCGTCAAAGTCTACCGTGTAACTGCCTGACCGCAGCGAAGTAGCCACCAGCGTTTTCACTTTTTTGCCCAGCACGTCATAAACGGCTATCTGCACAGGTCCGTCCTGTGGCACTACATAGCTGATAGTGGTTCTGCCGGTAAATGGATTCGGATAGCTGTAGGCGCCTTCCCTTGCCGTTTTAACATCGGAGGCAGCCACGGCGGAGGCGGTTCCTGAAGCTGTCATTGGCTGGGTGGCGGCGTTCCACTGTGCGTGGGTGCGCGTGATGATCACGGCAAAATCAGCGCGGGTAACATCCTGCTGTGGCTTAAAGGTGGCGTGCAGGGTAGGCTGCAGGTCGTAAGGGCCTTGTGTAACAGTGTAATACGCGTTGATCAGGTTAAGCTCCAGCGCCACGCTAACATAACCCTCCAAACCGGCAGGAATCTCTGCTGCATCCTCTATCGGGTAAGCGGTGCCGTTTACCTCCACCGTTGGGGTTTTGCCATTACGTGCCAGCGCAAACTCCTGTAAGCCCAGGGCCTGCACCAGGGAGTAAGTCAGCTGCGCTCTGCTCACTTTGCCGGCAGGCGAGAACTTGCCAGGAGCAGCTGGCTGCATGATACCGCCGAACTTGTGCTCCTGGTCGCGCAAGGCGCCTCCTTTTGCCACAATAGATTCAGCCAGCAGGTTTTTGTCTTTCACATCCGTAAGGGTGAATGTCCCGTCCACAGGCAGGAACTGTCGAATGCCCTCTCCCATCATCAGGTAATCAGCCAGGTCGATGCGCTTCAGCAGCTCGTCGGGCTTAAAGCCAGCGCCTGCTAAACCATCGGCTAAACGGGCACTTACTGCCATTTTGATAGACGCCTCGGCCGGGTGACCGGCGATGTCGTTCAGCCCGGTTACGCCGGCAGCTGTCATCATGTTCACAACGCCTGAGATCTTCTCCGGGAAAGCCACGCCATTCAGGCCAGACACTTCTGCCGTCCAGGTGCCTGCTTCCGGCGAGGCCACTGCCACACCTCGGTCGTTGCTCAGGGCAAACAGCACCGGAATGCCTGCACTCGTCTTCACACCGCTTGGGGAGATAAGCGACAGCCTGACAGGGTTGCCGGTTTCGCCCTCAATACCGGTAGCTTTTATCTTAGCCTCAATACCTGTAGTACCAGAGGCCACAGTAAAAGTATAGCGGTTTGTGGCCGTGGTGGCAGGGTTATAGTCTATCGTAAAGTTCTGTGACACCGTATTGGCGTTCACATTGCTGTTAAAGGTTCTGGTGTAGTTAAGGGTAGCGCCATAGGGGGCCGCTGTTCTAAAGGCCCTGTCTACGGCAGCGTAGGCGTTTACATATCCGGCACCCACCTCCCACGACTCGCGGTTAGGAATGTTGGTTGCGGTTTGCTGCAGGATCTCCTTCACCTGCGCCACTGTAAGTGCGGGATTTGCATCCAGTACAAGCGCCACAATTCCAGCCACATGAGGTGCAGCCATCGAGGTGCCGCTCATATGCGTATAGAAGGGAATGTGCGCCGGATCAAGGTTTTCTACATCCTGCTGCGCGCCCAAAGAGGATACCGGGGCAATTACGCGTGTAGAAACAATGTCTACGCCAGGTGAGGTAACCGTTGGGCGGTCTTGCCAGGTATAGGCTGTGCCATCGAGCGTAAAGGCGCCTCCTTTGCCCTTAATGCCTCGGGAAGAGAAGCTTGCCAGTCGGCCTGACTTGTCACCGGCGGCCACGGCTATTACCCAGGGCGCTTTTTTGTACTGCCCCGTCATGGTGCCAGAGCCGGGGCCGGAGTTACCGGCCGAGAAAACCACCACAATGTTACGGTCTACGCAGCGTTTGGTGGCCATGGTAATGGGGTCGGCCGGATTCACGTCGGTGCCTGTATCGCTGGTTGTGCCAAACGAGTTCGTGATAACGCGGATGTTATAGGTTGCCTGGTTGATCAGGGCATAGTCGAAACCGGATAGCACGTCTAACAGTAGCAATGCTGCGCCTGAGCCGTAACCTACCAGCCCGGCTCCCGGGGCCACGCCTTCATACTTGCCTCCTGAGGCCTGGCCGGTGCCCCCCACAATGCCAGCCACATGCGTGCCATGCCCGCCGGTGGCATCGGTGTTCGGAATGTTCTCTACCGGGGTATAAGGCAGAATGCCAGAAACCGAGTTCAGGTTGGTGGCCGCCGTTACGTTTTGCTTCAGGTTTTTACCCAGCGTCAGGTCAGGGTGCGTGCCATCCACGCCACTGTCGTTCACCAAAACGCCAATGCCTTTCCCTGAAACCGGAAAACCACCGTTCCGGGTGGTGAAGGCAAGTTCGTTCCGCACCTTATCTACGCCTGTAAGCGCGGTGGCGGAGTTGTTTTCGTACTGCAGCGACTCGTTCAGGTAAAGCGACAGCACTCTGGAATTAAGGGCGAGCGCCTCTACCTGGGCGGCTGTGGCAACAACTCCGGCTATCGGAAGTGCCCGCAGCGTAAGGCCCTTTACTATGCCGGCCTGCGTTAGGGCAGCCACGTCGAGTAAAGAGGGGGCCCCTTGCCCTTTAAAGGTAACTACTACTTGTAACGGGGTTATTCTGTCGGTGATAGCTGCTTTCAGTTTAGTGTCTACATAGGCCTGTGCAAAGACCTGACTTACCGCCAACAGGCAGAAAGCAACAACGGCTAGAATTTTTCTCATAAGGTTTAGTTGTAAAAGTGTGACATAAATTGTTTAAGGTGTTAAGAGATGTAAGTATATTCGATTTAGAACGGCCTTCGGATTGCGTGAACCCTCTATGGCACAAAAAAACTTATACGCGGCCTCTACCCCAAAGAATTATATTTTACTATAAACTACTGGCACCTATCAAAGAACAATCAAAGCGCTTTCACTTCACAAATAGCAAACATACAGCCTTTTAACCCATTTATAACCGATGCCATCAGTTGCACAGTCATATTTTACCCACCCAATACATATAATTAAAATAACATTTTATTTACCTCGCAGATAATAGAAAATCCTAAATATTTTAGCCTTATAACAAATACAGAGAAGCTTTTTAGAGGTTTTTTCAAGCAAAAAGAGGCAGCTGGACTTCATGCCCCACTGCCTCTTCGTTAAACAAAACATTTACCAGGCCAACGCCTGTACCATACTTTTACCCCTGGTAAGCCAGAATGCCGCCCAGCAGGTTGCGCACGTTGCCAAAGCCCTGCTGCTGCAGGAAAGCCTTGGCCGTGGCAGAGCGCGCACCGGAACGGCACTGCACAATTACCTCCTTGTCCTTCAGGTCTTCCAGGTCGTCGAGTTGGGATGGCAACACGCCTAGCGGGATGTTTTTGGCCCCTGCAATGTTGGCTTCCTGGTATTCCCAGTCTTCACGCACATCAATTATGATAGGGGTTTCGCCTTTACTCAGGCGTTCTTTCAGTTCTTCTGCTGTAATGTCTGCTGATGTGATCATAGTTTGATACGTATAAGTTTTTTAGTTATCAACGCTTTCCTGGTTTGGATGCGCAGGGTATATACTCCGGGTGCCAGCTTATCCAACAGCACCGGTACATGGCTGCCCGCGTACTGCTGCTGGTGTACCTCCCGGCCCGTGATGTCGTACACGCGCAGGTGCTCATATTCGCCCTCAATATACACTTTGCCAGATGTTGGGTTCGGAAACACCTTGATGCGCGCCGCCTCCAGGTCCTCTTCAATGCCCAATGCCTCTCCGGCCAATACCGGGCGTAGCATCAGGGCTCCTTTCAGCTCGGTGTCTTCGATCCAGTTGTTGAGCGCCGTAAACAGGAACCTGCGGCCGGTGGCGGTTTCATTCCTATCAAAACCCACGTTTACGAACAGGTTTCCGGGTTGCTGCCAGCCAACGTAAAAGCTGCCCGCCACTGGCACGAGCTTCGAGAGCTGCACCTCGTAGAACTTGTTCAGCGAATCGCTGTAGCTTATCTGGAAGCTTTGCTGGTGCAGGGTTTTACCGGGCAGGCCGTTGTCGTTGTCCCATACCTTAAAGGTCAGCGCGGTACCCGCCAGGTTGGCGTTCACCCTCGGAAAGTAGATGCGGAAAGCAGCCACCTGGTCAGGCTGGTTAAGGTCGTAGCGCTGCGCCACCTGCGTGCTCGACGAACCGATAAAACTAAAGCCTGCCTCCGCTGTGCCGTCGTCGTAAGCGTAATAATTGTTAAAGTCTGTTTTGCGCGATGTGCTGTCGTTTGCCCTTTGTTGCAGGTTAGGCTCTTTGGTATTGAGCAGGATGCCGTGCACGAGCACAAACCTGGTTTTAGGCAGGGTCAGGTTATCGATGCGCGGCATCCCCACAATAGGGAACTGCCTTGCCTGCGCCGGAATCAGCCCCTGGTCGCGGAGAAAAGTATCGGCAGGGGCCGTATTCAGTTTCTTAATGTACCCTCGCCAGCTGATGGCGCCCGGCAAGTCGCCCAAATTGTTGGCGGTGACCCGCACTTCATCGGCCAGTTCACCTGCTTTGTTTTGCAGAAACTGGTTGGCGGGCATGGCAGTGTAATTTTTCAGCAACTTACTCACGCCCTCGCTAATCGCGATGTCGCGGGTATTGTTCTGGCCTTTCCGCCTGTTTCTGTCCAGCACCACGTAATCCACGTTCCAGACATCCGCCAAGCCGTTGCGTTGCCCCAGGCTCCTGAACCTGAACTGAAATCCGTTATGAAAGAACCTGGCTTCTTTTATACCTACAAAAACCTGTGCAAAGGCCGTGGCCTGCCCCAGGCCGGGCTGTCGCCATACTGGCTGCCAGTTGCCCGAAGCATCCTTAAACTCCAGCACCAGGTTTACCTGCCCCCCCGCCGACCGGTCGGGTATGTCGCCGAGGCCCCCTGATTGCCAGTAAAAGCTTAGGTAAACGGAGTCGGCGGCACTCAGGCCACCCAGCAAAACAGGTTGCGAAGTGAGGGTGTCGGAAGGCCCTGCCCCCACGGAGCCGGGCGCGTAGGGCATGCCCTTCGGGTCCAGCCCATCGAAGGAGGCCACGTTTTTAGTGATCGGCTCAAAGGCGTAACGCGAATTAATAAAAACGCCCCCATTGATCCAACGGGTTGGATCGGGCACTACGTTAGAAGCGGCAAAATCATCAAAAAAGGGCAAAGAAAGCGCGGCGGCTTGCTTCAGCTGTGTTTTTGTAACCCTGGCAGCAGGACGATCTTCCTGCCGTAGCGGCGTGAGCACGGCCTGCGCCATCACCCCGGCCTGGGCCAGCAACAAGGCCACGAAAAGTACCAGCGTTTTCTTCATACTTCCCTATACGTTTACTCTATTTCCTCGATGGGGTCCTCGCCGGCAACCCACAGGTCTACCAGTTCGCCCACACGAACTTTAGCGCCAACCTCGGCAAAAGGGCGTTGCTTTAATACGGTGCCACCCGGTTTGTTGCTGCCCTGCACGTAAATGATATTGCCCAGTTGCAGGCCCTGGCCCACTAAAAGCACCGAGGCCTCATCAACGGGCATGCCCACTACCTCGGGCACCTCAAACTCGGTATTGCCCAGGCCGTTGCCCACATGCAGGTCTACCCGGGAGCCTTTGGGAATGGTGCCACCCGGTTTAATCTCCTTGCCGTTCACAAACTGCTTCAGCACGGCGTTTTCCTGCAGATCGGGCACGTAAGTGATCTGCCCTTTCCTCAGATCGTAGCTTTTCAGGATCTGCTCCGCGTTCTTCACCGAGCCATCGATCAGGTTAGGCATCTTGATCATGGGCGGGTTTTTCATGTTCACGGAGATATAGATCTTCCGGTTTTCCTTCACCTTGGCACCGGGTGCAGGGTCCTGGGTCAGTATCTGAAAGGGCTTCTGGTCGGGCTTGTAGGTAGAGTCATTGATAAAATACCGCAGGTTCTGGTCTTCCAGCAATTCCGCTGCATCGGCCAGTTGCATGCCTTCTATCCGGGGCACAGAAATGGTTTCGCCGTGGTTGGTGGTGGCAGGCAGGTACACATAGAAAAAGCCAATGACCAGTACCGCCACAATAACCGCCATCAGGGCCAGATGCTTCAGTACATCTACAAAGGAATTCGTTTTAAACATGGGTTCTTATTTATGAGACAAAAGGAAGCCGGTTTCCCTGTTTTCCTCTCGATCCGTGTGTTTTTTTCAGACCTTTACTTCGTTGAATGCTATTCCGTTAACTTTTTCCGGGTGCGCTCCATGCCGTACTGCAGGATGCGGTCAATAAAGTCGTAGGGCTTGTAGCCGTTCAGGGCTGTCTGGTGGAAGATGCAGGTGGCCGGTGTCATGCCGGGCAATGAGTTCACCTCTATGATGATCGTTTCCACTTCGTCATCCTCCATGATCCGTACGAAGGCATCGATGCGGGCATATCCCTCAATGTTCAGTATCTGTGCTACGTGTTTCAAGTCCTCCTTTACCTTGTCAGAAATACGCTGCCGGCGGGCAGGGTCAGTAGCATAACGTGCGGGCGTGATATTTTGTCCTTCGCCGGCCAGGAATTTTTCCTCTAATGACAACACCTCCCCCTCAGCCAGGGCCTCCGAGGCCTCAAACACTTCATAATCTATGGTGCCGTCGGGGCTATACTTGGTAAGCAGGCCACCGGTTATCTCCAAAAAGTGCCTGGCGTTGTTTCTGGAGATCAGCGTTTCTACCAGGAAGCCCGCTTTGTTGGGGAACTCCTCCTTAAAGCCAAGTGCCAGCGTTTGGGCACACTCCTGGTCCAGCTCCTCCATTTCCCTGAAGATCAGCGCAGTGAAAGCCGCCAGCTCTTTTCGGTTCTTTATCTTTTTAACGGCAGAACTGCAGCCATCGTCTGCGGGCTTGGCGATAAACGGATATTCAAACGCGCTTTCTATACTTTTAAAGAAGGCCTCGCTGTCGTTGAGCCAGTCTTCCTTCAGGGCCATCGCGTGCTTTGCCACCTTTACCCCGTGCTGTGCAAGCAGCTCGTTGGTCTCGTACTTGTTTATGGTTACCTGCGAGGAGCGGATGCCGGACCCGTTGTAGGGGATGTGCAGCTTCTCCAGTTCTGCCTGCAGGGCACCATCCTCCCCCGGACGGCCATGCAGGGCTATGAACACCGCATCTACCAGGTTGTGCAGCTGGCTAAATGAGATACGCTGTGGCTCCTGCAGCCTGCGGCCGGTATACTTGGTGGTGATGCTTTCCGCCTCTCGCACGATCTGGGCAAGTATGGGATGTGGTTTCCCGCCTTGCTCAAAGTACAGCACCTTTTCCTTTATGTCATCCGCATTGTCTTTCAGCATGATGTTGATCGGAATGGCATAAAGCCGGTGCTCTTCACTGTTACCGGTCAGGAATACGGGCATGGGCTCATACTTCGTGGACGAGGCCATTTTTTCGTAAATGTTGCGCCCGCTCTCCACCGAGATGTGCCTTTCGGAGGAATAGCCGCCCATGATCACACCCACCCGGATCTTGTCGTGCCGGTGCTCCTGCTCTGCCTGTATCGCCTGATCCAGTTTGGCCAGCAGCCGCGTCAGTTTTACGGTGTCCTTGCCGGTTTTCAGGCGCTCTGCCACCGAGGTGCGGATCAGGTAGGTCAGGAACTGCGATGGGTTCAGGCCGATCTCAGCCGCCTGGTGGAAGAAGAACGACGAGGGCAACATGCCCGACGTGGTGTTAGGGTCGTTGAGGAATATCTCGCCACTATCGGTAATAAAGCCATCCAGGCGGGCGTACACATTAAAGCCAAAATCTTTGAAGAGCTTGCTGCAGTTCTCTCTTATCTGCTGTATCTGCGCGGCAGGCAGGTTGATCGGGGTAATTTTGCGGCTCAGGCCCGGCAGGTATTTAGACCGGTAGTCGAACACCTCGCTGCCTTTCACGATCTCGGTTGGCGGCAGCGCGATGGGCTGCCCCTGCTCGTTCTGTATCACAATACAGGAAAATTCCTTGCCCTCGATAAAGGCCTCTACCAGTATCTGCTGCTCGTGCTCTACGTTGGTCAGTGTCAGGCTGTCAGTCGCGCTGCTGTTAAACGTATGGCTAATATAACGGAACAACTCCTCCGGATGA
This sequence comes from Pontibacter sp. GD13, assembly GCF_058216355.1. NCBI lineage: Bacteria > Pseudomonadati > Bacteroidota > Cytophagia > Cytophagales > Hymenobacteraceae > Pontibacter > Pontibacter sp. GD13. The sequence continues at coordinate 61,860 of NZ_JBYZMQ010000007.1, forward strand.
TACAAAATGGTGCCGTCCTGCAGCAGGACCGGCATGCCGATGCCCTCACGGATATCCACGAGTTGCTTGATGCTCACCAGCTGCTTTTCCTCGCCGAGGGCCAGCCATTGGCTCTTGTATATGGTTTTGGTGAAGAAGCTGCGCTCCACGCCGGCCTCAAAGGCTGCAAAGTCGTTTTGTTTGATGATAGAGATGCCAATGGAGGAACCCTGGTGCGGTGCTTTTAGCACCAGCGGCAAGCCCAGTTCGGTAACCAACTGCTTAAAAATCTGCTCGCGGTTGCTTTTATCCGACCATTGCTGGTAGGTAATGGTGTGGTAAGCCGGACTCGGGAAGCCATGTTGCCGGAGCATCTCTTTCTGGGCGGCCTTGTCTATGCCAATGGCAGAGGGAAGTATACCCGAGCCAGAGTAAGGCATGTGGTACCACTCCAGCAAACCCTGAATGCTGCCATCCTCGCCGTAAGGGCCGTGCAAAGCCAGAAAAGCAAAGTCGAAGTGCTCCTTAAATGCACTGGGTTGTATCCGCTTACCTACTTTGGCAATAATCCTGTCCTGCTCGGCCATGCTCAGCTCCCCCAACGACTCCAGGTATACCTGCAGGCTGTGGGTGGTTTCAGGCAATACCTCCACCGGCGGGTAAAAATCCCGTATGGTGCCTTTGTAAATATACTCCCAATTCAGGAGTATGAAGTTGCCCAGGCTGTCCACGAACACCGGAACGGCCTCAAAAAGCGCTTTGTCTAAATTATCGTACACCGTACGGCCACCCGCAAACGAAATCTCGCGCTCCCGCGACGGCCCACCGAAGATTATTCCTACTTTCATCCCTACAAAGGTAATAAATCAGGTATAAAGTTAAGCTTTTTTAAAGCAGGCTTGTACAACAGTCCCGATTGTTTGGTTGCGCTTTTTTAGAGCCCCTTTAGGCTAAATTACGGCAGAGGCCTCTTGGCATGAGGCTGTAGGCGCCAGCACTTAGACAGGAGACGTGGCAGGCTTGCAGGACTACCTTACCGTGAAACGCACCTTTGTTTATGTGGCAGAACACGGGCTTGGCCTTGTGGCTAAAAAGCTGGCAGGGTACTTATCCGGAGTCCTTTAAAGTGACAGCAGCGGCATGAATTGGTAATATTAGGCTTTTCAACTATTTTTATACGCCCAACAGAAGTGAAAAATATACGTGTAATAGGGTATTGAAATATGCAATCTGATTTCCAACTCAAAATAAAATCATGAAAACTGTTGACCAGTACAACTTTGCCGACAAAAAAGCCTTAGTGCGCGTTGATTTTAACGTGCCCCTAGATGAGAAACTCAGCATCACAGACGACACCCGCATCCGGGCAGCGGTGCCCACCATCCGCAAGATCATGAGCGATGGCGGTGCCGTTATCCTGATGTCGCATTTGGGCCGCCCGAAAGGCGGACCTGAAGAACGGTACTCGCTGCGCCACCTGGTTGACAGAATAGCCGTGGAATTTGACACCGTGGTACGGTTTGCCCCCAACGCCATAGGAGCGGAGACGCAACAAATGGCCGCTGAGCTGAAACCGCGTGAGATTCTGCTGCTCGAGAACCTGCGCTTTCATAAGGAAGAAGAGAGCGGCAACCCCGACTTTGCAGAGGAACTGGCGAAGCTCGGAGACGTGTACGTGAACGATGCTTTCGGCACAGCCCACCGCGAGCACGCTTCCACAGCCGTGATTGCCCGCTACTTCCCCAACGATAAAGTGATGGGCTATGTGATGCTGGCAGAGCTCGACAACGCCAGCCGCATTCTGGACAAGGCCGAACGCCCTTTTACCGCCATTATGGGCGGCGCCAAAATATCTGACAAGATCATGATCATCGAGCAACTGATGGATAAAGTGGACAACCTGCTGATCGGGGGCGGCATGTCCTATACCTTCGTGAAAGCGGATGGCGGCAACATCGGCTCCTCGCTGGTAGAAAACGACAAACTGGACCTGGCCGCACGCCTCATTGCCATGGCACGCGAGAAAGGGGTGCGCCTCATGATCCCGATTGACTCGGTGGTGGCCGACGAATTTAGCAACGACGCCAACGTAGACACCTGCCTGAGCCACCACATCAAGCCCATGTGGATGGGGCTGGACATTGGCCCGGACGCACGAGAGCAATACGCCGAGGTGATCGCCAACTCCAAAACCATACTTTGGAACGGCCCGATGGGTGTGTTTGAAATGTCTAATTTCTCGGTGGGCACCGAGGCCGTTGCCGAAGCGGTGGTAGAGGCGACACGCCGGGGCGCATACTCCCTGATAGGCGGCGGCGACTCTGCCGCGGCTGTGAACCAGCTGGGTTATGCCGACAGGGTGTCTTACGTTTCGACTGGCGGCGGGGCGCTGCTGGAGTACATGGAAGGAAAACCGCTGCCGGGTGTGGCTGCTCTGGAGCGCGAAGATTACTAAGCCAACTGGCGAATAAGTTAAAGTCCCCTGTTACTTTGTAAGTAACAGGGGACTTTTGGTTTCGGGCAGCCGCCGGTCAGATCACATTCACCACTACTTTGCCGTTCGTTTTGTGTGTTTCTACCTGTTCGTGCGCTTTGCCCATGTCCTTAAACTCAAACACATGCGATACGATAGGGCGTAAATGGCCGTGCCGCATCAGGTCTGCAATTTTAGACTGGTCCTCGCCGCTGGAGTGCACCAGGTAGTTCTTCGCCTCGATGTTCCGTTTTTGGGCTTCTTGCTGTACCGCTTCGGTTGCGCCGCCCAGAATGGAGATGATCGTGCCGCCCTCTTTCAGTGCCCGCAACGACTGCCGCGTGTTTTCCTCACCCAGGGAGTCGAGCACGATATCTGCATCCATCACTACTTCTGCGGGGTTATAGGCGTGGTAGTCAATTTGCTCGTCGGCACCCAGGCTTCTTAAAAAATCATGGTTTTTTTTGGATGCCGTGCCAATCACAGTGGCCTTAAAGTATTTGGCTATCTGCACCGCAAAGTGCCCTACGCCCCCTGCAGCCGCATGAATCAGCACACGCTGGCCCGCCTTGATACCGGCCTCGTGCACCAGCACCTGCCAGGCGGTGAGCGCCGCCAGGGTAGCCGCTGCGGCTTCGTGGTGCGGAATTTCAGCTGGCTTATGTGCCAGGTGTTTCTCGGGGGCTGCCACATACTCGGCGTACGCTTTTCCGTTACCCGGAAAATTCACCATCCCGAACACCTCATCGCCAACTTTAAAGTAGTTTACATTTTCGCCGACGGCCTCCACCACCCCCGAAATATCCCAGCCGATAATCACCGGGGGCTGCTCTTTCAGTTTGTCGTAGAAGGCCTTGCCTTGCCGGGTTTTGGTATCGACGGGGTTCACGCTTACGGCATGCACCTTTACCAGTACCTCGTCTGGTTTTGGCGTGGGCTTGTCCACTTCCTGCAGCTCAAATTGTTCGGTTCCCCCGGGGGCTTTTAGTACGATTGCTTTCATGGCTTCTGTGTCGTTAGGTGTCACAAGTATATCCTTTTAGAACTCAAGCCATTGCAAAAGGTTTTCTTTTGCCTGAAACTGTAAACAGGAGCTAAAACCGGAAGCGATGGCCAGCCATTGGCCCTGAAATCGCAGCCTTAAACCGAATGCGATTCATAAAAAATGAGGGGATATTACCGGATTGGGTTTAAATTCGGCAAAATTTGATCTAAATTATAGGCTGTAAACCGCGTTTACCTTACCTGACTGAGCGCCGCCCAAACCGAGAACATGTACTTAAGCTTATTCGATATCATCATACTTTTCGGCGCTTTGCAGGGCCTGATCTTGAGTGTGGTGCTTTTCTTCTCCAAACCTGAGGGGCGCATGTCTGGCAAGAATTACTTCCTGGCGCTGCTGCTGCTCATCCTGGTGTACAACGGGCTCGAAACCTTCAGCTGGAGCTCTGACTTTAGCCGCTTCAATTATTTTTTCAACCTGTTGTCTAATGTGTTCATTTTCGGCCTGGGCCCCTGCCTTTACCTTTACCTCAGGTCGTTTACCCGGCCCGACTCAATCAGCACAGGGCTGATAATAAAGCATTTTGCCATCGTGGGCCTGCAGCTTGTTATCCGGTTAAGTGTCCTGTTCATTGCGGTGTTAAACACCAGGGGCACTTTTCTGGGCCTCTGGAGCGCAGACCTCGACACGCTGCACACGGCGTTTTCTGATAACCTGGCGGTGGCGGCATTCTGCCTTTACCTGCTGCTTTCTGCCCGCGAACTGTGGCTCTACCGGCAAGGGCTGAAAAATACGTCGCCAGAAGAGCAGGAGGCCTTTAAATGGATGCGCGTACTGTTCGTCTGTATGCTGGTACTCGGCATTGCCTGGACCATCACCACCGTTTTCCCGGTGGTAGTAAAGGCCAACAGCAGCAGCTACTATTACCCCATAGAGGTGCTGCAGGTACTCTTCATTTACTGGCTGGGCATCACCGGCTTTTACCGCATCAAAATCGTGCACGTAGAAACACAGCAGAAGTCGAACGCTTTTTTCGAGGGCATCGCCCCCGACACATTACAGAGTTGCCAGCAAGCCTTGCTGAAAGCCATGGAGCAGGACAAGCTATACCTGGACTCGGAACTGAACGTGGGGAAGCTGGCCGAGCATATTCGCGTGAGCCCCAAAGTACTGTCTGCCGTGTTAAATCAACACCTGCAAAAGGGGTTCAGTGAGTTTGTGAACGACTATCGCTTACAGGAAGTAAAGTATAAGCTGGCGAAGCCCAAATACCAGATGCTCACGATTGCCGGCATCGCCTACGAATCCGGGTTCAACTCCCTGGCCACGTTTCAGCGGGTATTTAAAGCCTCCGAAAACATGACCCCGAAAGAATACCTGGCTCGGGTAACGACAACCGAACCGAAAAAAAGCTGATCTTTCGAGGAATGCCCCTTACTTTGCATAAATAATTCTGCTTATGAAAGACTACAAGAAATACTACATCATTCCTGCCGCACCCGAAGAAGTATACGCCGCCTTAACTAACCCCGACACCATTCACCTGTGGTCTGGGGAGCCTGCGGTAATGTCGACGGAGGCTGGCTCTGAGTTTGAACTGTTTGAGGGCAGCATTGTGGGCAAGAACCTGGCCTTTGAGGAAGGCAAACGGATCGAGCAGCAGTGGTACTTTGGGGAGCAGGAGGAAATGTCCATGGTTATCATCAAGCTGCACCCGCACAAGTATGGCACCTCGGCAGAGTTAAGGCACCTGAACATTCCTGACGAGGACTACGAGGATATTGTGGAGGGCTGGGACGAGGCTTATTTTGGTTCGCTGATCGAGTTCTACGAGGACTAACACGCGGCTACTGCGTTTTAACAGAGTTTAGCCTGTCACCTTCAGGTCTCTTTTATTGAGATAGTCCAGCACTTCTGCCGCGGTTGCCAGGTCGCCTTTGGCGTTGTAGGTTTTGATGCGCTCCATTTCATCGGCGATCAGTTCGGAGCGGGTGCCCTGCAGCTTGCCCTGCGAGTGCTTGGCCTCCTCTTGCCAGGGCAGTGCTTTACCTGGCTGGCTGTATACCTTTAGTGCCGGAAACAGCTTCAGGGCGGCCGTGACGGCAGCCATAAATGCGCGGGGCTGCTGGAAAGGCGAGGCCGTTACAATCACCCGCTGATAGCCCTTCGTTTTAGCATGCAGCACCATGGCCTCGGCCTCTATGCGTGTGTTCAGCTGCTCCGTGCCGGAGGCAATGGGCACCGCCTCCAGCTCATTCTCCCGTACCCCCAGCGCCAAGAGTTCCTTTTTATACTGTTCATACCCCGGGTAGCCGCTCATGGGCCCGGCAAGTATAAACTGAATTTTCCGCACATGGCCCTGGCTTAGCAGTTTAAGCGCCGTATCAAACACCGACAGCTGGTTGTCTTTTGTCTGGCCAAAGAGGAATACAGCCTCGGTATGGTAACGGGGCATGGTATCGCAAAGTGATCGGATGATCAGTTCTTCTATCATACAGCTGCTATACGGCTCATAGCCTTTTTTAGGCGCTCCACTTTTATCTGTAAGCCGGGCAAAGGGACTGGCGCCCTCTCCTGCCAATGTATGGAACCGTATAGATTATTCCAACGGAAGTAGTATAGTAGTGGTCGTCCATGGTGGGGTTACCAGACTGGCTGAACCCATCTAAATAATCTGTATTGGAGGCAAACCGGTACAATAATTCGGCGTTCAACGACAGGCCGCGCGACAGGCCATAACGCAAGCCGCCTCCTGCCATGGCAACCGGTATATGGCGTGGCAGCGGATGTGCGATATCCTCCTCCAGTCCGGATGAGCGATCAAGCTGCGTATTGGAATAGTCACGTTTCACGTTCAGGAAAGCCACCCCAAAGCCGCCCAGTACATAGGGTGTTACGTTTACGTTGCGTATGTACTTGTTCAGCTTGAGAATCTCCCAAACCAACTGCCCCGAAAATTCGGTTACGGGGGTATGGAAATTAAAATTCCGCTCCCTGCGCCAGGCCGGATTGGCATACTTTGCGTCGTCCCCACTCAATTTGCCCCGCTCTATGCTGGCCCTCAGCGCCAGCGGCCCAATTATTCTTACCTTCCCGAAGATGCCTATGCCAGGCCCCACGGTTTCTATGGAACCCAGCGTATTGGGGGTTAGGTCGCCCTGGTACACAAAAGCACTCACATGGGCCCCGAGTTCCAGGTTCCCGGATTTTGCCTGCGAAAAGCCCTGAAAGCTAAGGCCGGAAAGGATAATAAAAAGACTTGCCTTAAGACGGAAAGATAATTTCATGGTTAACAACAACGAAACGTAAGTCTGTTGAGCTGGCCCCAACCAGCACAGCACCAAACATATTGAAAGATAATTTAGAACGCTCGATTTATTTATGAGCAAATTTCAACTCAATATATCTTTATAAAATTCTTTCTCTGCGAAAGATTTAAAAGTTCAGCACATAATGCAATTTCAACTTAACTCCCTTAAAGATAGATAGCGGAGGTTAACTTATACTTCTGAGGTTTAGCCTAATGTTGATTTATGGCCTTTCACTATTTGTTGTCTCATAGGGATAAAAGAATATTATTGAAAGTGAACAGTATATTTTAAGACACCTGTAAGCAAGAAGCCTTCTGGTAAGCCCATAAAAAAGCCCCTTCGGCAGGGGCTCTTTTTATTTATGCGCTTATGCTACGCTCTTTCGGCTTCCAGAATTTTCCTGATCCTTACCAGGGCATCCGCTATGTGATACTTTGTGAGAAGGTCTGTGTTTCGGGTGCTGGCAGATTTTAGCTGCTGCTCCAGTTTCACCAACTCTCCCCGGGCAATAGAGCGAATATCGGATTGGCTCAGGTCAACGGGTGTTCCGAAGCGGCTGCTTCTGGAAGGGGTGTCGTTCAGTAAAAAGTCTATCCGGTCCAGGTACGCTTTCTGAAGGTTTCGGCGGTAAATGTCAATGTTCTTGCCGCTGTATACCTCGCTCCAGATACCGCCCTGCAGCTGGCTTACCATATCCAGTGCGTTGTAGTTTACATCGCCGATCTCGTTCTCCATCAGGCGGGCCATCCGGTCCGCCGACAGCAGGCTGTTCAGGTGGCGCACCTGCAGGTTACGGATGCCATCGACATGGTTGGCATGGTGCACGTTGCGGCTTATCTCCGACTGGTGCAGCCATTCCGGGGAGGTAAAGGCGTTGGCCAAAAGCCAGGTAACAGACGCGGCCTGCATTTTAGCCGGCACCGGCGTGTACACAAATCCTTTCTGGTTTGGCTTCAGGCGATTCTCATACACCCCGCCCACGTTGGTTACCACATGGCCGATGTAGCGGCTCCACACGCCCAGCAACTCCCCGTACAATTCCTCCAGGTCATTGTAATCGTTGGTTTCCACGGCTGTCCATTGCACGAGTTTCGGAGCTACCAGTTTCAGGTTTTTCAGGCCATAGGTGCTTGCCTTTATCGGATCGTCGCCGATGCCTTCTGTCTGGCTGGCGGGGTCGTAGCCGCCGCTGCCGCTTCCGTACTGATACACCGGATCGTTTTTGGTCGCCTCGATCCATTTGGTGAGGGTTGGGATCTCCGCCTCCGGACTCTTGGCGTCCGGCAGGTAGCGGTAACCCCAGTTGATGGCATACATGTCGTATGGCCCTAACTGGCGCACAAAGCGCACATCCTGATCGCCGGGCTGCGCCACGTAATTGTAACGGGCATAATCCATGATGGTGGCGGCGATGCCATACTTTTGCGTGAAGGTGCCGGAGCGCAAAGAATCTGTGTCGTAAGCAAAGCTGGCTTTCATGTTGTGCGGCAGCCCCAGTGCGTGGCCTACTTCATGCGTGATCACTTCCAGCATCATCTCGCCCAGGTCGTCCATGGGTGTGTTCAGCGAGCGGGCTGTCGGGTTGGCGGCCCCGGTTTCCAGTAAATAGCGGTTGCGGTAAGAGCGCAGGTGGTTGTGGTACCAGATAATGTCACTTTCAATGATCTCGCCGGAGCGCGGGTCGGACACGCTGGGCCCCACGGCGTTGCGCGTTGTGCTGGCCACGTACCGGATAACGGAGTAGCGCACATCCTCGGGGCTGAAATCAGGATCTTCCTGAACTGTTGGCGGGTCTTTGGCCAGTATGGCGTTTTTGAAACCTGCGGCCTCAAAGGCTTTGTTCCATTGCTCCACCCCGGCTTTAATGTAGGGCCTTAGTTTCTCGGGCGTTGCCGGATCCAGGTAATACACGATCGGCTTGATCGGCTCCACCAGTTCGCCGCGCTTGTAGGCGGCCACATCCTTTGGCTCTAACCGCCAGCGACGGATATACGATTTCTCATCCGCTTTATAGGCTTCAGAGCCATAGTCGATCTGCTTGATGTTGAAGTAGCCCACGCGGTCATCGTTCAGGCGGGCCTGCATCGGCACTTTGGGCAGCAACACCATCGACTGGTTCATCATCAGGCTGATGGCCCCTGTATTGGAATTGGATGGCGGCTCGGCGGCATCGTAGGTAAAGTCCTGCTTCACTTCGATGTTCAGCGGAAAGCTCTTCATACTGTTGATAAAGCTCCGGTTCTCGTCCAGCTTGCTCACCTTGTAGTTCTTGCGCATGTCGGCATCCAGGCCGCTGATCGCTTTGATATCGCTCAAAAAGAACTTCGTCACGTCGATCACATAGCCACTGGAGTCTTTTGACAAAGCGGCAATATCGAAGGCATACAGGGTAGGCTGGTAATTGTTGGCCTGCACCGACAGGTTGATCGGCAGCGAGTCGGCGGCCACGGCGCTGTAGGATTTTGTTTTAAGCACGATCTTGTTGTCGAACTTCTGCCACACCACCATTTGCTCGTTTACCGATGATCCGGCGTTCACATACCCGCCGCCCAGGCCCGCAGGCAGGTTGGCAAACCGACTGATCCAAAGAAAATCACGGTTCAGCAAGGTGTCCGGAATCTCGTAATAAAACTTGTCGGCTACCTTGTGCACCGTAAACACACCGGCATCGGAGGCAGCGCCTTTGGTTATGACTTCAGTATACGGTTTCATGCCGTTTTTAGAGGCTGGTTTCGGCTTTTCCGTCTCCTCCTTTTTGGCTATCTCCCCTTTGGAAGAAGTGGCGGTTTGGGTGCTGGAGCACGAAGCCTGGGTAAGGGCCAGCAGTAATCCTAAGCTTACCGCCTTGTAGGTTTTTAACATGTATACGCTGTTTTATACTTTAATTAAATGAAGTAAGATTATTTACTGAGCCACAGCACAGCAGTCAAATTGACTATCAATATAAGGCATATTTAACAAACCCAAGCCATAAGCCAGCCTTTTTAGCCCGGCCTGTGTGCTAAAGCAGGTGGAATACCTTAACCAAGCACTTTAAAAAAAACCAATCTAATTTTTTATTAAACCCAGGTTGCGGTTAACCATCGCAAACACTCACCGATGCCACAACCATCACATTTCTCATTCAATTCAGGTTGCGATCAACCCACCCCACCCCTCCGAGGAGGGGAGTTTTACTCGTGCATGTAATTCCCCTCCTCGGAGGGGTTAGGGGTGGGTTTACATCTTCCATGCATATCTACTACCTCAACCTAGGTTGTATAGAGATCAAATCAAAATCGCTCCCTCTCCTTTTAAGGAGAGGGCTGGGGTGAGGTAAAACCCGCTGCACCACCGGGAAAGCAACTTACCGAAGCTTAGCAAAAAAGTATGAAGTATGGCCAGTTGGGATTAAAATTCGTCGTGGTACCTTTATTACCTGTTCTGTATAAAGCACCAGCTAATGCCGAATCACTTTTGTATCCCCCACACGGGATAATTTCGTAAATTTGCACCTACGCTTATGGAAGAAAAACAGAAAAACAACCCGCTACACGGCATCACACTGCAAGCCATATTGGAACACCTGGTGGCTTATTACGGCTGGGAGGAGTTGAGCACCAAGATCAACCTGAACTGCTTTAAAAGCAACCCAAGCATAAAATCAAGCCTCACTTTCCTGCGCAAAACCCCCTGGGCCCGCGAGAAAGTGGAAAGTCTGTACCTTTTTGTGCTGCGCAGGCAAAAGAAGGGCCTGTAGCAAAACTTGCCAATACAGCAAATACTGCAAAGGGCCCGTATAAACTGCGAAAACGCTCCTAAACTTTAGAACTGACTCATGCAAAAGTTTCCCTCTGTGTGCCTGTTCCTGGCCATATTTAGCCTCTTGGCCGGCTGCTCCGCCGCCAATACCAGTACCGCCGACCTCCTGATCACGCACGCGCATGTTGTGGATGTGGAGGCAGGCCAGGTGCGCCCGAACCAGACACTGGTAGTGCAGGATGGCGTCATTCAGAACATTACCGGCAGCGACTCACGAGTAAAGTATAAAGCCGCTACCACGCTGAACGCAACGGGCAAATACCTGATACCCGGCCTCTGGGACAATCACATTCACCTGCGCGGCGGCGCGGATTTGGAGGAGGAGAACAAGCAGCTGCTTCCATTGTATATTGCTAACGGCATTACCACCGTGCGCGACGCCGGCGGCGACCTGTACCCGGCCATTCGCCGGTGGCAAAGCCAGATTGAAGCCGGCAAACTGGTGGGGCCTCACATTATTTCAGCGGGCCCAAAACTGGACGGGCCGAACCCGACCTGGGAGGGCTCTATTGAGGTTGCCACCGTGGCAGAGGTGCCGGCAGCCGTTGACTCGCTCCAGAAGCTGGGCGTGGACTTTGTGAAGATCTACGACAGCACTATTTCCGGTGATGTTTTTCTGGCGATCGTGGCCGAAACAGAGAAACGCGGCATGCAGGTGTCAGGGCACATGCCTTTCACCATTAAGCTCGGCGATGCCATTGACCTGGGCCTGGATGCCACCGAGCATCTGTACTATGCCTTTAAAGCAGGTTCTGCCAAAGAAGACAGTATTACACAGGCCATCGTGGCCAGCCAGACCACAAATAAACCCATCGGCTTTTACGAGGCGCTGCACCTGCTCTACGACACGTACGACCCTGCCGTGGCACAACAAACGTTTGAGCAGATGGTCCGGAAAAACACCGCCGTTGTGCCGACTTTATACATCAGCCGCGTGCTCGACGAGTTAAAGTATGAAGACCACAGCAACGACTCCTTGCTGCCCTACATCGGCAAGGGCATCGTTAAAACCTACGAGCGCAGGATCAGGAGCGCCAAAAGCCAGACAGCGGAAGCGGTGCAGTTCAGGCATGAGCTGAATGCCCGGTTTCATTCCATGGTGCCCGCCATGCAGCAAGCCGGAGTTACCATACTGGCCGGCTCCGATGCCGGTGCATTTAACTCCTATGTGTACCCCGGCCAATCGCTGCACAAAGAACTGGAGCTGCTGGTAGAAGCCGGCCTAACGCCGGCACAGGCGCTGCGCACTGCCACCGTAAACGGGGCCACCTTCTGGAAACGCAGCCAGCAGTATGGCACCGTAGAAGTTGGCAAAGCAGCCGACCTGGTGCTGCTGGACGGGAATCCGCTGGAGAACATCCGGAATACGCAAAAGATACACGCCGTTATTTTTGGCGGAAAAGTTTATAGGCCGCAAGAGCTCCTGCAAAACCCGGGCAGGTAAAAAAGCCTACGCATGTTTATGTACCTACATTATTTTATTCGATAAATTTGGATTTGTAAAAATCTACCCCGACATTTGTGACAGTAAAATCAATTACCCTCACACGTATTTGATTTATAAAGAAGAAGGGAGAGAACAGGCTCTATGAACTTCTAGCAACCAGTTTCAAACCAGGTGCTAATTCCTGCCTAAAATTATTAGGGGATATAAATTCACAAAAATGAAAAATTCATCACCTCTACTTCCTGCCAAACCGGTAGCCGCTTACAACCAAACATTCTTTGGCGTTGTTTCTAATTCGCTTGCTTTTACTTGTTATTGTTGCTGTTGTTGCTAGTCCAGTAGCAAACAGGTAACGCTCGCCCTGCGCTAAATCAGCAGTGGCAGCCCCTATTCGTTTTCCCCGGGTTACTAATTTTTTTGCTTTCAGCAGAAGCATCGCAATTTTCTGCCATGCCCATTTCTATAATGGGGTTGGCTGACAACTGCCTTCTATTTACCCTTTACCCCTGTTAGATACATTAAAAGGTGCCATGCCGCACCTATACTTTCATACCTGTACCTTTAAAAATCAGAATTATGTCATCAGGATCATCTATAAAACCTATCGCCATTTTTTATGAGCACCCAGAGTGGTTTAAGCCGCTCTTCAACGAGTTGGATGCGCGTGGCATCCCTTATGTGCGCCTGAATGCGGCCGTGCATCAGTTTGATGTGGCAGAAGAAGAGCCACCCTACAGTGCGTTCTTCAACCGCATGAGCCCATCTGCTTATCTGCGCCAGAACGAGAATGGCATCTTTTACACCCTAAACCTGCTGGCACACTTAGAAGCCAGGGGGGTACCGGTAATAAACGGCTACAAGGCCTTTCAAAATGAAGCCTCTAAGGCACTGCAGCTTGTTTTGCTGCAGCAGCTGGGCCTGCCCTACCCAAAGACCAGGGTGATAAACCATGCTGCGCAGGCGGTGAAAGCAGCGGACGGGTTGCGCTACCCCGTGGTGGTAAAAGCCAACATTGGCGGAAGTGGTGCCGGTATTGTGCGTTACGACTCGGCGGCTGATCTGGCCTCTGCGGTTGCCGAAGGCAGCGTGCAGCTTGGTATAGACCACACCGCACTGGTGCAGGAGTTTATTCCTGCACGCGGCGGGCACATTAGTCGGGTAGAGACCCTTAGCGGCAAATACCTCTATGCCATTAAAGTGTATACCGATGGCGACAGCTTTAACCTGTGCCCTGCCGATATATGCCAGACCACTGCTGGCAAGGAATTGGTGCGTAACGCCTGCGCCCTGGACGCACCCAAAAACGGCATGCGGGTAGAAGCCTTCACACCGGATCAGGCAGTGATTGAAGCCATCGAGCGCATAGTGCAGTCGGCTGGCATCGACGTGGGTGGCATTGAGTACATCGTGGATGACCGTGACGGGCAGATTTACTACTACGACGTAAACGCCCTCTCCAATTTTGTGGCGGATGCCGTGCACGTGATCGGCTTTAATCCGCACGCTCGCCTAGTGGACTATCTGGAAAAGAAAGCGCAACTTAAACTAGAGGAGGTGTAATTATGCAGTTTGGATATTGGTTACCCGTTTTTGGAGGCTGGCTCCGCAATGTGCCTGACGAGGGCATGGCCCCTACCTGGGAGTATGTGAAAAAACTGGCGCAGAAAAGTGAAGACTGGGGCTATAGCCTCTCCCTGATCGCTGAGCTTTACCTGAACGACATCAAAGGGAAAGAAGCCCCCTCACTGGACGCCTGGTCCACGGCGGCGGCACTGGCTGCCGTTACTGAGCAACTTGAAATAATGGTGGCGGTGCGGCCTACCTTTCACAACCCGGCCATACTGGCCAAACAAGCCGCAAACATTGCCAACATCAGCGGCGGCAGGCTCTCGCTCAACGTGGTTTCCTCGTGGTGGCGCGATGAGGCAACAAAGTATGGCATCCACTTCGAGCAGCACGACGACCGGTACGCCCGCACAAAGGAATGGCTGGACGTGGTAACCAGCGTGTGGGAGAAGGACCACCTGACCTACGAAGGCAACTACTATAAAGTAGAGGACAACATTCTGCAGCCCAAGCCCGTGAAACGCCCCTTTATTTATGCCGGTGGCGAGTCAGAGGCCGCCAAGTCGCTTATCTCTTCGCAATGCGATGGCTACGTGATGCATGGCGACTCCCCGGAGCTTATCGGCAAACGCATCGCTACAATGCGAGCTAGAAGAGAGGCGAAAGGCTTGCCCCCGATGAAGTATGGTGTGGCCGCTTACAGTATAGTGCGCGACAGCGAAAGGGAAGTTAAAAAGGAACTTGCGCGGATAACGGATGTGAAGAACTCAGCCGCTGGCTTCGACAACTATCAGCAGTGGGTGGCAAACACCCAGTTGGAAGGGCAACTCTCATTGGAAGAGTATTCTGTGTCTAACCGCGGCTTACGCTCCGGCCTGGTGGGCACACCGGCCCAGGTGCAGGACAGGATCGCAGAATTTGAGGCCGTGGGAGTAGATTTCTTTCTGTTACAGTGCAGCCCGCAGCTAGAGGAGATGGAAAGGTTCTCGGACGCAGTGATCAAGGCGCACTCTTTCTCTGCGGCAGGCTAAACGGAACTTCTACCAGCCATACACCAAACAACTAAATAATCTTACCTGGAACCCCTGCAGCCTTTGGAAGCAGGGGTTTTTTGCTTGCCGCCGCTGTTTCACAGTCTCCAAACACTTGTTATTCGCCCGTATCAGGAGAAGGGAGTATTTTATTAGTCAGGTCATTACAGGCATCTGCCGGTAGCATAATTACAAGGCAAAACGCTAGTAGGTGCTACGCATTCACTTCCAGCTTGCCGCTTTCAGTATACCTTAGCTGCCCCACGTCCACTAACTCCCGGATAAGGTCGGAAACTGTTTCAGCGTGCTTTGGCTCAAACTCCGCCACCAGTTCTTTGGGCAGGCAGGGCTTTGCCTGTAGCAGTGACAGAAGCTTCACCCGGAGATGCGCTCCCTCCTGCGCTGCCTTCTCCTTTTTACGCGCTTCCAGACAAAAATCGCACACCCGGCAGCGGGTATCCGATACCTCGCCAAAATATTCCAGGAGCAACTGGGTGCGGCACCTGGTGGTGGATGCAACGTAGTGCGTCATTTCTTTGGCCTGCTCCTGTGCCCGCTTACGCAGCCGGTTCAGTTTGGTGGTGTCAAGGGGCAAGGTGGTGGCGCCTTCCCGGGGTTTGGTAAAGGTTAGCTGTGGCGAATCGCGTTGGGGCTCGTAGGCCAGCACCTGTAGCTTTTGCAGGTACTCCAGCTTGCGCCGCAACTCCTGCTCCGGCACACGCAGCTGCAGGGCCATTTTCTTCTCCGATACCTTCACAAATGTGGTCAGTGCCTCGCCCCCGTACACCCGCAGGATCAGCTGTATCAGCTTGTCGTGGTCGGGGTGTTTCAGCTGAAAGTCGTATAGCGCGGTATTCTCTAAAAGTATAAGCAACCGCGAGGGCGCGTAGTAACTTTCGTTTAGCTGAATGTACCCCTCCGACTCCAGCCTTTTGATAGCATGGTGCACCTGCAGGGCCGGCAGTTTATAGTTTTTGGAGAAAGCGGCCAGGTCGAAATCAAAGTTGCTCATAAAGCCGCTGCCTACGGCCAGCTGGTAATAGTTTGCCAGGCACTGGTATACCCTCCGGATGAACTCCGCGGGGGGGTGGGCCTCCTCCACTTTACGGAGCAGTTCGGCCGTGTCGTTGGGGGCCAGCAGCAGGGTGGCATAGGCATAGCGCTCATCCCGGCCTGCGCGCCCTGCCTCCTGGTAGTAGGCCTCCAGGCTCTCGGGCAGGTCGAGGTGCACCACCAGGCGCACGTCGGCTTTGTCGATCCCCATCCCGAAGGCATTGGTGGCCACCATCACCCGCACTTTGTCCGCTATCCAGGCTTGCTGCACCTGGCTCCGCTCCTCAAACTTCAGGCCGGCGTGGTAAGCGGCGGCAGCGATGCGCCGGCTTTGCAGGAACCGGGCCATTTCCAGGGTTTGCTTGCGGCTGCGCACATACACGATGCTTTGCCCCGGCATGCGCTGCAAAATCCCGAGCAGTCGCCCGGTCTTATCCTCGGTTGCCAGGCAGGAATACGACAGGTTTGACCGGGCGAAGCTTTTCTGAAACACATTCAGTTTCGTGAACTTCAGTTTATCCTGTATATCCAGCTGCACCTGCTCGGTGGCGGTGGCGGTCAGGGCGATAACGGGCACAGCGGGCAGCGCGTCGCGCAGCTGGGCCAGCTGTAAGTAGGGCGGCCGGAAATCATACCCCCACTGCGAGATGCAGTGCGCCTCATCTACAGCCAACAGGTTCACCTTCATCCCTTTCAAACGCTCCCGGAATATATCGGTGAGCAGGCGCTCGGGGGACAGGTAGAGGAACTTCACCTGACCATACACACAGTTATCCAGGGCCACGTCTATCTCGCGGCGGCTCATGCCCGAGTAGATCGCCACGGCGTTTACCCCGCGCCGCTTTAGCTGCTCCACCTGGTCTTTCATGAGGGCAATCAGTGGCGTTACCACCAGGCAAAGGCCCTCCATGGCCAGCGCCGGCACCTGGAAACAGACCGATTTCCCCCCTCCCGTGGGCAGCAGGGCAAGCGTGTCCTGCCCTGCCAGTACCGAACGGATAATATCCTCCTGCACCGGCCGGAAATGGTCGTAGCCCCAGTAGGCTTTCAGAATGTGGTGGATGTCTTGCAAAAGGGATGCTTTGATGCGAAGATAAAGTATAGCGGGCAGAAATCAGTCAAAAAAAAGCCCCGCTTCCAAAGAAGCGGGGCTCAGGCCCTTGCTGTGCGTCCATTCATTTAAGCCGCTGCTGACGACTGACTGCCTTCGCGGTCCTCGATCACTTTCTGCAGTTTCTCGATGGCCTGGGCCGCGCGCTCCTCATCGAAGCGGTTGATGTTGAGCAGCATCTTGGTCTTTTCCTGGCGTGTAATGGTCGGGTTGTTCAACAGCCGGATAATCTCTTCCTTCTGCTTGGCCGAAGCATAGCGCACGCTGCCGTTCTGCTCCTCAGCCTCAGGCGTGGCTGCCGACGATTTCATAGTAGCCTTTTTTTCAGTAGGCACCGCTGGCTTAGCTGTCTGCTCGTTGCCACCGTAGTCCATTTCCTCGGAAGGGGTTGGCTCGTAACCGGCCGCGCGAATTACCCAGGCCAGGATATTACGGTAAGCCTTCCCTATTGCCCTGGTCTGCGCCATAGAGGCAATGGCAAACTCCTGGTAATATTTCTTACCCTGCTCCCGGTTGCTGCAAATAGCAAAGCCCGCCCCTACCACCTGCTGGCTGCGCAGGTCAAGCAGGTTTACTTTCGCCTGGTACTTTATCTCGTCATCTGTACTGATATTGATGACCTGTTCTACAACGGGCAGAATACCTAACCTGGAACCGGCGTATTGCCAGCCCTCCACGTTCACATACTCCTTGCCCTGAATATTCTGGTACAATTTATTCTCCTTGATAAACTTTGCCAGGTCAATAGCCAAATGGAGCGTTTCGTCAGACTTGGCTATATCATAGCTTTCTACCTTCGGTTTCTTTTGCACCTTTGTTTCTTTATTTGGTTGAGTCATAATAGTTTAGTTTTCATAATTTGGATACATACTATTAACACAGCCTACTAGCAAATAGTGCAAAAAAACACATTTATACATAAATTTAAAACATTGATTTTCAGTGTGTTATAAATTTATTTTAATTTTTTTAGTACTTAGCATAAGCTAGCGTTTACGGCTCTGAAAATGTGCAAAGGGTAAAGGTTATTTACGCCCTTCTGCAGGGTTTAGTTTTAGGAAAGGAGCCTTGGATAGCTGGCGTTTGGAGAGGAAAAGTATCATCAGGAAAGCTGTACATTGTCCGGGATTGCACCCTAGGTTTTATCAAACAAGACGTGCCGCACCAAGTGAATAAGCTCATCGGGCCACACAAGCACGATCGATTGGGTGTACAATGTTTTGTTTGTATTATACTATTACCGGGCTTACTTACTATACTTCCTGTACGATCATGCCATCCTTCATCACCAGCGTTCGGTCTGCCATTTCGGCCAGTTGCTCGTTGTGGGTAACGATGACGAAGGTCTGGTTGAACTCACTGCGCAAGCGAAAGAAGATATCATGGAGTTCCTGTGCATTCTTCGAGTCGAGGTTGCCGCTGGGCTCGTCGGCAAAGATCACCTGGGGGGAGTTGATCAGTGCGCGTGCCACGGCGGTGCGCTGCTGCTCCCCTCCCGATAGCTCAGAAGGCTTGTGATGCAGCCGACCAGAGAGGCCGAGCATATCGAGTAGTTGCTCCGCCTTACCGAGCACTTCCTTTTCGGATCGGCCAGCCAGAAAACCGGGCAACGCGACGTTCTCCAACGCCGTGAATTCGGGCAGCAGGTTATGGAACTGAAAGATAAAGCCGATGTGCCTGTTGCGGAAGCGGGCCATATCGGTGGTGTTGAGCCGGGCAATGTTCTTGCCCTCGAACATTACCTCGCCGGAGTCGGCGGTATCTAACGTGCCCAATATGTGCAGCAAGGTACTTTTGCCGGCACCCGAGGCCCCCACAATAGATACCACTTCACCCGCCATGATAGACAGATCAATGCCTTTAAGTACTTCCAGGGAGCCGTACTTTTTATAGATGTTTGATACTTGCAGCACAGTAGGGCAATTGTAAAGAATGGATTTGAAATAGATTTAACCAGCCAAAGCTACAAAACATAGTGCATATTTGTATGCTTACCGCAAATAACGTCCAGCTTAAGTATCTTTAAAGCTACGCTTGCTGCTTATCATTTCCCCACCGCCTGCTGGCACAACCTTATCGGGTTTAGGCGCGCCTGCATCCAGTGGCTTTGCTTTTATAACATCTTTTATCCAAAGCTCCCGTGTTAAAACCATCAGTACCGCCAGCAGCGGAGCGGCTAGCAGCAGCCCCAGCGCACCTGCCAGCATACCGATCAACACCTGGAAGAAAAGCAACAAGGCCGGTGGCAGTTCAATCGCCTTTTTAAGTATTAAGGGTGTGATCAAGAAGCTCTCCAGAAGCTGAATAGCGAAATAAACCCCTCCCACTATCAAAGCGGTTTGGGGGCTTATGGTGAGCCCGATCAGCACAGCCGGAATGCCCGCAAGCCAGGGGCCGATGTTGGGAACGAACTCACAGAAGAAAGACAGCACGGCAAGCGCGTAGGCCATGGGTATCCCAATAATCTTGAAGGCAATGGCCGTGGTCACGCCAACGATGGTCATGGAGATCAGCACCGCCACTAACCATTTTTTCATCACCTGGTACAAAGTATCCAGCACCTCCAACACGCGTTGCTGGTTCCGGACAGGGAACAGGCTGGCAATACCATGGGTATAGAGCTTTGGTGTGGCGGCCAAGAACAGAGCGGTGACCAGTACTATCAGCAGATCAACCAGCACACTGAAAGTGGAGGATACCAGACCCGTAACTTTTGAGAACATAGACCCCTGGCCAGATAAGAAGGACGTGCCATCGCCAGAGATCAACCCCGACGCCGACATGTTATCGGGTACTTTATTTAGCAGTGCGTTTCCCCAGCCATACTGGTTCAGCCAGTCCTGCACCTGGTTGGCCGCCTGTGGTATTGTGCTCCGCATCTGGTTAAACTGTTCCGAAACAGTAGGCGCGATAAACCAGAAAGCGCCAATAATAATCCCAAAGAATAACATAACAGCCAGTACCACGCTTAAGCCATAGTTCAAATGCAGCTTTTGGACAAACCAATTTGCCATTGCACTGAATAGCACCGCAAAAAGAATTGCGGAAAAAATCAGAAGAAAGAAATTCAGATGCCAGCCGAGCATGTAAAAACCCGTGACAAGAAGCAGCAAAACCAGACCCGCCACAGCCACTCTTTTAGCAAATTTGTATATGTTCATTATTTTTACTTTATCATTTAAAAAGGTAAAGGATTGTGCGCAACCCGCCTTCAAGACTAGTTTTAGTTAGGCATCACCTGCTGTTCAGTATCTCTGCCGCTGCACCCTCTTCGGACATGTGATGCGGCTTTTTCTCCAACACATCCTTCACGTACAGCTCTTGTACCAGTACCATCAGCACAGCAAGTATCGGGGCCGCCAGTATAAGCCCTATCACCCCTTGCAGGATACCCAGCAACACCTGGAAAAAAAGCAAAAGCGCTGGCGGAATACTAACTGTTTGCTGGTAAACGAGTGGGGTGATGAGGTAGCTTTGCAGGGTTTGAATGGCCAGATACAGGAGCAAGGCATACAGCGCCATCTGCGTTCCCTGCGTCAGGCCGATTAGCACAGCAACGGCACCGGCCAGCGCAGGACCGATGTTCTGGATAAATTCCCCGAAAAATGCGACCATGGCCACCGCAAAAGCTAAGGGCAACCCGATCAGGCTAAAACCAATGGCGGCCATAATGCCCGTTACAGACATATCGATCAGCATGGCCACCAGCCATTTTTTTAAGGTATCGTAGCATTTATCCAGCACGTCCAGGATATGGGTGCGGTGCCGCACCGGGAATAACTTTGTGACACCGATGGTATAGAGCTTGGGATTGGTCGCAAAAAAGAGGCCCGTTACAATCACGATCAACACGTCGGTTACCACACTAAGGGTGGTTGAAAAAATGCCCGAGAAGCGTGTCAGGATCGTTTGTTGCTTTGGCAGTACGCTGCTAATATCATCGGGCACCTTGTCCAGTATTTTCTGCCCCCAGCCATATTGGCTTAACCGGGCCTCTATGTCAGTAAAAACCTTCGGAATGGTACCTTTCATCTCCTGAAACTGCGCCCCGATAGTGGGTGCTATCAGCCAGATGAGAGCGGTAATTGTGCCGAAGAACAGCACCACGGCTATTAGCAGGCAAAGCCCGCGCGGCAGGTGCAACTTACGCTGTAACCAATCGGTGATGCCGCAGAACATCACGGCCATCAGGATGCCTGCATAAACCAGCAGGAAGAAATACGCGTGTGTGCCCAGCAAGTAAAAGGCAGCCATTACCAGCAGCACAATAGCTGCGGTGATGACCACTCTTTTTGAATAGGTGTAAACGTCCAGCATTATATCATTATAAAAAAGCCATTAGAATCAAACTGAATCATACCCCTGCTTACTGAATTTACAACACACCCGTTACAAGGCAGCCGCCATCCTGGGGCAGCGCCCCTGTGGAACCGCAATATTTTAAAAATGCTTTTCTTGAAATTAAACCGATAAAGGCGTACTTTCGTGCATCCATTAAAACTGAAAGCATGAACATACACGAATATCAGGCTAAAGAGATTTTAAAGAGTTACGGTGTGCGTATCCAGGAGGGTATTGTAGCTGAAACGCCGGAGCAGGCAGTGGCAGCGGCAAAGAAGCTGACCGAGGAAACCGGAACCGGCTGGCATGTGATCAAAGCACAGATTCATGCGGGTGGCCGTGGTAAAGGCGGAGGCGTGAAGCTGGCCAAAAACCTGGAGCAGGTAAAGGAAATCGCTGACCAGATTCTGGGCATGACATTGGTAACGCACCAGACAGGCCCTGAAGGAAAACTGGTACAGAAAGTACTGGTTGCACAGGATGTATACTACCCTGGCGACTCGGAGCCGAAAGAATTTTACCTGAGCATCCTGCTGGACCGCGCGCAAGGCAGAAACGTGATCATGGCCTCTACGGAAGGTGGAATGGACATTGAGGAGGTTGCTGAGAAGTCTCCTGAGAAGATCATTAAGGAGTGGATCGACCCGGCTGTTGGCCTGCAAGGCTTCCAGGCGCGCAAGATCGCTTTCGCTTTCGGCTTACAGGGCGAGGCTTTTAAAGAGATGGTGAAGTTTGTAACCAACCTTTACAAGGCTTACGTGGACACCGACTCTTCCATGTTTGAGATCAACCCGGTGTTGAAAACCTCAGACAACAAGATTCTGGCTGTTGACGCCAAGGTAGACCTGGATGATAACGCCCTTTTCCGCCACAAGGAGCTGGCTGCCCTGCGCGATGTGGCAGAAGAAGATCCTTTGGAGGTTGAAGCCGGCGAGCACAACCTGAACTACGTAAAACTGGACGGTAACGTAGGCTGTATGGTAAACGGTGCCGGACTAGCCATGGCTACCATGGATATTATCAAGCTTTCGGGTGGCGAGCCCGCTAACTTTCTGGATGTAGGGGGTGGGGCCAATGCCCAGACGGTTGAAGCGGGTTTCCGCATTATCCTGAAAGACCCGAACGTGAAGGCTATCCTGATCAACATATTCGGTGGTATCGTGCGTTGCGACAGAGTTGCCAACGGTGTCGTGGAGGCCTACAAGAACATCGGTGACATTCGTGTTCCGATCATCGTTCGCTTACAGGGTACCAACGCAGAGGAAGGCGCGAAGATAATTGATGAGTCTGGCCTGAAAGTTTACTCTGCTGTAGTACTGAAAGAAGCCGCTGAGAAAGTAAAGCAGGTTTTAGCTGAAGCTTAACCTTTAGGAAAGTATAAAAACAGGAAAGGCTGCCAGGTATGGCAGCCTTTCCTGTTTTTATACTACTTGTGGTAGATCTCAAAGTCAATAAGCTGCAGATGCACGTTTAGCGGCATAGGCGGCTTGGTACAAGTTTTAAACCACCTCCAGCTGCACATCCACATTGCCCTGCACCCCAATGGAATACGGGCAAACCTGGTGCGCTTCTTCCACGAGCTGGCGCGCTTTCTCTTTGTCCATGCCTTGCATGTCAACTGTTAACTTTACACCGAGTCCATACTTTCCGTCTTCAGACTTCAGCAAATCCACATGCGCCTTTACCGTTGAGGAGGGGTCCAGCCGCTCGTGGTGCTTGCCTGCCACCAAAAGCAGGGCACTCTGAAAACATGCGGCGTACCCGGCCGCAAACAGCTGTTCCGGGTTAGTTTTGCCATTTTCCCCACCCAGTCCTTCCGGTAAGGACAAAGGCATGTCCAGTACGCCATCAGATGAGGTTACATGTCCTCGGCGTCCACCTGTGGCAGTCGCTTCTGCCGTATAAATTTTTTCCATTGCGCTTCTTTATCTCTTTATAGGATACTGGTACTATAACTGTCCAGATAAAAAGAATGTTTTGAGGCGGCGAATTTTATGTTTGTAGCAGCCATGTTTCATTTTGTATCGACAACAAAGGCCTGTGTGCAACCAAAAATTTCCGGTTATAAACATAAATATAGCTATATTTGCCTTTTACAAAAGTTACTACGGATGATTCTTTTTGAGAATAGCATAGTAAGGTTAGACTATAATCCGGCCACTGATATCGTTGACATTCAATATCCTGACCTGCATGATTATCTCCTGCCAGAGATAAAGCATACCATTGATTTAATGCTGGATGTGGTTAGGAATTACGACATAAAGCGAATTTTACTCGATTCGACAAGAACCCTGATTGCTGTGAGCGAAGAAAATAGCAGGGAGATAACTTTTTATATGGCGGCAGGCATCATGAAAACGCGCGCGCAGAAAGTAGCACGCCTGCAATCGAAGAACGGTACTATTGAAAGCACTGCGCAAAAGAACATAAAGCATATTGAAAGCTTGCAACCGCTTACGTTTAAGTTGAAAACTTTCCAGGACAGAACCGAAGCAACCCAATGGCTAATTGCCCCTGAACTGGATAAGTAGCGCTGATGGATTGCTACAGCGACAAACTGTGTCGCTGGCCGGGCTTTTCGTCTGTTTACTGATTATCAGGGGCTCCGCATCGGGAAAGGCATCGGATGTAAGCTTAAAAGCGCAGGGAATAAATAATAATCAACATTTTTTAGGGCCAATGTTTCCTTTTGTGCCCAAACTGACTAATTTTGCAATCGTTCTGCACCCGTAGTTCAACTGGATAGAATATCGGATTTCGGCTCCGAGGGTTAGGGGTTCGAATCCTCTCGGGTGCACACAAAGCCTTGTAAGCTAGCTTACAAGGCTTTTTTTATGGTTTAATTTAAACACAAATTAATGTATCTTTTAATGGTTTATTTTTCTATATTTACTTAACCTCTGTTTGTATTTTTCATAGCCACTATACAAGAAAAAGTAATATGGGATTCTTTAAACTATTCGGTTTCAGTAAAAAAAGGGAAGCTAACAGGGAGAAAAGTCTGTACAGGGTTGCTTCTAAACAACAAAGTGATAGTTCAGAGATTAGAGCAGCCTATCTTCAGTATTTGCGAAAGCAAGACATTGACCGGATTAAGCAGGATTTAGAAATCTTGAAAGATGAAGCCATGGCCCAAGGTGAGGTTTACGGTGTACAGCCTGAAGATACGCCTTATGCCTTGCTCCTGGAATGGACTGAAGAATACCTGGAAGCAAAATTAAAAAACAAACACCTCTCTTATAGTTAAGCGCAAGTTTGGCAGAGTAGTCTGTTCTAATAATAGTTGGGAACTATCAGCACACAGCAGCATTTATAAGAATTCATCGGCTCTAAATAAACTACCTTAGTTCCCCCAGGATCACCTTCCATTCTGCTTTACCTGTCAACTTAAAATGGTGCGAGGGAATCGACCTACAGACCAGAAGCCTTAAGTATTCTTTAACCAAGCACCCAGGCCTTCGCCTCTTCGTAGCTGTCAAACTCCTGGTAAGGGAAAGGCAAGCGGCTTACATCCATTTGCTTTTTCATGTTCTCGGCACTCTGCTGGTTAAACACATCTAAGGCTTGCACCTTGGCCATACGTTTGACTTTAACGGCCAGTGGCATAAAAAATTTAGCCCACTCGTTGGCTGCCCATTCCTGATCTTTAAGCCGAACAACGCGTGCTTCTCTGTAATCCCCGAGCCACCGTTCTACCTCATGCGTTTTTAGTATCTCCACGTAAGCGCAAAGTGCGTCCCTATACTCTTCACTGGAAGCATAGCAAAGCCAGGTGCTGATCACTAATTTTTCCTCCGGATAATAATTAATCTCAATGCAAACGGATTTGTAAAACAACATACAGAAAAAATTCGGAATAAGAGCTTGACTGGGTTCTTGCTAAAAGCTTTTATACTTAGCAGGATTTATACCATGCAAAATAAGCACTTTCGTAATTGAACCCAAGTGGAATAAAATTCATTAAGTAAAATATATTTAGCTAACAAGGTTCAAAAACTCGCAGCAAACCTAAATAAAAAAGATCCGTATAGAATAGGTTATCTTATTCTGATAGATTCTCATTCGTCTTTCACCGTATATTCTTGAAAGCCAACGTTATAAAGGCACTCCGTTTTAACGACTGATGAAACGGCTGAGTTTTTGAACTTATTATCAGTAAAAATACTTATTGAGTGTAAGAGATAAAGCGTACCTTCATCACTGCAAAAGCCCAAATGATGATTCTCCACGAGGATAATATTATAAAACTAGACTATAACCCTGCCACCGATGTCTTGCAGGTGAACTACCCTGACATCAGCCGTTATTTAATTGGTGAAATAATGGATACCCTTACCCTAATGGTGGATACGATACGCAACTACGACGTAAAAAAACTGCTTCTCGATTCGCGTACGTCTGTGATTGATGTATCAGAAGAGGAAAGCAGAAGGGTTTCGATGCAGCTAGCTTCCGATCTGGCAAAAACCCGGCTTACCAAGGTGGCGCGCATATTGTCGGATGACCTGATGCGTGAAAAAGAATCGCAGCAAAACATCAAAAATATTGCACAGGCCGGCCTGCTGCCTTATGAGGTTCAATCATTCCGTAGCAAAGAAGAAGCATTAAGCTGGCTCGAAGCTTAAACCAAAGTTTTCCAAACCACTGCCTCCGCATACTTTTGCATTCAGCGTACTATACACCTGCTACTCCTTCGGGAGTTCAATGTAAAAGGCTGTTCCAACATTTTCCTCGCTATCGAACCAGATTTTGCCTCCATGCCAGAGCACAATGGTTTTGATAATAGACATGCCGAGCCCAATACTGGGCTCTCCCTTCAATCCCTCCCGACCGGCACTTGTAAAACGATCAAACAGATTGGCCTGATAAATTTTTGGTATGCCTATGCCATTGTCTTTTACGCTTAGCAGCACGGTTTTTTCCTGTTCTGTCAGGTTCAGTTCAATGCGCCCTCCGTCGTGGGTAAACTTTAAGGCATTAGAAATAAGGTTAGTCACCGCCTGCATAAATTTACCATCATCCAGGTTTACAAAAATGTGCTCTTCGCTGAATGTAAAGAGGATTTTCCGATTCAGGATTTCTTCAGACTGGCTGTACTCATCCACAACCTGCCTGATCTTTTCTACCATGTTTACCCTGCTTTTTAACAAGCCCGGTTTTGCCGATTCAAGGAACTCATAGTCGATAAAGTTTTGATCAAACGGATGCTGCGTGCGCTGCTTTGGTAAATGATGTTCATCATGTTGTCAATATCCGGATCATAATACTCCTTTAAACGTTCCTTTAATGAATCTGACAGCGAGGCGATGGTAGCCAGGGGGCCGGAAAGGTCGTGCGATAGCACCTCCAGGATAGCATTCTTTTTTGAGGCGAATTTTTGCAGGACGCTAATATTTTCCTTCTCTAACGAAATATCCTCCATCACGCCACACAAACAACTGCAACATCCCTCATCCGGCATGCGCTGAACCTGCAAAAGGAGGCATCTTGTAGATTTATCGGGCCACACAATCCGGAACTCAATATCCTTCTGCTTGCTGCCGTGCAGCAGTTTATTAAACTCTTGCGATACGTGGATCCTGTCTTCGGGGTGGATGGCGTTGAGTAAGGTAGCAGGGCAGTCGGTTACTGTATCCTGATCCCTTTTGAACATTTGCTCGAACCCATCATTTAAAAAACTTAGTTTGTTAGTCTTCGTATCAAAGGCAAAAACAACTTTACCCGTTTGCTGCATCAACCGTTCAAATATCCCGGCATTCGTTTCATGGTTCATTATTTTTACCTCTACTGTATATAGGTATACTACAGCCGGCCATACTAGTTGTAAGTGTTTTCCTTTAGACATCCGTATAAGTCACAGCATTTCCAGTAAATTATAACCGTTTCCTCCAATATATTTTATATATTTACATAATGTGCCCATTAGGGCACAGACTGAAACACGTCTTCTGAAATTTTAACCAGTTCACCTTCCTGTCTATGAATATTGTTGCTGAGATTTTGCAAAAGCAAAAAAAGAAAATATTAGAAATTTGGTTGCAAAACCAGCTACAGGACAGCACGTTGCGTGATGACCTCATGAACAACGATGAGTTGATGAAGCAGTCGGATGAGCTTTTAAGTGCGCTGGCAAAGGCTGTAAAGTCAGGCAACGTGAATAACATTTATACTGCTGAATATGACCAGGTTACAGAAATACTAAGTGATGTATCCATTACGCGCGCCCGACAAGGGTTTAGTCCGCGCGAGACGGGCACTTTTGTGCTAAGTTTAAAAAAGGCGATTGTATCGGTGCTGGAGGAAGCTTACGCAGCCAAGCCGGACGTCCTGTACAAGGAAATTGCCAGTGTCAACAACCTGCTTGATCAGCTCAGCATCATCACGTTTGAGACCTACATCAAGGGCCGCGAGGAAGTTATACTTCGCCAGACAGATGAGATCAACGAGATCTCTACCCCTGTGATCCGCGTTTGGGAGGGCATACTTGCCCTCCCGATTATTGGCACCCTCGATAGCGCCCGTACACAAACTGTAATGGAGAACCTGCTGCAGGAGATCGTGAACACAGGCAGTACCATTGCCATTCTGGATATATCCGGTGTACCGGCCGTCGATTCGCTGGTGGCGCAGCACCTGATCAAAACAGTAAGCGCCACGCGGTTAATGGGTGCTGAGTGTATCATCAGCGGTATCCGCTCCGAAATTGCCCAAACCATCGTGCACCTGGGTATAGACCTGTCTAATGTTAAAACGAAGTCTTCTATGGCCAGCGCTTTGCAACTTGCCTTTAAGCTGCGCAACATTGAGGTAAGAAAGATCAATAAAAACATAGGTTTCGGCCTGACACGTTAGCGATAAATGGATAGAATACCTGTTTTAAAAATGGGGCCTTATCTGCTGGTAACCATACAAGTTGACTTGTATGACAGATTAGCGCTCAACCTTGAAAATGACCTGATAGAGATGGTAAGCAAAACCGAAGCTAGAGGTGTGCTTATTGATATTTCAGCTGTAAATATTGTAGACTCTTTTATGGGTCGGATTTTGGGTAATATTGCCTCCATGTCACGCATTATGGATGCCGAAACGGTTGTAGTGGGCATGCAGCCCGCTGTAGCCATAACTTTGGTAGAGCTTGGGCTTACGTTAACAGGCGTACATACTGCACTGGATGTGGAAAAGGGCATGGAGCTACTGCAGGACCTGGTGGGGCTGCACAGCAACTCAACTGAAGACGAAGAGGAAGAGGAGACGCCTGATGATCGTAATGACTAAAGACACGATGAAAATCGTGCATGAGCAAGATGTGGTTCCTTTTAGAAATAGAGTTAAAGAATATGCCGTAAAAATAGGGATGAGCCTGGTAAACCAGACCAAGCTTATAACGGCTGCCAGCGAACTGGTGCGCAACATGCTTAAATATGCCAGGGGAGGGAAGATTGTGCTGGAGATTATCAGTAAAAATGCGCAGACAGGCGTCAGGCTTACTTTTATAGACGAGGGCCCTGGCATTGCCGACATTAAACAAGCGATGCAGGATGGTTTCTCTACCGGCAGAAGCATGGGCTTAGGCCTACCCGGTGCAAAACGGCTTGTGAACGAATTTGATATCCAAAGCACCCTTGGTTCCGGCACGACCATCACGATTACGCACTGGAAACATGGACGCTAAAAGTCATCATCATCGGTTCAGGATTTCGGAGAGAAGCTTTGTAAATAAGACAAAACGCAGCATTACGAAGCTTGCCTCAACCTGGCGTTTTTCTGAAAACGAGATGGCCAAAATTGACATTGTCGTTTCAGAGTTACTTTCCAATTTAATTAAGTTTTCGCCTGATGGAGGAGAATTACTCGTCAGGCCTATGGGTAATCCCATAAACGCTATTGAAATAGTGTGCCTCGATAAGGGCCCCGGCATGAGAGAGCCCTTGCGCATGCAGGAAGATGGAGTCTCTACTTTCGGCTCGTCTGGCGAGGGCTTGGGTGCCATTAAAAGGCTCTCCAGTTTATTTGATATGTACACCTTGCCAGATGTAGGAACGGCAATAGTGGTTCAGATAACGAAAAGCACTAATGCCGCTCCCCTACCTATTACACATGTTACGCGCACCCGATTTGAAGTTGGCTATATTATGGTGCCATTAGCCAATGAAACCGTGTGTGGTGATGGTTTTGATATCATGCAGGAAGAAAATAAAATTGATATCATCGTATTAGATGGGCTGGGGCACGGAGAGCATGCCAACACAGCATCGGATGAGGCAATAGCTGCCTTCAGGGACGGACATAGGGCAGACCCAGCCAATAGGTTACGTGCTATACATGATTCTATTAAGCGTACCCGCGGCACTGTTGGTGTTACAGCAAGCTTTCGTAATGGCGTAGTTGAGTATTGCGGCATCGGCAACATTGCTGGTAAACTGTATGCTGCTGATGCAATCAGCTCAGGTACACCCAGTAAAAATATAATCAGTTATAACGGAACACTTGGCCACAACATTCCAACGACACTGATGAACCAACAACTGGAGTGGCGGCCAAACAGCACCATCATACTTCATTCCGACGGATTAAAATCCAGGTGGGACATAACTAAATACCCCGGCCTGCTACGGCAGCACCCCACTACCATTGCTGCCGTACTGTATATGAACCACACCCGAAAGTCCGACGACGTATTAGTTGTGGTTTGTAAGGAAAAACTAAATTAATCGTGCTTCAAAACATACTCAGGATCAGCATTAACAACGAACTGGACATTGTACTGGCTTACCGCCGGGCTATACAGCTTTCTGAGAAACTGGGCTTAGCCCTGGCGAGCCAGACGAAGTTTGCCACCGCCGTATCAGAAATTTGCAGAAATGTGGTGGAGTATGTTGGCACGGGAGTCATTCAGTTTAATTTTGTGGTAGAAGATGGCGTAAACTACCTCGAAGCCCTGATCAGCGATCGGGGCCGTGGCATAGGCAACCTTGAGCAAATCATACAGCAAACACACCAGACCGGGAGCCAGCGCGGAACAGGCATTCTGAACTCCCAGAAACTAGTGGATAAGTTCCAAATAGAATCGGAGGCCGGGAAAGGCACCAAGGTAACCCTTCGCCGCAAAATTCAGGTACGAACAAATGTGATTACTGCTCCCCTGATAAAACAGTGGGCACAGGAATTTGAGCAGGAAGGAAGTATCTCGCCTTACGATGAACTAAAAAAACAAAATACCCGGCTCCTTGAACTAACAGAGCGCCTGCATGTCAGTAATCTGGAAACAGAGCATCAGCTAGCGGAAATCAGAAGGCTGAACACGCAGCTTCAACACACAAATGCCGAAGTACAGGACCTGCTGGTGGAGCGGAATAAGAAAAACGAGCAACTGCAGAAAACGAACGATAGCCTGGATGCTTTTGCCCACACCGTTTCGCATGATCTGCGTGCTCCCCTACAAAATATCAACGGCCTGACCGCAGCACTGGAATCCTGCCTGCAAGAAGAAAACCTGGAGGAAGCGGACCTGCTACTGCGTATGGTTTATGAGCAAACCTCCAAAATGGATAAACTGGTGTCTAGCGTGCTGGCGTATTCACTGGCAGGTCATCAGGATATACATCGACACGTTTTGGCTTTGCCCACGCTTGTAGAACAGGTTATCGCTTCGCTGCAGGTACCTGCTTCCTTCAAAATAACGGTTCAGGCTGGTTTACCACGTCTATACACCCAGGAAATTTTTATGCAACAGGTGTTAAGCAACCTGATAAGCAACGCCATTAAATACCACCATGCGCCGGAAAATGGATGGATCAAGATAAACTACAACCACCATCCTGAATGGCTCTTGTTCTCTGTGGAAGATAACGGACCAGGAATTTTGGCAGCGCATCAGCCCAATATTTTTGATATGTTTGAGCGTGGTATGCTGAATGGCAGGATTGACAGTACCGGCCTGGGCCTCTCTATTGTAAAAAAGATTGTAAACGAAAAAGGGGGCAAGGTTTGGGTTGAGTCGCAGGGGGAGGGCAGCAAATTTTTGTTTACGTGGCCCGCTGATGAATTGGTAGAGGATAAAGAGGGAGAATGAAATTTACTGCGAAAAACTTCAATACAGTTTAACCGTATTACTGCGCGAAATAAGAACGCATGATTTCATTAACATCGTGCCTTGTCAGCGCTTTGGAAAAATGTTTCCTCACGTTCGAGAATTCCTTGAGGCGCTCCAGATCATAGAAGCTGGCCGAGGAAGTAAGCATGAGAATAACCACCTGATCCGCAACATTCAATCCCTCTTGCTGGTACTCCTGTAAAAAGGAAAAACCATCCATCACCGGCATTTTAATATCCAGAAAAAGCAAGTCCGGCGTTTTTAAATTATTTTCGCCAGTTCTTGCCGCTAGCAGGTAATTCAGCGCCTCTCTCCCATCCTTCATGACAATGATCTGCTTGGCCACCTGCATTTCTCTCAACAAGCGTTCGTTTAAGTAGTTAGTTGTAGTATCATCATCGACCAACATCACTAAATCCAGTACCTTATTGAAACCACTCATCTGTTATTCTGAGAAATTAAATTGTATAGAATGTATTCTGCCTGAAAGGAAAAACACACCGCTGCTTTCAAGATGTAAATATCGCTATTCCTGGGTTATATTCAAATTATTTTTAACGTGTATCCAGAAGGCACCCGTGAGAAAAACTACTATATTTCGCGTCGTTTTACCCTATAGTTTTTTGGTTCTGAAACTGATCACTTAAACCATAATCCGCTCTGTAAAAAGGGGCATTTACCTCCAGTTAATTCCAGTCTTCCGTCACGCCTGTTTACCTTATTTTATAGCCTTTTTAAGTTGAAAGCGTATATAAAGCCTACTATTCTATTTTCACCTAAAAGCAGCAAAGGATGGATACCTATAACTTAAACCCTGAGCACATGCGCGCGCCGAAAAACCTGACGAAAGCGGAGGTTCAGAAAAGCCTGGAAGAACTTGACCATAAAATAAAGACCTTACGGGGGCGCATTAACGCTACCTCCGCCGACGCGAACCACACCTACCACGAGCACATTGCCGCACTCGAGAAAAAACGCGAGCTTATTGCCGGCAAATTGAACGATACCGACAACGACCAGCAGAAGTGGCAGGAGCTGCACCACAATATCCATACCCTGCACAACGATGCCGACAACATTATCCTGTAGGCTTTCACTTATCTTGAGGGTTAATTGATCACCATAAAAAATGCCTGGTTTGCTGCAGCAAACCAGGCATTTTTTCATTTAAATTAAAGCTAAACTTACCCTGCCACCGGCTCCCTGAAACCAACCCAGGTGAACCGCTTGATCACAAACTCAGGGTTAGTGAAGGAGGCATTGCCAGCCGGGTTTCCTCCTGTTACATGAAAGTCGGAAAAGCTGGCATTCTGATTCACAAAAATGCCGCCAGTCAGGTTAAACGATACGGGTGTGCCAGCCAGGCTCATCTCATCCATGATCTTTTCCTTCACTTCCTGATCGGTGGTATAAGCACCGCAGGAAATGGCCCCATACGCCATCGCCAGCTCTTTAGCCAGGGCAATGGATTGGTCAGTATCCTTGGTTTTGATGATGAGCACGATCGGGCCGAACAGCTCACGGCTAAAGCTTTCCTTCTCTGTGGCATCTACCTCGTAAATAACAGGTGTGCAGGTACGGGCATTGGCAAACATCGGGTTTTCGAGGCTGCTGGTGCCCAGCACCTCTTTGCCTTTTACTGAGCCGGCGTTTTTCACGCGCTCCGACGTGGTCGGGTTCTGAATGGCGCCCAGAATATGGGGGCCTGCTTTGGGGTTGTTCACCAGGCCGGTAACAGCATCGGTTATTTTCTTTACCACTGCATCGAAAGGCACCTGCTCCCCACCAGCCATAATGCCCTGCTCTGGCACGAAAAAGTTTTGTGGGGCTGTGCACATCTGGCCAGAGTATAAACTAACCGAAAAGGCCAGGTTCTGCGCTACTTTGTCCAGGTCGTCTACCGAGTCAAGAATAATGGAGTTAACGCCGGTCTTTTCCGTGAACACGGTCTTTCCTTTCAGGTTCTCCACATAGTTGCCAAACTCGGTGCCTCCGGTGTAGTCGATCAGCTTCACTTTTGGGTTCTCGGCCAGGTCCTTCGTGATCAGGTGATCGTCCGCATCTACGGCCAGCTGGCAAATGTTCGGGTTCAGGCCGTTTTCAGCCAGCACTTTTTGCACTTCTGCCACTACAATGGCAATAGGCAGCACTGCTTTCGGGTGTGGCTTGATAATAACCGGGTTACCTGTAACCATGCTGGCATACATGCCCGGCACCGTGTTCCAGGTAGGGAACGTAGAGCACCCGATCACGAGGGCAACGCCTTTGGGAACGGCTTTCCAGGTCTTGTGCAGCTTCAGGTTATACTTGCCCATAGGCTTCTCCCACTCCGTGGTTTCCGGAAAGCGGGTCTGTTCCTCCAGGCCTGCCGCAATGGCCTCCAGGGCCCTGTCAGCGGCATGCGGCCCCGATGCCTGAAACGACATCATGTAGGCTTGCCCGGTGGTGTGCATGGTGGCGTACGCGATCTCAAAGAAACGCTGCTTCATCCGCTCCAGCGTTTCTACTAATATGGCGGCGCGGTCTGATGGCTTTACCTTGCGCCACTCATGAAAGGCCTCCTCTGCCCTGTTCACCAGCGTATCCGGCGAGAAAAAAGGATATTGAATGTGAAGCGCCTGCTGCTCGTACGGCGATTCCTCCTGCCCCACCCATTGTTCCGGATCGGTTTGAAGCAGGTCTTCGAACTTGCCGTTCAGGTGCGACTTATATTTCTCACGCCCTTCTTTGTCAGCGTTTTCACCATATGTTTCAGGGGATGGGTTTTCCGGGTAATGCGCAAAAAAAGTTCTTTCGTGCAAGGCCTTGATGGCGGTATGGAGAGCGTCTTGGTGCTTATTTAGCAAGTCTAACTTCATAGTTCCAGTTTTATATAATTATTTTCCTATATTTTTCGACTTTGTTCTGGAAAGTTACGTAAAAATTCTAAATTTTAGGGAGGTACTGTCGATTTTCATTTTATCTTTGAGAATAGATTTCCGGAATGCGCCCCCGTTTTTGGTTTAACAAAAAACACCTCGAGCCCTTGCTAACATGCTTACAAAAAAATCGATGCTGAGGCGGTTCATTTACTGTTTTGTAGCACTCCTTTTACAGGCCCCCCTCCTGCTGGCGCAGCAAGCGAATGGCATCGGCACGGCAACAAAACCCTACACCGTTGTTTACAAACTCAAGGCTTCCTCCGGCACTGCCATGCGCACTTCCGATGCGCCGCTCCAACTGGCACTTCAAAGGGTAGGTGCTTCCGGGGTGAAAAAAAAATTCCCGAACCTGAACACCCCGGCCAACGCGCGCACCGCCGCAGCGCCTGAACTGAGCCGGATCTACGAATTGACTTACGCGCACCATCTTAACTTTGAGAAAGTGCGCAACGTGCTGCTGGCTTCGGGGCAGGTAGCGTATGTAGAGCCGCTGTATGAGCGGGTGCCGTTGCTGCAGCCCAACGACCCCGCCTCCGACTCTACCAAAAACACACAGTATTACCTCAAGCTCATTAATGCCTACCAGGGTTGGAACATGGAGAAAGGCGACACCAACGTGGTGATCGGCGTTCTGGACACAGGCTTCCGGCTCTCGCACCAGGACCTGGTCAAAAAGGTGAAGCGCAATTACAAGGACCCCGTGGATGGCATCGACAACGATGGCAACGGCTACGTGGATGACTTCGAAGGTTGGGATTTTGCAGAGCAGGACAACAACGTGATCGACGATTCTTACTACAAAGGGCACGGCACCAGTGTGGCGGGCGTGGCGGCGGCTGCGTCCAACAACGGGGTAGGCATGGCCGGCGTGGGCTATAACACCAAGTTTATGCCCCTAAAGGTATTTGCCTCCACGCCTACCGGAGGTTTTGGCGGATATGAGGCCATTGTGTACGCAGCTAACAACGGCTGTAGCATCATTAACATCTCCTGGGGTGGCGAAGGGTTCTCGGAGTATGAGCAGGATATCATCAATTATGCCGTTTTGGAAAAGGATGTCGTCATTGTGGCGGCGGGTGGCAATACCCCTGGTTATGTAGATATATATCCGGCCTCTTACCAGAATGTGCTCTCGGTTGGTGGCACCGATGCCCAGGACATCAAGTTTTCCAGTTACTCACACAGTTATAAAATCGACCTTATGGCACCGGGCAGGGGGGTGTATACAGCTTCTAACTCCAGCAATACGGGGTATGGGCAGGCCAACGGCTCTTCCTTTGCCTCGCCTATTGTGGCCGGATGCGCCGCCCTGGTCAAGTCCAGGTTTCCGCAGCTAAACGCCCGGCAGGTAATGGAGCGCCTGCGGGTAACCACCGATAATATTTATAGCCTTGCCGGCAACCAGGCATACCCAGAGATGCTGGGCAGCGGGCGTGTGAACCTCAAAAAAGCGTTAAAACAGGAGCAACTCAAATCGGTGCGTTGCACTATCTTCCGGCTTACCGAAAAATACCTGCCGCCCGCCGGTAGCAATGCCACAGTTTTTGCCGCCTTCACTAATTTCCTAAACCCAACTGATAATCTTGAGATCACCCTCACCAGTACTTCCCCCTACGTTACCATTCTGCAAAACAAACTTCTGGCAGGAGGCCTGGCCTCTATGGCCAGTGTGGATAATACCGGCAGTGTCTTTCGCTTTAAAGTAGCCGACAACGCGCCGGCCAATACGACGGTTGCTTTTCGGTTGGGTTACAAAGACGGAACCTACGAAGACTTCCAGTACTTTATGATTAAGGTTAACCCGGATTACATTGCCCTGGATGCCAACAACCTGGAGCTTACCGTTAATAGCAAGGGAAACATCGGTTACAACGGCTTCAATTTCGACCAGGGAGAAGGCGTGAAGTATAAAAGCGGCAGCCCCCTGCTTTTTGAAGGAGGCCTCATGATCGCCACATCTGAAACACAGGTATCGGATAACCTACGGTCTAAAATGTGGGAGAATGACGAAGACTTCGTGCCCGTAAGCATCGCCAAAAAACAGCTTAACACCCCCTTGGCTGCCCAGGAGGTGCGCTCCGTGATGCACGACAATCATCAAACCCCCGGCGAAGCCAGC
The DNA here is from genome assembly GCF_058216355.1 of Pontibacter sp. GD13. Lineage (NCBI taxonomy): Bacteria > Pseudomonadati > Bacteroidota > Cytophagia > Cytophagales > Hymenobacteraceae > Pontibacter > Pontibacter sp. GD13. Next base: position 98,112 of record NZ_JBYZMQ010000007.1, read on the forward strand.
GTGGGTGTGCAGGTAAAGCAGGTATCCTATGCCTGGGAGGATGAGCAGAGCCGGAATTTCGTGATTCTGGAGTACCATATCACCAACACCACAAGCGAGAGCTTTGAAAATATTTACACCGGTTTGTTTGCCGATTGGGACATAGGGGAATACTATCTGAACGCCGCCAACTGGGATGATGCGAATAAGCTGGGCTATGTGTACAATGTGTCCCGACCGATGCCCTATGCGGGCATCCGGCTACTCACCCAGGACGACCCGGTATACTATGCCATCGATAACCAGGGGGCTGTAGATGATGACCTGGTAATTGAGGATGACTTTACCACGGCAGAAAAATTTAAGACCCTGGGTAACGGTATTGCCCGTACAACAGCAGGCATTAAAGCTGGCAACAATGTGTCGCATGTGGTGGGCGCTCATACTTCCGGGGTGGCACCGGGAGCCACCCATGTGGTGGCCTTTGCCATACTTGTTGCTGACAACCTGCCTGACCTCAAAGTAAATGCGGCCATGGCTTTTGAAAAGTATAAAAGCTTCAGAACCAGTCCGGCCCCAATCGCCCTGAGCGATACGGTATGCGCGGGAACAACTGTTACCTGGACCCCAACGGGGGGCAAAAACTTTAATTTCTACCTGGAGCAAGACCAGAAGAAAGTATTCGTGGCGCAAAGCTCTCGCTACGTTCTGGAAAACATCACTGAAAAACAAACCGTTTATGCGGCCAGCGTGGATTCACTCTTTGAAAGTAACCTGGTGCCCGGCATCTTTACCGTTCCCTTAACTCCCGAGGCTGACTTTGGCCATGAGCCGGCAGAAATATTCGTGAACACACCGGTTCTGTTTATTAATAAAAGTACGAATGCTAAAAACTGGCGATGGGATTTTGGGAATGTGGCACCTTTCACCGATCAGAACCATACCTATACGTTTACGCAACCGGGCACGTACCAGGTAAAGCTTACTGTTTCAGACCGGTTTGACTGCACCGAAACCTCTGTTATAAAAACAGTTGTGGTAAAAGCCGCATTACCACCACAGGTGCTGGAATTAAAAAGCAGTTTGCTGCAGCTATACCCGAACCCAACCACTGGCAAACTTTATATCCGGTACAACAGTGAGGTAGCGGCTCCCTTTAGTAACCTCCCTCAAATTGAGCTTTCGGACATGCTGGGCAGAACCATTTTGCCACAGGTGGTTTCAGATCAGAACGGCGCCTCCACTGACCTGTCGGGCTTGCCTGCCGGGTTGTACCTGGCCCGGGTCACGTACGAGAACATTCAAGTTGTCAAAAGAATAGTGATCTCGAAAGAGTAGCAGGCTCCCGGGATCAATTAAATGCTTCGGGTTTGCCGTTTAACTCTGACCTACTTTAAGTTGATCGCTTCTTTGTCTGGCGATGTATCCTAGCTCCTGTGTTTATCCTCACCCCAGCCCTCTCCTTAAAAGGAGAGGGAGTTTTTTGAGCTATTGCGGCTGTCTATTTTAGAACACGGCCGTTGCCCTGATCTCCTGTACTGACTCGGTTATAATACACCAGTTATTACAACTTATTTAAGATCGGTATACGCCTGTAATGCAAAAAGGCCTCCCGGTTAGGAGAGGCCTTTAGAACTGGTTTATAATGGAAAGCTTAAGCGTTGGCCGCCTGCTTCTGTAATAAACGGATCAGGTTGAGGGCAGAACCGGCTTTAAACCAGGCGATCTGACCTTCGTTGTAAGTATGGTTCACCATAAAGCTATCCTGGCTGCCATCTTTGTGGTGTACCACCACTTTTAACGGTTTGCCCGGTGTAAAATCCTCAAGGCCCAGAATATCAAAGGTATCAGTTTCCTCAATCAGGTCGTAATCCGCTTTGTTGGCGAAGGTAAGGCCTAACATTCCCTGCTTCTTCAGGTTGGTCTCGTGGATACGCGCAAACGACTTCACAATAACGGCGCGAACCCCCAAGTGGCGCGGCTCCATGGCAGCATGCTCACGCGAAGACCCTTCTCCGTAGTTCTCGTCGCCGACAACCACTGTACCGATTCCGGCCCCTTTGTAATTACGGGCAGTCGCCGGCACGGTGTCATATCCGCGGGTCATGTCGTTGTATACCTTGTTTGGCTCTCCGTTAAAGGCATTAATGGCACCGATCAACATGTTGTTCGAGATGTTATCGAGGTGGCCACGGTATTTCAGCCACGGTCCGGCCATGGAAATATGGTCAGTTGTACACTTGCCCTGCGCCTTAATTAAAAGCTTCAGTCCTTTCAGATCTGTTCCTTCCCAAGGCTTAAAGCCCTCTAGCAGCTGCAAACGATCAGACTTAGGATCCACTACCACATCAACATTGCTTCCATCCTCGGCAGGTGCTATATAACCGGCATCTTCCACGGCAAATCCTTTTACAGGCAGCTCAATTCCTTGTGGCTCATCCAGTTTTACCTGCTGGCCATCGGTAGTTGTAAGCGTATCTGTGAGTGGGTTAAACGTCAGGTCGCCGGCAATGGCAAAAGCCGTTACAATCTCTGGTGAGGCTACAAACGCGTGGGTATTCGGGTTTCCGTCGTTACGCTTGGCAAAGTTACGGTTAAAAGAGGTAATGATGGAGTTTCTGCGCGTCGGGTCGTCGGTATGGCGCGCCCACTGGCCGATGCACGGTCCGCAGGCGTTTGCCAGCACTACACCGCCCATCTCGGCAAAAGTATCCAGCAGGCCATCGCGGGCTGTGGTGAAACGCACCATTTCAGAACCAGGGGTGATGGTGAACTCGGCTTTGGCCACCAAATTCTTGTCCACTGCCTGCCTGGCTATGGAAGCGGCGCGGGTGATATCCTCGTAAGAGGAGTTGGTGCAGGAGCCGATCAAACCTACTTCAAGTTTAGCTGGCCAGTTGTGCTCTTTTACAACAGCGGCAAACTGTGAGATTGGCCAGGCGGCATCTGGGGTGAACGGGCCGTTTACGTGTGGCTCCAGGGTAGAAAGGTCGATCTCAATCAGTTGATCGTAATAAGTAGCCGGGTCGGCCAGCACCTCATCATCGGCACGCAGCAAGTGCGCCACCTCATCAGCCAGCTGCACGATCTCTTCTCTGTCTGTAGCGTTCAGGTACGCACGCATGCTGTTATCGTAGGCGAACACAGAAGTTGTGGCACCAATTTCAGCGCCCATGTTACAGATAGTACCTTTACCGGTACACGACATGGACTCGGCGCCCTCGCCGAAGTATTCCACAATGGCTCCCGTTCCGCCTTTTACTGTCAGGATACCGGCCACTTTCAGGATCACATCTTTTGCAGATGTCCAGCCGCTCAGTCGTCCGGTTAGCTTTACACCGATCACTTTCGGGAATTTAAGCTCCCAGGGCATGCCGGCCATCACGTCGACGGCATCAGCGCCACCCACACCAATCGCTACCATACCCAAACCACCGGCATTCGGTGTATGTGAGTCTGTACCGATCATCATTCCTCCCGGGAAAGCATAGTTCTCAAGCACTACCTGGTGAATGATACCTGCACCCGGCTTCCAGAAACCGATGCCATATTTGTTCGATACCGAAGCCAGGAAATCGTATACTTCCTTGTTTTCATCGTAAGCGTCCTGCAAATCCTGGTCAGCACCAACGCGTGCCTGAATCAGGTGATCGCAATGCACAGTAGATGGCACAGCAGCTTGTGGCTTGCCTGCCTGCATGAACTGAAGCAAGGCCATTTGCGCTGTCGCGTCCTGCATGGCTACTCTGTCCGGCGCGAAATCAACATAAGATTGTCCGCGCTCGTGTGCTCCTGTGGCTGCTCCCTCGTAAAGGTGTGCATACAGGATCTTTTCTGTCAGAGTAAGCGGTCTGCCGACTTTATTGCGGGCAGCAGTAACGCGCTCTTCCATGCCGGCATAAACCGCCTTGATCATTTCTAAATCAAATGCCATAGTTTTGCTATTGTTAGTGTTTTAAACTCTTCTTTTTAAAGTTCACAAAGGTACAAAATATAAGGTGTTTAGAGCAACATTCATTCGCATGAATATACAGCAGGCCGCATACAGACAACATCCTGCCGCCAGAAGTAGCTTTTGCCTGTGCAATGTGTTAAATTTGCCTTATGAACAGCTATCTATTTAATACCCCTGCCAGACCTATTTTGTTTTTGGCTATGGTTTTAACCCTCCTGGTTTCGGCCTGCACCTCTAAAACAGCCACTAACAGCACCTTAGCGCCGGGCACCTGGCGCGTTGCGCTGCAGCATGCACAGGGCAAAGAGATTCCTTTTGTTATGGAGGCGGAGGAGAAGAACGGGAAAACCGTGCTGTACCTGGTAAACGGCGAGGAGCGCATTCTGGTAGATGACATAAAGCAGGAAGGTGACTCCTTAAAGATAAGGCTTCATGTTTTTGACGCTGACCTGATTGCCAAAGTTGAAGGCGACAGGATGGCCGGACGCTTTGTAAAAAACGACAAGCAGACGCTGTACCAAGTACCCTTTACGGCAGAACGCGGAAATGTAAGCCGGTTCACTAAATTACCGGAGGCAGCTAAAAAAGAGCAGGCAGCTTTTAACTTCGATGGTAAATGGGAGGTGATTTTCACAGATCAGGAGGGCGGGAGCTACCCGGCAGTTGGCGTATTTAAACAACAAGGCAGCTATTTAACCGGCACTTTTCTGACCGAAACCGGCGACTACCGATACCTGGAGGGCCAGGTGGAAAACGAAACCCTGAAGCTGTCTGCCTTCGATGGCAATCATGCTTACCTCTTCACGGCCAAGCCGAACGGCGACAGCACCCTGGCCGGCGACTTTTACTCCGGCATGGACGGATACGAAAGCTGGGTGGCCCATCGCAACGAAAAGGCCCAACTGGCCAACGCGGATTCGCTCACCTTTCTAAAACCCGGCTACGAAACGCTCTCCTTCACCTTCCCCAACCTGGCGGGCAAGCAAGTTTCTTTAGCTGACCCCAAGTATAAGAACAAAGTGGTTATTGTGCAGCTCATGGGTTCCTGGTGCCCCAACTGCATGGACGAAACGAAATTCCTGGCGCCCTACTACGACAAGAACAAAGACCGTGGCCTGGAAATTATCGGCCTTGGTTTTGAGCGTAGCCCGGAGTTTAACAAAGCCGCCCCCCGGATCAGGAAAATGCAGGAGCGCTTCGGCATTGATTATGATCTGCTGGTGGCTGGCGTATCCGATAAAGACGCGGCCGCTAAAGCCCTTCCGGCTCTGAACCATGTACTCTCCTTCCCGACTACTATTTTTATTGGCCGCGATGGCAAAGTACGCAAGATCCACACCGGCTTCTCAGGCCCCGGTACTGGCAAGTATTACGAAGACTGGGTTGCTGATTTTAACAAAACGATGGAGCAGCTGCTGGCCGAGAAGTAAGTTAATTGCTGCTATTTATACTTTAGCAAAAAGGTCGCTACTGTAGAAGTAGCGGCCTTCTGTTTTTATACTCTTTAACCCATGTTCACCGATAAGATGGTCCTTTATGTATAAAAAAGTATTGTCTATAACTGCATTTGAGCCATAATTTTCCTTTATAGCCCCCTAAAGAATCAAGCCATCTAGTGTTCTCTGTTTCAGCTTTGTTGCATATAGTTGAGAGTTCTTGTAAAAAAGAATTATATGGATACTTTTCAAATGTATATTCCTCGGTGCTGGGGTAATACATTAGAATAGTTTCTATAATATTTTCTAAATCATACTTAGCCTCCCTTTTTACAAAGTTTATAATATGCATTGCGAATAGCAGAGCTTGAGAAAATATAATTATGCCCACTATAGTAGATATACTTACTTAAGATTACAGTTTTGCATATTTCCACATCTTTTGAGTTTCTGTATTTCAAATCATATTATGTACATTCGTAGAGAATATTGCCTGAAACAGATCAATCTCTTCGTAAGAATCTGCACCTATCTTCACATTTCTAACTGGTATACTTGCAAAAGTATTATCAAACTTTTGAAAATTAGGAAAAGACTTCTGCGTTATTTCCAATAATAACCAAGATGCATCTTCTTGTTGTTTTGAAAAAGGGTAATAGCTAACACTATAGGGAGAATTGCAGCGGTTTATAGGAACTATTGATTCCTTCCAAAGATCAGAGAAATATACCCCAATTAACCTTTCCATCATACTTACACAAAGCATTATACCCTCGTTATTCGCTTCATAAAAGGGTAATACTGCTCTAAATGATTGAGGCTATGTTGCAAATTCTACATCTCTAACTTTTCCAAAGCTCCCACAAGACTTCAACTCAAGCACCAGCTGATTCCAGTTTTCTCTGTACTTTTCCTTCTCGCTGACAAGCTTATAAAAAGCCTCTGTTTTAGTCTCTTCGAGCTTGTTTATCGTCACATCTTCAAAGAAGATGCAATAGTTGTCAATTGTATTTAAACCAAATTTCATTTACTGACAGTTTTCTGAATAAGTCGCCGAAGAATATGGTGCATTACTTCTAAATTCACTTCTTACGGATGAAACAGGGATCAAGCTACTCATGAAGTTATTTGCAAAGTTAATAAATGTATTTTTAGTCAATCCGCCATTTGGCATATAGGGTTGTGGAACTGTTTGGATGACTCCGGTTGCTGCCATATTGTGATAGCAGAGGAGAATACTTAAACACAGTAATAGTATATTTATCTTTTGCAGAAAATTCAATTTGCAGAATCCTTTAGAGACTGTATAAAACTTTCTTCGTCGCTATAGAATTTATACTTATCTGGCGAAAGCGTATTTACAATGCTAAGCAGCTTTACTAAATCCTCCACATATCTATTATCCCATCCAAACTTCTCCTGCCGCCCGTCCTTCGTTAGTTCTACCTGAAGCCTGAACCCATCATCTACAACGCTGGTTGGAGTAAAAGATGAAGCATCTCTGATCTTCTCCATATTTACCTGCCTCATCACGCGCTCAAACTTCTTCCGTTGCTCTGTGGTAAGTGCTTGCTGAAAAAGTAATTCTCCCTGCTCAACTGGCTCTCTAAACTCAGAGCCACGTTTGTGCTTTATTATTTGCAATTCTTTAGCGTTTAACTTGTACTCCAGGGAATAAACACCATTTAAGCCAATAATGCGGGGTTTCTTTACTTTTACTGTGTCATCATACACTTTCCAGATATAATCATAAAAGCTATTTCTGTGATATACTACCTCATCTGCATTTCTTTTCGCCATTTCACTTATGTTTGATCTCAAAGGAGAACAAGAGAATAAAGAAAGAAATAACGCTACAATTAACATTATACATCTCATAAAGTTAGATGAAACTATTGTAAGCAATCATGCAACTCAGATGTTATAAATTTCTGCCATGCTGCCTCAAAGTCAGCCGCCTTATTCTTTGCCGCAACTTCAGTTTGCCAATACTGGGTGTCTTTAAGTCCCATTAAGGCTAGTGCCCTATAACCATCCAAGCCACTCCCAACTTGCGCGTATGTCTGAGGGTAATTGTCTTTCACAAACAGATGGAGCACCTGTGCCATTTCTTCGGTATTTCTGGCCATTAATTCATGATTAGCCATTTGCCACTGTAGATCTGATGCAGCTGTCGCATCCACATAACTTGCCAACTCATTAAGAGTCATATTATTAATTGATTTAGGCCATTTTGAAATTTCGAAAGTAGCAATTGCATGTTGCTGCAGATTGGCATGAAAAGCTTCATGAAAAAAGGTAGTGGCTCCCCATATTGCGTGCTGCCAATCCAAATGGCCTTTATCAATTATTATCGTTGTAGTATTACCGCTCCAAGTTGTTGTACCAGTAGGTCCTTTAGCATCTCCAAGTATAATATTTACATGATACAGTGAGCTATTCTGAAACTTATCTATTAAACCTTTGAAATATAGATTTTTCTCAAGTTTCTCATAAATACAGTTTGCTTTAGGATCTTTACGGATGGATTCATCTACTAAAACCTTAACTACTGGTGTATCCCCTCCACCTCCTCCTCACTGAACACTAATCTCCAGGCATTGCTTTACTCCCTTTCCAGGATTAGGCACCGCCATGCAACTTTCAAAATCAGGGCCACAGGATGTATATAGATACTCGCTTGTTGTTCTTATACTCCCGTCACTATAGTAGTAAGTAGTTTCTAAATACCAATCTATACATACACTTACTTGTGTGTCATTGTTAGCAGTACCCTCAATGGCTGTTCCCCCTGATTTGTTATTTTTACTAGAAAGAACTTGCCCTTTTTGAATTAAGACACCATCCTGATAGTAAAACTGCACTTTAAAGGATAGTCCTAAATCATAATATAGTTTCTCTCCTGAAATTTTAAACTCCTTTGATCTTGTTCGCCTATGATCGGTTTTGCTTCTCTCTGACTTTCATCAAAATACTCCGGCTTAGAAATTACATCAAGAATATACGATTCTTTAATATATTTACCAGCAACATGCAACACTAAGAACCTACTGCTTTTTTGTCCCTTTCGTTGATACGAGGCATCCATCTTTGATGGAACAAATATCACCCTGCCACTAGCTTCACTACTCTCCTCTTTAGCCTTTAGCCAATCAAGTGAGCTTAGCAACAAGCAAAATCTTTTGTACCGTTCTCCTTTTAAGCTATTCCCAACAGTTGTAACTTGTTGTTTTAATTCTGAGATTCCCTCAATTTCAACTTGTGTTGTTAAGGGTAAAGCATCCGGCTCCTTTTCACAAGCTGTGATACTAATAGCTATAAAAGCTAAGTAGATCAGAGTAAGTAGATTTCTTTTCATTATTTTAGTTATTTTCCTCAATTCTCGGGAAAAATCTAAAGTAAAAAAAGGAATACTTTTATAAAAAGCAACATTAACATAACACCTCCTATTGGTAGATAATAATCTTCAAAACTCACAAACAACTAAATAAAACAAGTTTAGACAGAAATATTTATCTAATGATTAGACTTAAAAGTAACTTTTACTCAGTCTGACTAATCCAAACGTACCTTCCAAAGCTGCTGGCTCATTTAACTTTATTTAAAAAAGTATAATACTCCCCTGATATAGGGCCACTTTTTTTAATTGCAGTTTATCAAATTTAAATTCTCGGATCAAGAGGATTATTTTTCCCTTTCGATAGTGTAGGCGATCAGCTGCTCCAGGGAAGTGCGTGACGGGGATTCAGGGAAAGTATGGAGTATGGCAAGCGCCTCCGCGTGGTAATGGTTCATCAGCTGCACAGTATACTCAATGCCGCCGGATTGCTTCACAAACTCAATCACCTGCTGCACACGCTTGCTGTCGCCGTTGTTGTTTTTCACGTTGTAGATCACGCGTCGCTTTGTCAGCCACTCGGCCTCGCGCAGGGCATGGATCAGCGGCAGGGTCATCTTCTTCTCCTTGATATCAATGCCCACGGGCTTGCCAATCTCGGCGGTGCCGTAATCAAACAGGTCGTCTTTTATCTGGAAGGCAATCCCTACTTTTTCGCCGAATAAGCGCGCTTTCTCTATGTCATCTTTACAGGCCCCGGCAGAGGCGGCACCCACCGCACAGCAGGAGGCAATTAACGAGGCTGTTTTCTGGCGGATGATATCAAAATAAACATCCTCGGTAATATCCAGCTTTCGTGCCTTCTCGATCTGCAGCAGCTCCCCCTCGCTCATCTCCTTCACAGCATTCGACACGATCTTTAGCAGCTCGTAATCATCGTTCTGCAGCGAAAGCAGCAGGCCTTTTGACAGCAGGTAGTCGCCTACCAATACGGCAATCTTGTTTTTCCAGAGGGCGTTTACCGAGAAAAAGCCACGGCGGTAATTGGCGTCGTCTACCACATCGTCGTGCACCAGCGTGGCCGTGTGCAGCAGTTCGATCAGGGCCGCCCCGCGGTATGTGGGCTCATCTATACTTTGGCGGAAGAGCTTAGCAGTAAAAAACACGAACATCGGGCGCATCTGCTTGCCCTTGCGTTTCACGATATAGCTCATGATTCGGTCCAGAAGCAGAACTCGCGTCTTCATCGATGCCCTGAACTTCTTTTCGAACAGCTCCATTTCGGGCGCAATGGGGGCTTGTATATCCTTTAGGCTGATGCTCATGTGTTAGGTTTACAATATTACAGCCTGCAAAAGTGGTTTCCAAACGTATATTAGCAAAACGGAGTATTATTGTTAAATTGCTGAGGGCACAATTCATAAATTGCGGGAGGGGCAAAATGTTTTTTTCTCGCCCCGGCCTGGCAACATGACCTCGGGCTGTAAACGTAGACGGCACAGGCAAACGTAAGCTCAGGCAACCGTTAAAACCCTAAATCCATCATCCCATGAAAGTAGATTTTGTAGTATACCCGGAGCATGGCCGCCCTTTTACTGCCGATGCCACCTACTGGCCTGACAGCAAACCAAAGCCGATCGTACTCTTTGCCCATGGTTTTAAAGGCTTCAAGGATTGGGGGCACTTTAACGTGCTGGCCTCCTACTTTGCAAAACAGGGCTTCGTGTTCGTCAAGTTTAACTTTGCCTACAATGGCACCACCATCGATGACTACTCCGACATGCACGACATGGAGGCCTTCGGGCACAACAACTTCAGCCTGGAGCTGGATGACCTCCAGGCCCTGGTCGAACTGATGCACTCAGGCAACCCTCCCATCCAAACCCAGGAGCTAGACCTGAGCCGCATTTACCTGATCGGGCATAGCCGGGGCGGCGGCGCTGTGATTCTAAAAGCAGCCGAGGAGCCCCGCGTGAAGGCCGTGGCCACCTGGGCGGCGGTGAACAGGTACGACAACCACTGGGATGAGCTGCACATGGAGCTTTGGCAGGAGAAAGGGGTGCAGTATGTGTTGAACGGGCGAACGGGTAAGCAAATGCCCCTGTATTACCAGATCGTGGAAGACTACCTCAAAAACAAATACCGCCTCGACATCCCAACCGTGGTGCAGCGCATGAAACAGCCCCTGCTCGTGCTGCACGGCGAACAGGACGAGACCTTGCCTACGCAGATGGCTTACGACCTGCAAAGCTGGAAGCCTGACGCGGAACTGCACCTACTGCCGCACGCTGACCACTCCTTCGGCGGAAAGCACCCTTACGACAGCGAAGAGCTTCCGGAAGCAGCCCGTGCCGCAGCCGACTTAAGTATAGATTTCTTTCGGCGCCATGCCTAGGGTATACCTGCTGCTAGGCGGTAACCTGGGCAACCGCACCGAATACCTGCAACAGGCCAGGCAACACATAGCTGCCCAGGTAGGCCGTGTTGTGCAAAGCTCCAAACTTTACGAAACCGCAGCCTGGGGCAACACAGAACAGCCCAGCTTTTTAAACCAGGTATTGGAAGTGCAAACCCAGTTGGCGCCGGAGCAGGTGCTGCAACGTATAAATGCAATTGAACAGGCGCTGGGCCGCGTGCGCCAGGCGCACTGGGGAGCACGTGTGATCGATATCGACATCCTTTTTTACGACACACTGCTGCTTCAGACACAGCGCCTCACCATTCCGCACCCGCAACTGCACCTGCGCAGGTTCACATTGCGACCACTGGCCGAGCTGGCCCCCGACCTGCTGCACCCGGTGTTAAACCAAAGCATCGCTGAGCTGTTGCACCACTGCCCCGATCAGCTGGAAGTACGGGAGTATACGGCCTGACACCTCGCATACAAAGGTCAAAAGTTACCAATCAACCCCTAGCCATGGCCCCACACAAATCTTTTGAGACAGAAAGGCTGCTGATCCGGCCAACGACGTACGAGGATGCCGCGTTCGTACTTGAACTGCTTAATACCCCTCAATGGATTAAGTATATTGGCGACAGAAATGTAAGATCGATGGAGGATGCAGCCAGGTATATCCAAAACAGAATGATGCCACAACTGGAAAGGCTGGGGTATGCCAATTATACCGTTATCCGAAAAGCCGATGGGGTAAAAGTGGGCACCTGCGGGCTTTATGACAGAGCAGGTCTTGAGGGCATTGATATCGGTTTCGCTTTTCTGCCCCAGTTCGCCAAACAGGGATTCGCTTTTGAGGCGGCCAGCAAAGTGAAAGAAGCCGCCTTCGGGCATTTCGGTATCGCGCAGCTAAACGCCATCACGACACAGGAGAACATCGCCTCCCAAAAGCTGCTGGAAAAGTTAGGCCTCCGTTACAGCAAGCGCGTCCAGCTTCCGGATGGTCCGGAAGAACTTTTACTTTACCAGCTGAGTCTTTAGGCAAGTGAGGTGGCAGGTTAAGCAGTATAAAAACAAGACGTCCGCTCCGGTTTAGACTGGCAATGACGTCTTGTTCATACTTTCACTGTAAAAGCTTACGCAATGGAGCTGGCCTCTGCCGTACGGTCAATCTTCTTCACCAGCCCCTGCAATACCTTTCCAGGGCCGCACTCCACAAAATGCGTTGCGCCATCTGCAATCATCTGCTGCACCGACTGCGTCCAGCGAACCGGCGCGGTGAGCTGCTGGATCAGGTTCTGCTTTATTGCTGCCGGATCGGTGTGGGGCATGGCGTCCACGTTTTGGTAGATCGGGCAGATGCCTTGCGAAAATGTGGTTTCGTTGATGGCCCTGGCCAGTTCTTCCTCGGCGGGCTTCATGAGCGGCGAGTGGAAAGCCCCCCCAACCGGAAGCGGTAATGCGCGCTTGGCTCCTGCCTCCTTCATTTTCTCGCAGGCTATTTCAATGCCTTTGTTAGAACCCGAGATCACCAGCTGGCCAGGACAGTTATAGTTGGCCGCTACCACCACTTCATCAATAGAAGCGCACACCTGCTCTACCTTCTCATCTTCCAGGCCAAGTATGGCCGCCATCGTGGATGGGTTGGCCTCGCAGGCGGCCTGCATGGCCAGCGCACGCTTCGATACCAGGCGCAGGCCATCTTCAAAGCTCAGCACTTTGCTGGCAACCAGCGCCGAGAACTCCCCCAGGGAGTGGCCCGCCACCATATCCGGCTTAAAATCTGCCGCCACGGCTGCCTGTGCCACTGAGTGCAGGAAAATAGCAGGTTGCGTTACCTTGGTCTGCTTCAGTTCCTCCTCAGTTCCGTTAAACATGATCTCTGTGATGTTGAAACCCAGAATCTCGTTTGCCCTGTCGAACAGCTGCTTTGCTTCTGCGTGCTGCTCGTACAGGTCTTTGCCCATCCCCACAAACTGCGAACCCTGCCCGGGGAAAATGTATGCCTTTTTCATTTTCTAAAGTTGAAGTGATTTATTTGCTTAATGCTTGTTCATTTCTTGTCCCGCCTTTTTGAGTCGCCAAAAAACAGCTTTCCTAATTTGCCACAAGCCTGGAAAGCTTAGGCCAGCTTAAATAAAGCGGCTTCTTTGCGCCGGGCTTGGCAAAAGGCAGGCATCTGTGCGCCCAGCAATCCGGTAGCGGTTTCTGGCAATGAAGCGGTACACAAAATTGCGGAAAGATAAAGGAATAAAGCGGAAATGAGCAAACAGGGAGAAAGGAAATTTAAGGTAACGGGCTATGCGCAGACCTGCCTCCGACTCGGTGTACACGTTGCCGCGCTCATAAAACACAACAGCGTCGGGCAAGGGATCAGGCAAGTCTTCGGGGGGCACCAGGGCCTGTAGCAGCCCCGATTGCAGGGGCGCAAAGTATAAATCCTGTCTGGCGTTATACTTTAGCACCACCTGTATGCTGGCCTGGCAAAAGCCACAAGAGCCATCGTAAAAAACGATGGCTCTCTGTGCAATCTTTTCTTTTTCTGATGTGGTCAATGTCATTTTTTTACGCCAGCATTACCTTACAATCTCCACCCAGCCTTTATACTTTGCCCTGGCTTTGGCAGGGTCTCTGGTAAAGAACTCTACCGTAACCTCGTAATAATAAGTGCCATCGGTTAAGCGGTTGCCGTCGTTATCTACGCCTGGCCAGTTGATGTACACATCATCGCCTCCGCCGTCTGCCTTTTTATCATACACCAGCACTCCCCAGCGGTTAAACACTTTAAAATTAGTGCTTTTCAGGAAGGCAGTCTTCTTATCCGGCTTAAATACGTCGTTCTTGCCGTCGCCGTTCGGGGTAATGATGTTTGGCAGCGAGAAGTTGATGCAGTTGTCGTTGCACACTTCGTTGCTTCTTGGGCTTTGCCTGCCGTTCACATCGGTGGCTGTTACCTGGTAGCATCCGGCAAACGACTGTAGACCTGCATGGGTAAAGCTGGTCTCCTTGGTCTTGCCTATTTCTGTGTACTCCGCGTCATCCGTAGGTTTAAAGTAAACTGTGTAAAAATCAATGTCAGCGGTACAGTCGCCTGTTACCTGTGGCTCCCAGGACAGCACGTTCTGATAGGGTGGCTGCGTTGGGTTCTGGTTGAACACGCTGCAGTCCAGTTGCTCTATGCTCAGAATAGGGGCGCATATTTCCTTAGGCAGTGTTATGCACAAGCGCTGGCTGTTATTTAGCAAAGGTTCCGGCAGTCCCTTTATCTGGTAAGAGCCTGTCGTCTGCACATAGTAGCAGTATTCCTGCCCCCGCACAAGTGCTGTGCCGCCAAACGTCCCCCTGTCGGTGTAGGTTCCACCGGTGGCTGTGGCTGAAACACTGTCGATTAGTGTGAATGTATTGGATCCGTTCGCAGCGCGGTAAATGCGGTGCTTGCCGAAAGCATTGTTCCACGGCACATTGTAGGTCCAGTTTAGCTGTATCGCTTTGTCGCCATTTCCTATAGGAGCAACTGTCAGGAACACGCTTGATGCCTCGGTGCTGTCGCGAAGCGAAGTGGGCTGCCCTCCGGGCACAGGGGTTTGGTAAAACTCCAGCCGGTACCGGTAGGCTTTTTCCAGCGTGTTCAGCCCAGTGTCCGTGAACGTGGTGTCATTCATTACCCTGGTTCTTTTGACCTCTGTAAATCCTGCGCCTGGCTGTAAGCCTTCCTTGCGGTAAAGCCTGTATTCCAGGGGGGGGGTTAGGTTGGCCACATTACGGGGCTTCGTCCATTTCACGGTGATTTGCCCGTTGGTTACATCCGTGCGGTCAACGGTCACATTGGTTAAGTAGGGAATGTCCTGGTCGATGGAGATACAGGCTTCGTTCGAGGCCAGGCTTTTGCCTCGGGCCGGGGAAGGAAACTCGGCATAGATGATATAGCAGTATTCTACCCCCGCTTTCAGTCCGGCGCCCCTGTTGTTGTCAAAGAACGTAACCTCGCTTGCCTTCACCTCTCCTATCAACACATAGCCTGTACTGGCGGGCACTCCTGTCTCACACTTATCGGGTTTAAAGCCGGAAGGTCCCTCCCGGCGGTATATCCGGATGGTGGATGCGTTCTGACAAATGTACTTGTCCCAGGTCAGGGTTACGTTCCGATCGGCGCCGGCAGCGGCCAGGTTGGTAGGAGCTGGACCTACCACGGTGATGTTCCAGGGCTGCAGGTCGGCCAGGTCTGTCTCGTTCGGTGGCCGCACGTCCTCTGCCTTAAAGATTACCTGATAGGGCCTTTCCCGTACATCACTGCACGCGGTAGACCAGCTGAAGCGGCCTGTGGACACGCCCGGGTTTCGGGATGTTTGGGTAAACGTAGCAGGAGGCAGTATGCCGCCAATAGCGGAAAGGTTGATAAAGTCATTATCGGGGTCAGTGGCGCGCACCACACCGTTCAGCACTGTGCCTGCCACCACACACGTGTCCTTCGGCGAGAGCTTTGGTGGGCGGTTAGGCGTTTCCTTCACAATGATCTGCATATCCCGGATCACCTCTCCTAATTTTACCGCCCCGGCGGGGGACACACGCCACTCTTCTACCACAAAGGCGATGTTATACTCCCCTTTCATACAGGGCGCATCCCAAACCAATTGCCCATTTGTGATGTCAAGCGTCAGGAAGGCGCTCCCGGTACCGGAGGCTGTGGTGCAGTTGGCACCGGCAAAACGTAGGCTCGGCAACACATACCCGGGCACGGGGCCCACTGTGCCGGATGCACCGCTTCTTTGCAAAGGCACCCGCAGCTTAAAGGCAAGGCTGTCGCCGTCAGCATCGTAGGCACCGGGGTTATGCACAAACACGCGCCCCACGGCTGCCAGATCCACAGGAGCCACAGTCAGCACCGGCGTGCTGTTAAAGCCTCGCAGCGGATTTATGTTGATGGTGGTGGCAATGTAGAACGTGAGCTGGTCTGAGGGGGGGGTAACGTTCAGGATATTCGGGTTTCGGTTAATGCCGGTCCAGGAGGTGGTGTAGCTGCCGGCTGCCGGATAGGTGTATTCCCACTTGTAAACCTCCAGGTCAACCAGGTCTGCGGGGTCGCCTATTTCGGAATGCGAGAACTTGGGTACTGTCAGGGTATTGCCATCACCGGTGGATATCTGCACCGTGGGATCGTCGGCCTGCGAGGCGCGATCCGTGTAGATTTTCATGGTAAAGAAGAAGCGAAACGGGTTAGGGTTTGCGGTGGTGTCCCGTTTGGCCGTAATATCTCCTGCTCTAATGTGCGTGGCCTGTGCCTCTGTGAAAACTCCCAACAACAATATCAACACCCAGAGCAGACCCCCATGCAGCAGATACTTCGTGCGTAAACTGTTTGGCATATAAATAGGGTTTGGCAATAAATCAGCTATAAAGTAAACTAAAAAACTTTGATTTTATTATCAACAATAGTAAGAAAAGCAGGTTTTAATAATAAAGGTTTTCTGTCCTACGAATCCCAATTTAGATTGATTCAAAATATTAACCTAAAATTGTTTTATAAAAGGCCTGCTGCTACCTTTGAGAATTTAAAATGCATAATTAATTAACCTCTAACGGATACAGATGAATTGGTTTACTAAAACGTTTTCGAGTACAATCGGGCGTAAGATCGTTATGTCGGTCACGGGTCTTTTTCTGTGCTCTTTCCTCGTAGTTCACCTGATAGGCAACTTACAGCTCTTTAAAGACGACGGGGGTGCGGCGTTTAATCTTTACTCTTATTTCATGGCCAATAATACCGTGATACGTATTATGGAGCTGGTGCTTGTGGCAGGATTTCTTTTCCATATCATCGATGCCATCATACTTACGCGCAAGAATAAAGCGGCTCGCCCCATAGGATATGCTGAAACGCACCCGCAGGAGAACAGCACCTGGTCATCGCGCAACATGGGCTTGCTGGGCACAGTTATCCTGGTGTTCCTGATCATCCACCTTTGGAATTTCTTCGTTCCTGCCCGTTTCGGCGGCTTAGAGGGCGTCGTGATCGAGGATGTGGAATATGAGAACCTGTACCTTAAGGTGATTCAGTCTTTCCAGGTATGGTGGTATGTGGTGCTGTATGTGGTTTCCATGGTCGCCCTGGCCTATCACCTGATCCACGGTTTCCAGAGTGCGTTCCAGTCGCTTGGCCTGACGCATAAAAAATATACGCCATTTATACAGAAGTTTGGCTATGCCTTCTCTGTGTTGGTTTGCCTGGGCTTTGCCATCATTCCCCTGTACTTTTTCTTTTTCTTTGAGTTATAACAAACTGCTATAGTTTAATATGATATTAGATTCGAAAATCCCGGAAGGCCCTTTAGCTGAGAAATGGGACAAGCATAAATTTGACGTGAAGCTGGTAAACCCGGCAAACAAACGTAAATACGATATCATTGTGGTAGGCACCGGGCTTGCCGGGGCATCTGCTGCAGCAACTTTTGGCGAGCTTGGTTATAATGTGAAAGCATTCTGTTTCCAGGACACGCCGCGCCGCGCCCACTCTATTGCAGCACAGGGCGGTATTAACGCCGCCAAGAACTACCAAAACGACGGCGACTCGGTTTACCGGCTTTTCTACGACACAATAAAAGGAGGCGATTACCGCTCCCGGGAAGCCAACGTATACCGCCTTGCCCAGGTGTCTGTCAATATCATTGACCAGTGCGTGGCCCAGGGTGTGCCCTTTGCACGGGAGTACGGCGGCCTGCTGGCTAACCGCTCTTTTGGTGGGGCGCAGGTGTCCAGAACGTTCTATGCCCGTGGGCAAACCGGCCAGCAGTTGCTGCTAGGTGCTTACTCGGCCCTTAACCGCCAGATCGCCTACGGCAAAATAAAGATGTATCCGCGCACCGAAATGCTTGATCTGGTAGTGGTAGACGGACAGGCACGCGGTATTGTGGTTCGCAACCTGGTAACAGGCAAGATCGAATCGCATAGCGCGCATGCTGTGGTTCTGGCAACGGGAGGGTACGGCAACGTTTTTTTCCTTTCAACCAACGCCATGGGGTCTAACGCGACGGCTGCCTGGAGAGCCTACAAGAAGGGTGCTTTCTTCGCGAACCCTTGCTTTACCCAGATCCACCCGACCTGTATCCCGGTATCCGGCGAGTACCAGTCTAAGCTTACCCTGATGTCGGAATCGCTACGTAATGATGGGCGCGTGTGGGTACCTAAGACAGTAGAAATGGCTACCAAACTGCGCAAGGGCGAAATTGCCGTGAAAGACATTGCGGAAGCCGACCGCGATTATTATTTAGAGCGCAAGTATCCGGCCTTCGGTAACCTGGTTCCGCGCGACGTGGCTTCTCGCAACGCCAAACTGGTTTGTGATGAAGGGCGCGGCGTAGGTGCCTCGGGCCTGGCCGTGTACCTGGACTTTGCAGACGCGATCAAACGCGACGGTCAGCCGGCCATTGCAGCCAAGTATGGCAACCTGTTTGAGATGTATGCCAAGATCACGGACGAGAACCCCTACGAAAGACCAATGCGCATTTACCCAGCGGTGCATTACACCATGGGTGGCCTTTGGGTAGACTATAACCTGATGACCAACATACCGGGCTTGTATGCCGCCGGTGAGGCTAACTTCTCAGACCACGGTGCAAACCGACTGGGTGCCTCCGCCCTGATGCAGGGACTGGCAGATGGTTACTTCGTGCTGCCATATACAATTGGCGACTACCTTGCCAAGCAGAAATACGACAAGGTAAGCACAGATCATCCGGCCTTTAAGGAAGCAGAAAACGCTGTTTTTGAGAAGTGCAACCAGTTACTGGCTATCCAGGGTACACGCACCGTGGATGATTTCCATAAAGCGCTGGGTCTGCTGATGTGGGAGCACTGCGGCATGGCCCGCAACGCGGAAGGCCTTCAGTTTGCCAAGCAGGAGATCAGAAAGCTACGCGACGAGTTCTGGCGCGATGTAAAAGTAACAGGAGTAGGCGAAGAGCTGAACCAGACACTGGAGAAGGCAAACCGTGTGGCCGACTTCCTGGAACTTGGAGAGCTGATGGTGGATGACGCCCTGAACAGGAATGAGTCTTGCGGCGGTCACTTCCGCGAGGAATTCCAGACACCTGAGAACGAAGCCCTGCGCGATGACGATAACTATACCTATGTCGCCGCCTGGGAATTTACGGGTGTGGGCAACGAGCCGACGCTGCACAAAGAGGAACTCGAGTTCCAGAATGTGAAACTGACGCAGCGTAGCTACAAATAAATAAACAGAAAACAGAATCCATGAATTAGAAAAGGATTTGGAGCCCTCACTGTTCCTCCCCCTAATTCAGAATTCATAATTCATAATCTAATATAAAATGGCTGGAAGTAATCCAAATGCCAAACCGATGGATCTGACTCTGAAGGTGTGGCGCCAAAAAAATAGAGAAACAGCCGGACAGCTGGTTACATACCCGATCAAAGATATCTCTCCTGACATGTCGTTCCTGGAGATGCTCGATGTTTTGAATGAGGACCTGCTGCGCGCCGGAGAAGAGCCCATTGCCTTCGACCACGACTGCCGCGAGGGTATCTGCGGCATGTGTAGCTTGTTTATCAACGGACGCGCTCACGGGCCGGAAAAAGGCACTACCACATGTCAGTTACACATGCGCCATTTCAGTCACGGCGACACCATCACGATCGAGCCCTGGAGAGCGGCGGCTTTTCCGGTTCACAAGGACCTGGTAGTAGACCGCTCCGCTTTTGACCGGATTCAGCAGGCAGGAGGATACGTATCCGTAAACACGGGTGGTGTGCCCGATGCTAACGAAATACCAATTCCTAAATCGATTGCAGACAAAGCATTTGATGCGGCCACCTGCATTGGTTGTGGTGCCTGCGTGGCGGCCTGTAAAAATGCGTCTGCTATGTTGTTTGTCTCAGCCAAGGTATCGCAGTTGGCGATGCTGCCACAGGGAAAAACAGAGCGTAAAACGCGTGCGGAGAACATGGTAGCCCAAATGGATTTCGAGGGCTTCGGAGCCTGTTCTAACACGGGTGCATGCGCCGCTGAGTGCCCGGTAGGTATTTCGCTGGAAAATATCGCTATACTGAACCGTGAGTACCTGAGCGCAAAGGCAACATCAGAAAATGTAGCATAAGCCTTTGTTTCTAAAACAAAAAGGCGGGGAGGCTACAAAGTCCCCCGCCTTTTTGTTTTAACAAAGCGTAGTAAAAACCCGCTGTTTACCAGGCTGGTTAAACACGTATAAATTAGCTATCCATACTTGTTAAGGACTGAAAAGAGAAGCGACTTATGATTACACTTATTTCAGGAACTAACCGGCCTGCATCGAACTCCAGGGCAATCGTCGATTTATATGCCTCCCTGTTGGGCAAGCGGCAGGTAGCTTTCCAGGTACTTGATCTGGCAGATCTGCCCGCTGACTTTACCAGCACCGCCTTATACGATAATGTGGGCAAAAATGAGCAATTCAATAAGCTCAGCAGCATGGTGGCCACCTCTGAAAAGTTTGTGTTTGTGGTACCCGAATACAACTCCTCCTTCCCGGGGGTGTTAAAGGCTTTTATAGATGGCCTGGCCTACCCAAACACGTTTAAGGACAAGAAGGGGGCCTTGATTGGCATTTCCTCCGGCATGCAGGGAAGCGGGTTAGCCCTGAGCCATTTAACCGACATCTTAAATTACCTGGGCATGCATACCATGGCCACGAAACCCAAGTTTGCGCACATCGAACGAAACTTTGATGGGCACAAATTTACCAATGAGCTTTACAATGAGTTACTGGAGCAGCACATAGACCAGTTCATTAAATTTTAAGATCACAGAATTGCTACATAACAGAAAGGGCTTGCTGCATCGTGCAACAAGCCCTTTTGCTTGACCCTGGTCAATAAACTAGTCTACATTATCGTGCAGGAATCGGTTATCGCCCAGAATCTCGTTGTCATCGTTCAGGTTGAACCGGGATACATTGCGCTCTGAAGAATGCGTCACTTTTTCAAGAGCAACATTCCGGCGCAGGTACGCAGGTACGTCGAGCTTCTCCTTAATGGCTTCTGACGTAATCTCTGTGCTTAGCATACGCAGGCGCTCGCGACGCTCCTCTGTGCGGCGTTGCATGATCTCGCGTTCTTCTGAAGCCCTGTCAGCAACACGTTCCTCTTCGCGCGAGGCATATACCTCATTTTGCGCATTGCCATCTAATTCAAAAACGATACGCTGCGTCTGGGATTGCTCGGAAGGCTTGCGGCTAACAGCCTGCTGCTGTGGCTCAAAGGTCTGCTGCGGAGCAGGCGCTGCGGACTGCGGCGTAACCACAGGCGCTACCACTGGCTTTGCGACAGGAGCGGCTACTTCGGGCAACTCTGCTTTGGCAGGCTCAGCTAGTTCTATTTTTTTTTGGCTTTCCAGATCAAAGACAGTCTTCTTTGGCTCGATGATACTGTCGGCATTGCTAGCAAAACCTGTGGCAATCACAGTCACCCGGATGCTCTGCCCCAAAGAGGAGTCGATGCCATGGCCGAAGATAACCTCAGCCTCCTGGCCCGCTTTGTCCTGGATATACTCTGTGATCTCGGTTAATTCATCCATCTCCAGCTCAGCCTGCTCGCCAGACATGATAGAGAGCAGGATCTTTTGTGCACCGTGAATGTCGGTGTTGTTAAGCAAAGGAGAAGAAAGCGCTTCTTCAGCAGCGCGCAAGGCACGGCCTTCACCTTCTGTCGTGGCAGAACCCATAACTGCCGCGCCAGAGTCTTTCATCACCGTTTTCACGTCTTCAAAATCCACGTTCACCTCTGCTGTCACGGTGATGATCTCTGCAATGGATTTGGCAGCGGTAGTCAGCACGTTATCAGCCTTGGCAAAAGCCTCCCGAATGGTCAGGTTACCGAACATCTCGCGCAGCTTGTCATTCAGGATCACCAGAATGGTATCGCAATTCTCGCTCAGTTCTTTCACACCGTTCTCAGCGGCTATCTTCTTCTTCTTCCCTTCAAAAGCGAAAGGAGCCGTTACGATGCCTACGGTCAGGATGCCCAGCTCTTTGGCCAGCTTGGCAATGACAGGTGCGGCACCTGTGCCCGTTCCACCCCCCATACCGGCGGTTATAAACACCATTTTCGTGTCAGAGCTAAGCATCTCCCTTATTTCCTCTTTGCTCTCCAAAGCGGCATGCTTTCCCTTTTCAGGGTTAGCACCTGCTCCCAGGCCTTCGGTAAGGTTTTGGCCAATACCCAGTTTATTGGGCACGCTGCTGCTCTTTAAGGCTTGTGCATCGGTATTACATATGATAAACTCAACATCTTTGATGCCTTGGTTATACATATGATTAACAGCGTTGCTTCCACCGCCCCCGACGCCAATCACCTTGATGATGGACTTACTGCTTGATGGTAAGTCAAAAGTGTACATTGAAGTCATGCTTTATTCTCCTGCTCTTAATGGGTTAATAACTTTGTTTGTTGTCTATGTCGTCAGACAAGAAGCCTTTGATCATCTGAAACAGGCCACCGTTGTTTTCTTTGGCTGCTTTCTGTGCTGGCTTCTCGTAATTTGGATGCTCCGATGTTTCGGCGTTGCCGGCGGCCAATTGGTCAATTGACTGATATCCTGCCAAAACCAAGCCAACGCTGGTCGCATACATCGGGCTCTTTACCGCGTCTATCCGCGATTTGCCCAAATGCTCGTTCGGGTATCCGATGCGGGTATCCATACCTGTGATGTATTCTACCAGTTGCACCAGGTTCTGAAGTTGTGCCCCTCCCCCTGTTACCACTATACCGGCTGCCAGGCTGTTTGCAAATCCGGATCGCACGATCTCGGCATAAACCAGCTCTACAATTTCCTCCATCCGCGCCTCAATAATGAAGGCGAGGTTTTTCAGGGAGATTTCCTTTGGCGTGCGGTCACGCAGGCCTGGTATCGAAACGATCTCATTTTCAGAGGCTTCGTCGGCTATGGCTTTGCCAAATTTCACTTTCAGCTGCTCTGCCTGGTTTTGCATCACCATACAACCCTGCTTGATATCAGAAGTTATGATGTTGCCCCCAAAAGGTAAAACTGCCGTATGCCGGATAATATTGTCTTTAAAGATGGCCAGGTCAGTTGTTCCCCCGCCAATATCCACCAGGGCCACACCCGCCTCTTTCTCCTCGTCGCTGAGCACCGACATGCAGGAGGCCAGGGGTTCCAGGATCAGATTATCGATGGTCAGGCCGGCACGCGTAATGCATTTGTTGATGTTGTTGATGGCGTTCGACTGTGCCGTGATCACATGGAAGTTGCCTTCCAGGCGCACGCCTGACATACCCACAGGGTCCACGATACCTTCTTCATAATCCACCTTGTATTCCTGCGGCATCACATGGATGATCTCACTTCCCGGGGGCGTCACCAAACGATACATGTCATTGGTCAGCCGGTTTACATCCGCTACCGTGATTTCATGGTCCGTGATCTGCCTGGTGATACTGCCGTTGTGCTGCAGGCTTTTGATGTGCTGCCCTGCGATACCCACATTCACCACACCAATGTTAATGCCGGACTGCTCCTCTGCCTGCCGGATGGCTTTCTGAATGGCATCCACGGTTTTGTCGATGTTGCTCACAATGCCCCGCACCACGCCTTCGGAAGCTGCCTTACCCATGCCGAGTATTTCCAGTTTCCCAAACTCATTCTTCCGACCTACAAGTGCGCAAACTTTGGTGGTGCCAATGTCCAAGCCTACTACTATTTTGTCGTTTTGCATATCCTTTATATTATTCACAAATAATCTGGTCTTCGTATTCTACATTTACCCTTTTATATTTATCCCACCCCATTACGGGTAGCACCTCTTTATAAAAGATCATCAGTTTCCTGAATTTTGCCTCTACCCTGGTCGGCTTTCCGAACTCAATCGTATGTTCTCCCACCTGGGGTAAAAATGAAATCTTGCCATGCCCATCAATATGCATCTGGGCTAGCTGCGCTTTCCAGAACTGGTCGTTTTCTATAAACTGCAGCAAGGAAAGGTATTCCTGTCCGGTAGAGTCTTGAAAGAACCCCCCATCAAGGGACTTAATTAAAGCCGATTTAATGACTGGTATTACACGAGCGGTGTATCTGTCGGAAAGAGGAAGCGTGTGCCCCTCCACGTCGATGTAAACATCTTGATCTGATCGTATAATTCTTGCAATAGGCCTGTTTTGTTTTACACTTACATGAATGTTGCCGTCAAGCCCCCGAAATACTTCCGCATCGTTTACAAATTTATTCGCTTCGATGCGTTTTTCAAGGTTTTTCAGGTCAATGTTTTGGTTTGGTAACCCTTCCAGACTGCGTTCACCGTCGCGGGTTAAGAGAGCTCTTACTTCCTTATCCCCAATAAAGTAATTGTTGTACTCATTATCAATTTTTATTGACACTTTTTTACAGATCTTTTCATTTTGCCTGGAAGAAGCAAATCCTGCAAGTGCCCCGATCGTTACGATACTACAACCTGCAAAAATTAAAGATTTTATTTTACTATTCAAGCCCATGGCGATCTTTTTCTAAAAAATTTTTAATGGGCTTCACAAGGGTGTCAATATCGCCGGCTCCGACTGTTGCCAGCACGTCAAAATGTCCGTTTTTGAAGAGATTTTCAATTATATTTTCTTTCGACAATATTTCCTTCCCTTCACAGTTTACCTTGTCCAGAATCAACTCCGAAGTTACCCCCGGGATAGGCTCTTCACGCGCCGGGTAGATATCCAGCAGCACCAGTTCATCGGCCTTGCTCAGGCTCTCTGCAAACGCTGTTGCAAAGTCGCGGGTACGGCTGTACAAGTGGGGCTGAAATAGTACCTTTATGCGCTTGTTTGGGTATAAAGCGCGCAAAGAATTCATAAATGCCTCGATCTCTTTGGGGTGGTGCGCATAGTCGTCGATGAACACGATGCCCTGCCCCTCATACACAAACTCAAAGCGCCTTTTCACACCCTGAAAAGATTCGACGCCTGCCGCTATTTTTTGTGTGTCCACATGCATGGCCTGCACTGTTAAAACAGCCGCCAAGGTATTCTCTACATTATGAAAGCCCGGCAACCCCAGGCGCAGTGAACTGATGTTACCAAAGGGGCTCACAGCGTCAAACTCAAACCAGCGGCCCTTTATCGTGAGCTGCTGCACATGCGCATCTGCACTCTCCAGGTTATAGGGTATCACTGTTACACCCTCCTGCACATTTGCCGTCAGCCGGGAGTCTGTATCCTGCTGTATAAACAGGTAGCCGCCTGGCTTTATTTGGCTAATAAACCGCTGGAATGTACGTATCAGTTCCTCGTTGTCCCCATAAATATCCAAGTGATCCGGGTCGGCGGAAGTTACAACGGCAATGTCCGGAAAAAGGGTTAGGAACGAGCGGTCGTACTCGTCTGCTTCCACCACCACTACTTCCTTGCCCGCATCGCCCTTGCCTATCATCAGGTTAGAGTTCAGGTTTGTTGCAATGCCCCCCAAAAAAGCGGAGCAGTCCACACCGGCGTGGTGAAGCAGGTGGGCGATGATGGAGGAAGTGGTGGTTTTGCCATGGGTACCTGCCACTGCGATCGTGAATGCCTCCGAGGTAATAATACCCAACACTTCCGAACGCTTTTTGATGGTGAACCCCTGATCCCGCAGGTAGGCCCACTCTGTGTGGCCGGCCGGAATTGCAGGCGTCAGCACGACCAGGGTCTGCGCTTTGTGCTGCAGTATCTCCTCGGGCAACAGCGCAACACTATCTTCATAATGTATCTGTATGCCTTCCTGCTCCAGGGTTTCACACAAGCCGGTGCGGGTTTTATCATAGCCCCACACCGGATATCCCTTTGCATTGAACCAACGGGCAATCGCACTCATGCCAATCCCCCCGATGCCCAGGAAATAGATGTATGTAAAGTTCTCCAGTTTCACCCGATCAGTTTTATTAGTTCGTTTACAATATCTGCAGCAGCATCTGGCCGTCCAAGTCTCAGGATGTGCTCCTGTAACCGCTGCTGTTCCTCTTTATCGCCTGCCAGCTTCAGGGCAGTATCCATCAGGGTCTCCTGTGCCTCCCTGTCCCTAACCAACAGGGCTGCATGCTGATTTACAAGTGCCAGCGCGTTCATTGTCTGGTGGTCTTCGGCCACGTTCGGGGAAGGAACCAGGATGCAGGGTTTGCCCGCCAGCGCTAGTTCTGAGATAGACAACGCCCCCGCTCTGGAAACCACCACATCGGCCGCCGCATAGGCCAGGTCCATGCGTTTGATGAAGTCAAAGGCTTTTATCCCCTGTCCCTCAAACTGCGCTGTTATGGCCTGGGCCTCTGTGTAAAAGCTCTTTCCGGTTTGCCACACCAGCTGGTAGCCGGCCTGCGCTATTCTTTGGACCCCTGCTGCTATGCTTTGATTGATTGTTCGCGCCCCCAGGCTTCCGCCAATGACCAAGATCGTTTGCCTGTTGGCCATAAGCCCAAAGTGCGCAAGCGCCTCCTGCCTCTTCAAGTGACTTGCCAGGATATCGCTCCGAACCGGGTTTCCTGTCAGTACTACTTTTTCCGCAGGAAAGAAGGTTTCCATATTCGGATAGGCCACACACACCTTATTAACTCGTTTGGCGAGCAGTTTATTGGTGATGCCGGCATAAGAATTTTGCTCCTGGATCAATGCTGGGATATGGCGCGCCGTGGCTGCGTACAGCAACGGACCACTGGCGTAGCCGCCCACCCCAACCACGGCATCGGGCCTAAACTCCCTGATGATCTTGTGCGAGGCCCGGATACTTGAAATCACTTTGAAAGGAAATGACAGATTGTCAAGCGTTAAACGACGCTGTAAGCCACTGATCCACAACCCTTCTATTTTATAGCCTGCCTCCGGAACCCGGGTCATCTCCATACGGCCCTTTGCACCCACAAACAAAATCTCTGTCTTGGGGTTGAGGGTTTTAAGCTGATTGGCAATGGCCACCGCCGGGTAAATATGCCCGCCGGTGCCGCCCCCGCTGATGATGATGCGATATGGTCTTTGCTTCTCAGGCATTTACCGGTACTTTTGCCGTTGTCCCTACTGCTTTCCGGCTGTGCTCATTGTCGCTGCGGCTCACGCTAAGTATGATACCCAGCGAGATGCCCGTAAATATAAGGGAGGTGCCCCCCATGCTCAGCAACGGGAGCGGTAATCCGGTGATCGGGCCAAGCCCGACGGCGACTCCCATGTTGATCATGCCCTGGATAACCAAGCTGAAACTCAGGCCGGCGGAAAGCAAGCCGCCAAAAGCGCCATAGCTTTTACTGACCGTCACTAGCCCCCTGTACAGCAACGCCAGGTATAGAAACAAGACGGCTACCCCACCAATCAAGCCATACTCTTCCAGGATAATGGCGTAAATAAAGTCGGAATAGGGGTGAGGTAGAATATCTCTTTGATCGCTGTTACCTGGTCCTTTGCCCACCACGCCGCCTGTTGCAATGGCGATGTAGGACTGCTCCAACTGAAAAGCGGTTTCATTCGGATCCATGAAATCCTCCACACGGCTGATCGCCGTATCCAGTCGCTGGCCCAAAGCCAACGCTGTGCCGCCCAGTAGCACGCCACCCACCACTACCCCCATCAGGAATTTCATGGGCACCCGTCCGATAAACATTAGCAGAAGGCACGTCAGGAAAAGGAGTACAGCGGTGGAGGTGTTGGTTAAGGCAATGAGTGCGCAGATCCCAATGGTCCAGCTCAGGATTGGGATCAGCGTTCGCCTTACATGCAGCTCACCCTGCTTTCTGGAGAGCATGCTGGCCAGGTAAGAGATCAAGGCCAGCTTGGCCAGGTCAGAGGGCTGAAACGTCAGCTCGATCACCGGGATCGTTACCCAGCGGCTGGCTTCGTTTATATTAGAGCCAAAAAAATACGTTACGATGAGCAGAGGCGCTGAAAGGATAAGCGCGATCAGAGATAATTTGGAGTAATAGCTGTAATGCACCTTGTGGGCTACCCACATACAGGAAAGTCCGACCAAAATCAGGGAAGTATGCTTAAAGAGGAAGTACTCGGTATTCCCGTCTCTGTTCTTATAAGCTAGGGTACCTGTGGCAGAGTACACCACTGCCACACTTATAAGCGAAAAGGCTAATACAATGCCCCAAAGCACTGCATCCCCTTTCAGGTTTTGCTGTAACCACTGCTTTATCATACACCTCTGGCTAATTGGGTTATGCTGAATTCTATTTCTTCAAAACTATTTTCTCTACAGCTTCCTTAAAACGCTGTCCACGGTGTTCATAATTATCAAACAGGTCGAAGCTGGCACAGGCAGGTGATAGTAGCACCGCATCCCCGGGCGTGGCCAGTGAGCGGCTTAAGCGCACGGCGTACGCAATGGAGGTAGTTTCAGCGATGATGGGTATTACCCTTTCAAATGCCTGCTTCAGCTTCTCATTGTCCTTCCCCAGGCAAACCAGCACCTTTATCTTTTCGCGCGCCAGCTCCGTGAGGGTACTGTAGTCGTTACCTTTATCCACCCCGCCGGCGATCCAGATAATGGGCTGCTTTATGCCCTCAAGCGCATACCAAACGGCCTCCACATTGGTGGCCTTGGAGTCGTTGATGTACGATACCTCCTTGGCCACGCCAATAAGCTGCAGCCGATGCTCCGCGTTTTCGAATGTTTCCAATGCCTGCTCCACTTGCTCATCTGCTACCCCGAGCAGCTTGGCCACGGTTACGGCGGCCATGGTATTGTACTGGTTATGCTTGCCTATCAACCCTGACCTATGCGTATCAACAGTACCTTCACAAAACTTTTCTTCTACTCTAACCTGCTGGCCTTTCATGTATACTTTGGCACCTGCTGCTCCTTTCAACGTAAACGGAACAGTGGTTCCACCAAAAGCCTCCGACCGGAAAGCCTGGGCAATGTTGGCGTCATCGGCATTCAGCACGAAGAAATCAGCACC
This sequence comes from Pontibacter sp. GD13, assembly GCF_058216355.1. Lineage (NCBI taxonomy): Bacteria > Pseudomonadati > Bacteroidota > Cytophagia > Cytophagales > Hymenobacteraceae > Pontibacter > Pontibacter sp. GD13. The sequence goes on from NZ_JBYZMQ010000007.1 coordinate 127,120, forward strand.
GGTCATGTTCTGAGCCACCCGCAGCTTAGAGGCTGCATACTTCTCCATGCTGTATGCATAGCGATCCAGGTGGTCAGGCGTAATGTTCAGGAGCACGGCGATGTGCGCCTTGAACTGGAACATGTTGTCGAGCTGAAAGCTGCTTAACTCCAGCACATAATAGTCATACTTGTTCTCGATCACTTTCTCGGCCAGGCTCTCCCCTATGTTCCCCGCCAGCCCCACGTTTAAGCCTGCGCTCTTGAGCAGGTGATAGGTGAGCAGCGTGGTGGTGGTTTTGCCGTTCGTGCCTGTGATGCAAATAAACCTGGCATCGGTGTACCTGCCTGCAAACTCAATTTCAGAGATCACAGGAATGTTTCTTTTGATCGCCTCCTGGATCAGGGGCGCTTTGTCCGGTATGCCGGGGCTTTTGATCAGCTGGTCTGCCCCCAGTATAAGCTCCTGAGTATGCTTGCCTTCTTCGAAAGGGATGGCGGCGGTGGCCAGCTTCGCTTTGTACTTCTCCTTGATGGGTCCCATGTCCGATACAAAGACCTCCAGGCCCCTTGCCTGTGCCAGCAAGGCGGCGCCAACCCCACTTTCTCCTGCTCCTAGTATAGCTATCTTCATCGTTCTTATCCGGAATTATTAGCGAAGTTTAAGGGTTGCCAGTGTTAAAATCGCCAGCATGATGCCCACAATCCAGAACCTCCCTACGATTTTCGACTCGTGGTACCCCATCTTCTGATAGTGGTGATGGAGGGGTGCCATTTTAAAGACGCGCCGCCCCTCGCCGTATTTCTTTTTGGTGTATTTAAAGTAACTCACCTGCAGCATAACAGACAGGTTCTCGATCAGGAACACGCCGCACAGGATCGGGATCAGCAGTTCTTTGCGCACGATCAGGGCTAAGACTGCTATGATCCCGCCTATGGATAAACTTCCTGTATCGCCCATAAACACCTGTGCCGGGTAGGTGTTGTACCACAGGAAGCCCACGCAGGCACCCACAAAGGCCAGACAAAAAATGGTCAGTTCTCCGGAGTTAGGAATAAACATAATGTCCAGGTAATCCGCAAAAATGGTGTTACCCGACAAATAGGCGAAGAAAGCCAGTGTCATACCGATAATGGCGGAGGTTCCGGCTGCCAGGCCGTCTATCCCGTCTGTTATGTTGGCCCCATTCGATACCGCCGTGATGACCAGGATCACAAACGGAATGTACAAATAGCAGGACCAGCCCTGAAACAGTGGGCCGGCAAACGAAAACAGGTTGCAATAATCCAGTTCGTTGTTTTTCCGGAACGGGATGGTGGTGATCATGCTGTGCACATCCACCCATTTGCTGGAAGCATTTACAGCAGAGGTTGCCCCATTGGAGAATAGGTACTGCCGCACCACCACGTCGTCGTTAAAGTATAGGGTAAGCCCCACGATCAGGCCAAGCCCTATCTGGCCCAGAATTTTAAACCTGCCTGCCAGGCCTTCCTTGTTCTTCTTGAAAACCTTGATATAATCGTCCAGGAAGCCTATCAGGCCCAGCCAGATGGTGGAAACCAGCATCAGGATGATATAGATATTATCCAGGCGGGCAAACAGCAGCGTTGGCACCAGGATTGCCAGGATTATGATCAGGCCTCCCATCGTAGGGGTGCCTTTTTTCTCCAGCTGGCCATCTAACCCCAGGTCGCGAATACTTTCGCCGACCTGCTTGCGCTGCAGGATTTTAATGAGCTTGCCCCCAAAGATCATCGCAATCAGCAGCGACACCAGCGTAGCCATACCTGCCCGGAAGGAGATGTATTGAAATACACCAGCTCCGATAAAATTATATTCGCGGTCGAGGTATGTAAAGAGGTGATATAACATGTACTTTCTATTCCGTTTCCTTTTCCTGCAGGTTAAAATTTATCTTTATTTCCCTAATTGCTTCAATGTATCGCGCAGCATCTGCTTGTCATCAAAGGCATGCTTCACGCCTTTAATCTCCTGGTAGGTCTCATGCCCCTTGCCGGCCACCAAAATGATGTCGTTCGGCTCGGCCAGCATGCAGGCAGTTTTAATCGCTTCTTTTCTATCCAGTACTGTCAGGGTTTTTTTGTAGTCCAGGGGCCTGACACCCTTTTGCATATCCTCCAATATCGCCTGCGGCTCTTCAAACCTTGGATTATCGGAGGTCAGGATCACTTTATCGCTCAGGCGGCAGGCAATGTCCGCCATTAGCGGGCGTTTGGCCGCGTCGCGGTTGCCCCCGCAGCCCACCAGGGTAATTACCTGCTGTGTAGGGTTTCGTATCTGCTGGATGGTGCTGAGCACGTTCTCCAGCGCATCGGGGGTATGCGCGTAGTCTATGATGCCGGTAATGTGTGTATCCGAATCGATGTAGTCGAATCGTCCGGCGGCGGATGTGAGGCTGGAGAGCACAGTTAAGGTTTCCACGGCATCCTCCTCCAGCAAAACAGCCACTGCGTAGGCCCCCAACAAATTGTACGCGTTAAACGCCCCAATCAACTTGCACCAGATCTCGTGGCCGTCCACGTCCAGGTGCAGGCCTTGTATGGTGTTATCAATAATGCGCGCCTTAAATTCCACCGCCTTGCGCAAGGCAAAATAATGCACGTCGGCGGCGGTGTTCTGCACCATTACGCTTCCACGTTTATCATCGGCATTGATCAGGGCGAAAGCACCCTTCGGCAGCATGTCAAAGAATGATTTTTTTGCCCGGATGTACTCGTCAAATGTTTTATGGTAGTCGAGGTGGTCGTGGGTGATATTGGTGAAAACGCCCCCTTTAAAATGAAGTCCTGCTACCCGTTTCTGCACCATGGCATGCGAACTCACCTCCATAAAGCAGTGGCTGCAGCCGGCTTTCACCATCTGCGCCAAGAGTTCGTTCAGCTTGATCGCATCCGGAGTGGTGTGGGTGGATGGGATCACGGTTTCGTTGATCTGGTTCTGCACCGTGGAGAGCATGCCCACCTGGTAGCCCAGCTCCCTGAAAAGTTTGTGCAGCAGCGTTACGGAGGTGGTTTTGCCGTTTGTGCCTGTTACCCCGATCAGGTACAGTTTCCGGGAGGGATGGCCGTAAAAAGCAGATGCCATTTGGCCCAGTGCCTCGCCAGAGTCCTTCACCTGTACATAGGTAATAGCGGGCTGCAATTCCTCCGGTAACTGTTCGCACACGATAGCCGTAGCCTGAGCCTCCTCCGCTTTGGAAATAAAGGCATGCCCATCTGACTGCACCCCGCGCACGGCCACAAATACAACGCCCTGGCGCACGGCACGCGAATCAAACGAGATGGCATCGACAGCTACCGTTGTGGACCCTGTCACGGCAAGCACCTCTACGCCCTCCAATATGGTTTTCAGTGACTGCATTAGCTGAGCACAATGGTTATTTTAGCATTTTTAGCAACACTGGAGCCAGGCTCCAGCGACTGCCGCTGCACCCGCTTTCCGGCTCCCTCCACCCTCACCTGAATGTGTTGGTTTTCTAGTATGAAAAGTGCGTCACGCAAGGTCATGCCTTTCACATCGGGCACCAGGTCGCTTAGCACCGGGTTAGGAACGAAATTCAGGGAGCGTTGGCCCTTCTCTACTTTCACCCATTCCTCGTCGTTGCTGTTGGGGTGGTTGCTGAGCCCAATTTTATTGCAGATATAGGCCAGGTCCTCCTGGCTGCCTGCGGCAACTCCGGGCAGACTGTTTTTATCAGGCACGACGCGTGCGCGCAGCGGCTTGTGCATGGCCAGGTCACGGGCATACGCTTTGTCGGCCAGCTCTTTAAAAACCGGTGCAGCCACGTCCCCTCCGTACACATTCACCCCTTTCGGACTGTCAATGATCACGATGCAGCTATACTTCGGGTTGTCTGCCGGGAAGTAGCCTGCAAAAGAAGTGGAATACTCGCGCACATAGTGCCCGTCTTTTACCTTGCGGGCTGTTCCGGTTTTACCAGCTACCTTATAATCTGTGTTGTAGATGTTTTTGGCTGTGCCATGCTCCACCACGCCCTCCAGCATTGTGCGCAATTTTTCCAGGGTTTCATCCGAACAGATCTTCTCATTCAGTACCCGTGTCTGGAAGGTTTGTATTACCCGGTCTACTTTCCGGATTTCCTTCACGATGATCGGCTGCACCTTTACACCATTGTTGGCCACGGCATTGTAAAAAGCCAGCGTTTGCAGGGGCGACAGCTTGGTCTCGTACCCGATGGCCATCGAGGTCAGGGTGGTGCCGTACCAGTTCTTGTCCTCCGGGCTCTTCATGTACGGACGGGCCTCCCCCTCCATCTGAAAGCCTAAGGTAGTATTCAGGCCGAACTTGTTCAGGTAGTTCACGTAGGCCCTTTGGTCGTTGCCAAAGTACTGCTCCATCAGTTTGGCTACGCCAATATTGGAGGACTTCTCAAATATCTGATGCACTGCCAGTTTTCCGTAGCCCCCGTTCTTGGCATCCGACATGGTGGTGTTCTTGATCCGGTAAGTGCCATGGCCGGTATCGATGGTGTCTGTCAGGCGAACCTGTGGGTTATGCTCAAACAGCGCCATCATAGAAGCCAGCTTAAAGGTAGACCCGGGCTCTGTGCGCCCCTGGTTGCCAACCGCATAATTGTAATCCTCGATGTAGCCGCCCTTGGTTTTGCCCAGGTTGGCCATCGCTTTTATCTCACCGGTCTTTACTTCCATCAGGATCACGCAGCCATACTCGGCATTGGTTTTTTCCAGTGCTTTATACAGGGCGTTCTCCGCCACATCCTGCAGGTTAATGTCCAGGGTGGTCTCGATGTCGTAGCCGTGTTGCGGCTTTACTTCGGTGCCGTCATAGATCGGCTTGTTCCCTCCCGCGATGCGCTCAAAAAGAGCCTCGCCGTCCGTGCCCGCCAGGTTGCTGTTGAAGCTGTACTCCAGGCCGGCTCCGTATTTGTCTTCGTTAATAAAACCGATCACGCGCTCGGCCAGCAAGCCAAACGGCTTGAACCGCTTTTCCACCTTCTCAAAAATTACCCCTCCCTTGTTTTTACCCGCTCTGAAAACCGGCCACTTCGCCATCATTTTCTTATCCTGGTAATTGATCTGGTTGCTGTTCAGGCGGATATACCGCCTGCCTGAATGGCGCGCATTCTTGATCTTGCGCTTGTAGTAGTCCTCCGACCTGTCTTTGTAAAAGCGGGAAAGCAGCAGGGCCAGGGAGTCTACCCCTGAGTTAAACAGGGCGGCGTCTGCCACCGTAGGATCGAAGGCCACGCGGTAAAAAGGCAGCGAGGTTGCCAGGATGCTCCCGTTATCAGAGTAAATGTTACCGCGCGTGGCACGCACAGGCTGGTAGCGGATGCGGCGCTCTTTGGAAATCTTCTTCCATCGCGCCCCATCCATGAACTGGATGTACACCACCTTGTACACAATGGCGCATGCAAAAAGGCAGATAGCCAGAAAAGCCACCCGCACCCGGATCAGTATGGATTTCTTAATATTCATCAGCCGGCACAATTACCTGGTAAGGGGGGGATGAACTTTCAACAAGACCGAGCGGGGCCACATTGCGCGCCACCTCCGACTGCTTGCTGGCCTCCATGTAATCTGACTTGAGGGTAGTGTAATCCGCACGCAGGTCCTCTGTCTCTATTTTGATCTTGTCTATTCTACGGATCGTTTTTTCAGCAAAGTGGGTATTGCCGATGTAGAACAAGGTAATGAGGGTAAGGTAAAGTATGTGCGGAAGGTACTTGAGCGGCACGCCCTCTTCAAAAAGCGCGTCCACGTTTGCGTATTTGTCCAGTAGCTTAAAAAGGCTGAAGCCTTTCTTAGGGTTCTTTGGCTTCTGTTCCGGCTTCACGCGCACCGAGTTTATCCTTGGCGTGCCTGTCTGCTTAATCATAACGTTAGAAGCCATAATGCGGTAATCTTAAAAGCTAATGCCTAGCTTGGTTAATCAATCATCTAATGCTCTTTTCTCTGCTATTCTGAGTTTGGCGCTTCTGGAGCGGTTATTTTCAAGCAACTCCTGTTCTGATGGCACAATGGGTTTTCTAGTGACGGCGTCGAGGGGTTTTAGCTCATTCCCAAACAGATCTTTTTCCACCTCCCCAAAAAACCGGCCTTTAGCTATGTAATTCTTCACCAGCCTGTCTTCCAGGGAATGGTAGGAGATAACGACCAACCGGCCTCCGGGCTTCAGCACTTCTGTGGCCTGCTCCAGCATTTCTTCCAGGGCCTTCATCTCGTCGTTGACTTCGATGCGCAATGCCTGAAAGACCTGGGCGAGGTACTTGTTCTCCTTCCCCTTCGGGGTACAGGAGCTGATCGCCTTTTTAAAGTCGCCAATGGACTGGAAAGCTCCCCTTGCGCGCTTCTCCACAATTGTTCTGGCCAGGGTCCTGGCATTTTTCACCTCCCCGTACATGCCGAACATGCGGTGCAGCCGCTCCTCTGAATAGGTTTCTAAAACATCCTGTGCCGTGTTGCCCGCCTCGGCATTCATGCGCATGTCCAGGGGACCTTCGAAACGCGTAGAAAACCCACGTTCCGGCACATCAAACTGATGCGAGGATACTCCCAGATCTGCCAGGATGCCGTCCACTTCCTTTACGCGGTACAAGCGCAGGTACTTTTTCAGGTCCCTGAAGTTGGCGCGCACAAACTGAAAGGCAGGACTATCAATTTTCTTTGACTCTTCCTCGGCGTCCCTGTCCTGGTCAAAACCATAAAGCTTGCCGGTTGTAAGCTTGCGCACGATGCTGGCAGAGTGTCCGCCTCCGCCAAAGGTCACATCCACGTAGACACCATCCGGCTTAATGGCCAACGCCTCTACTGACTCCTCGAACAATACCGGACGGTGATAGGCCATTATATCAGCGGCTCCTCCGCCGGTTTATCACCTAAGAACTTCTGCGCCAGCTGAGAGAAATTTTGCTGATCCTTGATCAGGAACTCCTCATATTTATCCGGGTTCCATATCTCCACACGGTTGCCTAAACCCACTACGATCGCCTCCTTTTCAAGACTGGCAAACCGCGCCATCGTTTTAGGCACAATGAAACGGCCAGTACCGTCTAATTCAATCTCGGTGTTACCCCGGAAGAAATTGCGCTGAAAGTGGCGGTACTCTTCGTTAAACTCATTCAGCCCTGCCACCTTATCATAAATTATTTTCCAGTCTGCCTTCGGATAAAGCACCAGGCAAGGTTCAAATCCTCGCATCAGCACCACATGATTGCCCGACGCCTCCGGCAGGTTAGTTTTTATCTTTGCAGGTAAAACCAACCTTCCCTTTGGGTCAATCTTGCATTCATATTCGCCAGACAGGAAGTTCATAACAACAGTAGTTTTGCCCGTGTGGTATTCGGACTTTACAAATGTAGCGATTCAACGATTTCTCGCAACCACTATCTACCACTTTTTACCACTTTGTGGATAAATTACGGTTATCCACCCCACTTATCCACATTATCCACATCTTAACGCTATATATTGGGCATAAGTTTTTTTGCAGAGATGCTGGTTTTTACCTAAAATACGAAGGAGTAAAACATTAAAATACTTAAAATCAGAAACTTAACTGCTTAAACATAGTAGATATACGATATACTATAAATTTCCACAGAAAATGTGGGGGAAAGTGGCAAATGTGGGATGACCTGACAAGATTTGTCGTGAGGGGTGGGTATAAATGAAAAAGGGAAGCCTGGTTGGGCTTCCCTTTTCACTGTTTACAAGGACGTTAAAACTTAAAACCCATATGGAAACCCAGGGCTAAAACCGGGGTGCCGCTGGTATAGTAAAAGTAATCGATTCTGCCGCCGGCCACGCCGTTTCGCAGGATGTTAAAATCATTCTCCAGGTAGCCGTTAAAACCCACGTCGGAGCTTTTAATGTGCACCACCGACCCATCCACGGTTCCACTGTCCTCAGCATCTGAGTTTATCTCGGCACGGTACCGGATTCCCGGTCCGCCCCCTACCCTGAACACCACGGATTCATTGTTGATCATGTCGACGCTGCCTTCCAGCGTGGCCATCAGAAATGTGTTCTGAACAGAGTATATCTCTTTAATATCGTCGTAGCGGAAAGCAGATAGCAAGCCGACGTTCATCCCTACGGTGATGTTCTTGGTAAAATAATGGCTCAATTTGTTGCTGAACATCAGTCCCTGGCTATCGTAGTCTGATAGCCAAACGAAACTTACACCGGCTTTTAACATGGTAGGATCTCTCTGCGCCGAAGCCGGGAACGCGTTTGCAAGGAACAGAATAATAGCCAGGGCTAGGATTCGCAAAGGTAATTTCATAAGAAGTAAATAAGGGTGTACAGCTGTCCAATCAAGTCAGATCACAAAAATGGGAGTCGTATCAGAACTGTCTCCTCTCTATACTTGTAGCACTATAAATTGTTACACTCCGTAAATCAAAAGTTATATTACTTTCAAGGTATCTAGCGGTGCACCAAAAGTTTTGTTCTTAGGCAGTATTGCTCGTTTTCATGTCAAGAAACTTTGATATGCTGAACAGCTGCAGGCTGCTATCTTTTCGTTTTGTACAATTGCCACCAGGGCAGGTAGGGCTTATCGTGGTGCTCGTAATGGTAGCCGAAGAAATAGCAACTAAAAAAAGCCCATACATGGTTCTTGCGCTGCGAGCCTGATTTATGCAGGTTATCGGGGGCATGCTCTCCCCGATGCGGTAAGTAGGTGCCAAAATAAAACAGCTGAAAAGTGGCCAGTATGGCGGGCAGCATCCAGAAAAGAACGACGTTCTGCAGGGGGAAAACAAGTTGCAGCAGGTTATAGGTGATCGCCATGAGCAGGATCTGCCACCAGGTGATGTAGTTTTTCAGGAAGCTGAAGTACCAGGGCCAGAAGGCACCTTGATGGAAGTCAGGATCTTTTTCTGTGGCTACGTGCTTGTGATGCTCGTGGTGCCTGGGCAGCAGGCGCGGATACCAGTTGTAGGCAAACAAAAAGGCCGTAAAGGCGCCCGCTGCTTTGTTAACTTTGGGGTTTCCGGGAGCCACAACCCCGTGCATTGCATCGTGGGCCGTTATGAATAAACCCGTGTACAGATGAGTTTGCAGCAAGACGAATAAATAAGGGAAGGGCGAGGCTAACTCTACGGTATAAAAGGCCAGCAGAAAGGCTAGCAGGCCGAACCAGCTAAACACAATGCCGGCAGCCAGCAAAATTCCTCTAAGATCATTCTTTCGGGGTGTGTTCATAAGTAGTTTACTGGACCCATAACGTAGTTTTGCCTTCGTGAAGCTGTACGTAAGGCAAATGCCATCATACCTCGTACTGCAGCAAGGCGTCCCTTACTTCTTCCATTAACCACAAAGGCGTGGAGGTAGCCCCACAAATGCCCACGGAATCGCCTTCCGAAAACCACTGCGTCTGCAACTCCTCCACTTTGGAGATAAAATATGTAGCGGGGTTGGTATCTTTGCACACCTGGTAAAGCACCTTGCCGTTGGAGGACTTGGTACCCGATACAAAGATAACTTTGTCGTACAGGGTGGCAAATTTACGCAGTTCCTTATCGCGGTTCGATACCTGCCGGCAAATGGTGTCGTTGGCTTTCACCTCGAAGCCTCTATCCTCCAAAGCCCCTTTTATGCGGTAAAAACTGTCAGTGCTTTTGGTCGTCTGGCTATAAAGGGTGATGTTTTGGGGCAGTTCATGCTGCAGCAGTTCGTTCATGTTCTCAAACACGACCGCGTTGTTGCCCGTTTGCCCAAGCAGCCCCAATACCTCCGCATGCCCGTGTTTGCCATAGATAAAGATCTTCTCATCCTTATCGTAAGAGGTTTTAATGCGGTTTTGCAATTTTAGAACCACGGGGCATGAGGCATCTACCAGCGTCAGGTTGTTCTGCAGCGCCGTCTGGTACGTTTCCGGTGGCTCGCCGTGCGCGCGGATCAGCACTGCTTCATCGCTCAAGTCCTGCAGTTGCTGGTGGTTGATGATGCGCAGCCCCCGCTTCTGAAGGCGCTCCACCTCTTCGTCGTTGTGCACGATATCCCCCAGGCAATACAGGTAGCCCTGTTCGTCGAGCAGGTCTTCTGCCATTTGGATGGCGTATACCACCCCAAAGCAGAAGCCAGAATTTGAATCGATCGTGACGTGCAGGCTTTTCATACTCTTTATACAGCCAGAACTTTAGATTGTTTAACCGTTTTTCGTTGCTTTAGCCCCTCGTATACCGATATGGTTATCAGCAACATCAGCATCGAGTACAGGGTATCCTCAACCGGAATGGAGACAATGCGCACCCCGAGGTTGAAACTGTTGTTATACCAGACAACAGGCAAATAGGTCAGCACGCCGTTTATCAACAGAAAAGGCAACAGGTGCACCAGGTAAGCCATGTAAAACCGCCCCAGGTACCGGGTGCCGAAATACCAAAGGTGAAACAGGTGGGCCAGGGCGAGCAAAATAAACGTGATGGAAGTATACAACCGACCCAGGTTGAAGGCCGCCACCAGTGGGGGCAGCAGGATCAGGAAAAACGCGATGGCTCTGGCGTAGGGCTGCAGCAGATCCTGCCGCACGTACGCATTCAGCACTTCGTAGATAAAAACACAGGCATACGGAACCGTGACAAAGAACAGCACCTCCTCCAGGGGCAGGTTAAAGAGGTAGACCCCCGTCAGGTACACCGGGTTAAAGCCCCACACGCCAGCCTTGGTAAACAGCACATCCCAAACAATGAACAAGGCGGCGTTCACCAGTATGGCAGGCCCCAGGGCAGGCCAGTGTTTGTAAAAGGCCACCTTTTTATCAAACGACAGCAGCAAGGGGAAAAGTATGGTGAAGAGGTTCAGGTAGAGGTATATGTACATAGCTGCGATTTACAGATCAGAAGAACTCAACAAAGAATTTTCACCCATAGCACTTTTGGTTACCTACCGCTAAAAACCCTAGAACGCGATGGCTTGGAGTTCCTGGCGCTCCCTGGCACTACAATGGTCTTTGGTAAGCATGAAATCCCGGATGCCCCTGGCCAGCACGGTGGGCATACCCGAGGCGGGGTGCTGCTTCAGACTGGAGATCACGATGTCTTTGTCCTGCTCCACATGCTCGCTCATGTTAAGGTAGCGCGGCACATAATGCTCCATCGTGAAACGCAGAAACCTTATTTCAGGGTGTTGGCCATTCAAAGCCACGGCATCCTCGAAAATTCGGGCGGCTGTTTTTAAATGTTTGATCTTGGCATAGGGGTTCCATTCATACTTGGCCATGATCGCCTCCGAAATTGCTTTGTAGGCCAGCACAATCGGATCGTTCTTTTTATAGGAGCTCATTTTATCATAAAAGCGCTCTCCGGTTTCCTGGTCACGGCTGGCCTGCAGGAATTCTTTTCGTAAGTCGGGTAATTTGTATTGGTGTGTGTTGGCTGCCAGTTTAGCGCTGCTCGTTAAAAAAAGCAGTAAAAGTACAAGTATAAAGGGCTTATTCATCAGATTGCGTTTAATCGGTACTTGAGGTACGAGCCCAGCAGCAATGCCAGTTTCGTATTATCAGGTACTCTTACGCGCTCTTTCAGGATATGGGTTGCCGGCAGCCGCTGTATCTTCCTGAAAAGCTTCAGGTAGTAGACATAAGCCAGGTATACCCCCATGCGCGCCGTGCGGGGAAGGGTCAGAATTCCGGCGTAGGCCGCATTGAAATCTTTCAAGATATCTGCCTCAATCTCCGCCTTGCTGGCGTTGTTAAACTTCTGGTACTCTACCTTAGGGAAGTACACTCTCCCGCGCTCTTTAAAATCACTTTTCATGTCGCGCAGAAAATTTACCTTCTGAAAGGCGGCGCCCAGGCTGCAGGCCGGTTTGCGCAGGCGCTGAAACTGTTCCTCGTCGCCCTCGCAGAAAACTCTCAGGCACATGAGGCCCACCACCTCGGCAGAGCCGTAAATATACTCCTCGTACAGCGCATGGTCGTAGGTGTGGTCATCCAGGTCCATTTCCATACTTTTGAGAAAGGCCTCGATAAACGCCCTGTCAATGTTGTATTCGTTAACGACACACTGAAACGCATGCAATACCGGGTTCAGGCTAATACCTGCGTCAATGGCTTCAAACGTTTGCTTTTTAAAGTCCTGCAGGATCTTGCGCTTATCAAAGTCATGAAAGGTGTCCACGATCTCGTCGGCGCAGCGCACAAACCCATAAATGCCATAGATCGGGAGATGAAACTTTTTGTGCAGCGTTTTAATGCCTAGTGTGAAAGAGGTACTGTAGGCCTCCGTAATAACTTTACTGCACTGTAAACAAGTTTCTTTAAATAACTCCATGCACGTTCAGGTCAATGTTGGTTTATACGTTAATGCGCGCCGGTACGGCAAATTCTCTGCTCACTTCGCCGGCCACCACCTGCCCCGAGATCAGGGAGGGCGGCACACCGGGGCCGGGCACCGTAAGCTGCCCGGTGTAGAATAGGTTGCTAACTTTCTTGCTCTTCAGGCTGGGTTTAAGCAGCGCGGTCTGCAAAAGGGTGTTGGCCAACCCATAGGCATTGCCCTTAAAGGCGTTGTAATCACTTATGAAATCGTTGTGGGCATAACTCCGCTTGTACACAATGGCACTACGGATCTCCTGCCCTGTGAGGCGCTCCAGCCGATGCATCACCAGATCGAAGTACTTAGTGCGCATTTCCTCGGTATCCTGCAGGCCCGGTGCCACGGGGATCAGCACAAACAAGTTCTCGCATCCTTCGGGGGCTACCGAGGGGTCGGTTACCGAAGGGGCCGACACATAGAAAAGGGGCTTGGTGGGCCACTTCGGGTCGGTGTATATCTCGTGCGCATGGGGCCCGAAATCCTCGTCGAAAAACAGGTTATGGTGGTGGAGGTGCCGCAGCCGCTTGTTTACGCCGAGGTAGAACAAGAGCGAGGAAGGCGCCATCACGCGTTTCTCCCAATAGGCATCTGAATAACTCTGACTGGCTTTCGGCAGCAATTCTTTTTCTACGTGGTGGTAGTCGGCGCTCGCCACCACCACATCGGCATCGAATAGATCAGTAGTCGTGAGCACCTGGGTTGCCACGCCCTGCTTCACCTCGATGCGCTGCACACCCTGGTCGTATAAAAAAGTAACGCCTTTCTCCTCTGCCAGCTTTACCATGCCCGATACAATGGTGTGCATGCCCCCCATTGGGTACCAGGTGCCCAGCTTTATATCGGCATAATTCATCAGGCTGTACAGGGCCGGCGTATTTTCGGGCAGGGCGCCCAGAAACAGGATCGGGAACTCCAGCAACTTGATGATCTTTTCGTTGGAAAAAAACTTCCGGACATGCTTGTGAAAGGACTGAAACACATCCATGCGCAGCACATCCAACAGCAGGCGCGGGCTCATAAACTCTGTGAGCGAGCGCCCGGGCTTGTATACCAACTGATTGATACCCACTTCGTATTTATAAGCCGCCTGTTCTAAAAACCTGGTTAACTGTTTGCCGCTGCCTTTCTCCAAACTCTCAAAAAGGGACTGCATTTCTTCCAGAGAGGCAGGCACCTGCATAAAATCGTTCGGCCCGAACACCACCGTGTAAGAGGGGTCCAGGCGCTTGAGCGTATAATAGTCGGAGGTGGTTTTGCCGAAGCGGTTAAAGTAAGACTCGAACACATCGGGCATCCAGTACCAGCTGGGGCCCATGTCGAAGGTAAAGCCGTGTGCCGAGAATTTTCTGGCCCGTCCGCCGGGGGTACTGTTTTTCTCCAGCACCGTCACCGCATAGCCTTTGTCGGCCAGGCAGGTAGCCGCCGATAGCCCCGAGAAGCCGGAGCCGATCACAATTACTTTGGGTTGAGCCATACGGGAGGTCAGGGGGCTTAGTGCTTAATAGGAAACATCTTGCCTGTACACATGCAGCATACTCTTGAGCTCTTTACGGGCAATGTGGATGCGGTTTTTCACTGTGCCAATCGGAATTTTAAGCTTTTCAGCAATTTCCAGGTATTTATAGCCTACATAATACATCATAAAAGGGGTACGGTGCTCTTCGTTCAGGCGGGCAAGCGCCTTGTTGATATCGTTCATGACGAAAGTAGCCGTCCCTTTGTTCTGCGTCACATAATTTTCATCGGTGTTCAGGTACTGAAGGTACTCAGAACTATCAATGTTACTGCTGCGCTTCGTTATTTTATTATAGTTGTTGATGAAAGTGTTGCGCATGATCGTGTAGAGCCATGCTTTGAGGTTAGTGCCAGATTTGAACTTCTCGCGATTGGTTAGTGCCTTCAGCATCGTCTCTTGCACCAGGTCCTTGGCATCGTCCGCGTCTCGGGTCAGGTTCATGGCTACCGGACTCAGGGACTGGGCAACATTCTGAACAAGGGAATTAAATTCTATAGCAGTCATTTTGTTTACAGTTTTAATAGTAAAACATAAACAAATATACGAGATACCAGGAAATATAAATGGTTTTGTTCAATATTTTTTTGATTAACCTTAAACATATTAGATAAACAGTCGGCCTAAAGCCGTGTACGTACATTTTTAGACGGCAAACGACACAAACTAAAAGCCCCTACCGTTAACAAACGACAAGGGCGAGGTTCCGGATTGCGACACTTTAACGCATCTACGCTGTTACGTTCACAATATCACAGACTGTTTTCAGTATCTTGACATTATCGGGCAACTGCAGCAACTCATGCTGCAGTTGGTAACCATAAGCACAAATGGTGCTGTCAGGAAACCTTCTGGACAGCTTGTTCAGGTACACTAGCAATTGGCTGCGCTCCGGCACCGAGGTGAGCACCGTGCAGATATACTCCGCGTTAAAGTGTTTATGGGTAAGTTCCAGGTCAGGAAAAGGGAGGTTCTGGCCCAGGTACAGCACATACCGGTTGTTAGCCCTTAAGATGTAGTTCATGTACAGCAGCGCCAGTTCATGCAGTTCGCCTTCCGGCAGGAACAAAAGGTAAGTGGGCGCGCCTTCCTGCCGCCGCACTACCTGCCCATCAATGGCCACCAGTAACTTTTGCCGGATCAGGTTGCTTACAAAATGTTCATGCGCCGGACTGATGTTGCCTGTCTGCCAGAGCACCCCGATCTTGTTTAGAAAAGGGTAAACTACGTTGTTCATAGTATCCTTAAACCCCATCTGCAGCGTTGCCGTTGACATAGCCTTATCAAACAAGCCCTCATCCATATCCACCATGGCCTGCACCAGCGTGTTGATGTGGTGCGAACCCTGACAAGGCTCCTCACACAGCTGTTGCACCTTTTGCAGGATCTGCTCAGGCGCCATCTGGGCGATTTTGGAGATTTTGTAGCCCCTTTCATTCAACAGTGAGATATTCAGGATAGATTTAAGGTCTGTCTCATCGTAGTAGCGAATATTGGTACAAGTACGTTTCGGGCTAAGTATGTTGTAGCGCTGCTCCCAGATGCGGATGGTGTGCGCCTTAATGCCAGACAGATGTTCAAGTTCCTTTATGGTGTACTGCGCCACGTTTTTCCTTTTTTTGTTTCGTTATCGTTTCATTTGCCACCTTAAAGTACTGCGGAGCCACCCAGAGCATCCCAAAAGACTCGGAGCCATACTTACCCTTTGTCTTGTGATGCACCTTATGCGCCATGTTTAAGGCTTTCAGGTAAACGTTAGACGTTTTTCTGAACAACTTGATACGCCGGTGAATAAACACGTCGTGGATGATAAAGTAAGCCACCCCATACAAGGTAATGCCCGCCCCTATCCAGAATCTGTAATCGATGGGGTCGCTGCCAAAAACGAAGAACAGCATCGCCAACGTGCCATAATAGGCAAAAAACAGGTCATTTAATTCAAAGGCATGCCGGTGGTGCGTGTGGTGCGACTTGTGCAGAAACCACAGGAACCCATGCAGCACATACTTGTGCATAACCCAGGCCATGGCCTCCATAGCGATAAAAGTCAGCACCAAGATTGCAATTCCCATCAGCATAACAAAGCAACAACAAGTTTAACAAATAGTTTAAAAAGATAAACAGAACTTTACCACTTGATTTTTTCTTTGTTCAGAAATGAGGCGATGCCGCGCTGGCAATCCTCGCTGCCACGCGCCACGGCATTCATTTCGGAAGCGTATTGCAGTCCCTCCTCCAGGTCCATTTCCTGCACCCGCGCGATCATTTCTTTGGTTACCTCCATGGATTGCCGCGAGTTTTCGGTGCAGAGCCTCTGGGCAAAGGCGAAAACATGCGCCTCCAGCTCAGCAGCTGGCACCACAAAATTCACCAGGTCATACTTCTCAGCGTCGTCCGCCGAGATCAGGTCACCGGTCAGCAGCAGTTGCTTGGCCCGCGACTCGCCGATCTTGCGCAAGAGGAAAACTTTCACAATGGCAGGGATGAAACCGATCTTCACCTCGGTATACCCGAATTTGGCTTCCGGCACGGTAAACCCGAAGTCGCAGATCGCCGCCAGGCCGCACCCGCCGGCAATGGCGTGTCCGTGCACCTGCGCTATCACCACTTTCTTCAAAGTATAGATTAACCGGAACAGCTCCATCAGGTGGGTCGAGTCGATCAGGTTCTCCTGGTAGTCATTCTCCTGCAAGCGCTGGATGTACTCCAGGTCCGCGCCGGCGCAAAACACTTTCCCCTCCGCCCTGAGTACGATCACCTTGCAGGCTTCATCCTCCTCGGCAAAGGCAAAGGCCCATTTCAGTTCCGACACGACATCAAAATTTAGCGCATTGCTTTTTTCAGCCCGTGCCAGCGTGATAAAGCCCACGCGTTCTTTTACCTCGTAATGCACAAACTCCATTGTTTTCTTCCCGGTAGTATCAGCTATCTCAGTCATGTTTTTTCAGTTAAACAGGATTACAGGTTGTTCGTTATTGAACCGGTCTTAATTTTGTTGCCGCAGGCGCCACAGGTCAAAGTAAACTACTTTGTTTGCAGCCCATTTTCCACATCATAGCCGCGCTTTGAGCAATGGCGGTGCCGCCCTTACACGTCTGGCACAGTGAAATCATCTCAGCCAATACACGTTGAAGCCAACAATTTCAGGAACCGTTTGCCGCTTAGCACATGCGCTTTAAACTGCCGCTTACTGATTCAAATATACGGAACTCTACAGGCATCGCCTGAAAAATATAGCAAAATGGCGCTATAGGGCTTCAAAACTACCTTATGCCTTTTGTAAGCGGCAGAAGAAACACAGCACAACCAACCAAAACAGGCTGCTTTCGTTTTAATAATTAATTTGCTAACGAACGTTAGGTTGCTTATCTTTGTTAACTAACTATGGGAGAAAGCTTGAGCAGGAAAGAACAAATCGAACACACGGCCACGGCCCTTTTCAGGAAGAAGGGTTTCTCGGCTACGTCGATGCGCGACCTGGCCAATGCCCTGGGCATTGAGGCCGCCAGTATTTACTCGCATATCAAATCGAAGGAGGAGATTCTGCAACGCGTTTGCTTCCGGATGGCGGACGAGTTTTTTGAGGCACAGGACGCCGCCATCAGGCCTGGGGCGCCGGCAACCGAGCAACTGCAGATGGCCATTGCCGCGCATGTGCAGGTACTCACCAACAATACCGCGGCCGCGGCCGTTTTCCTGCATGAGTGGCGCCATTTAAGCGAGCCCCACCTGCATGCCTTCCTGGCGTTACGCGATAAGTATGAGGCCCGTTTTCATGCCATTATCCGTGCCGGCATCGCACAGGGCGAGTTTGCCCTGCCCGATGAGAAATTCGCGGTGCTCACCATCCTTTCTGGCTTAAACTGGATTCATACCTGGTACAAGCCCGAGGGGAAGATGACTCCCGGCGAAATTGCGGACCACCTTTCGGCTATGCTGCTGAACGGCCTGACCAGCACACTGGAACTGACTATACCCAACACACCTTAAATACACCCTGACTAACCTGCCGGACCGGTAACGCGGTCCGGCACTTTTACTGAACCTTTAAACTATAGATAGTATGTACGGAGGAGGAAATGTTTTCGAAGCCACAAAGTATGACGACCTGCAAACCGAAGACCCGGCCAAGTTAGCCGAGTTTGAGGCCCGTATTGAGCGGGGCGAAAAGATTGAGCCCAGCGACTGGATGCCGGCGCTTTACCGCAAGCAGCTGATCCGGATGATAGAGCAGCACGCGCACTCTGAGATAATCGGCGCCCTGCCCGAGGGAACCTGGATCACCCGGGCCCCCGGTTTCCGGCGCAAGATGGCCCAGATGGCCAAAGTGCAGGACGAGGTGGGGCACGCACAGTTGCTCTACAGCGCTGCCGAAACCCTTGGCAAATCGCGGGAGGACATGCTCACAGACCTGATCAACGGCAACTCGAAATACTCGAACGTGTTTAACTACCCTGCTATAACCTGGGCAGACTCAAACATAATCTCTTGGTTGATCGACGCCGGGGCAATCGTGAACCAGATGGCGAACGCCAAAGGCAGTTACGGCCCCTATTCCCGTGCCCTGGAGCGTATCTGCGCCGAAGAGGCCTTCCACCTGAAGTATGGCCACGACGCAGTGGTGCACATGGCCACAGGCTCTCCCAAGCAGCGCGAGATGATACAAGCGGCCCTTAACCGCTGGTGGCCACCGATCATGACCTTTTTTGGGCCAGCCGATAAAATGAGCACGCACACCGAGACCCTGATGCGCTGGAAAGTGAAGATGGCCACCAACGATGAGTGTCGCCAGCAGTTTCTGGACATGTACGTGCCAAAAATATGGGAACTGGGCCTGACCCTGCCCGACGACAAATTGCAGAAAGACGCAGAAACCGGAGAGTGGACCTTTACGGAGCCTGATTGGGAGGAGTTTAAGCGCGTGATCAACGGCGATGGCCCTTGCAACGCCGAGCGCCTGGCTGTCCGGCGCACCGCAGAGGAGCGCGGGACCTGGGTGCGCCACGCCCTGCTCAACCCGAAAGCAAAATACGTTCGGCCCCTGGCCTAAGCAAAGGCAGCCTGGGGTAATAGGTGTGGCATAACACTTTCCCCCAGGCGCTACCCCCTAACCTAAAAAACACTATGTTAAAGTCTTTAGACCCCCGCGTTACCCGACTAAACCTGCCCGAGGGCGAGGTGCCCCCCATGGCGCCCAAGCAGGAGCTGGACCAGTTTGAAACCTACGAGGCCTTCCATCAGAAAAAGGAAAGCGCCAGCCACACTTATGTGGGCCCGGTGCATGCACCCAACGAGGATGTGGCCTTTCTGTTTGCCAAAGAGCAGTACAGCCGCCGCTTTGCCTGCGTGGGCCTTTGGGTGGTGCGCACCGAGCACATCCAGGTAACAGCTTATGGCAACGACGGCGAAAACATATACGACACCTTAGACCTTGCGGCCGCCTCCGAAAGCAGCGGGCAGCCGGAGCCTTATGAGATATTCCACCTGAAAAAGCGCGGAAAGGCGCACACCCATGCTGGCCGCGTAACAGCCGACTCCTACCTGGATGCACTCCGGCAGGCAAAGCAGGCTTTCGGCGAAAAAGGGCCTGTTGTAAATGTATGGGTGGCCCGGTCAAAAGATGTGCTCCAGTCTGCAGAAGAAGACAAGGACATGTGGACCACGGTACCGGAAAAAAAATACCGGGAAGCCATTGCCTACCGGGTGATGGACAAAATCACGAAGTTTAAAGAAGAGCGTAAAAACACCACTACCTGATGAACGAGCAAGCGATAAAAGACCTGTTATACAAACTGGCCGACGACCAACTGATACTGGGCCACCGCAATTCAGAATGGACCGGTTTCGGCCCTATCCTGGAGGAGGATATTGCCTTCTCGTCGATGGCGCAGGATAAGATTGGGCACAGCCTGGCTTTTTATACTTTGCTGCACGACCTGGGTGAATCAGACCCGGATACCGTTGCCTTTACACGCAATGCCAACCAGTTCCACAATAGCCAGTTTGTAGAACTGCTGAACGGCGAGTATGACTTCAGCCTGATTCGTCATTTCCTGTTCGACAATGCCGAGATCATCCGCTTTGAGATGCTGGCACAGTCAAGTTATGAGCCCATTGCAAAAGTAGCCACCAAACTGAAAGGGGAGGTAAAATACCACGTGCTGCATGCCAACACCTGGATCAAAAACCTGGGATCCTCTACCGAGGAGGCCATTCTTCGCTTACAGACGTCCTTGGAGGAGGCCTTGCCTTATGCACTGGGTATGTTCGAGCAATCGAAGTATGAGCAGGAACTGATCGAGGCCGGTGTTTACCCCGGCGAGGAGGCAGTGAAAGTGGAATGGCTGCAGCGCATTCAGGAAGTACTGAGCAAGAGTGATTTAAAACTCCCTGCTCTGGAAAATATACAACCTGTGTACGGAGGCCGCTACGGCGAGCATACGGCGCACCTGCAACCCCTGCTCGATGAAATGGCAGAGGTCTTTAAAATTGACCCGACGGCAGAGTGGTAGTTCATTCCTGACAAACGATTTTTGTGACAAAAGACTTTATACTTAGTTTATCTCTTTTGTCCTTTGTCACAAATTCTTTTGTCTAAAAACAATAACATGACCTTGACCAAAGAAAACATATTAACCCTGCTCGAAGCTGTGAAAGACCCCGAGATACCGGTGCTTTCGCTGGTGGATCTGGGTGTGATCACGGGCGTGGAGATAGGAGCCGATGAGCATGTGACCGTGAACATGACACCAACCTTTGCCGGGTGCCCTGCCATGGATTATATGAAGAAGGATGTGATCCGCACCCTGGAAGAGCACGGTATCAGCAGGCACACGGTAAACATGAGCTTTGACAAGCCCTGGAACAGCAACAAGCTATCAGAGAAAGGACGTCGGCACCTAAAGGAGTTCGGATTGGCCCCGCCACCCAAGTACGATGTCATCCTGGACCTGGACATTATAGAGTATGCCAACTGCCCGTACTGCGACAGCGATAACACTTCCATGCGCACACCTTTTGGCCCTACGCTCTGCCGATCAATGCACTACTGCAATAACTGCCGCCAGATGTTCGAACAGTTTAAGCCTTTGTAAACAAAATGTACCGGGCACTAACACAGAAGCGCCTGCTATACTATAGCAGGCGCTTCTGTGTTAGTGCAAACCAAGTAGGGGTTAAATGTTTTCCATCTCCCCTTTCACAAAATCCACCAGGGTCTTGATATAGGCCGTGCTGAAATCGAATTTGATGCCTGCAGCCTCGTATACTTCGCCGATCGATTTCGTATAGCCCAGGCTAAGGGCACGCTTGTAGGCGGCTAAACCTTCAGTGGGGTTTTCTTTATAGTTTTTCCAGACAGCGATGGCACCCAGCTGCGCCATGGCATACTCGATGTAATAGAAGGGCACTTCGTAAATGTGAAGCTGTTTCTGCCACATGTAAGGCTTGTATTTCTCAATGCCAGACCAGTTGACTAACTGATGGTTGAAGGTGTCGAATATCTTCAGCCATTCGGCATGGCGCTCTTCCGTGGTCTGGTCCGGATGTTCGTAGATCCAATGCTGAAACTTATCCACGGTGGCAACCCACGGGAAGGTTTCCAGCACGCTCTCCAGGTGCTTGCGCTTGGCCCGCTTCAGCTCCTCCTCATCCTCAAAGAACACGCCCCAGTTATCCATTGAGATCAGCTCCATTGACATGGAAGCCAGTTCCGCCACCTCGGATGGGGGGTGCTTGGCTGCGTTCAGGTAAAGGTCGCGCGTCAGGAAGGAGTGCACGGCATGCCCGCCCTCGTGCAGCATCGTGATCACATCGCGCAGGCTGGAGGTGGCGTTCATGAATATAAAAGGCACCCCGATCTCATCAAGCGGGTAGTTGTAGCCTCCGGGCGCCTTGCCCTTACGCGACTCCAGGTCCAGGTGCCCCATTACGCGCATGGTGGCCAGGCAGTCGCCCAGGTATGTATCCAGCTTATAGAACACCTGTATGGTTTTATCAAGCAACTCCTCCCCGGTCTGGAAAGGCTCCAGCGGTTTTTTGCCTGTGGGGTCCACTTCCAAGTCCCAGGGGCGCAGCAGTTCTACTCCCAGCTGCTGCTTCCGCTCCTTATCGAGCTGCGTGAGCAAAGGCACGATGCCCTGCTCGATGGAGGCATGAAAATCGAAGCAGTCCTGGGGGGTGTAGTCGAAGCGGCCCAGGGCGGCGAACATGTAATCCCGGAAATTCTCGAAGTCGGCGTTTTTGGCCACCCGGTGGCGCAGCTGCAGGAGCTCGCTGAACAGGCTGTCCAGTTTTTCCCTGTCCTCAAAGCGCCTTTCCTGTACCGTGCGCCAGGCCTCCTCCCGTTTGCTTCTTTCGGTTAGCTTTAAACGATCTGCGGCACGCTGCAGTGTCATCTCCTCTCCGTCCAGGGTTACCGTCATGGCGCCGGTGATGGCGGCGTATTGCTGTTGCTTGGTGCTAATCTCTGTATTAAGCGGAATGTTACTTTCTCTGAATATTTCTAATGCGCGCTCCACCCCTCTTAAATACACCCTGTATTTTTCGCGGTCCAGCGCCGGCTCATAAGGCGAGTGCATCAGTTTTAGGTTCAGCGCATGGTCGAGGGGGGCAATTTGCGGCTCAATTTCTGACACAAAGTATTGAAACGCTTGCGTAGACGCCTCATCCTGCGTGTTGCAGGTCATGCGGATGTAGCGCCAGCCCAGGTCTTCCGACAGGGTGCTCTCCAGCTCACTGCGGTCCTGCATCCATCTCTCCAGTTCCGTCACACTGTTTATCTCCCTGGATTTCAACTCATCGAAATATGGCTGCAGCGTTTCCCAGTTCTCAACTTTAAAATCTTCCGACAGATAGGTTCTGGGCTTGCGTTCAGGCACGATTAAGTTAGCAGTAGGCATGGTCATAATCACAATACATATTATAAAAGTGTAATATAGCTACTTCTTTTGAAAGTGCAAAAAAAGAGCAGCGCCACCTGTCAAAACAGACGTGCCGCTGCTTGTGTATACGGTACTAAAAACTTATCCGATCTCAATCACCACGTTACTGGTCAAGGGGTGGCCCACGCAGTTCAGCACATACCCTTCTTCCAGCTCTGCATCCGAGAGGCCCTCGCGTTCATCTAAGTGCACCTTGCCACTCAGGCACTTACCCCGGCAGGCGGTGCAAAGCCCTGCCTGGCAGGAATAAGGCAAATCCACATCCTGGTCAAGCGCGGCCTCCAAAATCGTTTGGTCCGGCTCTACCTCCACATGGTACTCGGCTCCTTCGTAAATGATGGTCACCGTTTGGGTCACAATCTCCCCGTCATCATCCGACGACATCACATCGCCGTGCAGGCTTTGTTGCTCCTGCTGTTGCTCCAGGAGTTTGTTGCTCACGAAGCTCTCCCTAAAAATACGGTCAGCGGGCACATGCAGCACATCCAGGGCGTGGCGCACCTCGTCCATCATCCCCTCCGGCCCACACATAAAATACACGGCATTCTCCACTTTGGCCAGCTGCTGCCGCTCCAGTATTTTAAGGATCAGGCTCTGGTTCAAGCGCCCCTTGTATTCGCAGGCCTGCTTCGGCTGGCTATAGATGTATCGGACCGTGAGCCGCTCCGGGTAACTGCCTTCCAGTTGCTTAAGCTGGTCTTTAAAAATTACCGAGTCTTCATCGCTATTTCCGTAGAGCAGCGTTACCTGGCTATTAGGCTCCTCTTTCAGAACCGACTTGAGGATAGACATGAGTGGGGTTATGCCGCTGCCGGCGCCAAACAACAGCACGTGCCGCTGGTTATCCGGGGCACAGGTCAGGCAAAAGTTGCCAATGGGCTGCATCACCTTAATCTCATCGCCTACTTTTATATGATCCAGCAGGTAATTTGACACTAATCCGCCGGAAACCCGTTTAACAGTTACCGCCAGCTGCGGGCTTTCGTGGGGGGTGCTGCTAAGCGAATACGAACGGCGCACTTCCTTGCCCTCAATAGTGAAGATCAAGGTTAAAAACTGGCCTGGCTTGTAGGTAATCGGCTCTTTATCCGGATGCTCAAAGTGCAGGGTAACAGCGTCTGGCGTTTCGTGGGTTATCCCGACAACTGTCAGGTTAAAATATGGACTACTCATGCTATAGAATGCGGGTTAAGCTAAAATATTTTGCTTTAAACATAGTTACGTTCTGAAAGTTACGATAATCTGCTTTGTTCTCAGAAAGTACCCTACAAAAATACTTTACAACTAAATTTTT
Source organism: Pontibacter sp. GD13 (assembly GCF_058216355.1). Taxonomy (NCBI): domain Bacteria; kingdom Pseudomonadati; phylum Bacteroidota; class Cytophagia; order Cytophagales; family Hymenobacteraceae; genus Pontibacter; species Pontibacter sp. GD13. The sequence goes on from NZ_JBYZMQ010000007.1 coordinate 151,176, forward strand.
TTAATATTTTATGTAATATTATATATATTATTTGTGTTTGATAATAAAAAAATATGCAACTTTGCATCGCACTGATCAGCAGTGCAACCCAGGCCTGACTGTATTTATGGCCAGACCTCCGTTCTTTGCAATAACAATTAGTGAAAACAACAATGCTCTACAAACTGACACTCAAAAACTGTGAAAAAACCGTAGTCGTAGACGATAAGACCTACGAGTACATCCAAAACAACGCGTACCTGCAACAGATAGAGTTCCTGAAGCACCTGCGCATCCACTCCAACGGCTATGCCTTCTTTCAGAAGAACTGGCCGCTCAAGAACGGCAAGTACCGCAACGAAACCATTTATCTGCATAAGATGATTGGCGAACAGCAGCTCGAAAAGCCCGAAAGCGCCATCAAGCTGTATGTCCATTTCATAAATGGCAACAAACTGGACTGTCGCCGCGAGAACCTGGAGTGGGCACCGCTCTGTAAAATTGTCCGGAACACGGCCAAGACAGAGAACAAGCTGGGGGTGCGCGGGGTACATAAAGAGGCACAGAAATACCGCGCTATCATACACCATAACAAGCAGCGTATTAACCTGGGCACATTTGCCACGCTGCAGGAGGCGGCACAGGCGTATAGCAGAAAATCCGAAGAACTTTTCGGAAAAACCAAGAGCCTGAAAACGCTTTCGAAATACGTGGAGGAAGAGGTAAGCGTACCTTTGTAATCTCGGTAGGCGTTTAGGGCGTCTTTTCTTACTTATGCATACAACACCAAACCTTCATGAAATACTGAGCAGGCACCGCCATGCCTTTGCCCGGGTTGTTCAAGCCGACCTAAACGCAGCCAGTGCCTGCGCCCTCGACTTTACGGTGGGCAACAAACTGCTGCTGGAAACAGACCTGCAGGACACCCCCGTTTTTGATGCCGCCGTGCAACTGATGCTGCACGAGAAAAAAGCCCGCATTGGCCTGGGCGGTTATCTGGAGGACCGCTTTATCTACCGCCGGAGTCAGCACTTTGATGTGCAGGCCGAAAGCCGCAACCTGCACCTGGGCGTGGACATCTGGGCCGATGCCGGCACTGCCGTGCACACGCCCCTCGAGGCCACCGTGCATAGCTTCCGCGACAATGATAACTTCGGGGATTACGGCCCGACTATTATCCTGAAACACGAACTGGAGGGCACTGCCTTTTATACTTTGTACGGCCACCTGCGTCGTGCCTCGTTGGAGAGTCTTCGGATTGGCCAGTGCTTTCAGAAAGGGGAAAAAGTGGCAGAGATCGGCCCCTATCCGGAAAACGGAAACTGGCCCCCGCACCTGCACTTCCAGGTAATGGCATCCATGGAGGGCAGGCAAGGCGATTTCCCGGGTGTGGCCACCAATTCGGAACGCGCCAAGTATGCGCAGCTTTGCCCCAACCCCAACCTTATTCTGCAGAGCCGGCACCTCTCCTGATTTTTGCAAAAACCCTATTTTTTGAGTAACATGCCATTTAGGGCGCTGCTGAGCAGGCAGTGCCCTTTGTTTTAGAAGCATTTTTATTTTTTGTAGTATGATTGATATTGAAAAGTACCGCGGCGTTGTATCAGATTTCCTGCTGCTCTATGGAATCAAGCTCCTGGTAGCGATTTTTATACTTGTTATTGGCATCTGGGTGATCAAACGCCTGAACAGACTGGTATCTAAACTGATGGTGAAGGAAGGGGTGGACGAGTCGCTGCGGCCCTTCCTGAGCAACATTATCAGCGTCACGTTCTGGGTGTTGCTGGTTGTGCTCGTGATTGCGCAGATCGGGGTGGAGATGACCTCCTTTATTGCCATACTGGGTTCGGCAGGCCTTGCCATTGGCCTTGCCTTGCAGGGCAGCCTTTCCAATTTCGCGGGGGGTGTGCTTATCCTCACCGTTAAACCCTTCAGGGTAGGCGACTATATTGAGGCGCAGGGCCAAGGCGGCACGGTGCACCTCATCAACATTTTTAACACGGTGCTGAAAACGCCCGACAATAAAACCATCTACCTGCCCAACGGCCCACTGGCCTCCACGGTAGTGGTAAACTACTCTGTTGAGAGCACCCGCCGCGTAGAGCTGCTTTTCACTGTGTCGGTGCACAACGACATCGGCAAGGTACGGCAGCTCATTCAGGAACTGGTAAGCCAGGATGAACGGGTATTACAGGACCCGGCGCCGGTTATCGTGGTCACTAACTTCGCCGAGCATGCCATCACCATCTCTACCCGCATCTGGTGCAACCGCCCCGATTACTGGGGCCTGTACTGGGATATGATGGAAAAAGCTAAAACAACCTTCGAGCTGCACCATATTGCCATGCCGGTTCCTAAGCGGGAGGTGTTCAGCTTTGTGGAGAATGGGAAACTTAACCCGGCAATTCAGAACTAAGCTCCATGCAGAAGGCCTTTGCTGAGCAAAGGCCTTCTGCATTTACAGCGTAAGTGCAGTTGAAAAAGGGGCAAGTGTTAATCGAACTTAATCGCCTTCACCGGCTTTATCCTGGTTACCATGGCAACCGGAATCAGGATGGCCAGCATCGTTAGAAACAAGGTAAGCAAGTTGAGGGCCAGTATAATTCCGAAGTTCCAGCTGATGGGCACCCGATCCATGTAGTAGCTTTCCGGATCGAGGGGTATCAACTCAAAGTAATACTGCGCGGCACAGAAGCCCAGGCCAATTACGTTCCCCCAGAATATACCTTTTAAAGTCAGGTTCAGGCCACGGAAATAAAACACCTTCCTGATCTGCCCATCGGTGGCACCAACGGCCTTTAAAACGCCGATCATGTTTATGCGCTCAATGATCATGATAAAAACAGTGGAGATCATGTTGAACGTGGCCACAAAAATGATGAGCACCAGAAAAATGATCACGTTCTTGCGCAGCAGTTTCAGCCAATCGAAAAGCTGGGCATGGCGGTCTGTGATTTTCTCCAGCTGCAGGTCGTAGTTCATCTGGTCGAACACCCTGGCTGCCACCTGGTCCAGCTGGTTAAAGTCTTTGAGCACGATCTCTATGCCACCCGACAGTGTATCCGGCCAGTTGTTCAGTTCCCTTATCAGCTTGATGTCGCCTATTACAAACACCTCGTCGAATTCCTCCAGGCCGGTTTTAAAAATGCCCGACACCTTTAGCTTGCGGGCGCGCGGCGGATTTTGAACAAAGTAAAAAATGGCCTCGTCGCCAACCTTCAGCTTTAGCTTATCGGCCACGGTCTGGCTCAGCAACACTTCTTTGGAGGAGGCCGTGTCGGAAAAACTGATCAGTTTGCCTGCTTCCAGGTTCTGCTTCATGGCGCTCAGGTCGTAATCCTGGCCTACGCCCTTCAGCACCACCCCCAGCACCTCGTCGGCTGTTTTGATAATGGCGGTTTTGCGGGCAAAGGGCTGCACCTTGGCCACTCCCGCTATGGAGTCTGTAATGCCGATGTTGCTGCTGATCGGGGCGCCCTCGTAGGAGTTGTTGGTATCGTACTTGGTTACCTGCAGGTGCGCACTGAAGCTGAAAATCTTTTCCCGGATCTCGTTCTGGAAGCCCTCCAGGATGGCAAAAGACACAATCATGATCGCAATGCCGGCAGCTATGCTGATTATTGCTATTTTTGTAACCGACGACGTAAACGTGCCGGATTGCACCACAGATATTTTATCAGCTATGTACTTGGAGATGTTCACTCGTCTGCATTTTAATCAGCCTTAAAGATAGGTATGAATTTTGACTTATTCGGTATTACCATGACGCATCCCTTCCTTATACTTTATACTTCGCTGCTGCTGGCCTTTAACGGCTGCGCGCCGAAACAGCCTGTCGTAACAACTGGCAAAACCGACACCGTTGCTGTAGCCGGCCATACCCCTGTACCGGAAGCCACGCCGCTCCAGACCGGCGCTGCGCGCATGGGCCAGTACCTACCCCTGCTTAAAGGCAAACGGGTGGGCATGGTGGTGAACCAAACGTCGCTGGTGGGCAACACGCACCTGGTGGACACGCTTTTGAGCCGGGGCGTAAAAATTGTGACCATCTTTGCCCCTGAGCACGGCTTTCGTGGCGAAGCGGATGCCGGGGCTCACGTGAAAGACGCCAAAGACACGAGAACCGGGCTCCCGATCATCTCGTTATACGGCAAGAACAAAAAGCCACTGCCTGAGCAGGTAAAAGACCTGGACGTGCTGATTTTTGACATACAGGATGTGGGTACGCGCTTTTATACCTATATCAGCACCATGCATTACGTGATGGAAGCCGCCGCCGAGAACAACAAACAGGTACTTATACTTGACCGCCCCAACCCGAACGGGCACTACGTGGATGGGCCGGTGCTGGAGAAAGAGCAGACGTCTTTTGTGGGCATGCACCCGATCCCCATCGTGCACGGGCTTACTGTCGGCGAACTGGCCAACATGATTAACGGGCAAAAGTGGCTTGAAGGGCAGCGCCAGGCAAACCTTAAAGTGATTCCGGTGGCCAACTACACGCATCAAACGGCCTACGTACTGCCCGTAAAACCTTCCCCCAACCTGCCTAACCAGCAGGCGATTATCCTTTATCCGTCGCTGGCGCTTTTCGAAGGCACCAACGTGAGCGTAGGCCGCGGCACCCCCAACCCGTTCCAGGTGATTGGCAGCCCCTTCTATCAAAACAAACGCTTCTCGTTTACCCCTATCAGCATGCCCGGCGCAACGGAGCCCCCGCACAAAGGGCAGGTCTGCTATGGCCTGGACCTGACACAGCCCGCAGATGCCCAGCCGTTCACGCTGGCTTTTCTGCTGGACATGTACCGGCACTCTACCCAGAAAGAAAAATTCTTCAACAACTTTTTTGAGAAGCTGGCCGGTACGGCTCAACTACGGGAGCAGGTAAAAGCGGGTAAAACAGAGGCGGAGATACGCGCCAGTTGGGAGCCCAAACTAACCGCATATAAAGCAATGCGCAAGCACTATTTGCTATACCCGGATGCAAAATAAGGCACATTGCAAAAAATGTAGCACGTAACACATCGAATAAGCTCGGATTTAAAATTCATGAGGCAGGTTTAACCCATTTGGATTTTGGCACCAGACAACCAGTCGACTAACATTGTTTCATTACAGAAATCATACATGACAAAAGCATTACGAATTGTGTTTATGGGTACCCCGGACTTTGCAGTACCTACCCTCCAGGCACTCGTTGCGCATAAATACCAGGTAGTGGCGGTGATCACGGCACCGGACAAACCAGCAGGGCGCGGGCAAAAGATCCACCAGTCGCCGGTAAAGGAGTATGCCCTGTCTCAAAACATTCCGGTGCTGCAACCCACCAACCTGAAATCAGAGGCGTTTTTGGAGGAGTTGCGGAGCTTCCGGGCCAACTTGCAGATCATTGTGGCGTTCCGGATGCTGCCGGAGGTTGTGTGGGCGATGCCGGCGTTGGGCACCTTCAACATTCATGGCTCTCTGCTGCCGCAGTACCGGGGTGCGGCCCCCATCAACTGGGCCATCATCAACGGCGAGAAAGAAACAGGCGTTACCTCCTTTTTCCTGAAACACGAGATCGACACCGGCAACCTGATCTTCCAGGAACGGGTGCCAATTGCAGAGGAGGATGATTTTGGCAGCCTGTATGAAAAACTGAAGTATACCGGCGCAGCCCTGGCATTGCGCACGGTACAGGCCATCGAGCAGGATGAGGTAACCTCGCAACCGCAGGTAACGAACGCCGAAACCCGGCATGCCCCCAAGATCTTTAAAGACACCTGCCTGGTCAACTGGAACCAGTCGGCTGAACAGGTGCGCAATTTTATCCGGGGCCTAAGTCCCTACCCTGCCGCCTGGGCCAGGCTGAACGAGAAGAACTTCAAGATCTTTAAAGTGGATGTGCTGCAAAACGCTGCCTATACGTCAGCACCGGGCCACATCCACACAGATAACAAAACTTTCCTGCATATTAAAACCGCAGAGGGCGCTGTTTCTGTTTTGGACCTGCAAATGGAAGGCAAGAAACGCATGCCGCTGCAGGATCTGCTGCGGGGCTTTACTTTTAACGTTTAACCCATGGTACAAATAGTGGTCGCTACCGCCGAGAACAATGTGATCGGGAAAGACAACCAGCTGATCTGGCATTTGCCCGCCGACCTGAAGCGCTTTAAGCGGCTCACCATGGGGCACCCGATCCTGATGGGCCGCAAAACCTACGAATCCATTGGCAAGCCGCTGCCTGGGCGCACCTCCATCGTGATCACCCGGCAAGTGGGTTACCAGGCTGAGGGCTGCCTGGTGGTGCATTCTGTGAAAGAGGCTATCGCGCAGGCCAGGCAGCTCGACGAAACTTTAAGCCTGATAGGCGGCGCTGAGATTTACAGGCAGGCCCTGCCCCTTGTGGATACCATTGAGCTAACCCGGATTCACCATGCCTTTGAGGGCGACACGTATTTTCCGGAGATTAACGAGGAGGAGTGGGAACTGGTAATGCAGGAAGACCATGCCCCGGATGAGAAAAACAAGTATAGCTATTCCTTCCTGACACTCCGCCGGAAGTAGTTTCTAGCTTTAAAACAGGGAAAGCCGCTTAATCAAGCGGCTTTCCCTGTTTTAAAGTATGAGTGGTTGTGCTAACGCAGGATGTAGATCTTACCATAGCCATTTTTAAAGGACTTATCCCCGATCTTGTACATGTGTTTCATGCCATCGGCTACCTGACTCATCACCACACGGTACAGGTAAACGCCGTTAGCCAGCTTGTCGCCGTATAGGTCGGTGCCGTCCCAGGCGTATTCGGTTTTGTTGTTGCCGATCCGGATCGGCCCCATTTCCTCTTTCAGTATCTCCTTCACTACCTTCCCGGTTACGGTCAGAATCTGGATCTTTATGTGTTCAGGCACCTCGTTGCCCGTTAGCGTAAAGATAAAGTTGGTCTTACTGGAAAACGGGTTCGGGAACGGGTAGAAGTTGGTGATCCTGGAGGCGTTCTCTACTTCAAAGCTGATCCGATAGGCTGCAACGCCTGAGGCTTTTCCGCTCGAGTCTTTGGCCCTTACCTCCAACTGGTACTTGCCATCGGCTAAGCGCTCCGGCTTATACTCCAGCCTGAAGTCGTTTTTTTCATCTGCCGGGAAATAACGGATCTCAGTGTTGTTATTCATCAGGGCCACTTCCTGCTGCACCCCGCTCGGGTCCGTCAGCACCATCAGCATCGACGAGGGGTTCTGCAATGGCGTAAACCGATTCTCATCCTTCACCGTTACGCTTATCAGCGGGCTCGGCGACACCAGCTCTCCATCCAGGATGTGTATGCCGTCGAAGGCGACATCCATCAGCGGGTGCAATTTGGATTTTACGCCGAAGTTAACCTCGTATATGTTGTTGGTATAACTCTGCTCCGGCAGTACCTGTGGGTTTACAAACATGCTCAGCTTGTAATTCCCCTCCAGTGTGGCAGTCGGCATAGCAAACTCAAAGTTCACGGTCTCATTGCCACCCACGGGTCTTATTTTGAATCGGCTCACCACCGGATCAGAAGTATCGCCTCCCACGGTTACCTCCACAGTAACAGAATCGCTAAAAGCTGTCGGGCTGATATTCTGGAATGCCATGGGCACCTTTATCCCCCCTTTCTGTGCCTGTTGGGTCAACTCCTCGCTGCCTACTTTTGCCAGATCAGGAATGATCACCCCTTCTGGAAGTTCTTCGTAAAGCACAAACCACTCCTTTAGCTGCGGCGCTGTCCGGTCCTGGGCATCTTTCAGCACAACAGACAGGCGCAGGTTCGGAAACGCTTTTGCATCAATAGCCGACAGGTCGTATACTTTGCCGGTTACTTTTTCGAGTAACACCTGCTCCGTACCACCGCTATTTATACCCGTCACCCGCAGGGCGTAGGTATCTTCCCCGCCTTTGTACTGCTCAATGTTGTGGTGCAGGGTTTTCCATTTCTTGGCAGGGCCTATTACAGTAGAAGTGATCTCCCCCTCTGTTTGCCTGGAATAAATAATCTCGTTTAGGGTGATGTCCTGCGATGTAACGGCCGTTGAGCTGCCCGCATCCCCTGTTCTTTCAAGAGCGGTGCCGGGTGCTGCGCCTTTGCGCCCTATGATGGCAAAAGGGTACCCGTTCTTCAGGGAGTTGATCAGCGTGGAGCCAATGGTGCCAAAGGCGGCTTTCTGTGCTGCAGAAAAACTCTCGAAAGGCACTTTGTTCACGCTCATTGCCACCACGTAGTAGCCGGCAGGCACGGCGTTGAGAAAGGCGATCATCTTGTCTCGGTTGGAGGCATTGTTCAGATCGCCGAACTCATATAACGTGAGCGAACTGGCGCAATAGGCTGTTCCCAGTTTCTCTACCCGCTCTAAGGTCTTATCATTGATTACAATCGCGTAAATTTTTGGCGATGAAGTCCCGACCGGGTCGCCGCACGGGGTATAGAGCTGCATCTCATCGTTGTAGAAGATGCCGTAGGGCGGGTTCGTATAGCGAAAGTCCCCACCAATCGCCTTCACGGATAGCACGGCCTTTATTTTCTGAAACTCCCATTGAATCGCTTTGTCTCCCTCGTTTTCTATTCTGGCAGTAGAAGCACTTTTAAACTGCCCGTAATGGCTTTGCGACCAGCCGGCGCCGGCGGACGGGATGTAGCGGAACGAGCTTGTGGTCCAGACGGTGTCTTCGCCGGGGGCGTAGGTCTGGAAACGGGCACGCCAGTAATACACGGTGCTGTCGTTATCCGGGCTGCCTTTGGGCAAGGTTACCTGCCACGACGGCAACCAGGAGTTGGCCGCAGAGTAGTTCTGTTTGAGCCCGCTGTTAAACGCCTGGGTGGTATCCAACTCAAAATAATACCCCTGCTTGTTCGATAGTGTTTGGGTGGCCTGTACCTGCAGCTTCACCTTATCAGAGTTTACAATGCCGTACTCAGCCGGGCTCAGTGCCTTCAGGCCGCTTGCCGGAAAGTAATGCTGGTATACTGCGGTGTTATTATTCTCGTTCAGTTCCTCAATGGCGCCGGGACTGTCCAGTTTCACTTCAAACGCGTTGATTCCCAGGGCGGCAACGCCTTTATTGCTCAGGGTGAGTTTGAGTTTGCCGTTTACGAGTATAGGTTTTACTTTGAAAGGAGCCATAGGCACCACTGTTGCGTTGTCTGCCAATGTTCTTTTTACCGAAACAACAACAGAGTCGGTTATCGCTTTCCCCAGATTCCCCACACTAACGGACAAAGAGAATTTGTCAGTAGCGGCGGTTACGGTTTCGCCTTTCTCATCTTCCACCGCAAACGCGTTGTCAGGAAAATAATAATCTGGTTTTGCAGGGCTGTACACCTTTATGGCAGGGTCGCCCTGCAACACCATTTCTGTTACCATTGCCATGGCTATGGGAGAAGTGGTAGTAGTCATAACGCCCCTGATCGTGGCCTGCTGCACCTGGCCGATGGTAGCGCCATAGGTAGCCGGATCACGAAATGCCTGTGAATACATGTATTCTGAATATATATTCAAGAAATTTGGATAACCAGCCCCTGTATGCGCGATCAGGGCGATGGCTCCTTTGTCGGGCGTATTCAACCAGTCCTCCCCGAAAGTGATGGTCCCGGGTGTAAAGGCATCTCCTAGATTGCATCCGTTCATCAGCAAGACTGGGTATTTGCCCTCGTTCTTGTAATTACTGCCCGGGCTTGAGACATACCCTATATCCAGATCGGTGGTTCCCGGAGAACTGTGTCCAAAGAAGGTGATCAGGGAGAGACCCTTGTTCAACTCTTCTGACACGTTGATGTTCTCGACCACCTCACTCACGTTCTGCCTGTACTTCTCTATTACATTGCCTCCCAGATAAGGTCCTTTAACAATTGCCGCATAGCCCCTTAAATAAGCCGCTATATCGCTGATCTCAAGCGGTGTTTTACCGCCTCCCAGTTGTAGTATATTTTTTCGCCACGCCACGCCATCAGGCACCGCCTCGTACTGTTTTACCTTGTTTAAGTAGTTAATAATATCCAGGGCTGAGGTGGCAAAAACCCGCCCGGTGGGGATGGCGGGGACCAAATCGTTATTCCGGAAATCTGCCGAAAAGATCACATCAGAAGCCGGAACACCCCCGGTTGGCACCAGGTCATACATTCTCGATGCGGGCACCCGATAATTGATCTTATCGAAATCTACGCCTTTGCCCAGTATGATCATGTGCTTTGGTCGGGCATTGGAAGCCATAAAGCTTAAGAAGCGCTTGATGCCATTGGCCGAAAACTCACCGTAGTGGAACTGATCCACGATATCATCCACAAAAACCAGCAAGGTATCGTACCCCCCGCCCTGTGTAGACGCCCTATACGCTGCATACTCCTGCGGTGCCGGAAGCGTGGCGTTTCCGGCCAGCGTCATGAGCCTTCTGTTCGAGAGCAGGATATAGTTATGCGCCTCTGGGTTAATTCTACGAAAGATAATTTTTGAAGCCGGCAGCGGTTGCAGCGCCTTAGACATATCTGCCAGCAACACCTGGTGACTTTTGCCATTACCCGCCTGAATAACAAAACCCCACCTGCCATTGGAAACATACCCCGTAGTTCTGGTAATATTTCCAGCATCGCTCAGATCGTAAGCCACCGGGGAGGCAGGGGCACTTGTGAAATCAAAGTAAGGGTTTGCTGACCGGGAGGAGTCCGTATAAAGGAACATGAAAGAACCGGAGAAAATATTCTTCTGCGGATACGTCAGGATTCCGTGCACCATGCTTATCTGGTTCTCGGTGGTGGGGTACGCATCCGGAGAGGTTTGAAAAGTGAATACGCCAGCCGATGAGATGTCGGCCAGCTCAACGGTCGCCTGCCCATGGGCAAAGCCGTCGCCCTCTACTTTAAACCGTTGTAACACCCTGGCCGCTCCGGATGGGGGCAGCACCTTGATCTCGTAATCGTGGACAATGGGATTTGTGGCGCAGGTACTGAACTTCACACTTGGCTTTGGGCCAGTACTCTCAACATTTAGAATCCCCCCTATGGTGTGAAGCTTCTCAAACCGGGAGGCACTGGAAGTATACCCTTCCCCGTCGTCCATCCACGGGAACCGGCTTGCGCCATAGATCTTTCCTTTTTTAAAGGCATTATTGTATAAGCCGATTGCCTTTTGTAAGTGGTAAGGCTCAGGGTTTAGCCCGGCCACCGCTGGGTTCACCTCTCGTACCCGTTTGCCAGGTGCCGGGCTCACCGTTAAAAAGTACGCCGCGGTGTCAGTGTAGATGCTGTACAACTGGTGCGGTTGGTTCGCCGGATTCTTGTACAGCTCGCTGTCCAGGGCTCCGTCGTTTCGCTCTCCGAAAAACTCGATGAAGTCCTGTGCGTCCAGCCTGCCGTCGCTCTCGCCGGCCACGTAGAGCGGAATCTCCTTGCCCCTTCTGAAAAGCTGGAAGTTGCGGGGGTCGGCGCCGGCCAGGCCTAGCTTGCTCAGGTAAGCCTGATCGAGGCGGTAAAGGCCGGTTTGGATAACTTTGATCTTATAATAGGTCTGCGCATGGTTGATCCACTCGTTTCCGAATACCTGCTGTGCCCTTGCCTGCACCGAGAGGAGGGCAACCAACACAGGAAGTAGGAGTTTAAGGCGCTTCAAAGTAAATGTACCCTGCATAAAGTGGAATGCTTTATTGTACGATAGTTTAATTAAAGGAATAGCCGAACGAGATGATCACAGACGAGGTGCCGCTGCCAGAAATCGCGTTGGCTTCTTTACCGTTCACCCTGGACATGGCCAGATCAAAATTCAACCCTTTGGTTTTAAAGCCCACCCCGAAATTAGGCTGCATGCGCTTGGTAGTGCCTCCCTCAAAATTCCTGGTTTCCTGGTAATTGTTGAGCCCGCCCCGCACAAATACGGTATGGGCATAAGCCAGCTCTGCCCCAATGTGCGGATCGACGGAAACCACGTCGGTCTTTAGCATCACGTTGCGCTTTCCGTCGAAGGTAAAGTCCACGTCTGTGGCCAGCAGGCCCGTCAGTTTATCGGTGAGCTGAAAGGATTTGCCTATGCCCAGCACCAGCCTTGGCAGGGTAAGCTCTGCGGTGCTTTCGGGCAGGTCGTTTCCTGTTTGCTGGTAGGCTTCTTCCAACGCTTCCACATTATGCGTCCAGGCGGTGAAGGTGGTGGTGATGTCCTTGGCCATCAGGCCGAACTGCCAGCTGCCCCTGGCCAGCTGCGCGCCGGCATCCACGCCAAAGCCATACGCGTTGGCAAACTCCCCCACATTGCGGTAAATAACCTTGGCGCTGGCCCCTAACTGCAAACCCGCCACTAACCGGCTGCGGCGCGCATAGGAAACCAGCATGGCGTAGTCTGCCACAGAAAAGAACTTGATGCTGTCGTACTGGATGTAGCCATACTCATTCTGCAAACGACGGGTATCGGCAATATCGTCCACCCCAAGCCGGATCACGGAAACAGCCAAGGCGCTGTTCGTATCCAGGGGCATGGCGAAGCTGCCGAAATCGTTCTTGGCTATCCCGGCAAAAAGCTCGGAGTGCATCAGGGCAATGTTATACTTTTGCCGCAGGTGCAGCAGTCCTGCCGGGTTCCAGTAGCCCGCTGTCGCGTCGTTTACGATGGCCGCCTGCACATTTCCCATGCCCAATGCGCGTGCGCCCACGCCAATGTTCAGAAACTCATTGCTGTACTTGGGCGTGGACACCTGGGCGCCGGCCAGTCGGCTGGCAAACAGTAAAATCAATAATAAACCTGTCAGGGTAAATTTATTCATACTTATCCGGTAAGCGTTTACGCAATCATTTTATCAAGGCCAAAGCAAAAAATGCACTCACTGGTATTCAACTCGAAACCAACAAGTTGACTGTTAAAGATGCCCCCTCAACAACCGAAACATCACTTTAGTTGACTTTTGCCTGATAATATTTTTATCCAAAAATAGAAATTTAAAATCATAATAATTTAGGATGATAACCATTAATGAAAACTTTCGTAAAAAAATTTTAAACAGTACCTTGCTTTACATAGTACCTTACATTAACTTTGCTACACAATATAACCGAATCATCATGAAAGTAGAAAACACACAAGTGCAGATGAGGAAAGGAATTCTCGAATTCTGCATACTGGAGATTATCTCGCGTGGTGAAGTATATGCGTCTGATATGCTGGAAGAGCTGACAGCAGCGAAAATGATTGTGGTGGAGGGCACCCTCTACCCGCTGCTTACCCGCCTGAAGAACGCGTCGCTTCTGGAATACAATTGGCAGGAGTCTACCTCCGGGCCTCCGCGAAAATATTACAAGCTCACCGACACCGGCCGCGATTTTTTAGAACAGCTCCGCGCAACCTGGCTAGAGTTAGTTGACTCCACTGAACACATCATCCATAACAAGAAATCTCAGCAATTATGAAAAAGAATATAAGTATCAACTTGCAAGGCATCATCTTTCACATCGAGGAAGATGGGTATGAGCAGCTAAGCAGATACCTGGCTTCTATCAGAACGTACTTCTCTAACTATGAGGGTCATGAGGAGATAGTGGCCGACATTGAGGCTCGTATTGCCGAAATTTTCTCCGGAAGGCTGGCCCCCGGCAAACAGGTGATCTCGTTTGAGGATGTGGAGTACCTGATTACGCGCATGGGCAACGTGACGGACTTTGAGGTGGAAGAACCCCTGGAAGACATGCCGCATACCGGGCAGCAGCAACCAGCCGGCGCTTATACCACCGAAGGAGCCTACACGGCGACGGGCACCAAAAAACTGTTCCGCGACATTAACCACAAGGTAATTGCGGGCGTGTGCTCCGGTATCGCCAACTACCTGAACATCGACATGGTCTGGATCAGGCTGCTGTTTATCATTCTCGTGATTGGGATTCCTTTTTCTGGTGGTATCACCGGCTTTGGCATTATACTTTACATTGTGCTTTGGATTGCCATGCCACCGAGCGCAGCTCTGCCGGAAACCAATGTTAAAAAGCTTTTCCGCGACCCCGAGGACAAAAAGCTGGCTGGGGTTGCCAGTGGCATTGCCAAGTATTTTGGGGTGGATGTGGCGGTTGTCCGCATCCTGTTCCTGGTCTTTATTTTCCTGGGGGGCTTCGGAATTCTGGCCTATATCGTACTCTGGATCTCGGTTCCGGAGGCGGTTACCTTAACAGAGCGCATGCAGATGCAAGGCGACCCGGTGACCCTGGCAGGAATAGAGCGCTCCTTAAAGGATAACCTGAACATGCATGACAACAACGGCCATGAAACTCCCCTGGCAAAGTTGATCCTGCTCCCGATCCGGCTGATCTCACAAGTAATTAATTGGCTTGGCAAATCGCTGGGGCCCATACTTGCTGTGCTGATCACACTGATACGCGTGGTGGCAGGCGTTATCTTACTGGCTGTCTCCGCCGGCCTGACCGTCGCCTTGTTCTCGGCCCTCTTTGCCTCGTTTGGTCTGATAGATGAGACGCAGTATATGGTGTTTGGCGATTTCCCGGCCTCCGTGATCCTGGGTGGGTTTCCCAGGCTCGGACTGGTGGCAGGTTTTATTGTAGGGCTTATCCCAACCCTACTGTTATTTATCCTGGCTATCAGTCTTTTAGTTAAGCGCACGTTTCTTCGTCCTATCGTGGGTTGGACTTTATTTGGTATTTGGCTTGTTGGTTTGTTCACCATGATCGCCACTATTATGGTGTTTAGCAGTAATTTCCGAAGAAGCGGTGAGGTGATCACCACCAAGAGCATCCCTGCCGATGGGTATGGCACGGTTGTGCTGAGCGCCTACGACAACAACCAGGACTACGATCGCATTTACGTGGACGTGCGGGAGCACAACGGAAGCGACATCGAGATCATTCAGCGCACCGAGGCCAAGGGAAAAACAGAGGAAGAAGCGAAACGGAACGCCCGCATGGTATCGTACCGCGTGGTGCAGCAGGACTCTGTTATCCGATTCGACAACAGCTACGAGTTTAAGGAAGGCGCTGTTTTCCGTGATCAGGAAATAGGAATCGTGCTCAAGTTACCTAAGAACAAGCCCCTGCGCCTGACCCGTGAGTTTACCTATTTATTGCCTAGCGCCACATTTGCCACAGACTATAGCCGCGAGAAGATTGTTCGGAATACCTGGCAGGTGAAAGGTGACCAACTGGAATGCCTCACCTGCGCTTCAGACACACTGGATACAGAAACGGACACAGAACAGTACCACGACGATGATTTTGACATGAACATTGACTTAGGTGACGGCGCTGTGAAGGTTGGCGGCAGTGTGCTGCTGGACGCGGACGAATACAGCGACAATGTCCGCTCCTTTGATAACCGCAACTTTAATTCCGTGGATGTATCCGGCCCCTTTCATGTCCAGATCCGGCAGGGCAGGGAGTACAGTGTGCGCGTGCGCGGAAGAGAGGAGGACATCCGTAGAATGGAGATCTCACAAGATGGTGATGAACTGGTGATTGAAACACGGGAAAAGAACTTTAGCCTGTTTGATGATCGTGCGCCGGTTCTGATCCAGATTACTGCCCCCGACTACCGGACCCTGGACTTATCCGGTGCCATTAAAGCCGATATTGGCCGGATTGACACCGACAGGCTGAACATTAATTTAGCAGGCGCTACCAAATCCACAGCCAACCTGAATGTGCGCCACCTGAAAGTGGACGTGTCAGGCGCTTCTGTCAGCAAATTCAATGGGCGGGCTACTGATTTTGAACTGGATGCAACAGGCGCATGCGGCATTGATGCGGAAGGTCTACGCGCCGACGCAGTGGATGTAGACGTAACCGGCGCAAGCGTAGCGGAAGTATATGCCTCGTCTACGTTACGTGCTGAGGCGACAGGTGCCAGCCGCATCACGTACAGTGGCAACCCTGGCAAAACGACTATTGATAGTTATGGCCCAAGCAGCATCAAAAGACGCTAAAAGCTTGCCATTTTGTACAAACTAAAACCATGAAAAAGCCGCCTCGTACAAGCCTGCTCCGCTGCTGCCCTGGTACCCTACAAGGCATGACAGCCTTCTTGAAGAGTAATTTGTTTGTTTAGTTGTTGAGTGAGTAGTTGGAGTCGGTTCTGCTTCGGGATATGCCTGGAAAAGGAACTGGCTCCAACATTTTTTTGGGCAAATGCTCGCGCACCTACTCAGACGAGGCTCTTTACAATCACCAAGCCCATTTCCTTCCCTCTCTCCAACAAAAAAGCATAGGCTACCTCAAACTCGTTCTTCACTTTTCCTTCCAGAATCGCCTCTGTCAGGGTCTCTTTTAACTTGCCTACCTCCCTGGATGGTTTTAGTCCAAAGGTTTCCATGATAACTTCGCCGGTGATCACGGGTTGGAAATTGCGCAGGCTGTCACTCTCTTCCACCTCCCACAGGCGTTTCTCCACTCTATCAAAATTCTGCAGGTAACGCTTTACTTTGGTGTCGTTTTTGGAGGTGATGTCGGCGCGGCACAGCTTCATAAGCGCATCCACATCATCACCGGCTTCGAACAACAGGCGCCGGATGGCAGAGTCCGTTACGGTTTCTTTTACCAGGGCAATCGGCCGCAGGTGCAACCGCACCAGCTTCTCCACGAATTTCATGTGCTCATTCAGGGGCAGTTTCAGGTCGCGGAACAGTTTAGGCACCATGCGGGCGCCTTTGTCTTCGTGGCCATGGAAGGTCCACCCTATTTTGGGGTGATAGCGCTTTGTGTCCGGCTTGGCGATGTCGTGCATAATGGCAGACCAGCGCAGCCACAGATCATCCGACACGGCGGCCACGTTATCGAGCACCTGCAGGGTATGGTAAAAGTTGTCTTTGTGCGAATTTCCGTTCCTGGTCTCCACCCCCTGCAGCTCCACCATTTTCGGGAAGATCAGGTGCAAGAGCCCCGAGGCGAACAGCAGCTTAAAGCCATAGCTGGGCTTGGGCGAAAGTATGATCTTGTTCAACTCGTCGGTAATGCGCTCCTGCGACACAATTTTAATGCGCTCCTTGTTGTCGGTGATGGCATCGAAGGTGTCCGGATCAATGTCGAAGCCAAGCTGGGAGGCAAACCGGATGGCGCGCATCATGCGCAGCGGGTCATCGGAAAAGGTGATGCCTGGCTGCAGCGGCGTACGGATGATTTTCCTTTTCATATCCCGCACCCCTTCAAAGGCATCTATCAGGGTACCGTAATTATCTTTGTTTAAACAGATCCCGAGGGCATTGATCGTGAAGTCACGCCGTTTCAGGTCATCCTCCAGCGAACCTGTCTCTACTTCCGGCTTCCTGGAATGCTCCCGGTACGACTCCTTACGGGCACCCACAAACTCCACCTCCCAATCTCCGTCTCGCAGCATGGCCGTACCGAAATTCTTAAAAACAGACACCTTTGGTTTATGCAGCAGCTTCTGCGCCACCAAGGCAGCCAGTGCAATCCCATCACCCACGCACACCACGTCAATGTCTTTAGAAGGCCTTTTAAGCACGAGGTCGCGCACAAAACCGCCGATCACATAAGCCTCGACTTTTAATTCAGCTGCTGCCTCCGCAACGACCTCGAATATGGAATGCTCGGGTAATTTTATCTTATCCATCTCTAAATTAAAACACCTCAGACGGCAGATGCGCGGCCTGAGGTGCAAAAATAAGGTATTAAATTGAAAGCCTATTTTTTTAGACAAATGACAATTTGGCAAAAGAGCACCTACCGGAGGCATTTTATTGATGTGTCGTATCAGAAAAGGCCTGAAACGCATTTTCAATAAATATTAATTTTAACGCCTTTTCTACTCCCGAATTACCGTCTGCTCTCCGTTTGCCGCTAGCTTTACAATGCGAGATGGCCTGGCCTCCATTTCTTCTTCCCGCCGCCATCCCACCACATGGTCTACCCGCTTTTTTATACTTTCGGCTATTTCTTTAAAGGATGCCGGTGCCGCCTCGCCGCTGATGTTGGCCGAGGTAGATACCAGAGGCCGCCCTACCTGGCGGATCAGCCGCAGACAAAAGGGCTCTTTTGTGATCCGGACGGCGATGCTTCCATCCTTTGCAATTACTTCTTTGGGCAGGTTCTGGGCACCGGCGAGCACAAAGGTGGTGGGCCGCTCCTGGTTTTCCAGCAGTTGCTCCAACTCGGCGGGCACTTCCTCCACATAGCGCTGTAGCATCGCCAGGTCAGCCATCAGCAGGATCATCGACTTGGCTTCCTCGCGCTCCTTTATCTTATAGATCTTTCGTACTGCAGCCGCGTTCTCGGCATCGCACCCAATGCCCCATACCGTATCGGTGGGGTACAGGATTACGTTGCCAATGATGATCTCATCTTCTGCTGCCTGTATCTCTTTTATTAACTGGCTCATCTTTTTTCCTGTTTTACTTTTTTACCTTGTACCGGGCCATTGGCAGGGGGCTTTCAGAAACTGCCTACCTAATTTCCTGGGTCAGCTCTATCAACACACCCGTGGCGCTCTTTGGGTGTACGAAGCAAACTAATTTGTTGTCAGCCCCTTTTTTGGGTTGCTCATTCAGTAGTGTGAACCCTTCCTCCTTCAGGCGCTCCATCTCGGCTACTATATCGTCTACCTCAAACGCGATATGGTGAATGCCTTCTCCCCTTTTCTCTATAAACTTACTGATCGCGCTGTCCGGTGTTGTGCCCTCCAGCAGCTCAATCTTGGTGCTGCCCACTTTAAAGAATGAGGTATTGACACCCTCGGAGGCAACTACCTCTGTTTTATAGGGCTCCACGCCCAGCAGCCTGAAGTATAAACCGTTGGCTTCGCTAAAGTTTTTAACCGCGATACCGATATGTTCCACGTTTTTCATTTTCAATCTATAATTAGTCTAAGTAAGGATTTTTCGTTAATTTTGCACCGGATTCAAAACTAATAATTTCTTTAAACTGTTTAGGTTACAGGATTAAATTAGAAACTTCGAATAATATGCTAACATTACCAATATACCTGGATAACAACGCTACTACGCCATTAGACCCGCGTGTGCTGGATGCCATGATGCCGTTCCTGACAAACCTGTACGGTAACGCTGCCTCCCGCAACCACGCATTTGGCTGGCAAGCGGAGGAAGGGGTGGATTATGCCCGCGAACAGATCGCCGCACTGATCAATTGTTCTCCAAAGGAAATCATTTTCACTTCCGGTGCCACTGAGTCAGATAACCTGGCCATTAAAGGTGTTTTTGAAATGTACGCTTCTAAAGGCAACCATATCATCACGGCTACCACAGAGCACAAGGCCGTATTGGATACGTGCAAGCATATTGAAAAGATCGGAGGCAAGGTAACCTACCTGCAGGTTAACGACAAGGGTTTGATAGACCTGAAGGAGCTGGAAGACGCGATCACGGATAAAACCATCTTGATCTCCCTGATGTATGCCAACAACGAGATCGGGGTGATTCAGCCCGTACGTGAGATATCAGCTATCGCCAAGAAGCATGGCGTGCTGTTTTTCACCGATGGCACGCAGGCAGTAGGCAAAATTCCTGTGGATGTGGAAGCCGATGGTATTGACCTGATGGCTTTCTCGGGCCACAAAATGTATGGACCGAAGGGCGTGGGTGCCCTGTACGTGCGCCGTAAAAACCCACGGGTGAAAGTAACTGCCCAGCTGGACGGTGGCGGACACGAGCGCGGCATGCGTTCCGGTACCCTGAACGTGCCTGGCATTGTGGGTTTGGGCAAAGCTGCCGAGATCGCAAAGCAGGACATGGAAGCAGATACCAAGCGTATCTCTGCCATGCGTGACAGGTTGGAGCGCGAGCTTACCCAGATCGAGGAATCCTACATCAATGGTTCTACCGAGCACCGCTTACCGCATGTATCAAACATCTCGTTTAAGTATGTAGAAGGCGAAGGCCTGATGATGGGTATCAAAGACCTGGCAGTGTCTTCCGGATCTGCCTGTACATCAGCCTCTCTGGAGCCATCGTATGTATTAAAGGCTCTGGGCTTAAGCGACGACCTGGCGCATTCTTCTCTCCGTTTCGGATTAAGCCGTTTCACCACAGACGAGGAAATCGACTTTGCTATCGACCATGTGAAAGAGGCGGTACATAAACTTCGTGAACTATCTCCGCTGTGGGAAATGTTTAAAGAAGGAATTGACCTGAACTCTATTGAGTGGGCTGAACATTAAAAACTGTGTATCGGAAAGCAGGGCATTTGTTTGCCTCTCGTTTCTGATACTTCTCTCATAAATTACTCATAATTCGTAATAATATAAAGCTATGGCTTATTCTGATAAAGTAATCGATCATTACAGCAACCCACGTAACGTAGGCACGCTAGATAAATCAAAGAACAACGTTGGCACCGGACTGGTTGGTGCGCCTGAGTGTGGCGACGTGATGCGTCTTCAGATAGAGGTTGACGAGAACCAGGTGATCACAGACGCGAAGTTTAAGACTTTCGGTTGTGGATCTGCCATCGCGTCTTCTTCCCTGGCCACAGAGTGGCTGAAAGGCAAGACAGTAGACGAGGCATTGGCCATTGATAACATGGCTATTGTTGAGGAGCTGGCTTTGCCACCGGTTAAAATTCACTGTTCCGTACTTGCTGAAGATGCTATTAAAACAGCTATCAACGATTACAGAGTGAAAAACGGCCTTCCTGTGCTGGAAATGCCAAAGTCGCACCACTAAACACCAGGCTCAATGGAGTCAAAAATGGATGTGCACGTGGAGAGTGCCCGTATTCAGCAACAGATCGAAGATCACTTAGGCATGAGCGGCAACAGCTTGCTCTTTGAGTTCAGACTGCTGGACAACAAGCTGCGCCTCGACCTGATCACGGTGAACCCGCGCCACCAACAGTCATTCCTTTTCCACTCCGAAACAGGTTACGACAAAGTGGATGCGCTTCGTAAAATGCTGGATTACGTCCAGAACTACCGCGACCAGGAGAGTTCTTATACGGTACAGTGGATGTCGCGGGACGACAAGGAACTGCAAACGTCCTATTTCAGAGCGCATAACATGTATGAGGCGCTGGATAAATTATACTTTGGCCGGGACATTAACACGATCACGGTTTTTAGCGTAGTGCTGAGCCCGGTCTCTTAAATCAAAATAATATGATCACAGTATCAGACAAAGCAAAAGAAAAGGTCATCAAGCTGAAGCAGGATGCGCAGCTCGACGACACGTTTCGCCTGCGTGCTTCTGTTGCAGGTGGTGGCTGCTCCGGCCTTTCCTATAACCTTGACTTCGACGACGAGGTGAAACCCATGGATCAGGAGTTTGAGGACAAAGGCGTAAAGGTAGTAGTGGATATGAAAAGCTTTCTTTACCTGGCTGGCACCGAGCTTGACTTCTCAGACGGCCTGAACGGCAAGGGCTTCTACTTCAACAACCCAAATGCCACCCGCACCTGCGGCTGCGGCGATAGTTTCTCGGTATAAACATAAAGCTATACTTCATCAAAAAGAGCTGCTTAGTAATTAGCAGCTCTTTTTTTGTTCAAAGGCCTTTTATATACCTATATCTTTCTGAAACGCGTGGTAAACTTTTTCCCGCTTGCATCCTCCAGCACGAGCACGTAAGTGCTGCTGCTCAGGCCACGGACACTCAGGATGTGCTGCCGCTGCAACTTTGGCAATGCAATCTCCAGCACGCGCTTTCCCATCACATCAACTACTGTCGCCCGCACCAGGTCTGTGTCGGTTTCTGAAACAAGCTGTATGGTGTCGGAAGTGATGGTAGGGAAAACCTGCACCGATTCTTTGCTGACATCGCGCTTTACACTTACCACCGGCGAGTAGTTAAACGACTCATCATTGTCCACTTGCTTCAGTCGGTAATACGAGGTGCCTGCCAAAGGATTCTCATCGGTAAACGTATAAGTGCTGACTTGTCGGGTGGTCCCGTTTCCCTGCTCCAAACCGATACCCTCGAATCTGCGCCCGTCATTGCTCCGTTCCACCACGAAGTGGTTGCTCGCTTCTTCCGACGCAGTTTTCCATTGTAACTTTACCTGGTAACCAGCCGGGTCGGCTGTAAAATTCATCAGCTCTACGGGCAGCGTAGCTGGCCCACCATTCGCATCCGTCCGCCAGGCCAGGGCAACATCATCGATGGCCAGGCCATGGTCCGCTTCCAGCTCATCCGCATCCTTCCAACGTAGCATCAGGTAGAAGCCAGCAGGTATATCCACTGCAAGCGTTTGAAACAGGTATCTCTTGTTGGCAAGCAGGTTCCCATCCAGTGGTTTACCGGTGGCATAAAACACTGGGGAGAAAAAGGTAAGCTCTGGCACCTGGATCCATTCTTTATCATTGGCCGGAGAGAGGTTAAAGAGGTTTTTGTCGCTGCGGATGGCATACCAGAAGGTAATGCGGTGCTCCCCCGCCGTGGAATTTGAAACGCGCCACTGCTCCCCCCAATAGCCTACATCCACAGCCTTTATGGTGGCTGCAGTGTTATTCTGTAGCAAGAGGCCATAAGCAAACTCGCCGGCCACGGAAGAGCTGATGGAGCCAAGGGCACGATCCGAAGCACCCGCTACGCCATAACTGTATAGGGCACCTGTATTATTCGTGCCGGCGTTGGCAACTATGGTAGAGCCCGCTTTGGTACGCTGTACCGTCCAGCCGGGCAAATAATAGGCCCCATTTAACCAGGTGTCGGTATTGGCAGCGGGCAAGGCATCGAAATTCTGGCCATAATACGCATTGTTCTGTTCCATACTTACCTGTGCTGTGGCGAGATAACCAGAGCAAACGGCCGGCATCAGCAAGCAGACAATTTTTTTTACAAACGAAATTTTCAATCTCATCTTCAGAGGGTTGAATAGCTACTTTCTTCTAAAAGCATTTTCAGTTCTAGCACCAACCTGATTCTTCTTCGATAAGTTCAATTTACTCCGGCAATGTGCGCCTGTTTGTCCATATTGTTTCTTCCGCAAAAAGGCCTGCTCCCTTTTACAAGAAGCAGGCCTTTTTATTGGTAAGGTTATTACGAGTAAGCTACTAGTAAGCACGTCCGCTTTTGTTCTCCACAAAATTCATGAAGGCTCTGTTCACGACGCCGGTTCCGCCCGGAGTTGGGTAATTGCCCGTAAAATACCAGTCGCCCTTGTGGTTAGGGCATGCGAGGTGCAGGTCTTCAATCGTTTGATAGATCACCTCTACCTCCGCATTTACCTCCGGGGCTTTCACGATCTCGGATACCTTTGCTGACAGAGCTGTTGCCGAGAACTGGTCGTACAGCTTTTGTACAAAGTTGTGCTCATAAAATTCCGGTGAGTTTTGCACGGCCACGCACTGTTGGTATACCTCCCGCACCATACCTCCCTTTCCTGTGTCATCCAGCAGCGCCAGCAAAGCCCTGAAGGCGACAAACTCCTTTAGCCTGGACATGTCAATGCCATAGCAATCGGGGTATCGTATCTGGGGGGCGCAGGAAACTATAATGATTTTCTTGGGCTCCAGCTTATCCAGCATTTTAATGATACTCTTCTCCAGTGTGGTGCCTCGCACAATAGAATCGTCGAGCACCACCAGTGTATCCACCCCTTTTTTTATTACCTCGTAAGTGGTGTCATACACATGGGTCACCAGGTCATCACGGCTGTTGTTGTCTGTGATAAAGGTGCGCAGCTTGGCGTCTTTTATCACCAGCTTGTGTGCCCGCGGTTTATATTGCAGGATAGTATCCAGCTCCTCTTCTGAGAGCTTGTTGTTCAGGATGGCCTGCTTTCTGTAGCCCCGCAGGTAATCCTCGATGCCTTTCATCATGCCGAGCCAGGAGGTTTCGGCCGTGTTCGGGATATAAGAGAAAACCGTGTTCTTCAGATCAAAGTTGATGGCCTTTAAGATGGGTGGGCACAACAAACGGCCCATGTTCATGCGCTCGTTGTAAATTTCAGGGTCGTTGCCCCTCGAAAAGTAAATGCGCTCAAAGCTGCAGGATAATTTCTCTGCCTGCGGCACTACTTCTTTCAACTCGGCATTGCCGGCTTTGTCCACGATCAGGGCATGGCCCGGGGTAATCTCCTTGATCTGGTTGTAATCGATATCGAAAGCGGTTTTAATGGCGGGCTTTTCTGAGGCAATTACGACCACCTCATCATCCTCGTAGTAGTATGCCGGACGAATGCCATTTGGATCGCGCACCACAAAGGCGGCACCATATCCCGTTAATCCGGCCATTGCATAGCCCCCGTCAAAATCCTTACAGGCACGCTTCAGCACACGCTGCAGGTCCAGGTTCCCCTCGATCAGGCCTGTGATCTCCTTGTTGGAGAATTCGTCTTTGTAGGAATCGAAAAGCGTTTGGTTCTCTTCATCCAGAAAATGACCTATTTTCTCCAACACGGTGGTGGTGTCGGTTTTATGCTTCGGGTGCTGCCCCAGCTCGATCAGTTTCCTGAACTGCTCATCCACGTTGGTCATGTTGAAGTTACCGGCAACAGCCAGGCTGCGGCTGCGCCAGTTGTTTTCGCGCACCATGGGGTGGCAGTTATCTACGCTGTTAAGCCCATGGGTGCCGTAGCGCAGGTGGCCCAGGTAAACATCGCCCAGAAAGGGGGTGTTCTCCCATATCCAGCCGGTATCGCTGGCGCGGTCAGGGTAGGTGTCCTTCAGTTTCTTAAACTCTTTCCCGATCTTGCCGAAGATACTGTCTATGGCCCGGTTTTTTACGGAGCGGAAACGGTTGATATAATCGATGCCGGGAAGGGCATCGATCTTAATACTGGCAACTCCGGCTCCGTCCTGCCCACGGTTATGCTGCTTCTGCATAAGCAGGTACAGCTTGTTTACGCCATACATCGGGGTGCCATACTTCTCTACATAATATTCAATCGGTTTGCGAAGCCTGATCAGTGCAATGCCGCATTCGTGCTTAATAGAGTCGCTCATGGGTGCTGTTAAAGTGCCTGGGCCAGCATTTGTTCAATCCAGTTCAGCAGCAGGTCTGGTTTGAAGAACAGAACCAGCAACGGAAGCGCAAACAATGCCAGCAACAATTTATTTGACAGTGAAATAACTAAATTTTCTGCTCTATAATTCCTTTTAAGGAAAAGGTAGTATGGAATCTTTATATAATAAAACAAAGCCACGCCTGTGAGCAACACCCCCGTCACCAGCAAGAGCAGCAGCATAGGATTGCTGTTGAGCGTGTAGGCCTCCCAGAGGGTGCTGAACACGAGCAATTTGCCCATAAAACCAGCCAAAGGAGGCAAACCCGTTAGCGAGAGCAGGTAAACCAGCCCCATTACGCCCAGGTAAGGATACAGCTTGCCCAAACCCGAAAAATGCTCCAGCTCCTGCACATCCAGCTCGTCTTCGGCAATCTGCAGAAACAGGAAAATACCGAAGTTCATAAACAACAGCACAGCCAGGTAAAAGAGCACGCTTGTGGTGTAGTTGGTGCCGAATGCCAGCAAGGCCATCAGCAGGAAACCGGCGTGCGAAACGGAGGAATAGGCCATCAGGCGGCGAGGTGTGTTTTGCCAAAGGGCCGTAAGGTTGCCCACCGCCAGCGTAACCAGGGCGGCAATACCCAGGAATAACTGCACATCGGCGAATGCAAGCGGCTCGGCAAAAGCCAAGATAAACCGCAGTAGAACCACAATTCCCGCCATTTTTGGCCCGGTAGAGAAAAGGGCTACAACAGGCATGGGGGCGCCCTGGTAAACATCAGGAGCCCAGAAATGAAAAGGCGTAGCGGCTATTTTGAAAAAAAAGCCGGCAAAGACCAAAATGGCTGCCACAGTTACCAACAAGGTGTCGGCTTGCACCAGGGCCAGCGCAAATTCCGGGGAAGTATAGTTTAAAGAGCCCGACACACCATAGAAAAACGACATGCCGTAGAGCATGATGCCCGCTGACAGGGCGCCATACAGGATATACTTCACCCCTGCCTCCACTGAACGGCGGTTCTCTTTAAATTGCAGCGTGAGAATGTAGGAGGCAACAGAAACCGTTTCAATGGCGACAAACACCATCAGCAGGTTCACGGATTTGGCCATCAGGTTTAGCCCCATCACCAACATCAGGATCAACCCGTAGTACTCCCCACGCCCGTGCGCCTGCTTTTCCAGCGGTTTGTTGAGCAGGGAGAGCAACACCGTGCAGATGCCGGCAGCACTGAAAAGTATACCGGCAAACTGTGCCAGTCCGTCGGAGAGCAACAGCTTAAGAAAGCTACCAACCCCTGTGGCATAGCCGCCTAAAACCTGAATGCTGAGGGTGGCAAAGAGGGCGCTTAAAGCCAGCCAGGGCAATAACTGTTTTATTACCCTGGATTTGAAAAGATCTAGCGTGATGAGCAGCAGAAAGAAGCATGACAACAGAAGCTCCGGCAACAGCGCGCCAGCCCCCGCTGTAATAGCATCGATCTTGTCGGTGAGGTATAAGGCTTGCTCGTTCACTTAAGGCAGTAAAGAGGATAAAACGATGTGCAGTTGCTCCTGCCCGTTCTGTATAACCAGGGCGGTGAAGCCGGCAGTGGCCACGCTGATCTTATCTAAAAGCAGGTGCGGGAATATGCCAAAAAGCAAGGCCAGGGCCGCCAAAGGCGCCAGCATCAGGTATTCGCGGGGGGTAAGATCAGTAATAGCAGCCGTTGCCCTTAATTCTGGAAAAATCCAGTATTTGCCAAAAAACATACGCTGCAGCGCCCACAGGTAGTAGGCCGCAGAAAGCAGGAGCCCGAAAACAGCCACTATGGTAAACCAGCGGGGCAGCATGCCCGTGACATCGGGGGCACTAAAACCACCCACCAGCACCAGCAGCTCGGAGATAAACCCTGAAAAGCCCGGCAGGCCCAAAGACGCAAAGAAGGCAAGGACCACGAAAGCCGTATAAGCCGGCATCCGGGTGGCGAGCCCCCTGAAATTGAGAATCATGCGGTCATGGGCACGGTCATAAATCACCCCCACTAACAAAAAGAGCATCGCCGAGATAACCCCGTGGCTGAACATCATGTACACCGCGCCGTTCACCCCCTCGATGGTGAGGGAGGACAGCCCCAGCAGCACAAAACCCATGTGCGACACCGAAGAATAGGCAATCAGTTTTTTCAGGTCGTTCATGGCCAGGGCGCACAAAGCGCCATAGATAATGGAGAGTACCCCCAGGCCACCGACCAGTACGGCGAAGTAAGCGCCTGCATCCGGGAAAATGGGGTACACGATTCGGATCAGACCATAGCCGCCCACTTTCAGGAGAAGGGCTGCCAGCAAAACGGAGATTGGGGTGGGCGCCTCCACGTGGGCATTGGGCAACCAGGTATGCACCGGCACCGTGGGAACCTTGATGGCAAAACCGGCAAACAGGAACAGGAAAGCCAGAAACCGGATTGGCAGCTGCCACAGCACAACCCCGGAAAGCGTGTGCAACAGGCTGCCGGGAATAAAGTTTGCGGGCTCCATCATGTCCGGAATGCTGAACGTGCGCACCATGTCGGCACCACTGATGAGGCCTTGCTGTAACAGCTGCTGCACCCGTAGCACCGCATCCGTTGTTTCAGCCCTGTCCAGCCCTGGCAAACCCAGTTGGTGTGCCGTGGCCAACGGATCGATAACGGAAGTATAAAGCCCGATCATCACCAGCAGGATGAACAACGAACCGACCAGGGTAAATATAAAGAACTTAATAGCGGCGTACTCGCGCTTCGGCCCTCCCCACATCCCGATCAGGAAATACATGGGCAGGAGCATGAACTCAAAGAAAAGGTAGAACAGGAAAAAGTCCAGGGCCAGGAAACAACCCATCACGCTGGTGAGCAGCAGCAGATAGAGCAGGAAATAGCCCTTCACGTTCTGGGTAATGGACCACGAGGAGATAACGCCCACTACGCCAATGATGCCCGTAAGCAGCACCATACTGATGCTCACGCCATCCACACCCACAAAATAGGTAATCTGTAAGCGCCCCAGGGTGCCTAAGGAAAAACCGATCCAGGGCAGCTTCTCCACGAACTGGTAACCCACCTGCCCATTGGCAAAGGCAGCTCCGTCGAAACTCATGTACAGGCCCAGGGCCAAGGCCGCCTGCACCATAGTAGCCAATAAAGCCACTCCCTTGATGGGCTTTTCGAGGTGCGCAGGCAACAACAGCAAAATAAGCGCTGCTACAAGGGGAGTGAATATGAGGCTGCTAAGTATAAAGTCCATCAACTAGGTGGCAGGTTGCTTGTTGGTTTCTGTAAGTATAAAAAACGGCATTGGGCTGTCAGGCACCAGTGAAAAACAATTGTCTGCAGCACATGATGTGCGTCCGTTCCGAAAGTTAAACATCAAAACAGGACGATGTATAGTATTATCAAAATAAATCCGAAAAGGGAATACGCGTAGTACGACTGCACCTTTCCGTTCTGCAGGTTTTTGCCGATCACCCCCAATACCTTTGCCAGTGCCCCCACCAGCCACACCGCCCCATCCACTACCAGCCTATCGAACCAGGCCACCACTTTGGAAAACACGACCAGCCATTTGCTGCTATAGTCCAGAGTGTAGTCGATCATCCGTTTATCAACCCGGTACATGCCACGGGCCAGCAGCACAACAGGGCGCACAAAGGCCAGGTCGTAGAGCCTGTCCAGGTAAAAATGGTTGAAAGACAACAGCGCAAAGGTGCCTTTTGGCGTTGTGTGCAGCAAAACCTGACTGCTTTTCCGGTTGTATCGATACAGGGCGAAGCATATACCGGCAGCAGCCAGCATGGCCGAAAGCACGCCGAAAACGATGTGGAGCAGATGGTTCGATTCGTTCTGGAGCCTGATCGCCTGCACCATTCCCCCGGACAGTAGCATGCCGGAGGGCAGCAAAGCCTGCAGCGCTATACCCTTCACCACCCAGCTGCCGCTAAAGCTCAGCGGGTTCAGGGAGAAAAAGATGCCCAGCGACAGGGCCGCCAGCACAACTACCGGCAAAGCCATGGCCCGCTCCACTTCACGACTTGCCGACATCCTTAGTTTTTGCACATCAAAGGGTAGCCGGAAGCTACCGAAAAAAAGGAACCACATGTGTCGAGTCATGTAAAAAGCGGTGAGCAGCACGACTGTGAAACCTGTGATCGGCACCAGGAAATAGAATAGATTGCCCTGCGCACTCATGGTCTGTGCCCAGGCCCAGGCAACGGACAGGATCGCATCTTTAGACAAGAATCCTGAGAAAAGCGGAATGCCCGCCAGAGATGCAGCAGCCAGCAGGTAGGTATAAAAGGTTAGCGGCATGGCCTTGCGCAGCCCCCCCATGTTGCGGATATCCTGCGTATCGATGTGGGTAAGGGCAGGGTTGTGGTGCAAGCCGCGGTGCATAGCATGGATGATGATACCGGCAATCAGGAATAGGGCGGCTTTAAAGAATGCGTGGGTGGTGAGGTGGAAAATAGCGGCATCGTGCGCACCGGTGCCCATGCCCATCACCATGTAGCCCAGTTGCGAGATAGTGGAAAAAGCCAGCACCGCTTTGATGTCGTGTTGCGTGAACGCAGCCAGAGCCCCCAGCAGGGCCGTAACAGCGCCTATAATGGCCATTACCGTAAGTGCGTCGAGGGTGAAGAATGCGTAGCAGCGAGCCAGCAGGTACACGCCTGCGGCTACCATGGTGGCCGCGTGGATCAGGGAAGATACCGGTGTGGGACCTTGCATGGCATCGGGCAGCCACACCTGCAAAGGAAACTGTGCCGATTTGCCCACACAGCCCATAAACAGCCCCAATCCGGCCAGCGTAAGCACCCACGGGGGTAGCGTAACCAGCCAGGTGTGGTTGTACAAAGTATAATGCAGCTGAAAGCCATTGCTGGTCCAGGCGCCTGTACTGATCAGGGTGCGAAGTGCCTCCAGGTCGAAGGTGCGGAAGTATGCATAAAAGCCAAAAAGCCCCAGCAGCAACCCAATGTCCCCTACCCTGTTTACCAGAAAAGCTTTTTTGCTGGCCGCCACTGCGGCTGGTTTCTGGTACCAGAAACCAATGAGCAGATACGATGAGAAGCCCACCAGTTCCCAGAACATGAAAAGCAGCAGCAGGTTATCCACCAGCACGATGCCCAGCATGCTGAAGGTGAACAGGCCCAGGAAGGCGAAATATCGGCTGTAGCCTTGGTCTCCATGCATATATCCCACCGAGAAGAGCTGCACCAGCAGGGAAATAAACGTTACGATCAGCAGCAGCAGCACCGTCAGGTTATCCAGCAGTATCCCTGCCGTAAAATCAGCCACCGAGCCGTTCAGTGAGGCTAAGCCGAACCATGTAATGCGGGTGTGGAAGGTATCGGTGTTCCAGGTTTGGTAGAAGAGCCAGACGGACAGGCCTAAAGCAAGTACCGTGAAGGCAATTCCAAGCCAGTCGCCCTGGCGGGGCAGTTGTTTACCGAAAAAGTACAGCACGATAAAAGCCAGGAGCGGCAGCAGCAACAGCACCAGTGCGGTGGCGGTTTGGGGTGTGCCGGCTAAAGGCTCTATAAGTGCGGATAGCTCCAAGTTATACTTCGTAATTTCGTTTTGGGGTGATACAGCCTTTGCGCATTGCTGCAACAGGGGCCAAAGTTACGGATAAAGCTTTAGTTTTAATATATATAGTTTTGCCTTGCTGTGGCTACCTTGTCGCCACCTCGTTCAGGTTGGCCGTTTTAAAATGCTGGAACATCCGCAGCACGATGGCCAGCGCCACGGCAGCCTCGGCAGCGGCTACTACTATAACGAATAACGAGAAGAGTTGCCCTTGCAGCAGCAGCGGGTCGTAGCGGCTAAAGGCGACCAGGTTCAGGTTGGCCGCGTTAAAGATCAGCTCGATGCCCATCAGCACCACCACGGCATGCCGCTTGGTTATAACAGCAAGTATGCCCAGGCTAAAAAGCGCCGCGCTCAACAACAGGATATGCTCTAACGGAATCTGTGCCATATTTATACTTTCTGGTTATCTGTGGCGATGTAGGCCGCCCCGATCAAAGCGATCAGGAGCAGCAGCGAGGCTACCTCGAAAGGCACCACAACATCGGTCATTAGCTTGATGCCTATACTTTGCACCGTGCTCTTCTGCAGGCCCAGCACATCCGTATCCGCTGTTTGCAGCCAGGGCAGGGCGTTGATCCTGGCTTTCAGGATGGTGTAACTCAACCCGATCAGAACCAGCCCAGCGACCAGCGCGCCCCACACGGTGTTGGTGTTCTCGGATAGCACCGACTGGTTGTGCACGCGGCTGCTCAGCATGATGCCAAACAGGATGAGCACCAACACACCCCCCACGTAAACCATCAGCTGCGTTACGGCAATAAAGTCAGCATACAGCAGCACGTAAATGCCCGCAACGCTTAAAAGCGTGACCAACAGCGAAAAACCAGCATACAGCAGGCTGCGCGTAAGCACCATGTAAGCACCGGAAAGTACAGCCAGCGCGGCAAAAATGTAGAATAGCATTTTCTATGATCTTTTAAAGATTATCAGTTTTTTCCAGTCGCCCGTAACGCACGAAGCCTCCATACATTACCCTAGCCCTGCTTCCTGGCAGCCAGCGCGGCAGCTTTCGCAGCGGCCATTTCTTCCTGCTGTTTTGCCAGTTGCAGTTTCTTTTCGGCTGCCTCTTCCGGGGTCAGGTCCGTAAAATGGTAGATCATGTTCTTGATGTCCACTTCAGGGAAATCATACACCGGTGTCATGGTCAGGCAATCGGTGGGGCAAACCGTGGTGCACAGGCCGCAGTAGCAGCACTTGGCCATGTCGATGTCAAACACCGGGGCATACAGGCGTTTTTTGGTGCCGTCAGATGTCATGCCGATCTCCTCGGTGGCTTTAACCGACTCGATCGTGATGCAGTTTACCGGGCATATTTTGGCGCATAGGTCGCAGACAATGCAGTCGTCTATCTCGTTGTGCAGGCGGTAACGCCCGTTATCAGGTACCGGAATCGCCTCGTAGGGGTATTGCAGCGTCACCAATCCCGTGGGTTGCTTAAAGTAGTTGTCGTCGGTTACATACTCCGGTGTACGGCGTTTCCCGGCTCGCTTAAAATGCTGCAAGGTCAGGCGCATGCCGCTTAACAGCGACGCGGCCACCTCCCGGAATCCGTTTTTATGTTTGATTGCAGTTCTTTCCATTTTAAGTGGTTTTCTACCATCATGCTCTACCGCAAGATTTCATCGTGCGGTTTTACATAAGGCAAGTTTTCAACTTGTGAAAGTATACTTTATGGTTCATGCAAGCTGAAAACTTGCTGCCATATATAACCGAAAGCCAGGCTTTCGCTAAACTTGCGGTATGGCTTAACTTTTAACTCTCATCATATCATCAACAACCGCCAGATGCCGGCCAGCAGCACCACACCCAGGGCAACCGGTGTCAGCACTTTCCAGCAGAGGTGCATCAGTTGATCCACGCGCAGGCGCGGGTAGGTCCAGCGCAGCCAGAGCTGCACAAACAACAGCACAAAGGTTTTAGTCATCAGCCAGAAAATACCCCACAGCAAACCAGATACTTCTCCTACGGTGCCTGAGGTCCAGTAAGCCAGGCTTACCGGGCCAATGTTCGGGAAAGGCGTGTTCCAGCTACCCAGGAACAGCACCACAGCCACCAGACTCACCAGCACCATCATGCTGTACTCAGCCAGAAACAGAATGGCGAACCGGAAGCCCGAGTATTCCACATGAAAACCGGCCACCAGCTCCGACTCCGCCTCCGGAATATCAAAGGGTGCCCGATTGCTCTCGGCCAGCGAAGCGATGAAGTAGATGATAAAAGCGACCAGCAGCATAGGCGCCCGGAAAATATTCCAGGTCGTGATGCCACCGATGGTGGTGGTGTTGATGCCCAGGTCCCGCAGGCCGAACAGCCAGTTCATATCGTATTCCATGCCCGGAAACTGGTTCATGAGCACACCCTGCTGGTAACTGATTTCCTGAAAGTCAAGTGACTGGCAGACCATCACAGCAGAAAGCACGGCCAGGCCTGCCGGAATCTCATACGACACGATCTGGGCCACCGAGCGCATGGCGCCCAGCATGGCGAACTTGTTATTCGATCCCCAACCCGCCATCAGCAAGCCTACCACATCCAGCGACACGACGGCCAGCAGGTAGAACACCCCGATGCCGATGCCGGAAGGTACGACGCCGGGGGCAAACGGAATTACGGCGAAACCCGCGAACACAGCGGCAAAGATGAGGATGGGGGCCAGCTTAAACAGGTTTTTATCGGCTGCGGCAGGCACGATATCTTCTTTCTGCAGCAGTTTCAGCACGTCCAAGGCAGGTTGAAGCATGCCGTAAGGCCCTGCTTCTGTGGGCCCTAGCCTATCCTGCATAAAAGCCGCCACTTTGCGTTCGGCATACGCCAGCAAAATTACGACCAGCAGCAGGGCAAAAAGGGTTATCAGAAACGCAAGCATACTTTACCGGGTTAATAGAAGCCAAAGTTAGTGCTTAATTCGGAAACTGGAAGCGTAGCAGAACCTGTCAGCGCTTTACTCCCAAAGGGGGTAATGCTCCAGGTGCACCTGCCGTTTGAAAAAGATGCGGGTGCTCTCCTCAAAAGAACGGGTAAAGTCAGACACGTAAAACGTGTGGTCGCCAGTTAACGTTTCGGCAGCCAGGTCGTTTTGCTCGAGGTACTCCTTCACGTGCCGGGCCACGATCTGGCTGGCGTCCAGCACATCCACCTCTCCCTTGTAAAAGCCCTCGATCTGTTTTTTGATAAGCGGGTAATGCGTGCAGCCAAGTATAAGCGCCTCAATTCCGGCCAGGTCCGGGTCAGAGAGGTAGGTATGGATCACACTCTCGGAGATGGAATCGTTAAAGAAGCCCTCCTCTATCATGGCGGCCAGCAGTGGCGTGGCATGCGATTTCAGGGCTATATCAAGATCGAGTTCGTCCACCTTTTTGCGGTACACATTGGAGTTTACGGTTTGCTTGGTCCCGATCAGGCCGATGTTTTTAGAGGGGTAGGCTCTGCCGATGTGGCGCACGATCGGGTCGATCACGTTCAGCACTTTTGCCTTACTGCCCACATACTCCCGCACCAGGTCGTAGGCCGCAGCAGAGGCCGAGTTGCACGCGATCAGGATCACCTTGCAATGCTGCTTGATCAGCAGGTCGCATATTTTAACGGAGTAGGCCTGAATGGCCGCCGTTGATTTATCGCCATATGGCAGGTGTGCCGTGTCGCCGAAGTATACAATGCGCTCCTGGGGCAATTCGCCCGTGATTGCCTTGGCCACTGTAAGTCCGCCAATGCCGCTATCAAATATACCAATCGGACTGTTTCTTTTTGTTGCCGCCATAAGAAGCGAATTTATGTAAAAAGGAAATAAGAATAACGTTACCCTCAAAAATACGCTCGTTTACTATAATTTCAGAAAGCAACGGAATGAAAGCAGGCAGAACAGAGTTATAATAAAGAGGCAAAAATCACCACAACCTTTTTAAATTATTATTTTTATTAAATAATTTGTTGTTAAATAAATATCTCATAATTTAGTACGCACAGACGCACAACTGGCTATCAGCTTAAAAGCCAGCAACCTACAGGTACCTCTTGCTCATATTGAAGACGATCATAAAAAAAACCTTTTAATTAAGCTCCCTTATGCAGTCCGCCCTTACCACATCGAATCCGAAAGTACAGCGGTCATGCTTGTATGGTAGCTTAGCTACACGCCTTGTGGCTTTTCTGGTGGACACCTCTTTGATCGTGTTCTGGTACACGATCATTCTGTATTCCGTTTCGAACGAACCACAGCAGCTATATACCTGGAAACAACTGTTTCATGACAGTGCCATCACCTCAGTTGAGTTCTGGCTTATTATCAAGATGCTTTTTTTCAATGCTTATCTGCCTGTCCTGCACTGGCTATACTATACGTTGCTGGAGTCTTCGCCAAAGCAGGCCACCATTGGCAAGTTCACGCTTGGCTTGCGCGTAACCGATTTGCGCGGCAAGCGCATCAGCTTTGCACAGGCCAATTTGCGCTATTTTTCTAAACTGATATCCGCTCTGCCCCTGCTGCTTGGCTTCCTGCTTATCCTGTCTACCAGGCGCAAACAAATGCTGCACGATTACATCGCGCGCACGGTAGTTGTTACTGATTAATGAACACGGATTGAGTTTACCAGGCAATGCTTTTTGCCGAGACAATACGAGTCACCTACTGCTTAACTTACACACTTCCCCTGCTATCCGGCCTAAGTAATATCGGCAGGCCCCGATGCTGGCTTTCTGTGGCTACCTAGTAGGCTGATTTCCAACATCCTTTCACTTTTTGAGGCGTTTGAGCTACACCCCGACAAGCCTTTTGCCTGCAGGTTTCGTTGATTCCAGGCAATACAGCAGTTTTACCGCAAGCGCTATTTCCTGCAGGGTTTCAGCCGAACTTCGGGCAGCAAGTATAGAAAACAGTCTCCTATGTGCTATTCTTTACTGTTACAAGGCTTCTACTAGCGCATGCTGTATTTTTTTTGGCTGGGGCTCTGGAGATTAAATGTTAAATTTGCACCATGAATTACCTATCAGCAGAAAATATATCAAAGAGCTTTAGCGAACGCTGGCTTTTTAAAAACCTTAATTTCGGCATCAGCCAGGGGCAGCGCATCGTTTTGGTTGGCGTTAACGGCTCCGGCAAAACCACCCTCCTGAATGTACTTTCTGGCAAGTTACCCCCCGACCAGGGCAGCGTGAGCGTACGAAAAGAGATTAGCATTGGCTACCTCGGCCAGAACCCCGAACTGGATGAGGAGCAGACCGTGCAGCAGAACATCTTCTCGATGCAGAACGAGACACTGGACGTGATCAGCCAGTATGAGCTCGCCATTGAGAGCCCCGACACAAGCAGTGAAACCATGCAACACCTGATGGAGCGCATGGATGAATTGCAGGCCTGGGACTTTGAGGTGAAAGTAAAGCAGATCCTTTCCAAACTGGGCATCCACAACCTCGACGCCTACATCAAGCACCTATCGGGGGGGCAGCGCAAACGCGTTGCCATGGCCAAAGTGCTGATCGAGGAGCCGGACATGCTGATTCTGGATGAGCCTACCAACCACCTGGACCTGGATACCATTGAGTGGCTGGAAGGCCTGTTGAGTACGCAGAATACCACCTTACTCATGGTTACCCACGACCGCTACTTTCTGGATAAGGTAGCCAACGAGATTGCTGAGCTCGACAACGGCGAGATTTATAGCTACAAAGGCAATTACACTTATTTTCTGGAGAAAAAGGCCGAGCGCGAGTTAAGCGCCGTAGCCGAAACAGAAAAGGCCCGCAACCTGATGCGTAAGGAACTGGAGTGGATCAGGCGCATGCCAAAAGCACGCGGCACAAAAGCCAAGTACCGGGTAGATGCCTTTGAGGAACTAAAGGAGAAGGCAGCCAAGAAAAGCACCGGCCCCCAGCTTGAACTTTCGGTGAAAGCAACCCGCCAGGGCGGGAAAATTATGGAAGTAGAGCATATCTCCAAATCCTTTGGCGAGAAGAAGATCATCCAGGATTTCTCGTACGTGTTTAAGAAAAAAGACCGCATTGGCATCGTAGGGCCAAATGGTGCGGGCAAATCCACATTCCTGAACATGCTTACCGGCAAGCTGGCACCCGATGCCGGCATGATCGACCCAGGCCAGACCACCGTTTTCGGGTATTACACCCAGGATGAGCTCACTTACAAAGACGACCAGCGGGTGATTGACATTGTTAAGGAGATAGCCGAGGTAGTGGAGATGGCAAACGGCGAGGTGATCACGGCCAGCCAGTTCCTGCAGCATTTCCAGTTTGCTCCTCCCCAGCAATACACCTTTGTGAGCAAGCTAAGCGGCGGCGAGAAAAGACGCCTGCAACTGTTGCGCGTGCTCATCAAGAACCCGAACTTCCTCATCCTCGATGAACCCACCAACGACCTGGACATCATTACGCTCAACATCCTGGAAGATTTCCTGCTGAATTTCGGAGGCTGCCTGCTCATTGTGAGCCATGACCGATATTTTATGGACAGGCTGGTGGAACACTTATTCGTGTTTGAAAGCGAAGGGCAAATCCGCAATTTCCCGGGCAATTACACCGATTACCGGGAATGGCAGAAAGAGCAGGAGAAACTCGAGAAACTGGAACAGGAAGCCAAACCAGCCGCTGCCCCGCCTCCCGTTGCAGCCACTGCCCAGGAGAGTGACACGAAACGCAAAGCCACTTTCGCCGAGAAAAAAGAATACGAGAGTCTGGAGAAGGAAATAGAGGCCCTGGAAACACGCAAGAACCAGGTAATTGAAATTATGAACAGCGGCACCACCACCGATCATGCCGATCTAAAGGCCCTGGCTTCGGAACTGAAAAGTATAGACACCCAGTTGGAGGAAAAGGAATTCCGGTGGCTGGAACTGGCCGATCTGATATAAGCACTGGCCCAGCATCGTATCAGTAAAAGGTTGAGGCAATTTACTTTTCCAGCCCTTTTACTGATACGATATTTTTTTGGTTCACGGCCCCTACACGCACAATCTCCCGCTTAAAATCTCTCTGGTTATTCAGTGTTTTATAAAAGCTGTCCAGGTATTTTACAGCCTGCTTTCTGCTTTTACTATCCAGAAGTTCATTTCCGGTGTACACCTGATAAATAGCCGCTCTTTGTAAGTTAAACAGTGCAATAACATCGTTATACACCTGGCTAGTGAACGTGTAGCCCCTGAACAAGCGCTGCCGCACCCTGGAAATGCCCAGCTCAGGTGGCGGCACGGCATAGGGCGCTTCCACCATGCCACAGTAATCGAAATCAAAAGGCACAGGTACCAAAAGCGAATCGGCTAAAAGGACATCAATGTTGTGCCGGTAAGGCACCGACCAGTCTGTGTTACCGATCATGTACTGAAACATGGCCAATTTTGCCATGGCTGCAGGGTCTGTCTGGTCCATCCGTATGATCAGTTCCTCTGCCATTAGCTTGCCCCCGCTCCTGACCGCCATCTCCTCGTCGTCCTCTATCAGGAAAGCATACCGGGTAAAGGGCGGCTTTTTATCCTGCTGGTTATCATAGCTTACCCTGCAAAGCCTTACCCGGTAACTTTTGTCTGAGATCAGGTTGTATAATTTGTACACCAGATATTCGCGCAGCACGTACTCATCCCCGATACAATGGGTAACCAGCTTCAACTTATCAACCTTTCCGAAGACGGTGCCCTGCACTGTACTTCGCTTAAAGTTAAGCAGCAAGGGAGGGAAGGCGCACACGGCAGGGTCCCGGCGGCGGTTGCCCCTCACCCGCACCTTCAGCGCCTCGGTTACCACGGTGCCGCTTTCATCCAGGTAAGAAATATAGGCCGGGTGGTAGCTGCTTTCTTTGCCTCTGTCCTTGAGCACCTCCTTTATATCCATGGATAGGTTAAATTCCAGTACATTATCCTGTGTGAAGAGTGGGTTTTCCTGTGCCTGGTGCCGTTGCGGCATCACGCACAGTGCGCTTACATGGAAAAAGAAAAACAGGAAAAAGTGTCTCATATCTGCTGCGGCAGCGCCTTGTTATTTTACTGTTTACTGCTGCCTTGCAGCAAAAACGGTTAATTACCCACCAGCCTCTGTTTCGGCCCCAGGAAAAGCTCTTTGATCGGGTGCCCCTGCAGGAGGGTGGTGTCCAGGGACAATGTTACCCGCAGGGAATCCTTTTGCAGTGCTACGCCAGCCGAGTCCGCTTGAAACGTAACCACCGTTGTATCCAGCCTGGGGAGAAGTACGTTCGGGTCCATTTTAAACCGTAGCAAAGCAGCCACGGTAGGGGCAATATCCACTAAAGTATAGCGGGTGTCTATTACGTTGTTCTTTTTAAAATCCGGCCCTAAAGCAAGTAAACTAATGTGCTCGCAGCCTTCACACTGGTCGCCATGTTCCTTCCAGCCTCCGTCAATGCCGTCTAAATGGCGGCCATGGTCGTTGGTGACAAGCAGAGTGGTTTTGTTCTTGTAATGCGGGTCTTGTTGCAGAAAATCCCACAGCTCTTTCACATACTTATCCGAACGCGCTATTCCTCTCAGGTAAAACTCCCAGTTACCAGCATGTGCAAAGCCGTCGGGCTCCATAAAATTGATCAGCACCAGGTTCGGCCGGTAGGTTTTAAAGATCTCCTTGGCCTTGAGGGTCGTCAGTGAGTCTGCCCTGTAGCCTGTGTTTGGGCCGTTTACACCGCAATCTGTAGATGGCTGGTAGGCATTATGCCACGCAGGAGCCAGTGCATTGGCCAGGATATACAATTTATCTTTACTGGTGATCACCCAGGCAGACGTAGCCGGACTACCCGAAGTTTTAAGCCAATACTGAAAGATGGATGGGTTCAGGGGAAACTCTTCCCCATAGTTATCAATGGGCTGGTTTACGCCGGTAGTAATGGCAGCATGGCCCGAGTTTGTATACGTGAATCCATCGTTGTAAAAATGCCCCAGGTAGTTCCCTTCCTGCTTCATCTCACCGGACATGCTGGGGATAAGCCCCGGCGTGTTGCCCCAGGTTTCAGAATACCTTGGCCCGTCTATCACGATGATTACCACATTTTGTGTCTCGATTGCCTCCCTCTTGCTACCTGGCGCCGTGCAGGAATAGCACCAGGCCGCCACCAGAAACAGTATACCTTGCTGCAACAATCGGGCAGGCACGTTGCAGTTTAGGTTTTTGAGCAGAAGTGACTGAGATCGCATGGCACACCACTTAAACACAGATTTATAATACCTGCTATACGAAAAAAACGGCGCCTAAGCTGCTAAAAACAGGCAACAACTAACTCATTAACAATACATTATAGTTAGACTTCTTAAAAAGGAACATATGGCAAGCACAAGGAAACCGGTTACGGGTGGAATAATAATTTTACAGAAAATGAATTAATCTTTTGAAAACGGTGTATTAGTTTCTATACTTGCAACACCTATAAGTACATGTACCAACATTCAGCCATAGCAACCACACCTTCGCTGCCAACATCCGTTGGCGGGTTGCTGCTGTCTACTACTTATTCCTATTGCCTCCGCGTGTATAGCTATTGCAGCTATTATTATCGCTATCAGCGCTACTGCTAGGCAATCACCACCATCAATTTAGTCCAGGAAGTACCGGAGAGTCTTCCAACCTGAGGTGAACCTGTCCTGGCAGTGGCTCAAGCCGCTGCTTTTCTGTTTTTAATCAATATCTAATTTTATACTTTAAAACTATACCCATGCGCCTTACCCAAGAATACAACAACTACACCGACGAAAACCATACTGTTTGGGCCATCTTATTCGAGCGCCAGATGCAGAACCTGCCCGGGAAAGCCGTTCCCGAGTTCTTTGAGGGCCTGAAACTGGTCAATTTTAAACCTGACAGAATTCCAGACTTCGATGAGGTAAACAAGCGCCTGAAACCCTTAACCGGCTTTGAGGTGGTACCGGCACCCGGCATTGTAGATGATGCGCTCTTTTTTGAGTTGATCGCCAATAAAAAGTTTCCGGCTACCGTGTGGATCAGAAAAATGGAGCAACTCGACTACCTGGAGGAGCCGGATATGTTCCATGATGTTTTCGGGCACGTTCCCCTCCTGACCATACCGGTTTACTGCGACTTTCTAGCGCAACTTTCGGCCATGGCCCTGGAGCATATCGACCGGCCCGACATCATTGACCGCCTGACACGCATCTACTGGTACACCATTGAGTTCGGCTTGTTTAAAGGGCCTGGAAAAGAGCCCCGCATTTACGGTGCAGGTATACTTTCGTCGGTGGGGGAAAGCAAGCTCTCAGTAGCTGATGAGAGCGTGAAGCATGACTTTGATGTCGACCACATTCTGGAAACAGGTTATGTAAAAGAAACTTTTCAGAGCCAATACTTCAGCATCAGTAGTTTTGAAGAGCTACTGGATAGCCTGCCACGCATTAAAGCCTCTTTAGAGGTGCTTCGGAAAACGTTAACCGAAGTATAAACTGTAAAGTACAAGGCCCGGCAATATGTCCGGGCCTTGTACTTTACAGTTTATATCAGGTTTAGGATGTCAGTTCATGACTGATCTGGAAGCCCAGTTTCCGCGGCTTGATCAGGTGGGTATTTTCCAGTTTCTGTTTCAGCGTGATCCGCTCGATGTCGCTCACATCCTGCCCCATCAGGTCGTTGTTAACGGCGGCAACCATCGCGCTTTCCACAATAATCCTTAAATTCTTATCTGTTATCACGTTCTTTGCGATATTGGAAATCTCCTCCTGAGGCAGATCCAGCTGTTTGACGCCCTCAATACAGAAGTGACTCTCAATATTGACCAGCATACGTCCCACCAGGTAGCCGGGGTCATCCAGCCTGTTGTACTTGATGGTGTCTGCCATAAAGTTATAGGCCATGATGTGCCCGAAGAACCGGCGTCTGAAATCCTCATCAATGTAATCACTCCGCATGATCTCATAATCGTCCGGGAACGTGACAATGTTAGAGTGCATTACGAAAACAAGCAAGTCTCCGGAAAACTTGATCTGAAACTCGTGTTCGCTTACGTTTCGATATTCTATAATTACATTGGCATCCTGGGTGGTGATCCTTTCTGTCAGCTCATCGATCAATACCTGCGAGATTTCCTTCATCCGGTCAAAGGTCCGTTTGGTATTGCGGTAAATCTCCTGCTTTGTCACAGACTTTTGATGCAGTCCGTTAATAATATCGCTTAATCTATCTTCCATAGTTTTGGGTTGGTGGTTTGCCAGATGTAGTTTTACCGAATAAATCAATACTTTGTTCTGTAACGGCACGCTGCCCTTCCCTGTAAACACGGGCACGAACAGAAAGAATCCATACAGGCAGAGGCTGCACAGAATTTCCTTCTATGCGCCCCTCACAGCGAATCGAGGGGATAGGTTGGTGGTGGCGTTAAATCCTGCTTTTGCTGTTGCGCAAGTGTAAAAGCCACCTGCCGCACCCCCGGTTTTGAGCCGGCATGCTGCAATAGCATTTCCTGGGCCTGCGGCAAGTTAAAAACATCGGATATTTTGTTGACTGCACCTGCGGGCACATGCAGGCCATGCAACAGCTGCAGCAGCGGCTGCCTGTCGTGCCGGGCAACCAGTTTTGCAAGGAATTCCTGTGCTTCCGTTCGGTTTCTGACCCTGGCTTGATTTGTGGCATAGGCTGTTTTGGTTCCTAGTTCAGAAGCCCCCAAAGCCTTGCAGAGCTTGCGAAACTGCCTG
The DNA here is from genome assembly GCF_058216355.1 of Pontibacter sp. GD13. Taxonomy (NCBI): domain Bacteria; kingdom Pseudomonadati; phylum Bacteroidota; class Cytophagia; order Cytophagales; family Hymenobacteraceae; genus Pontibacter; species Pontibacter sp. GD13. The sequence continues at coordinate 193,220 of NZ_JBYZMQ010000007.1, forward strand.
TCGTCGCCAACAGCCAGCACCAGTTGCTTGTTATCCCGGGTGGTAAAAACGGTGCCGTAAGGCACAATGTTGGGGTGCTCAGAACCCATCCGCTGTGGTTCCTGGCCTGCCACCAGGTAGTTGGTGGCCTGGTTTGCCAGCGCCGCTATGCCAGCAGCCAGTATCGACACTTGCACCAATTGCCCTGTTCCGGTGTGTGCTCTTTGCAGTAGGGCTACCAACAAACCTTCTTTGAGCTGGTGCGCCGTGAGTACATCCATCAAGGCCACGGGCATTTTTGTGGCCGCGCCTTCAGGGGCTCCGTTCAGGTACATAAAACCGCTTTCGGCCTGCACCACGGCATCGTAGCCGGCACGCGGGTCCTGCGGTCCGTAGCCGGTAATGTGGCCATAGATCAGCCGTTCATTCAGCCGGCGCAGGCTCTCAAAATCCACTTGCAGCTTTTCAGCGTCCCCGGGTTTATAACTGGCGATCACGATGTCAGCATGCTTCACCAAGCCATAGAACTGCTGCAGGTCCTGGTCTGATTTCAGGTTGAGGGCCAGGGAGGATTTCCCCCAGTTCGCCGCACAGAAGTATGCGGGGGTGTTAGTGCTTTCTGATTCGGATGCCAGCTTCCAGCTGCGGGTTACATCGCCGTGAGTAAGGGCGTTCTCTACTTTGATCACCTTTGCGCCTAATTCAGCAAAAAACTGCCCCACACTTGGGCCGGCCAGCACACTTGCCAGTTCCAACACCAGCATATCTTTGAATACAGGTTCTTCCATCAGGTAAATTATCCCCTTAAAATTTGCGTCTGTTCCTTGGGCGAACCCTTTACAGGTTTTCTGATTTTCCGTTTGCCGATGCAGCGTTTATTCAAGCTCTGCCAGCACTTCGGGAGAAAGCTCCAGGTTATGGTATACTTTCTGCACATCGTCGTCGTCCTCCAGGGCATCGAGCAGCTTCAGTATTTTTCTCACCGCTTCCGGGTCGTTTACTGTTACGGTTGTTTGGGGCAGCCTTTGTAGCTCCGCGCTTTCCAGTTCCAGGTGTAACTCCTCTATTTTTTTCTGAACAGAGCCAAAGTCCTCCATGGCGCTGTACACGGTAAGGTAGTCCGCATCGAACTCCACTTCCTCTGCCCCGCCGTCGGCTAAGGCCAGCAGCAGCTCGTCCTCGCTTCTGTTCCTTTCCGTATCTCTTTTTATCACAAATACCCCTTTCCTGTCAAACAGGAATTCTACGGATCCGTTGGTGGCCAGGCTGCCATGGCCTTTGTTAAACATCGTGCGCAGGTTTTGCACCGTGCGGTTAATGTTGTCCGTTAGGCATTCAATAAACACGGCAACCCCATTCAAAGCATAACCCTCGTAGGTTACCGCGCTGTAGTCGCCCTCGGCACCCTCTGCTTTCTTAATAGCGCGCTCGATGTTCTCTTTGGGCATGTTGGCGGCTTTGCTCGTCTGGATTGCCAGCCGGAGCCGTGGGTTACTGACAGGGTCTGGGCCGCCAACCCTGGCAGCAACCGTCATTTCTTTGATCAGCTTGGTGAAAATCTTCGAACGCTTGGCATCCAGGGCGCCTTTCTTGCGCTTGATCTGTGACCATTTGTTATGTCCTGCCATACGGTATTAAAGGATCATGATGAGAACAGGTACGCCCTGCCGCATCTATCAAAAGGGCAAATTAATTAAAATTTCCTGTTTCCGCATAAAAGCGCAGCCTGGCTGTGGGGCCAGGCTGCGCTTTTATAAGGTGTTACAATAAGGAAATGTCGTCAACTACATCAGCAGGAAGACGGCGTTTATAATGTTCAATCCTAACAACAGAAAGAAGTTAGGAGATTCCTGTACAACTTTTTTCATAATAAGATATATTAATGATTTTATACTTTTTACAGATAATGCAACATGTTTGTGCAGCTAATTTTTACGCCAAAGCGCATGATTGGTTACACCACAATATAACTTTTTATATATTTTAATCCGATGCAAACAAAACGCCATACCAATCAACAATCCCCTAAACCCCTGCTTAAGCAGCTTAAATATCTGTATTTAGAAATATATACTAAATTGTATATTTTGCACTTTCCCACCTTCTCCATTCGCGGAAAAACATTAGCCAACAGCTTCCTTAATTGGAATATAACTTACTTTGGCAGGCAGCATGCCAAATACTGTTATCGAAATCTTATTTGTTGTATCTTTACCTATTAAATGGAGCTGTGCCTGTATATGTCTCCTCAGAAATAGTGTGTTAACAAATTATAGATACCTTGGATTTTCATTCCTTTAATTTACACGACGACGTACTGACCGGTATTGACTCGATGGGCTACAACAAACCCACCCCTGTTCAGGAGCAAGCCATACCGCTTATTCTGGAGAGCAAAGACATGATTGCCTGCGCGCAAACCGGAACAGGAAAAACGGCTGCTTATCTGCTTCCCCTGATCGACAGGATATCCCATGCCAGCTACGACCACACCAGCACGCTTATACTTGTGCCCACCCGCGAACTGGCCAAGCAGATAGATGAGCAGGTGGAAGGTTTCGGTTATTTCGCCTCCGTAAGCTCCATCGCTATTTATGGCGGCAGCAAAGGCGGCGACTGGGACCAGCAGAAGCGCGCCCTGACCACCGGCGCAGATATCATCATTGCCACCCCGGGCCGCTTAATGGCGCACATGGCCATGGGGTACGTAAACCTGGACAAGCTGAACCACCTGGTACTGGACGAGGCAGACAAGATGCTGGACATGGGCTTTATGGATGACCTGTTAAAGATCATCAGCCAACTGCCAAAACAACGCCAGACCATGCTTTTCTCGGCTACCATGCCCCGGAAGATACGAGACCTGGCGCAGCAGATCCTGCAGAACCCCGCAGAAATAAACCTGGCTATATCCAAACCTGCCGCCGGTATAGACCAGCGCATGTACCTGGCCTACGACAACCAAAAACTGCCTTTGCTGGAGCATTTGCTGCAGGAGCAGGAAGTACAAAGTATGATCGTGTTTACCTCGCGCAAATCGAATGTGAGCCAGATTGTCCGCTCTCTTTGCAAAATGGGCTTTAAGGCAGAGGGGATACAATCGGATATGATGCAGGATGAGCGCGAACGCGCCTTGCAGGGCTTTAAAAACAAGCAATACCAGATTCTGGTTGCAACCGATATTGTATCGAGAGGCATTGACATTGACAGCCTGAGCCATGTGGTGAACTTTGACATGCCACAGGATGCCGAAGACTATGTGCACCGTGTAGGCCGTACGGCGCGTGCCGCCTCAACGGGTGTCGCGATTACTTTTGTGAATGAGAAAGACATGCACCGGGTACAAAAGGTAGAAAGCCTGATTGAGCGCGAGGTGCCCAAACTCGCACTCCCCGATGACTTTGGCCCCGGCCCGGCCTACGACCCTACCAAACGCCACGATGGCAGAGGCGGCGGTGGCCGACACGGTGGCGGAGGCAGCAGGCATGGCGGTGGTTCTAGTGGTGGTAAAAGGCGCGATGATCGGGGCAAGGGTAAAAGCAAGCACCATTCCGGCAGCAGTACCCGTAACGCTGGCGTAAGCGCGCAGCCGCAGGCTAGTGCCCCCGGCGAAGGGAACGACAGGCCGCGCAAGCCGGCGAATCATAACCGAAACAGGAACAGGGGCAAAAATGCGGGACCCAGACCACAGGAAGGCGGCGAGAAACAGCCCGCTTAAGCTCCACTAAAATTAAATTTTCAAACCTATAGTCACCCCACAAGGTGACTATAGGTGTTTTATACGATCACCTGCCCGATGCCGAAAAGCAACACAAACACCAAGGTGGTCAGGGCCATTTGCTTTAAGTAGGGGTCTATTTCTTTGGATGTTTGCCTGCGCCAGACGTTTACCCCGTTGCTGACCACCAACGGAAGTGCCAGCACAAAGAGAAACTGCCACAGGCTTTGGAAATGGATCAGCACATACGCGAAGGCGCTTAAAACCCCTCCGAGCAAGAGCAGCACGTGGTACACCCTTGCCTTTTCAGGCCCCAGCCGAACGGGTATGGAGTGCTTGCCTGCCAGGGCATCCGATCTAATGTCGCGGATGTTGTTCACATTAAGCACCGCTGTGGAGAAGAACCCGCAAACCAGTGCCGGAAGCACAACAAGGACCTGCAGCTCATGGGCCTGCAAAAAATAGGTACCCAAAACTCCAACCAAACCAAAAAACACAAACACGAACACATCTCCCAGGCCGGCATACCCATAGGGCTTGTCGCCGGCGGTGTAATTGATGGCTGCCCAGATAGAAGCCAGGCCTATTGCCAGAAACGCCAGAAAAAGGTAAACACCCTCAGAACCAAAAGCCACCCAGAGCAGCAGCAGCCCCGATACCAGCGAGAGCAGGCTAAACACCAGCATGCCTTTTTTCATGTGCGCCGCCTGGATGTGGCCTGCCTGCACCGCACGCATCGGCCCTTCGCGATGCACGCTGTCCGCACCATGCCTGGAGTCGCCGTAGTCGTTGGCCAGGTTAGACAGGATCTGGAGGAACAGCGTGGTGAGCACGCACAAGGCCACAATGGCTGCGCTAAAAACGCCGTTGGCCGCTGCCATAAAGCCCCCCATCCCGATGCAGGAAAGTGCCAGCGGTAAGGTGCGCGGCCTAAAAGCCGAAATCCAGGCCTGTACAAGACCTGGACTTGAGTTATGGTGTTCTGTGGTGTTCAACGTATCCTTGCGTTTACCTGTAATCTAAGAAGCCCTCTGATTAAGGAGCCTATTTTTGTATCTCCGCCAGAATCTCCTCGTCCATCGGCTTCACTTTGGATGGGAAAAAGGCGACTACCTTACCGTTTTCATTTACCAGGTACTTGCAGAAATTCCAGTTTGGCTCTTCGTGGTTTGGTGCATTTTCAGCGAGCCAGGTATAAAGCGGATGCTTGTCCTGGCCGGCCACGGATATTTTCTCAAACATCTGAAAAGCTACGCCATAGTTTTTCTGGCAGAAAGATGCGATCTCCTCGTTACTGCCTGGCTCCTGGCCGCCAAAGTTATTGGCCGGAAAACCTAAGATCACCACATCATTTCCGTGCTTCTCGTAGAGCTGCTGCAGGTCGGCGTATTGTGGGGTAAAGCCGCATTCAGAGGCTGTGTTAACGAGCAGGACCTTCCTGCCTTTATACTTGTTAAAGTCTACCTTTTTGCCATCTAACGTTTCCATTTTAAACGTATAGAAATCGCTGTTTGCGTTTGGTGTTGTTTCTGTTGCCATTGAATTATCTGATGTGTTATTTGCAGTAGTGCCTGAACAGGCGCCTAATGTTGCTAATACCAGCAAAACGGCCAATTGTTTAAATAAAATTTTCATACAATAGATTTCGTAAACCTAAGTTTCTAGAGGGCAATCTTCACCGCCCACGGTTCCTCATTTCAATCCTTACATCCGCTCCGGAACGTCAATACCCAACAGCGCCATACTTTCGCGAATTAAGCGGGCAACCATGGCTGACAACGATATTCTGAAATTGCGTGCCTGTTCGTCCGTTTCATTGAAAATAGAAACCTCCTGGTAAAACCGGTTATAAATTTTGGCCAGCTCGTAGGCATAGCTCGCAATAACCGAAGGGGCATACAGGTTACCCGCCTCCTTTACCACCGCAGGGTAATTAACCAGGTGTGTAATGACGTCCTGCTCCGTTTCATGCATGGTGGTCACACTCTCAAACGAAGCCGCATCCACCTTTATGCCCATCTCGCTGGCTTTGCGAAGTATAGCTGAGATACGGGCATGCGTGTACTGGATAAACGGCCCGGTGTTCCCCCGGAAATCAATGGATTCCTGCGGATTGAACAACATGCGTTTTTTCGGATCCACTTTCAGCAGGAAGTACTTTAGGGCTCCCATTGCTAAAGTATGGTACAGCTTATTAGCCTCCTCTGGGGTAAAACCCTCTATCTTACCCAACTCCTCTGTTTGCTGCCGGGCAGTGTCAATCATTTCCTGCACCAGCTCATCGGCATCCACCACGGTGCCTTCCCGCGACTTCATTTTGCCTGAGGGCAAGTCGACCATGCCATACGAAAGATGGAAAATACCATCGGCATAGGGTTTGCCAAGTTTCTTGAGGATCGCCTTTAATACCTGCATGTGATAGTTTTGCTCATCTGCAATAACATACACGGAGGTATCGTAGTTAAAATCGTTGTACTTTAGTTCGGCTGTGCCCAGGTCCTGGGTAATGTAAACTGATGTGCCGTCGGCTCGTAAAACCAGCTTCTCGTCCAGCCCTTCTGCGGCCAGGTCTACCCAAACAGAGCCGTCTGCTTTTTTAAAGAACACCCCTTTCTGCAGGCCTTCCTCCACGCTCTCTTTGCCTAACGTATAGGTTTGCGACTCGTAGTAATATTTATCGAAATCTACCCCAATGGTGCGGTATGTCTGCTCGAAGCCGGCGTATACCCAGCTGTTCATCTTTTTCCAGAGCGCAACAACCTGCTCGTCGCCTTGCTCCCACTTCAGCAGCATATCCTGTGCCTCCAGCATGAGCGGGGCCTTCTTCTTGGCCTCCTCTTTGTCCATGCCCTGCGCTACCAGCTCTTCTATCTGCACCTTGTAGGCTTTGTCGAACAGCACGTAGTACTTGCCTACCAGGTGATCGCCTTTCATGTTACTGCTCTCGGGTGTTTCGCCATTGCCAATCTTCTCGTAAGCCAGCATCGATTTACAGATGTGGATACCCCGGTCGTTTACCAGGTTCACCTTCATCACCTCATGGCCATTCGCTTTCAGGATCTCAGAAACTGCGTAGCCCAGGAAGTTGTTGCGCAGGTGCCCCAGGTGCAGTGGCTTGTTGGTGTTCGGCGAGGAGTACTCCACCATCACGTTGCGGCCACTCGGCTCACCCTGCCCAAAAGCCGGGTTCTGTATCAGGTCGCGGAACAGGTGCAGCCACTCTGTATCCTCCACCTCCAGGTTCAGGAAGCCCTTTACCACGTTAAAATCCTTTACCTCTCCGGCATGCGCTTTCAGGTACTCTCCCAGGGCCTGCCCGATCTGCTCGGGGCCTTTGCCCGCTTGCCTGGTAAACGGAAACGTAACGAACGTGAAAGAGCCGGCAAACTCTTTGCGGGTAGGCTGCAGCACAAGCTGCGAAGCATCCACAGAAATTTGAAATATAGCTTGCAGCGCCTGGCTGATATGCTGGCTAATGGCGGTTTGAAGTTGCATTAATGTGTGGCTGTACTTTTAGATTCGCGGTGTAAGATAGCCTCTGTGGCTGTCTCTAAAATATCGAAGGCATTCTCTGCCATGGTGTTCTCTGTATCCAGGGTCGGGTTGATCTCGGTCATCTCGAAACAAACCACGCGGGGGTCCTGCAACAAGTGAAAGTTCAGGTCTTTTGCCTCCTGCACGGTTAAACCGGTTTCTACGGGGGTGCCCGTTCCTTTCGAGAACTTGGAGTCCAGGCTGTCCACGTCGAAAGACACATACACAATGTCGCAGTCTTTAAGACGCTCGAGCGTTTCCCGGGCTATTTGCTCGGCCCCCTTTTGCGTAAACTCGGCATAGGTAAAGTTCTTGATGCCGTTCTTTTTGATAAAGTAATCCTCGGGTTCTTCGGTGTCGCGCACCACAATGTAAACCAAGTGCTCCGGTTTCAGCTTGGCACCCTCGTAACCCAGCTTCTTCAGCGAGTTCCAGAAGAAAACGGCTTCCGGGGCCGGGTCGTTTATCTGGCGGTCCAGGTTATCTACGTTCAGGGCCATGGCCAGCGGCATGCCGTGCACATTGCCCGAAGGTGAAGTATACGGGGAGTGAATATCTGCGTGCGCATCGATCCAGATCACACCCAATGTTTTTTCGGGGTAAGCTTGTTTAATGCCGGCAATGGTGCCGTGGGCGTTGGAATGGTCGCCGGCCAGCACAAGCGGGAACATGCCCATGTTAATGGTCTGCTCTACGGCGTTGGCAATGTTTTTCTGTACCGTCAGGATGCTGTCGATGCGGTGCGCATTCGGGAAAACATCTTTATCGAACAGGGTATAGTTCAGGTCCGGAACGCTAACGGAGTTAAAGCGTTTGAAATAATCAGAGCCCTTATCCCAGCAAGCCACCCGCAATGCGTCAATGCCCATGCTGGCTCCCCTTGTTCCGGCGCCCAGCTCCGATCTTACTTCTATCAGTTTTATTTTTTTCATGTGCCTGCCTTAGAGTTTCTCTAACCACATGAAACTGAACACCTTCTTATTTATCACCTCCTAATAGGTGTGATAACAATAATTTGATGAACGTTTCATATAATCTGAACAAAGTTTTTGCAAAGATGGTAAAATACAATCAATATTGCATGTTTTCTTAACCCAGCACCACAGAATGGATAAATACACTGATCTGATTCACCAAACTTTCGACTTCCCAACGGAAGAATTCACCGTAGAAAATAATGAATTACTGTTTAATGGCATCCCGTTGATGGAGCTCATTAAAAAGTATGGCACTCCGCTTAAATTAACATATTTACCCAAGATCAGTTCGCAAATACAACGGGCAAAAAAACTTTTTAAGGATAGCATCGAAAAGCTGGACTACAAAGGCACTTATACTTACTGTTATTGCACCAAAGCCTCGCATTTCTCCTTTGTGCTGGATGAAGCGCTGAAAAACGACATCCACATCGAAACCTCCTCCGGCTATGACATGCAGATTGTAAGGTCGCTGTATAAAAAGGGGAAGATCAACAAGAATACGTATATCGTTTGCAATGGCTTTAAGCGCCAGCGTTACCGCCAGTGGATCTCAGAGTTAATTAACGAGGGCTTTGTGAACTGCATGCCCATACTGGACCACCTGGGCGAGATTGATTACTACAAGGAACACGTTACCCAAAAAACCAAAGTAGGCATTCGGCTGGCATCTGATGAGGAGCCCAAGTTTGAGTTCTATACCTCGCGCCTCGGCGTTCGGTACAACGATGTGATCGACCTGTATGAGAACCAGATTAAGCACGACGAGCGGTTTGAGCTGAAAATGCTGCATTACTTTATTAACACAGGCATCAAAGACACCTCCTATTACTGGTCGGAGCTTAGCCGTTTTGTGCATAAGTATACCGAGGTGAAGAAGCTTTGCCCGGAGTTGGATACCATTGACATTGGCGGGGGCTTCCCGATCAAAACCTCTATCCAGGCGGACTACGACTACAAGTACATGACCGAGGAGATATTGCGCACCATCAAGCGCATTTGCAAGGAGGAGGGTGTGCCGGAGCCTAACATTTTTACCGAGTTCGGCATTTTTACGGTGGGCGAGAGTGCAGCCAACATTTACTCTATCCTGGACGAGAAGCTGCAAAACGACAAGGAGCTGTGGTACATGATTGATGGCTCTTTTATAACCAACCTGCCCGATGCCTGGGCCATGAACCAGCGCTGGCCCCTGCTGGCCGTAAACCATTGGGACAAGGAGTACCGAAAAATACAACTGGGCGGCATGACCTGCGACAGCCAGGATTACTATAATTCGGAGATGCACTCTTACCAGGTATTCCTGCCGAAGGCCCCCAAAGACGAGCCCTTATACATTGGCTTTTTTAACACCGGCGCTTACCAGGAGCAATTGAGTGGGTACGGCGGAATTAAACACTGCCTGATTCCATCGCCACAGCACATTTTAGTGGACCGTGATGAGGAAGGCAACCTGAAAACGTGGCAATTTGCGCCGGAGCAAACCAGCGAATCGATGATGAAGATACTTGGCTATGCAGTGTAAATTTATTTAGAAAAATTTTTAGTAAATAAATTTTGCTTTTAAAAGAAAAAAGCTATTTTTGATTCGAATCCCCAAAACAAACAGTAATATGAAGAGAGTATTAGCAGTGGGTAGTTTATGCTTAGCGCTTGGCATGGCGTCGTGTAAAACATATTGCCCGGCCTACAACTATGCCAAGGTTGAAAAGAACACAAAAACGAACGTAGCCACGGATGCTACCCCTCACGCTACAAGCAAGGCCCACAGCTAGTATAGCTGACCCCCATTAAAACAGAAAAGCCGGCGCAAGCCGGCTTTTCTGTTTTAATGGGGGTTGTTGGGTGCAAGATTTGTTCTGGGGCTGACGGCGACTGTATGGTGCGTATCCCGCAGGGTATGCACTATACAGAATGTTAGCTGCTGGGTTTAATTCTTTTTAAATACTTCTTTAGTTCTTCTTCCAATTCTTTAATGTCATTTGAGGAATATCCGATTGTACCACCTTTATCAATTTTCCAAGCTTGGTAGTTATAAATTTTTCCGTCAATTTCAATTATCGAAGTGCTTGCTGGACCGAAGCACAAGTCAACCGTATCATTTCTGTCTTGAAGACTTAAACCTGATTTTGTAAACATCTCTGTTTTGGGCAAATCCGAGTTAATTCTGTTTGAGGTCAATAGAATTCCATTTACAGGTATTTCTTTTTTATAAGTCCAAGTGAAATTGTTAACAGGAAGTTCTTCTGAGTCTTTTACATCATATACTGTCACTACAAATTCAAAGTCTCTTTGGTCAGGAATTATGTAAGTCTTGGTTCTTTCTTGCCAGACAACACCAAAAGATATGACAGCTACTAATATGATCTCAATTGCGAATAGTCTCGGATAACTTTTGATTGTCTTTTGACCAAGGTAATCAAGTAGAAGTCCCAAAACGGCAACAGGAATAAGATAAAAAAGTCCAAGAATACCGAACCCCATTGGTCCTGAAAAGAGTGCACCATAAATTGAGCCTATTATTAATAACCCACAAATGATATTTATTGGTGTCGGTTTATAATTCATTGTCTTTTCCTTGCAGCTAACGTACTGGGCCATAAGGCGGCGTAGCTGGCTTATGGGTGTGGTTGTGATACGTTATTCTATTAGTGCAAACTTCTGGTTCTTAGTATCAAGCACTAAGATGTTACCGATGAATAGTTTATTGCCAATCATACCGCCCATTCCAGAAAACTTCATAAGCATGTTCTGCATAAAGCCTGTTCCTTCAATATATGTAACTATTGATAAGGGCAACTCCACGGAGCCAAACTCGATCCGACTGTTGCTTTCTCTATTGTGCACTACTAACTTTTTGCCCCACGAATTGGCTTCATATGTTTCTTCTTTTGATCCTTCTTTTGAAAGCGCCTTCCAAGTGTCTTCATCTGTCAAAAGCTCGAATGCACTGGCACCTGTATCGAAAAGCAATGTTTGTTCTTGGCCATCAATTTTAGATGGCAGTAACACTCTTCGGCTTTCAAATCTGAAATCATAGAACTGAGCAGCATTCGCAAGCTCCTGTGAAATCTCAGATGCTACCGAAATGCTCCCATCTTTATAGTCGATTATCAGAACCTTGTCTTCAATGAAGTCAGCTCCTATGGTGCCGACTATGCGGGCATGAGAACTATCATTCCAGTCTATGGCGCTCCCATAATCTTTTACTTTTATTGTTTTTGCAAAAACGTCGGTAGTTCCAACTTTGAACCTGAACTTCTCTAAAGATGAGTTCTCTCCTTCCTGCTGAATTGTTATTCTTTTGTACTTCTCATTGAGTGATGACAGTGCTTTGCCATAAAAAAGAGAGTAAGGCGCGCCAAGGTCAAACTGCATGTAATATAATCCTGGAATTCCTTCTAGTGTAACAGGTATGAGCATGGCGGAATACTCATCTACTCCGTTTTCAGTAGAATCTTTGAGCCAGATAAAAGGAATTGGAATGTTAGAATTCCCGAGTACAAGTTGATTGGCAGGAGGCTGGAACTTGCTCTTGAAGTAAAAATACCCCCCAATTGCGCTTAGCAGTAAAATTACTATAAGGCTTAGTAGAACCCTTTTAAGTGTTTTCATTTTGTCTTTTGATGTATCACAACGAAATAGGCCATAAGACGGTGAAGCTTGTGATGCTTGATTCAGTGTCTTATGGGTGTTGTTGGCCGGGGTTGTTTTTCCCTTTTTTCTCCCGGTACTGCGTGTAAAAATAAGGGAAA
>NZ_JBYZMQ010000008.1:0-178487 GCF_058216355.1 Pontibacter sp. GD13
CAGGTTCGCTATGGAAATCAGAAACCTGGCTATTGCCATCGTGGTGGCTCATTGCCAAGGAGACTTGGACAAGCTCTTTAAAACATAAAAAGTGGTCAGAATTTCTTCCGACCACTCCTGCCTTTCGGCCTGCTTTTTATAACACCCACAAATTAACCCGGTTACTCAGGTTGGTTAAACAGGCCGTTATTTACAATCTCCTGAGGTGGAATTTTCCCTAGATGGCGGTAAGCCAGCTCGGTCGCCTCGCGGCCTCGCGCGGTGCGCTTGATGTACCCTTCCTGAATCAGGAAAGGCTCATACACCTCCTCAATGGTTTCTGACTCTTCGCCACAGGCCGTTGCGATGGTGGTTAAGCCAACCGGGCCGCCTTTAAATTTATCAATGATCGTATTTAAAATACGGTTGTCCATATCGTCCAGCCCGTTAAAATCCACGTCCAGGGCATTTAGGGCAAACTTTGCAATGTCTACTGTGATGGTACCATCGCCTTTTACCTGGGCAAAATCGCGGGTGCGGCGCAGCAGGTTGTTGGCAATGCGTGGCGTGCCACGGCTCCTGCGGGCTATCTCAAAGGCGGCATCTTCGTGAATGGGCGCACCGAGCAAGTGCGAGGATCGTTTAACGATGGAAGTCAGCAGGGTTGCATCATAATACTCGAGGCGTGAGTTGATGCTAAAGCGGGCGCGCAACGGCGCAGTAAGCAAGCCGGAGCGTGTTGTGGCGCCGATCAGCGTAAAGGGATTCAGGCTGATCTGCACCGAGCGCGCATTCGGGCCGGAATCAAGCATGATATCGATCTTGTAATCCTCCATGGCCGAATACAGGTACTCCTCCACAATCGGATTCAGGCGGTGAATCTCATCAATGAAAAGCACGTCGTTAGAATCCAGGTTGGTGAGAAGACCTGCCAGGTCGCTTGGCTTATCGAGCACCGGGCCGGAGGTCATTTTAATGCCTGCATCCAGCTCCGAGGCAATAATATGCGACAAAGTGGTTTTACCCAGTCCGGGAGGGCCATGCAGCAGCACATGATCCAGGGCCTCGCCCCTGCGCCTGGCTGCCTGCACAAATATTTTCAGGTTCTCCACAATCTTGGCCTGCCCCGTAAAGTCGCGGAAGCTTAGCGGGCGAAGCGCCTTGTCTATGTCTTGTTCTGCTGGCGTCATGTACGCATCTTCGCCAGTGAGATAGTCTTCTCTCATGCTTTTATTCTTCTTCTGTATAACCTGCTTTCACTCTACATTTTCTGCACCCTAAAAGTAACAGCAATTGCATTTAAATCGCTCCATTTTACCTGACGAATTTACGCACTTTTGCTAATTATTTTATACTTTTCAATCAAAATCTAATTAAATTAGCATTTATCCGTTCAGGGTTTAGAGGGTTAGAGCATGAACAGGAAGGTTGGCTGCCTTAGTCTAACTTTAAAGTAAAACTTGATCGTAGAACAGCCGCTATTGTCGGTCAGTAATTATAAATGCTGTTTGATTAGATTAAATCCTGTCCATACAGACTATCCGGCACGTTCTGATCCAGACAAAAAGGCAGCCACTTGCGCAGCTGCCTTCCTATACTTTTCTCCCTGCCCATTTCTCATGAAGGGCTGGGAGGGGTTTACTTAAATGCCTGTATGCCTGTAATATCAGCACCCGTGATGAGCAGGTGAATGTCGTGGGTTCCCTCGTACGTGATCACGGATTCCAGGTTCATCATGTGGCGCATGATCGGGTACTCGCCTGTAATACCCATGCCCCCGTGTATCTGGCGTGCTTCGCGGGCCACGTGCAGGGCCATATCCACGTTGTTGCGCTTTGCCATTGATATTTGCTGCGTAGTGGCTTTGCCTTCGTTCATCAGCGTTCCCAAGCGCCAGGCAAGTAGCTGGGCTTTGGTGATCTCTGTCAGCATCTCCGCCAGTTTTTTCTGGGTTAGCTGGAAAGCGCCGATGGGCTTGTCGAACTGAATCCGCTCCAGGCTATACTTGCGGGCAGACTCGTAGCAATCGATGGCTGCGCCGATAGCACCCCATGAGATACCGTAGCGGGCCGAATCGAGGCAACCCAGCGGACCGCGCAAGCCCTCAACGTTGGGCAGGATGTTTTCCTTCGGAATCTTAACATTATCAAACACCAGTTCGCCTGTGGTGCTGGCACGCAGGCTCCATTTACTATGGATTTCAGGCGTGGTAAAACCCTCCATCCCTCTTTCTACAATAACGCCCTTAATTCTCCCTTCTTCATTCTTAGCCCATACCACCGCCACCTGGCACTCCGGGGAGTTCGATATCCACATTTTGGAACCGTTGAGCACATAGTGGTCGCCCATGTCCTTTATGTTGGTGGCCATACCACCCGGATTAGAGCCATGATCAGGCTCTGTCAGGCCAAAGCAGCCCAGCCACTCGCCACTGGCAAGCTTTGGCAGGTATTTCTTCCGCTGCTCCTCAGACCCATACTTGTAAATCGGGTACATCACCAGCGAGCCCTGCACCGAAGCCGTGGACCGCATCCCGGAGTCTCCCCGCTCAATCTCTTCCATGATGATACCGTAGCTGATGTAATCCAGGCCACCGCCACCGTATTCCGTTGGGATAGTAGGGCCAAACGCACCCACCTCACCAAACTTCTTTACTATTTCGGAAGGGAAATGCGCGTCCTGTGCCCACTGCTCAATGTTTGGCGAAATCTCCCGCTTCACAAAATCACGCATCGTCTGGCGAATAAGCAGGTGTTCTTCGGTCAGTAGGTCGTCGATGTTAAAGTAGTCAGGTGCTCCTGATGATTCGTAAGCCATGGTTAAGTATTAAGGTTTGAGAAGGGTAATACGCAAAGTTAAAATTTTAAGTATAATCCAAACCAGGATTTTCAGGATTAATGGATTTAAGCAGTTGATTTAAATGCTGCAAGTTTAGCTTTAGTATACGAGTGATGTACAGGTTGCCCGTTTGCAACTGGTTTTCGGCGCGAACATAGAAGGAAACTTTAACAGATTTACACTTTATCGCTTATTGCCGAAGTATAAACTTTAGCTTCGGCTAAACAATGTTGCTTTTGCAAAGCAGTTACAAGCTGCTGCCATACTTAGCCACAAGTTGCGCCAAGGCTAAACTTGCGGCAGAAAATCCGGGACAGAATGTGCCAGCTTTTGAAGCCTGTTTTATAAAACACGCAGGCCGCTGCAGTTTATACTTGCAGCGGCCTCCGTGGTTTGATTTATACTTCAAGTTGCGCTCTATAAGATACTCGGAAGGTAAAAACCCACCCCAGCCCCTCCAGGGAGGGGAATCACGCTGCCATTATACTTTGATAAAGACTAAGCACCAATCATGGATCCATGTGCAGACAAATACACAGAATAGCACCCTAATTTAATGCCCGCTTTGCTACAGCATGATCTCTAAAACCGGGAACCATTCCTTTCCCTGGAGGGTGTAGGGGTGGGTGAATCGCAGCATGGGTTTACACTAGAACTTCAGGCCAACCGATAGCAGGTAGTTGCGTGTGGCCTGCGGATAGTAGAAGTTTTCGGTAGTTTGCTGACCGCCGGCAATGTAGCTGAACGTATAGCCGTTGGCCGCATACTTTTCGCTGAACACATTGTTTACCAACAGGCCCAGCTCCAGTTCCTTCAGCGTGTTTTTAAAGCCGATGCTGTAGCGCAAACGCAGGTCACCCACCTGGTAGGCAGGTATCGTGCGGCTCTCGTTTTCTGTGTTATCCAGGTACTGCTTGCTCACCGCTTTGTAGATGAAAGCGATTTTCAATCCTTTCAACACCCCTACCTCTAACTGGCTAGCCGATACGAAATCAGGGGAGAAAGCAATGGTTGTTTCTTTGTACTGGTTTATAGCCTGGTCCCCATTGTCGTAGTTATCGATGAACTCACTGAAATCGGCGATCTTGTTTTGACTGTAGCTCAGGTTAGTGCTCAGCCTGGCAACAGAACCTAGATTTACACCTGTGGCCAACTCTACACCTTGGCGATAGCTGTCGTTGATGTTGGTTCGGGTATAAGCCCCCACATCATTTATCTGCCCTGTTAACACCAGTTGGTTCTTATAGTTCATGTAAAAGAGGTTAGCCTCTACATTAGCTGTAAGCGCCTTGCCGCCTATCTCCGTTAATCCCAGCAGACCCCGGTAACCCGCTTCTATGTTGCGCAGGGTTTCGTGCTTCGGGCGGCTGTTGGGGGTAGAGTCCGTAAAATCGTTGCGAGCAGGTTCCCGGTTACCTACAGCGTAGGAGGCGTACAGCTGATGCGCTGGCTGTAACTGGTAGGTTATGCCTGCTTTTGGGTTAAAGAAGGTATAATCCACATCCTGCGCCAAGCTTTTCAGGTCGTTATCAAAGCCCACGAAAGTATAGTTTATGGCACGTAACTGAAGATCGCCGAACACGCTCAGTTTATCGGTTAAGCCATAAGAAGCCTTTGCAAATACATTGAAGTCCGTTTTCTGGGCATCGTTGTCATAATATCTGTCGCGGATGTCAGAGGTAGAGGCGAAGCGCGCCCAGATAATCTCTCCGTAGTGGCGGCCTTCATACTTGTTCCAGGCACCACCCAGCGTTGCGTTCAGGCGTGTGTTAGGCCGGTATTGTAAGGCGTAAGTGGCACCGTAAAAGTCGTTGTCGAGCCAGCGGCGGCGGATAATGTCGGAGCGCTTGATCTCCTGCCCTCCTATCACCACATTAGGTAAACCATACTTCGAGAGCTTGTCGTTTGGCTTATACTGCTCGTAGTAGCCCCGGCCATAGGTGTAGTGCAGGGCGCCGGAGAAGGTAAGGCCCGGCATCAGGTCATGTGACAGGTGCAATTGGTAGTGGTCTTGCTGGTAATTATCCGTCTCGTTCTCGTAAGTATAGAAATTATACCTGCGCCCAGCCCTCAGCAGGTTCTCTTTATCAGGGCCATCCACGTAATTGCGGTCAATGTAGTCCTGCAGGTCAGCGGCGTTGCCATACACTAAGGCCTCCGGCGTACCGTACCAGGCCTGGTAGGTTTTCTCCTGGCCCGAAAAAGTCACAAATTTCAGGCTGGTCTTGTCGCCGTAGTATCCGCCCGAAAAGTAGAAGGACTTCAGGTCGGAGGAAGCCCGATCAATATAACCATCCGACTTGATGCGTGACAAACGGCCATCAAAGGCAAATTTCCCCTTGATCAGGCCCGTGCCGAAGCGCACGTTGTTCTTCCAGGTAGCAAAGGAACCGTAGCTGTGATCTGTTTCGGCATAGGCCTGCTGGCGCATCTGCTGTGTCTGGATGTTGATGCTCGCCCCAAAGGCCCCTGCCCCGTTTGTAGATGTACCCACCCCGCGCTGCACCTGTATATCCTGCACCGAAGAGGCAAAGTCGGGCATGTTCACGAAAAATGTGCCGTGACTCTCCGAGTCGTTGATGGGGATGCCGTTTACCGTTACATTAATGCGGGTGATGTCGGAGCCACGGATGCGGATGCCTGTATAGCCCACGCCGGCGCCGGCGTCAGAATTCACAACCACCGAGGGCACCTGCTCCAGCAGGTAAGGCAAGTCCTGCCCAAAATTGCGTGTTTCTATTTCCTGGTGGCTCACGTTGGTATACGTGGTGCCTGTGCGCTCGTCGGCACGTGTGGCCTGCACCACTACCTCACTTGCCTGCAGGGCCTGTGGGCGCAGAGTTAGTTGCACGTACTTGTCCTGTTGCAGACGCACGTTAACGCTTTGTTGCTCATAGCCCAGGTAACTAACTTTTAAGGTATAGCTTCCGGCGGGCATACTGTTAAACAAAAAACTGCCGCTCTGATCAGTGGAAACGCCTGTGCTGGTGCCCTCCAGCACCACACTGGCGCCTGCCAGCGCCGTACCCGTGGCAGCATCCGCCACGCTTCCGCCCAGATTGTACTGAGCGAGCAACTGCAATGGCAATACGAACACTGCCAGTGCTGCTATTAATTTTTTCATGAAAGTGGTAAAATAAGAAAGGTGAAACATACAGGCATGCCAGGGGTCGGCATCCCGTTTATTTTGTTTCCCGCGTTTTCCCTTCGCCGGCATTACCCGGATCAGGTTCAATGGGTATAATCTCAGCCCGTTGTTACTAGGCACCCCTAAACTCCTGCAAAGGTAAGCGCCTTCTAGCATATATCAAAAGGCCACCCGAAATCAAAAAGTAAACGTATACTACTTGCTGGTTAATAGCATGTTATTTTTTATAAAATGCAAAAACCCCTTACTTAAAATGTACGTTGAAAACAGTATATGGCCTGCTTTACCTGCATGCTTTTACACCGTGTTTGCCATGCA
Source organism: Pontibacter sp. GD13 (assembly GCF_058216355.1). Lineage (NCBI taxonomy): Bacteria > Pseudomonadati > Bacteroidota > Cytophagia > Cytophagales > Hymenobacteraceae > Pontibacter > Pontibacter sp. GD13. Next base: position 6,284 of record NZ_JBYZMQ010000008.1, read on the forward strand.
GCAGCCAGCTGAAGATTTTAATGAAAAAGTAGATTTGTGATGATGATCAGCATTTTATACACCATGGCACTCCTAACGATTCTGGCATATTATGCTTTCGCCCCACGCAGAAAATTCAATCGTCCGCCTTCTACCGACAGCGACGATGATGGAGGCGAACCGCTGGGAGACGACCTGCCGGATTTAGACCTCCCACCTGGTATTTCTTTGCCTATCAATGATTTTGAGCCCAGATATGATTTCAGAAATATCAAAGTGCCTAAATTCCCTGAGCCATCATTACAGTAAAGATATCCCATAAAAGCAGAGGCCCCACGTAGCAGCAGTTACGTGGGGCCTCTGCTTTTATGAGTGCACTTAGCTGACTGTAATGGAGAAAGTCCGCTCAAAAGCCTGCTTCGGCCCCAGTTGGTTGATGCCTTCCTTCTCTTTTAATTCTCCTGAGTCGCCTGCTCTGCTGGCAATGCCGCACCAGGGCTCAATGCAAACATAGGGTGCCAGCCCGGGCTTCGACCAAATACCCAGGTAGGGAAACCCCTTAAATTCCAGTTCGACCTGCCGTGGGTTTACATGGTTTGCCAGCACCAGTTTGCTAGAGTTCAGGTCTTTGAACACCAGGGCGTCTTTGCTGAAGTAGGTGTGGGTAAGGGGCAATATCCGGCTCTCGTCCAGCACCCGCTCTGTGTCGCCACTTAACAAACCATCGCTGTTCAGCAGAAAACGACTCAGCGTTTCTGCTTCCTCAAACGCAATAAAATAGTCTTCATACTTTTCATCAGGATACAGGGGCACATTAAACCCAGGGTGCCCACCCACAGAGAACCACATGGACGCATCGCCCTCGTTGCGCACCAGGTACGTAACGGAAAGCTTGTTATTTTCCAGTATATAAGCGATCAGCAGGCTGAATTCAAACGGATACTGCCTTCTTGTCTCCTCGTTATCCTTTAGCTCAAACACCAATTTACCAGCATGCTCCTCTACCAGCTCAAATTCCTGGTTACGGGCAAAGCCATGGCGCAGCATCCGATACTTCTTGTCCTCATACGTATACTCCTGGTCCGGCAGCTCACCCACGATCGGGAATAAGTTGGGGGCGTGTTTGTTCCAGACAGCGGGATCTGCCGTCCAGATAAGCTCCAGTTGCTCATCCTTTTTGACGAAATGCTGCAATTCGGCCCCCAGACTCTCCACAGCTACCTTATAAGCATCATTTTCCAGATAATACAGCATCGTTTTACTTTTGAAGTTGATGTTTTAGGAGGATTTTATCCACATAGTCCACGGCCAGTCGAAACCGATCTTCGTGCAGTCCTTTTATTTCTACGAAAGGAACGCTAAGCGCCTGCAGCTCGCGTTTATACCATTCGTAAAAAAACTGTCTTTTTTGCGGATGCTCCCGCAGTGGATCAGGCTCCCAGGGCAAATCAACGCCCATTAACAGGCAAAGGTTGTAGTCTTGCTGCTGTAATTCTTGCAGTATCCAATCGGGGCAAAACCCAAATGCGTGCTCGCTCCATATTTTTAGCACCAGCATGTCGGTATCCGCAAAAAGCACCCGGTTCGCTTCTGCCGCCAGCCTCCTTTCCAGCGCCAGTTGCCCCCTGGCAATCGCTTCAATATCCTGCAAAGTATAAGGCCGGTTCAGGTTGCCCACATAGCTGCGGGCGTATTCCGGCACCCAGGCCGTTTGGTAATGCAGCGCCAGCCGCTCGGCCAGCGTAGACTTACCCGTAGATTCCGGACCTGTGATTGCAACTTTAAGCATCTGGCAAATGTCGTGAAAAAAGGAAAGTTTTTCACTATAAAACAAAGCGGCCCCAATGCCAAGGCACAGGGGCTGCTTTTAAAGGAACAGGGGACTTTAACTTAATGGTGGGTTACCCTAATTGCCTGAGAAGCTATAATCATAAAAATTATACACTTCCAGCTCTCTTTCCACTTTATCGCCGAACTGCCTTAGCAATAGCCTTTTTGGGCTTTCGTCCGGCGACTCGTAACCCCACTTCAAACGGTTGGCATACTTTAATTCATCGGGTAATAGTAACTTCTTTTGCTTCATTTCCAGTCACATTTAAACGTTACACATACTTCCCTCAAAATCAGGGTGCTTAAACTTTTTAAGCTTACCTACATGTACGTAGCGCTCCTGCCACCGGATTATACCTTTGAAGGGTATAAATAGGACTAAATAAACTAAATAGTTATTGGGCCTTCATTACTGCTTTTTCAAGCAATCCGCGCTTCCAGTCCAGGTAGCCCTTTACCGATAGAATCAGAAAAACAAAGAAAAGTCCGCTTGTCAGGTAAAGCTCTTTGTACAGGTACACCCCCACGTAGAGCGTGTCAACCACCAACCAGACAAGCCAGTTCTCCAGGTGCTTTTTGGCCATCATCCAATACCCTATCAGGCTAATGGCCGTGGTGGCCGAATCAGTATAAGACAGATCTGCATCCGTGTAGTTTTCCAGGAAGTAGCCGAGTGCCAGCGTAAAGCCCAAACCCAGCACGATTAAAAGCGCCAGTTCCTTTCGGTTAACCTGGCTCACCTTTCGTTCGGTATGCCCTTTACCACCGTACAGCCACACATACCACCCATAAAAGCTGGTAACTACATAAAAGGCGTTCAGTGCCATGTCGGCATACAGGCGTGCATCGTAAAACACAACCACGTACATGGCAACACTCACCAGGCTGACGGGCCAGGTCCAGATGCTTTGCTTAGCAGCCAGCCATACGCCGGCAATGCCTGTCAGCACGCCAATTAATTCCAAAAGGCTCAGGGCATGCCATGCCTCCAGCACGTTGTTTACAACATTAGATATTTCCATAAAGGTAATAAAGCGCGATGATGCACGAAAATGGTCAAATGATCGCTAATTTTGTAATTCTAAACGTATCGGCCAAAGATACGCTATATACAAGGCATTTTAGCTACGCAAAAGTATGGATGAGATTACGGCAGTTGAACTGAAAGAGCGCCTGGTACACCAGGGTGAGCTACAGCTAGTGGATGTTCGGGAGCTTGCTGAGTTTGAGCTGTGCAATTTAGGAGGCGAGTTGATTCCGCTGGGAGAATTGCCGAAGCAGGCCAGCCGCATCCGCCGCGACATACCCGTGGTGGTGGTGTGCCATCATGGCTTCAGGAGCGCCCAGGCCATTAACTATTTAACGCAGCGCCTGGGCTACGAAAACCTGCTCAACTTAAAGGGAGGCATCCATGCCTGGGCCAAAAACGTAGACCCAACTATGCCAACCTACTAGCAGCCAGAGCCCTTTTATAAATATTCCTGCAACACTTGCAGCATAATCTCAATTATTTTCCGTAGTTTTACGCGGCAAATAACAACCCCTAATTTTATTTGCCATGCTCTCTGAACAGTCAAGCATTTTATTTGAGGCGCTCACCTATGATGACGTGCTTCTCCTCCCGGCATACTCCGAGGTTTTACCCCACCAAACCGACACCTCGTCGCAGCTTACCCGCAACATTCGCATCAATATTCCGCTTGTTTCGGCTGCCATGGACACCGTTACGGAAGCTGATCTGGCGATTGCCATGGCACAGGAAGGCGGCATCGGCATTATCCACAAAAACATGTCGATCAAGAAGCAGGCCATACAGGTCCGGAAGGTGAAGCGCTCTGAGAGCGGCATGATCCTGGACCCGATCACCCTGAACCAGAATGCCACCCTGGGCGACGCCGTGCAAATCATGACAGACAACAAGATCGGGGGCATCCCCATTGTGGACGATGAAGGCAAACTGACCGGCATCATCACCAACCGCGACCTGCGCTTTCAGAAAGACCTTACCCAGAAGATATCCGGTGTTATGACCAGCGACAACCTGATCACCGCCAAGATAGGCACCGACCTGGCAAAGGCAGAGGACATTCTGCAGGAATACAAGATCGAGAAGTTACCGGTGGTGGATGCGGATGGCAAGCTGGCCGGGCTTATTACTTACAAAGACATACTCAAGAAAAAAGACAGGCCCTTTGCCTGCAAAGATGAATTTGGTCGCCTGCGGGTAGGCGCCGCCGTAGGGGTAACGCCCGATGTGCTGGACCGCGTGAAAGCACTGGTGGAGGCAGGTGTAGACGTCATCAGCGTAGACACAGCCCACGGCCACTCGAAAGGGGTATTGGAAGCTGTGAGAAAAATAAAGGACGCTTACCCTGACCTGGACCTGATAGCCGGCAACATTGCCACGGCCGAGGGTGCAAAGGCGCTGGCCGATGCCGGTGCCGATGCCGTAAAAGTAGGGGTTGGCCCAGGCAGCATCTGCACTACCCGTGTGATAGCCGGTATCGGGGTACCCCAACTCTCTGCCGTAATGGAGGCCGCCAGGGGTTTGCTGGGCACCGGTGTGCCTGTTATTGCGGATGGAGGCATCAAGTTTTCCGGCGACATAGTAAAAGCTTTGGCAGGGGGTGCAAGCACTGTGATGGTCGGGTCGATATTGGCTGGCACGGAGGAGGCCCCCGGCGAGATGATCATTTACGAAGGCCGCAAGTTTAAAACATACCGTGGCATGGGGTCTGTTGAGGCCATGGAAGACGGTTCTAAGGACCGCTACTTCCAGAGCAACGAAAAGGATGCTAAAAAACTAGTGCCGGAGGGAATTGTGGGTCGCGTGCCTTACAAAGGCTTCGTGAACGAGGTGATATACCAATTGGTGGGCGGCATCAGAGCCGGCATGGGCTATTGCGGCACGCCGGGAATACGAGAGCTGCAGGGAGCCAAAATGGTGAAAATAACCGGTGCAGGCCTGCGCGAGAGCCATCCGCACGATGTTCAGATCATGCGCGAGGCGCCTAACTACAGTCGCTAAGTTCATGTAACCTCTAAAACGGCACCCCTCTTTAAGGAAGGCGGGGTGCCGTTTCTTCTGCTATGCCCGGTATCGTACCAGGCGATTGATATTAACCAACAGCTATCTTTTTACGTTATGCAGGTTGATTTAATAAACATGTTCTGGCGCGTTGGCTAAAGAGAAAAAAAAATCCTTACCTTTCATAGTTCATAGATTTCAGCACATTCAAACTTTACAACAGCAAAACCCCGGTCCGATTTTCCGTTTTATGCTATACAAAACAAACGCAAAATCATTATTTGTCACCACAGCCATCATTAGCTGGGCTTTGCTATTGCTTAATGTGCTGCTTATGGCAGAGGCAATGCGGCAGCCGAGCATGGCCAAGCTGGCTTTCCCTTTCTTTAACAACCTGCTCGTTGTTATCTTTATCATTTCTGTTTTTCTGTTTCAGCGCATCAGTTCCGAAAGCCTGAAAGGCATTGATTTTATCGGTTATCTCTGGCACCTGTTCTCAAGAGGTGGGGTGGCCGCTTATGTGAGTGTAGCCTTGTTTCTGGGGTACAGACTCATCATCAGCTATTCCGAGGTAGCTTCTCCGCTCTTGCTGCACTTTGTATACCAGGTAAATTTTGGTTTGATGGTGGTGTTCCTGGCCAAAGCGTTTTATATCTGGCGGCAATTGCTGCTGTACCACAAAAACAAATTCCTGCAAATTGCCTGGGACTGGTTTGAGCTGCTTGTGTTTGGCACGTTGCTGCTTACGCTGCTCAACTTTAACTATACCAGCTATATATTCCTGCCTCTGCTGGCCTTACTTAGTTTTTATATTTTGTTTTTATGCACTAACCTGAAGTGGGTTGCTTACCTCACCTTTAATAATAAGAGCAGATCGCTGGTGCTGCTGGGGGCTATTCTGCTCAGCTGCTATATCTTTGCGCGTTTTTTCTACCAAATGGCCGACAGTCAGCTGCTGGCCGTAGATTACACCGATGTCTGCTTCCTGCTGCTGGCCATGCTGTTTGTAGGCCTTTATACCTGTGCCGCCTTCCTTGTATCGTTGTTTAGCTTGCCAACCTCCAGCGTGTTTGAGCAAAAAAGCGAAGACCTGCTCAACTTCCAGCGCCTTAGCCAGTCCATACAGCAGGGGCAGAGCGAGGCCCAGGTGTACGACATGCTTTTTGAAAGCACTATCAAAGCCTCCGATGCCAGCGCCGCCTGGTTTGAGCTGATCCGCAACAGCGAGCCGCAGGTGACGCACCTGCTCAGCATTAACAGCGAGCAGATAGGGCGCATCCGGCATTTGCTGCTGGCTTATAACATCCAGAACATCGACTATATCAACAACAACCTGGATCGCAACCCCGGCTTCCGGGACCTGACGCTCCCCTGGAAATCCCTGATCATCCTTCCCATTAAGTCCAAGCAGCACCTTTTCGGGGTATTATACTTGCTAAAGGACATCGAGCAGGGCTTTGACCGTGAAACCGTGAACGTGTTGCGCACCTTCACCAGCCAGACCATACTTACCATCGAGAACCTGCGCCTGGTGAGTGAGTCGCTCCAGAACGAGCGTTACAAAGAAGAGCTTAAGATCGCGACGCAGGTGCAGGAGAGCCTGATCCCGAAAACTTTCCCCACCGACAGCTGGTTCGAGATAGCCACCCACGCTGTGGCCGCCAAAGAGGTAGGAGGCGATTTCTACGATTTCCTGCAGCTGAGCGAGTCCCGGATCGCCATCATCATCGGCGACGTGTCGGGCAAGGGTATTTCTGCGGCTTTCCACATGGCGCAGATGAAGGGCATCTTCCATGGCCTGATGCAGCAGGACATGCCCCCCAGCGAATTTATGAAGCAGGCCAACAGCGCCCTCAGCCGCTGCCTCGAAAAAACCTCCTTCATCACCTCTGCCCTCTACATCATCGATTATAGGATGAAAGGCTTTATGTTTGCCCGGGCGGGGCACTGCCATACCCTCTATTTCAACTCCATGACCGAGGATGTGTTCTATTTCCAGACCGATGGCCTGGGGCTGGGCATTATCCGCGACAAAAGCTACAATAACCATGTGCGGGAAATGTACTATGATTATAACCCCAGCGACGTGATGGTGATCTACACCGACGGCATTGTAGAAGCCCGCAGCCCGCAGAACGAGGAGTACGGGGAAGACCGTTTAAAATACATGCTTACGCAGACCTATCACCTGGAGGCCGAGGACATCAAATGCGCCATCATCAACGACCTGCAAGATTTTACGGGGCCTGGTAACTTATATGATGACCAGACGTTGCTTGTTATTAAATTCAAGCCACTTCAACCTAACGACAAATAGAGCCGTACATATGCCGATGAAAATTACACACGAAATTAAAGAAAGCACCATCATTATTACCCTGGATGGAGAACTGGACGCCAGTTCCTCTGTGATTTTGGACGAAGAGCTGTCTGATCCGGAGATCATGAAATACGCCAAGATCCTGGTAGACTGCGAAAACCTGCACTACATCTCCTCTGCCGGTTTGGGCGTGTTTATTTCGCACCTGCAACGCTTCGAAGATGCCCAGATTAAGCTCATCTTCTATAACATGCAGGATAAAGTGCGTAATGTTTTTGAAATACTTGGCCTGGATCTGCTCATGACCATCGTGTCGGATTACGACGAAGCCATGACTGTTGCTGATGAATAATTCCATCCGGGTAAATTGTACTAAAAAAAACCTGAAGCTGATTCGAGATTTCGTTTCAGAATACCTGCATGCCCTTTTGCTGACAGATATTCTGATGAACCAGATCGTGTTAGCTGTTGATGAGATATGCGCCAACCTCATCATCCACGCCAATAAGGAAAACCCGGAAAAATTTATCTTGCTGGCCATTCAAAAGCAGCAAGACATGCTTAAATTCGAAATATCTGACACGGGCATTCCCTTTAGCCGTTCAGAGTACCAGGAGCCCAACATTGAGGAACACATCCGGGTAGGGAAAAAGGGCGGCGTCGGAATTGCCCTTGTTAACCGCATCATGGATAGGGTGGAGTTTACCACCCAGGGTAACACAAGCATTTGTGTGCTCTACAAAAAAATTAAATAGGCCGCCTCAACACACTTTTATCCCGCTTTCCCCGTTATCCGGAACAAAACGGCATGCAATAGTATTATAGTAATACTTTTTGATTAACCTGTCAGAAAAATTAATTAAAATTGCATGATCTGACCCTGGTCAGTTAAACTCAGTTTTGTTTAAACTCAACCTATGCGCAGCAACCACTTACTTGTTGCAGCCGTGCTCCTTATGGCCGGATGTACTGCAACCAAGAAGAACGACTCCAGCGAACCAGCTATCGCTACCCTGGGCTCTGAACCCATCTCTACTTCGGAGTTTCGGTATGTGTACGAAAAAAACAATGCCGGAAACGAAGACGCGTACACCCGCGAGAGCATCACGGATTACCTGAACCTGTACACCAACTTTAAACTGAAGGTGAAGGAGGCCGAAAACCGTGGGCTAGACACCACCATGGCCTTCAAGAGCGAACTGGAGGGCTATAAGGAGCAACTGGCTCAGCCTTACCTGACCGAAAAGAGCGTGACCGACCAACTGGTGAAGCAAGCGTACGAGCGCCTGCAGCAGGAAGTGAACGCCTCGCACATACTCATTACCCTGCCCCCCGACGCAGCCCCCGAAGACACACTGGCAGCCTATAACAAAGTGATGGAGCTGCGGCAGCGCGTTCAGCAGGGCGAAGACTTCGGAAAACTGGCGCAGCAGTTCTCACAAGACCCCTCCGCAGCTGAGAACCAGGGCAACTTGGGTTATTTTACGGCCATGCAAATGGTTTATCCCTTCGAGGATGCCGCTTTCAAAACCCCGGCCGGGCAAGTGTCCGCACCGGTGCGCACCCGCTTTGGCTACCACCTGATTAAGGTACACGACAAGCGCCAGGCACGCGGTGAGGTAAAAGTGGCCCACATCATGGTACGCGCCACCCCGGGCATACCCAAGGCCGACTCACTGGCGGCCAAGCAACGGGTAGATGCCATTTACAAACGACTGCAACGCAACGAAAACTGGGATAAACTGGCTACTGAGTTTTCAGAGGACGCCAGTTCCGCGAACAACGGCGGTGAGCTGCCCTGGTTCGGCACGGGTCGCATGATCCCTAATTTCGAGGATGCCGCCTTCGCCCTGCAAAAAGAAGGCGATGTGGCCAAGCCGGTGCTCACCCCCTACGGCTGGCACATCATCAAGCTGATCGACAAGCGCGGGCTGCCCCCTTTCGAGGACATGGAGCAGAACCTGCGCAACAAAATAGCCAAGGATTCCCGCTCTGAACTTAACAAAGCGGCCTTCCTCAAGCGCATCAGAACAGAAAACGCGTTCACAGAAAACGAGGCTGTTAAAACAGCCGCTTTCAGCAAGGCCAATCCAGACCTGGTGCAAGGCAACTGGGACTACGATACCACAGACAAAACCCTGGGGCAAACCCTTTTCACCATACAGGGAAAGGCCTATACCGTTTCAGATTTCTACGCCTTTGCCAAAGAGCAGCAGCGCGCCCGCACCTCCGGCACACCGGCATATGCCATGCGCCAGCTGTACGACGAGTTTACGGAGAAAAGCCTGATCGCGTACGAAAGAGCCAACCTCGAAAACAAGTATGAAGATTACCGCATGCTGGTGCAGGAATACCACGATGGCATCCTGCTCTTCCAGTTGATGGACGAGAAAGTATGGACCAAAGCCGTGGAGGACTCCGTAGGCCTGAAAACATACTTTGAGCAGAACAAGGAAAAGTATAAATGGGGGCCGCGTGCGCAAGCCATCGTTATCAGCGCTGCCAACAAAGACCTGCTCAACAAAGCCAAAGCGCAGCTCGACACGCGCCGCTACCCGGTGAAGTCGGCTAACCTGACCGATGTGCTGTTTGAGCAGAACAAAACGGACCTGAGCAAAGAAGCCACCGTAAAGCTGAACGAGTTTGCGGACATCCTGAAAAACAACCCTGCCCTGACGCTGGAGGTCAACGGCCATGCCGACGCCCGCGAGGCAACAGCCAAAGAAAACGTGGCGGCTGCCCGTGCGCAGCGCATCGTGAAATACCTGCAGGAAGAAGGCGTTCCGGCCACACAGCTAACCACCAACAGCTATGGCAAAACCAGGCAGGCAGGCTCGGATAACACTGAGACCGGGCGCCGCCGCAACCGCCGTGCTTCCTTTACCCTGTACACTTCTGAGGTGGGCGCCCTGGCCGACAACCTGAACACAGGCAACCCGCTGGGCGTGCAGATTACCGAGAAGAAGTTTCAGAAGGGCGAGAACAAAGCGCTGGATTCCGTTACCTGGGCCAAAGGCACCTACACAGTGCAACAGAATGGCCGCGAGTACCTGATCATTATCCAGGAGGTGCTGGAGCCTGCTTACAAGGAGCTGAACGAGACCCGGGGCCTGGCCATTTCTGATTACCAGAATTACCTGGAGCAGCAGTGGGTGCAACAGCTGCGCGAAAAGTACCCGGTAAACGTGAACGCCCAGGAAGTAGAGCGCATCATTAAGCTATAGCCATACTTTGAAGGGTTCTTTTTTGCTACTGCTGGCAGCAGAATCTGAAACTCAGAATAAAGCCGTATCTTGCACGTTGCTATTACAGCGTGTTTTAAAATAAGTAAAATCACATTGAGAAAGACAACCATTTTTGCCCGGCTAGCCTTTGTTGCCGTTTGCTCCCTTGCTACATCCTTTATGGCTGCCGCACAGGCGCCGCTGCAACGTCGGGTAGACGGCATCATCGCCAAAGTAGATAACCATATTGTGCTTAAGTCGGACCTGGAGTTTAATTACCTGCAGTACCTGGCCCAATCGAAGCAGGCGCCCAACGAAGCGCTGAAGTGCGAGATCTTCCGTTCGCTGGTACAGGACAAGCTGTTGCTCGCCCGCGCCGAGATAGACTCTGTGGTAGTGGAAGAAACGATGGTGACAGACCAGCTTAACCGCCGCGTAGAATACCTGACCGCGCAGGTGGGTGGCGTGGAGCGCCTGGAGCAATACTATAACAAAAGCATCCGCCAGCTAAAAGATGAACTGCGCACCACCGTGAAAGAGCAGATGATTGCCGAGAAGATGCAGCAGCAGATTGCCGGCAAAGTAAAAGTTACCCCAAAAGAGATCAAGCGTTATTTTAACACCATCCCAGTCGACAGCCTGCCTTATTTCTCCGCCGAAGTTGAACTGGGCCAGATTGTTAAGTATGCCCAGGTAAGCAAGCAGCAGAAACAGGAAGCGCGCGAGCAGCTGGAGGCCATCCGCAAGCGCATCCTTGCCGGCGAAGACTTTGCCACCCTGGCTAAACAATACTCCCAGGACCCGGGCTCGGCGCAGGCCGGCGGCGAGCTGGGCTTTTTTAAGCGGAAGGAACTGGTGCCCGAGTACGAAGCTGCCGCCCTCCGCCTGGAGCCGGGCCAGATGTCTAACGTGATCGAGTCGCAGTTCGGGTTCCACCTGATCCAGTTGATAGAGCGCAAAGGCCAGGAGTTTAACACCCGCCACATTCTGATCAAGCCGGCAACCGCTTCCGTGGACATTGCAGAGGCCACTGTCGCCCTGGACAGCATCCGCACACTGGTGTTAAATGATAGCCTCACGTTTGCAAAAGCAGCCAAAGAATACTCCGACGACAAAACAACCAAAGACACAGGCGGCATGATGACCAGCCGTGCCACGGGGGGTATGTACATACCCATGGACCAGGTAGATCCTTCTATTTTCTTTGTGATCGACACCATGCAGGTGGGAGACATATCCAAACCCGTTCCTTTCCGTACCGATGATGGGCAGGAGGCCGTTCGGATCATTTACCTGAAGTCGAAGTCTAAGCCCCATCTGGCCAACCTGCGCGACGATTATCAGAAGATAGCCACCGCAGCCCTGAGCCAGAAAAAAGGGAAAGCCATCGACAGCTGGTTCAAAAAGAACATCGACACGGTTTTCATTGAAATTGACCCTGAGTACCAGGACTGTAAGGTACTAGAGCTAACGCAATAACTACTTATGACGCAGTACCCCTCTGACAAAGAAGCAGCCGACGCACTACACGACGCGTACCGGACCCTTACCTCTGAGATCTCAAAGGTGATCGTAGGCCAGGATGACGTGGTGAAACTGGTACTCACAGCTGTTTTTTGCCAGGGGCACTGCCTGCTGGTGGGTGTGCCGGGCCTGGCAAAAACCCTCCTGATCCAAACCATCGCCAACACGCTCGACATGTCGTTTAGCCGGGTGCAGTTTACGCCCGACCTGATGCCCTCTGACATTGTAGGCGCCGAAACCCTGGACAAAGACCGCAACTTTAAGTTTGTGACCGGGCCGGTGTTCGCCAACATTGTGCTGGCCGATGAAATAAACCGAACACCTCCTAAAACACAGGCAGCCCTTTTAGAGGCCATGCAGGAGCATGCCGTAACCGTGGCAGGCCGCCGTTACGACTTACCAAAGCCCTTTTTCGTGCTGGCCACACAAAACCCCATTGAGCAGGAAGGTACTTACCCCCTGCCCGAGGCGCAGCTAGACCGCTTTATGTTCAACATCATGCTGGGCTACCCCAGCTATGAGTCGGAGCTTCAGATCGTGAAAAACACCACCGGAGCCCTGATCACGCACCTGAACAAGATCCTGCATGCCGATGACATCCTTGCCTTTCAGCAACTGGTGCGCCGTGTACCGGTAGTGGACAATGTGGTTGAGTATGCCGTACAGCTGGTACACAAAACGCGCCCCGACACCGCCATGGCCTCGCAGCAGGCCAACCAATACCTGGAGTGGGGCGCAGGCCCCAGGGCATCGCAGCACCTGATTGTGGGCGCCAAGTGCAACGCCATCCTTAACGGCAAGTATAGCCCGGACATTGAAGACGTACAGGCTGTGGCCCTGCCTATTCTCCGCCATCGCATCGTGCGCAACTTTAAAGCAGAGGCCGAGGGTGTAACCGTAGAGCGCATTATTCAGGAGCTGCTGTAGCGTAAAATATGCTTGCATGCTCAATGCCAGCCGGCGCAGAGCCTCCCTCATTCACATATTCAAAATACGACCGTTCGCTCATTCCCATCCGGCACCCGTTGGATGCCAGTCAAAATGGTGTAATTTTGCACCTGCATATTATTCATCAACATTAGCCTAAAACGTATGGAAGCGGCTGCTTTATACTTTCGTTTTAAAGATAACCTGGCCACGATAGCCGGCGCACTTCACAGCAAACTGGAGGTGGGCACCATGCCCTACAACACCTCCATCCCGCTGGAGATCAACCTGCTTTCCGATATCCTGCGCCTGCATGGCCTGGAGTTCTCATCGGATGCTCCGGGAGCTGCCCGCCTTTTCGATTTTCAGCAATGGTACGCGCAGCACGAGGAACAGGTGAACACAGTATTGCACCAGGTGCTCGAGAACACCAGAGCCTACATGAAAACGGCTACCGGCACCGTGCTGCAAAAAGAAATGCTTTACCGCCGCCTGGAGTTCTTCAAAGAAACTGCGCATACCTTAGAGGTGATGATGGCGCAACAGCAGCTGCACAGCCCCAAGCATTTCAGTTATCCTTACCTGAACAGTTAAGTTATACCCTTGTGCCCGGATATGGGTACTAAAGGCAGAGAGCCGCTGCGTTTATAAAAGCAGCGGCTCTCTGCCTTTTTAAGCGCAGGTTACTTTCTGATGGAAGTATGGCCGTCTTTGGAATGCGCTAATTTTAAATCTCCCTTGGGCTGCTCCTTCATGCTTGCATCTGCCTGGTCTCCCACGCCGCCTTTGGCCACCGTAATGCCTCCGTCTACCATATACAGGGCACCGGTAACGTACGATGCCTCGTCAGAGGCCAGGAACAGGTAAACGTTTGCCACTTCCTCGGGTGTGCCCCGGCGGCCCATCGGGGTTGCCTGCTTCATCGTTTTCACCATCTCGCTATCCATGGGTCCCGTGTTGGCATGGGTCCAGGCAGTATCGATCGGCCCTGGCCCCACCAGGTTGCAACGCACACCGAACTGCGCCTGCTCCACGGCCAGGCCGCGCATAAAGGCATGCATAAAGCCTTTGGTGCCGCCATACGGGGTGTTTTGCGCGATCCCGATCATACCCGCCTCCGATCCGGCTGACACAATGTTGCCCTTGGTCTTGTGCAGCTCAGGCAGAGCAGCCTTGCTCATGCAAAAGGCCGAGCGCAGGTTGTTGCGTATCATATAATCAAAGGCCTCTTCGGAGTAATCCTGCAGTAGGTTTACCTCCGGAAAAACACCGGCATTGTTAATTAAAACATTCAGTTGCCCGTACTCCTGGGTAGCTAAATCCACACACGCGCTGGCATTGTCCATAACCGAAAGGTCGCCGGTGAAAGCGATTGCTTTGCCGCCAGCCACCTGTATACTGTTGGCCACATCCTCCACTGGGTCTTCCGGAAAACCCGCCACCACCACGCTTGCCCCCTCGGCTGCGAACTTCTTACAGATAGCCTCTCCAATGCCGGTACCACCACCTGTTACAATGGCCACTTTATTTTTCAGTCTGTTTCCCATTTTCTAAGGTTTAAATTCATGTATCGTTTGCTTTCTTTCAACGGCAAGCGTGCGCATCTGTTCTTAGGAGCGTATTTAATAAATAGAGAAAGCACGTTTTACAGTGGTTAGCGTATGACAGAATCTAGGCACTCTACTGTTACACCCTTTTACCGAACAACCCTTATGAGTATATTATACCAGACGCTCGCCAGCTCCTTCGAGGACCGGTTGGAAACAGAGCACCTGCTGCTCAGGCCCTACCAGGAAGGGGATGAGCGTGATTTTATGCGGCTTGTGCAAGAGAACCCTGCAGAGCTTAACCCAGCCTTCGGCGGTAGGATAGCCCGGGTGCGCGCCCTCGACGATGCCCGCATCCAGGTGAAGCAACTCCGTACCGAATGGGACAACAGAAAGATGTTTGACTTTGGCGTGTGGCTGAAAGAGGGACAGGAATACATTGGAGACATCGCCCTGCAGAGCCTGGATCATCACATTCCGAAGGCAGAGCTCGGGCTATACTTTAACAGTTGGCCCAATACCCGTGAGCTGGCGGTGGAGGCCTTGCAAATGGTGCTGCAGTTCGCCTTCGAAAGCCTTAAGATGAACAAGCTTTACCTGCGGTGCACCAGCCTGAACTTGCATTACGGCGAGCTGGCAGAAAGCTGTGGGTTTATTAAAGAAGGGGTGCTCCGAAACGATTTTAAAGGCGTTGATTCGGAGGAGCTGTATGATCTGGTATACTATGGCATGACGTTCCCTGACTTTGAGCACACACAGCAAAACGCGGCGCAGGATAACCTCTCTGCCATCGCCTGAAACTAGCTGCGCCTTAAACCTGAGCTGCCCCAACTATTATTAAACTATACTTGCCCAAAGCAGCCGCAGCCTAACGCCTGGGTTTGGCTACGAAAAAATCAGTATCGAAGGTCAGGTAGAAAGAGTTGGAGAACTCCAGCTTTGCATTGTCCAGATCCACTACGGGTTCAAAGCGAAAAACGAGGTACAGGTTATCCAGTATCTCCACATCTTTCATGAACCGCAGAATCAGCAACTGGCGCTCCTGCTGCAGGAAGTCCGGATTTTTGGACGTGGAAGAGGCTGACTGGTACAGTTTACCACCCAGATCGGCCAGGTACCCGTCGCCGCGCCAGTAGCTGAGCATCACATCCTGGTACTTGGTGTCTATGCCTGCATTCAGGTAAATCCCATATCCCTGTTTGTAGGGTAACTGGTAAACGTTGGAGAAATCGCGGAAGCCAACCAGGTAATTTTTAGTGTACAACCGATGCAGCACTTTGCGGTTATACTTTTTTTGCAGATCTATTCCCACGGCTATGTTTGTGAGCGTTTGCAAGGGCAGGTCCGATGCGTCGATCTGGCCCCCGGTGTGTTGCGCCGTAAACTGCAAGGGCAGCGTCAGTATCAGGCTGTCTGCCAGGTTGCCCCTTCCCTCCTGCTCTAGTAGTTTAAATGCCATGGCTGCCCCACCGTTAACGCGCTCCTGGTCGTCCTCGCCCCTGTACAGCATGTGTGCCCAGTCTATCCAGGTGTCGAGGGCAAGGGTATGGGTCTGCAGCTTGTATTGCAGCCCGTTCTCCAGCCGGTTTGTGATCACCCGCTCCAGGTCGTAGAGCGGCTCTATGTAGCCATGGCTCAGGCTGCCCTCCAGGGTGCCGAAGGTAAAGCTCCAGTTCTCTCTAGCAATTTTGGCAGATAAAGTTGGGGCAACATCCTGGTAGCCGTTGTTGCCAAAGTCTTTCCACAAGAAAACCCCGGCATCAATGCGCACGAAAGGAGCCGGCTGGTAAATTAACCTGGGGTTGAGTTGGTATCCAAATAAAGTATAGCCGTCCGCAATTTTATTGAAGTACTCGTTATTCTTGGAAAAGCCAAGAGCATACAGTCCAAATCTAATCTCATTAGCATTTTCGGGTTTTACAGGCAAGGTGTGCAACAGGGCCCTGTTGTTTAACTGACCATAGCTTAACCCACTACTAAACAACAGGGTAATTATAAATAAAAGCGTATAAATGCGCATAAATAATGTAGAAAGATGGGACAAAAAGCAGACAGCCTTTGTTGTAATCAGTCGGCAATAATAAACTAATATTCTTAGTAAAATAGTTAATTGCTTTCTTGCAAATAGCTACCGAAAGTAGTAATTTCACCTTCAATAAAAAATAAATTAATTAAATACACATGAGCGTAAGCAACGAAAAACTTAAAGCCTTGCAGCTGACCATGGATAAGCTCGACAAAACATACGGTAAAGGCACCGTAATGAAGTTGAGCGATAACAAGGTAGAAGACATACCTGCTATTTCTACTGGCTCGCTGGGGCTGGATATTGCTTTGGGGATAGGCGGATTACCGCGCGGCCGCGTCGTAGAAATCTACGGCCCGGAATCATCAGGTAAAACCACGCTTACCCTGCACTGCATTGCAGAGGCTCAGAAAAAAGGTGGCCTGGCCGCATTTATAGATGCCGAGCATGCCTTCGACAGAGCCTATGCGCAGAAGCTTGGCATTGACACTGAAAACTTATTGATATCACAGCCCGACAACGGCGAGCAGGCACTGGAGATCGCAGATCACCTGATCCGTTCCGGCGCTATAGACATTATTGTTATTGACTCTGTTGCCGCCCTGGTACCGAAAGGCGAACTGGAAGGCGACATGGGTGACAGCAAAATGGGTTTGCAGGCACGTTTGATGTCGCAGGCACTCCGTAAGCTTACCGGCACGATCAACAAGACTGGCTGTACCTGTATCTTCATCAACCAGCTTCGCGAGAAGATTGGTGTGATGTTCGGTAACCCGGAGACAACTACTGGTGGTAACGCCCTTAAGTTCTACGCTTCCGTTCGTTTGGATATCCGCCGTATCGGCCAGATTAAAGAAAGCGCCGACAACATTACCGGTAACCGCACGCGCGTGAAAGTGGTGAAGAACAAAGTGGCGCCTCCATTTAAAGTGGTTGAGTTCGACATCATGTATGGCGAGGGAATCTCTAAGGTTGGGGAGATCCTGGACCTGGGCGTAGATCTGAACATTGTGCAGAAATCCGGTTCATGGTTCTCTTATGACGGCAACAAATTAGGCCAGGGACGCGACGGCGTGAAGCAGATATTGCTCGACAACCCGGAGCTGATGGATGAGATAGAAGGCAAGATCAGAGCCATTGTAAAAGGTGAGCCTGAGAAAGTAGCCGCAGCGCTGGACGAGGCAGCCGCAGCGAGCGAGTGAACCCTTTTCCCAAACTTTAAGTAAATAAAAAGAGCTACCAGGTGTAGCTCTTTTTATTTACTTAAAGTTTTTATTTACTTCATGTTGAATTGATTAGCTGTAAATATCTGTTTAACTTAGTGCATCAGCTGGCAGTTGGTATAAAACTTGATCTAAGCCCTACCCTACACAACTGAGCTAAGAGCGCGTATGAAAAAGATTTTTCCGATAATTCTTGTAGCCCTGGCAGCCACCTTCGGCTTCGTAACAAAAGATCGCTTGCGTACTATCCCGAACGAAAGCTTTTCGTCTGGCGAGATACTCAAGTATAAAGTGCATTATGGCCCAATCACAGCGGCGGAAGCAGTGATAGATGTCGCACCGGACATACAGTATGTGAATGGCCGCCCCTGTTACCGCGCCACCGTGTATGGCAAAACCAATAGTTCGTTTGATCTTTTTATCCGGATACGCGACACCTGGCAATCCTATATAGATACGGCTGCCATTATGCCCCAGCGATCTTTCAGAAGTATAGAAGAAGGCAACTACCGCAAACATGAAACAGTAGACTACAATCATTTTAACAATACGGCACAGGTAGAGAAAAAGAAGAAAAACAAGTACAAGGAGACAAACAAGCACAAAATACCCGATAATGTGCAGGATATTGTCAGTGGCTTTTATTTCCTGCGCACCTTCAATTACGATGGCATGCGGGTAGGTGATAAGCTAAACGTAAAAGGCTTTTTTGACGAGGAGACTTTTGAGATGGAGGTGACCTATAAAGGAAAAGAAGTGGTTAACACTAAAGCCGGCAGTATCAAAGCCATCAAACTGATCCCCAAAATGCCGAAGAACGAAATGTTCAAAGGCGAGAACGCGATCACCGTGTACCTCTCCGACGACAAGAACAAGATACCGGTGCTTATACAGGCCGAAATGTTTGTAGGGTCGGTAAAAGTAAACCTCTACGATTACAAAAACCTGAAACACAGGATTATACTAGCGCAGAATTAATACTTAAAAAAAACCGGTTTTGCTCCGGTTTTTTTATGCCCTATATGTTAGCGGTTAGGGCTGTATGTTAAGAAAACATTATGATTTTGTAAGCAGAGATTAAATTGTTTCACGAATGGTATCTTTGTTATGGAAATAATGCCTGTTAACGCTAATCATACTCCCGTGCAAACTGCATCAAGCTATAAAGTGTTAGTGGTAGACGACGATCCGGATATCGTGGAACTACTCCAGTATAACCTGAACCGGGAGGGGTATACCGTATCGACAGCCGATAACGGCAAAAGAGCCATTGAGGTGGCCCAGTCGGTAAACCCGGATGTGATACTGATGGATGTGATGATGCCCGTGCTGGATGGAATCGCCGCATGCCGGCAGTTGCGCGAGCTGCCGGACTTCAGGAACACCTACATCATCTTTTTAACAGCCCGGTCAGAAGAGTTCTCGGAAGTAGCTGCTTTTGAAGCCGGCGCCGATGATTTTATCACCAAGCCCATAAAGCCCCGCGCGCTGCTGAGCCGCCTGGCCGCCTTTGCCCGACGCGATGCGCAGCAGGAGGAACAGGATCAGGTGATCGAAATAGGCGACCTGCGCATAGACCGCACCAGCTTTGCCGTTTACAAGCAGGATCAGAAAATAACGCTTCCTAAAAAGGAGTTTGAGCTGCTGGCTTTTTTGGCGGCCACCCCTAACAAGGTGTATACCCGTGAGGAGCTTTTAAACAACGTTTGGGGAAGCGACGTGTATGTAATTGCCCGTACCGTGGATGTGCATATTCGCAAAGTGCGGGAGAAAATCGGAGAAGAGAACATCAAAACCATTAAGGGTGTCGGCTACAAGTTCAACACCGACTGACACATGAACTTCAATTCCCGTACGCTTACATTCCTGATCTCATTGGCGGTGGCACTGGTGCTCACCGCCTTTCTTGCTTTAGCCAGCTATTTTTCATCAGAGGGCTTTAAGGTAGCGCTGGTCATCGTTTTTATAAGCTGCTTCTTACTGGTTTATTTCTCGTACGAGGCACTGGTGCTGCGCGAGGTGAAGAACGTGTACTCCAGCCTGGACAGGGTTAAAAAACAGGATTTCAAGAAGATTGAGACCAAATCCACCTTCAACACAGACCCGCTCACCAAGATAAAAGACGAGATCTACCAGATTGCGGAGCAGAAACAACAGGAGATCGATGAGCTGAAACGCCTGCAAGCCATGCGCCGTGAATTTCTAGCTGATGTATCGCATGAGCTGAAAACACCGATTTTTGCGGCACAAGGCTTTATTCATACTTTGCTTGATGGCGCTATGGACGACCCGAACGTTCGGGAGCGCTTTCTGCAAAAAGCAGCCAAAAGCCTGGACGGGCTCGATGCCCTGGTGCAGGACCTGATCAGCATCTCGCAGTTTGAGAAGGGCGTGGTTAAAATGGCCAAGCGCAACTTTGATGTGGCCCAGCTCGTGCGCGAGGTATTTGAGCAACTGGAGCAGAAAGCTGCCCAGCACCACGTGGCGCTGCACCTGAACGTGAGCCCCGACGAGCCAGTCATCCTTTTTGCGGATCCCAACCGGATGCGACAGGTTTTTATCAACCTGATAGACAATGCCATTAAGTACGGGCGCAAAGGCGGCAACATATGGGTTATTTTTGACGAAGGGAAAAGGAAGTTTACCGTTACCGTGAAAGATGACGGCAAGGGCATCGCCCTGGAGCACATCAACCGGATTTTTGAACGCTTCTACCGCATCGATAAAAGCAGGGCCCGAGACACGAACAGCACCGGCCTTGGCCTGGCTATCTGCAAGCACATTGTGGAGGCGCACCGTTCTTTTATAGCGGTTAAAAGCGAAGTTGGCAAGGGCACCACCCTGCGTTTTAAGCTGCAAAAGGCAAAGCCGGCCTGAGCGGCACTTGCTGCACACAACCAACCTGAATATTCCGTATCTTTGCTGCGCGCGCAGCAAAATGTACCGCTGCGCCCGAACAAAGTATAGCATCGCATGAAGTACCCGGTTTTTAAAGACCTGATCATATTCGAGAACGAGGATTATCTAGTGGTGAACAAACCCCCTTTCCTCGCCACCCTCGAAGACCGCACCCCGAACACAACGAACCTGCTTAAGATTGCCCGCCAGTACAACCCCGACCTGCAGGCCTGCCACCGCCTGGACAAGGACACATCGGGCTGTTTGGTGTTTGCAAAGAACGCGGAGGCTTACCGCCATTTATCCATGCAGTTTGAGCACAGGCAGGTGTACAAAGTATACCATGCCGTGGTTTGGGGCATACACAAGTTTCAGGACCAGTTGGTGAGCAGGGCCATTCAGCCGAATGCGAAGGGCGTGGCGCATTTAAGTCCGAAAGGCAAACCCGCCGACACCTATTTTACTACCCTGGAGAACTACAACCGACACACGCTGGTAGAGTGCGTGCCGGTTACCGGGCGTTTGCACCAGATACGCGTGCATTTGGCCTACCTGGGGGCAAACATTGTAAGCGATACGCTGTACGGAGGCGAAAACCTGTACCTGAGTAATTTGAAACGCGGTTTCAACCTGAAACAAAACACGGAGGAGTTGCCACTGATCAAGCGCTTTGCCCTGCACTCGTTCAACATCGGCTTTACCCTGCTAAATGAGGAGCCTGTTAAAATAGAGGCGCCCTACCCGAAAGACTTTGCCGTGCTGGTAAAGCAACTGCGGGCACAGTAGCAGCTGCAGGACAAATGACTATTTGACAAAGGACAAAAGAGGCTAAAGATTCAGCGGCTTTTGTCCTTTCCTTTTAAAAAGGCCTGTTGCATCTCCTACCGCAAGTTTAGCGCAAGCGCAACTTGTGGCAAAGTATAACAGCAGTTTTTAACTGCTTTGCTTTGCAAAAGCAAGAAGATCAACGGCCTATGCTATACTTTATACTTTCGCCACACACGGCAAAGTCTAAATCTTATAAAGTGTCCTTTTCTACCCACGCCGAAAGCCAGTTGCAAACTGGCATCATATTTAGCCACAAGTTACGCTAAACTTGCGGCAGAAATTACTTCCTTTTTTTTCAAATTATCCTTTGTCAACAAAAGCCCTACCTCACCCGCAGCACGATCTTGCCGATGTTCTTGTTCTGCTCCATGTATCGGTGCGCCTCCGCCACATCCTGCCAGTCGTACACTGAGTCCACAACAGGCTTTATGGCTCCGGTTTTGAAATGCGGCATGGCAAAGCCGATCATATCCTGTGTTAGCCTGATCTGGTAATCTTTTGACCTGGAACGCAGCGTGGAGCCCATTACCTGCAGGCGTTTGATGAGTATCTGGCGCAGGTCGAAGTCCTCTACCTTGCCACCGCCCAGGCTGGCAAGTATAACCAGCCGGCCATCCATCCGCAGGCAAGCAATGTTTTGCTTAAAGTATGGCCCGGAGATAAAATCCACGATCACGTCCACCCCTTCGCCATTGGTAAAGGACAGCACCTCGTCCTCGAAGGGCACCTCCTGGTAGTTAATGGCTTTGTGCGCGCCGAGCTCTTTGCAGGCATGCAGCTTGTATTCAGAGGCGGTTACCAGCACCTCGGCTTCCATTTTTCGGGCCAGCTGTATGGCAGCAGTTCCCACGCCACTTGCCCCGGCATGTATCAGCACCCGCTCACCGGACTTTAGCTTTCCCAGCCACGCCAGGGCCTGGTAGGCTGTAAGGAACACCTCCGGTATGGCGGCTGCCTCTTCCATGGTCAGGTTTTCGGGCACAGGCATGGCCATACGCTCGTCTATCACGGCAAATTCGGCGTAGCCGCCCCCGGGCAGCAACCCAAAAACCTTGTCGCCTTTTTTAAACCGCGTACAGCTTGCGCCGACTTCTACCACCTCACCTGCTATTTCTAAACCCAACAACGGACTGGCGCCTTTTGGGGCGGGGTACTTGCCCTGCCTTTGCAGCGTATCGGCACGGTTGAGGGCTGTGGCATGCACCCGCACCAGTAGCTCGTAAGGCATAGGCAGTGGCTGTTCGTACTCCCCAAGCGTCAGCTGCTCGGGTCCGCCGGGTTGTTTTACAAGTATGGCTTTCATAGTTCAGACAGGTTGGTATAGTTTATTTTAGATACTGAAGTTTGCGGTGGCTTGTTCTACTCCCTCCGGATAGCTTCTACGGGATGTAATCTTGCGGCGCGCATGGCAGGGTACGTTCCAAACACTATACCGATAACGATGGCAACTACCGTTACCACCACAAAAGTATCAAAAGTATAAGCTGCCTGGAAAGGCACATCGGTGATGGCTTTAACAATAGGCACGATGCCCAGCGTAGCCAGCACGCCGAGCAGCAAACCTAAAAAGCTCCCGAACAACGACACCGTAACCGACTCGGCCAGGAATTGCATTAATATGTCGCGCTTTTTAGCCCCCATCGCTTTGCGTACGCCAATTTCTACGGTGCGTTCTGTTACTGATATCAGCAGCACATTCATAACACCAATGCCGCCCACTACAACCGATATGCCCACTATAAGCCCCATGATCACCCTGAACAAAAAAAAGCCTTTTGCAGCCTGCTCTACCCTGCCCTTGTTGGTTATGACTCTAAAGTCTGTTGTGTCGCCTGTGAAGTTTGACTTGAGCCAGTTCTCCGTTTTCGCTTTAAATGCTTGCACCTGCTCTACATCATCTACTTCAAATGCTACGCGTGGCGGGTCTGCTCTGAGTTCATCTGCTGTAAACAGCGTGATAGGCAAGTATATGCCGGGTTTTTCAAGATCTTCGGGCTTTAGCACGCCGATCACTTTTACAGCCTTATCTTTAAAATGAATCATCTGACCAAGTATAGCCTTTGCAGGCTCCTTACCTGTCGCCTGCTTCGCAAAAGCGTGGTTTACAAACGCAACTGGCGTTGCCGCATTCAGTTCTTCGGGCGTGAACATGCGGCCGGCTTGCAAGGCACCCTGCGTGCGGTGCAGCTTATTTAAACCTTGTACTGTTGCCCCTACCCGGCCACTGTCGGCAAGCATCACCTCCCCGTTCTGCATTCGCTCTATATACCCAGTGGCAGGCAACTGCATTGCCCCAGCCAAAGCCCTGAAGCGCTTGTAATCCAAAAAGTTATAGCCCTCTTTCTGCAGGCTTACACCGTTTACCTTTTTGTAGGTAACCGTCTCGATCAATACTGCCTTCAGCGAAGTTGTGTTTGTAATCTGGTCGCGCGCATACTGCTCCATCCCATCTATCAGAGAAAGGACTGTTACCAAAGCACCCACGCCTATCACAATGCCCAATATAGACAGCAAGGTATGGAACAGCCTGGCGCGGATGTTATGCAAGGCCAGGGCGAATGCATTGAGTATTTTCTTGAGCATAAGTTACAGTGGGTACCCGTCAGCTTTAATAACTCTAGTTTAGTTTAGGCACATTACTCAGATAAGGTACATATATTTCTACTAAAAACGCGCTACACTAAGCTAAAATCAACCTGCCAAAAATAATTACGAAACTTTCGTAGCTTTTATTACGAAACATTCGTAACTATACGAAAATATCGTAGAATTATGGAAAAGCTAACCCAACAAGAGGAAGACGCCATGCTAACCATCTGGGAAACCGGCGGCGGCTTCATCAAAGATTTCCTGGAACAAATGTCTGAGCCAAAGCCACCTTATACTACGCTGGCATCTACGGTAAAGAACCTTGAGAAAAAAGGGTTTCTGGAAAGTGAAAAGCTGGGCAACACCTACCGCTACGCACCCCGCATAAAAGCCGAAGACTATAAAAAGCGCTTCATGAATAGCTTTGTAGGCGATTATTTCAAAAACTCTTACAAAGAGCTGGTGGCCTTCTTTGCCAAAGACCAGAAAATCAGCGCCGAAGAGCTGCAAGAGATTATTAATATGATCGAGAACAAAAAAGCCGAATAGCCATGCCTGAACTACTGATATACTTGCTGAAAGTGAATGTGGCACTAGTGCTTTTTTACCTGGCTTACCATATTGTGTTACGTCGGCTCACGTTTTTCCACCTCAACCGCTTGTTCCTGGTTTATGGTATTGTGTTCTCAACGGTTTACCCTTTTATAAACCTGGCCGCACTTTTTTCAGCCCATAAACCCATAGCCGATGCTTACTTGATTAGTATACCAGCCTGGGCACTAGCTGACCAAACTATAGCACAAAATCCCACTTTCAATTACTGGCAGCTACCGGTATACCTGTTCTGGGCCGGGGTTATCGTAATGTCCATTAGGTTTATAGTTCAGCTGGTTTCGCTCTATAAAGTTCATGCAGCATCGGAGCCGACCAACTATAAGAGCATCGGGTTCAGGCAGGTTACAACTATAAGCCAGGCTTTCTCTTTCTGGCAAACGATATACCTGAACCCCGGGCAGCACAAACGCAACGAGCTGGAACAGATACTACACCACGAACTGATACATATTACCGGCTGGCATACGATAGATGTGCTGCTGGCCGAGCTAAGCACCGTGTTTTACTGGTTTAACCCGGGCGCATGGCTCATGAAAAAAGCTGTGAAAGAAAACCTGGAATTTATCGCCGACCAGAACGTAGTGAGCACCGGAGTAGACAAAAAAGAATACCAATACCTTTTACTGAAAGTTGTAGGCGCCACGCAACCTCAGATTGCCAATCAATTCAATTTTCCATCATTAAAAAGAAGAATTGCCATGATGAACAAAATACCTACCAGCAAGGCCGGGAAACTCAGGTTACTGATTGTCCTGCCACTTGCCGCAACGTTGCTATTCGCTTTCCGGAGCGTTGCACCGTTAGCGGAAACTATAACTAAAACAACAAGCGCCGAGACAATGCAACAAAACGGCGACCTTAAGCTGCCTAATGAATTGGTTGAGCACCTGAGGAAAAACGCTGCCATTAAAAACGTGCGCGGCCGGGTGATTGACGGAAGGAATGCGGTTGTTATAAACCTGAAAGGCGGCGGCACCGAAGTGTATTACCTCAACGATGGAGCAAGCATTGCTGCGCTGGAGCGTAAGTATGGCTCGCCAGCGCTTCCAGCTCCGCCTACGCCTGCACGTGCTAACGAAAAGCTGCCTCCGCCACCGCCACCAGCCCCTGAAGCCCCTAAAGTGCAGGCTAAGAGGATTGTAGTTTCAGAAATACAAGCGAATCCTGAACAGGTAAAAGTAAACCTGCCAGATGGCGTTGTTTATTATATGGACGGAAACGAGGACAGGGCAGAATCTTATAAAACACTGGACCCAAAGCAGATACACAGCATCAATGTGTACAAAGGCGAGAACGCTGAAAAGCTATTGGGAAAAAGCGCAGCCAAAGGTGTGGTTTCTATCATAACAAAGCAGAACAAAGACTCCAGACAGGTACAGGAGTTCATACAGAAATTCCCTGCACTTCCGGCTCCCACAATAGAAAAATAATTGAAAGTAAAGCAAACTATAAAACGCCCTTACATGAAAAACTACCTTTTATTCATTTTACTGTTTTCTGTGCATCTCGTGTATGGGCAAGCTACTGTGGCTCCTAAGCCAGCATATGTTATCATCATTAACGATGAAATTGCCACAATGGAAGAACTGGATGCATACGCCAGGCAGGGCTATGTGAAAGCCATGAACAAAGGGGTATCTGATGAGACACACGCCAAGTTAGTAGAGCAGTTGGGCAATCAAGTTGGCGACAAAGAATTCATCATTTTAATAGCCCTGTTTACAGATGAAGAAAAGACAGCGAGAACAACAGGTAATAGCAAAGGTTCTATCATTGATGATAAGCCTGAAAACAAAGAGGAATCAGTAGCAAAGGATAGTGCTAAAGATGTCGCTGTCAGTATGAAAGATGGCAAAACGATAATGCTGTCTGATATGAAAAAAGAGGGGCTGGTTTTAAATGTAAATGATGCTGCGAAAGATTTTACCGTAAACATGCTGGATGGCAAGGCTCTGAAGCTGTCTGAATTAAAAGGAAAAGTTGTGCTCCTCAATTTCTGGGCCACCTGGTGCGCTCCCTGTTTAATGGAGTTCTATGACTTCCCTTCTAAAATTATAGAACCAAACAAAAACAATGAATTTGTGCTGTTACCTATATCCAGAGGAGAAGCAAAGCAGAAAGTATCGAACAAGATGCTGGATCTGAAGAAAAAAGGGATTGATTTTAATGTAGGGATTGATACTGATGAAACTATCTGGGATCAGTATGCAAAAGGTGGGATCCCTCTGAATTTCCTGATAGATAAAAAGGGCGTTATCAGACATGTGTCTATGGGCTATGGAGAAGCTAACATAGAAACACTGGCAAATGAGATCCAGAAACTGCTGAAGGAGTAACTTCGCAACAATAAACCTATAGTTTACCACACAACAGCACTATAACCGTAGTGCTGTTGTGTTTTTATAGTTGTACCTTTACTTATAACTGCCTGACAGGTAAGTATAACCTTTAAGTAGCAACTCTAGTTAGCAGGAGCTATTTCACTGATTTTCGGTAATTTACAAACCATTGTTGCATATAAAGTAAAATGCATTTATCTTTGTGTCCATTTTCAAGAACCGAAAGATCAATAATTAAATAAATAAATCGCTTACAACCACTATTAATGGATCATTTAAGTTATAAGACCCAGTACGTTAACAAAGCTACAGCCAATAAAGGTTGGGTGATTGTTGACGCGGGGCAAGGAAACTTGGGTCGCGTGGCATCTGAGATCGCCAAGATCCTGAAGGGCAAACACAAGCCTTCATACACTCCTAATGCTGACTGCGGTGACAACGTAATCGTTATCAACTCTGACAACGTGCGTTTCACAGGCCGTAAGTGGGACCAGAAGTACTACCTGACACACACGGGATACCCGGGTGGCCAGAAAAGAACGACCCCACGTGAGCTAAAGGCTAAATCGTCTACATTACTTGTAGAGCGTGCTGTACGTGGCATGTTGCCAAAAAACAGGCTGGGTAGCGAGCTATTCAGAAATCTTCATGTTTTTACAGGAAGCGAGCATCCTTTTGCAGCTCAGCAGCCTAAAGAATTAACCTTCAATATCTAATTATTAATGGAAGTTATCAATACATCTGGTAGAAGAAAAACCTCGGTGGCACGTATCTACATGACGTCCGGGCAAGGGAATATCACTATTAACGGTAAAGATATCAAGGCATACTTCCCTAACGAAGTACTGCAAACTATAGTAAATCAGCCGTTTCAAACCTTAGATCTAATTGGCAAGTACGATATTACTGCTAATCTTAAAGGTGGTGGTGTAAGCGGCCAGGCTGAAGCACTAAGACTTGCTATCTCTAAAGCACTGGTAGTTGAGAACGCCGAAGTTAAATCCGCTCTTCGTAAAGAAGGCTTTATCACGCGTGACCCACGTATGGTGGAGCGTAAGAAATTCGGTAAGCGTAAGGCGCGTCGTTCATTCCAGTTCAGTAAACGTTAATATTTTAGGTGTATCAACAACATGGCAAGTACTAATTATAAAGAATTACTTGAGGCAGGTGTTCATTTCGGTCACCTTACCAGAAAGTGGGATCCAAAAATGGCTCCGTATATCTTCATGGAGAAGAACGGCATCCATATCATTGACTTAAACAAGACGCTGGTTGCGCTTGATGAGGCTTCTGCCGCTATCAGGAACATCGCCAAGTCCGGACGTAAGATCTTGTTCGTTGCTACTAAAAAGCAAGCGCAGGAGATCGTTACAGAAGAGGCAAAGCGCCTTAAAATGCCTTACGTTACCGATCGTTGGTTAGGCGGCATGCTGACTAACTTCGCTACGGTGCGCAAGTCTCTTAAGAAAATGTCTACTATCGATAAGATGGTGAAAGACAACACAGCTTATGCAGCCATCGCGAAACGTGAGAAGCTAATGCTTTCTCGTGAGCGTGAGAAACTGGAGCGCGTACTTGGCGGTATTGCCGACCTGTCTCGCCTGCCAGCTGCGCTGTTCATCGTAGACGTGAAGCGCGAGCACATCGCCGTGAAGGAAGCACACAAGTTAAACCTGCCTGTATTCGCGGTTTGCGATACAAACTCTAACCCAGAGCTGGTTGATTTCCCGATTCCTGCAAACGACGATGCTTCTAAGTCAGTAGCCCTGATCGTGTCTATCATTGGTAAGGCTATCGAAGAAGGACTGTCTGAGCGCAAGGTGGACAAAGAGGAAACCGAGCGTAAGCGTTCTGAAGAAGAAGGCATCAAGGCTAAACAAGAAGCAGACGAGCAATAGTCATTTGTTCATATTGCACTAATTACAAACTGAACATTGGGCTTTGCTGCTTCAATGTTCAGTTTGTTTTAGGGCTACTGCAACGGTATGCAAGCTGCCCGGCACCAAGCAAGGCTCTGTTTTCGGAATAACAGCAAAGTTTGCCAGCCTGGGCCAACAGCAGCTGCCCGAAATTAAAATCTTTACTTATTGATTCATCATTCTTAATTATAAAAAAATGGCAATTACAGCACAAGACGTTAACAAACTCCGTCAGGAAACCGGAGCTGGTATGATGGACTGCAAGAAAGCGCTGACAGAAGCAAACGGCGATTTTGAGGCAGCGAAAGATATTCTGCGTAAGCAGGGTCAGAAAATTGCCAGCAAGCGTGCTGACAATGCAACTTCTGAGGGTATCGTTCTTACTCAGGTAAACGCAGAAGGCAACAACGGTAAAGTAGTTGCCCTGGCTTGCGAAACTGAGCCTGTATCTAAAGTACCTGAGTTTAAAAGCCTGGCACAAAAAGTAATGGATACGGCTGTATCTACTAACGCTGCCTCTAAAGAAGAATTACTTGCTGCCGAGCAGGAAGATGGCCGCTCTCTTCAGGATCATATCACAGACCTGATGGGTAAGATCGGTGAGAAAATTGATGTACTGTCTTATCAGACAGTAACGGCTGACCAGGTGGTTGCTTACACGCACTCTACTGGTAAGTTGGGTGTGTTGGTAGGCCTTGTTAACACCAACGGCACTGATGCAACAGAGGTTGGCAAGGACGTAGCCATGCAGATTGCAGCCATGAACCCGGTTGCCCTTGACAAAGACGCGGTGGATGCTGCTACTGTAGAGCGTGAGATCGAGATTGGCAAGGAGCAGGCACGCGCCGAAGGCAAGCCAGAAGCCATGCTTGAGAAAATTGCACAAGGTAAACTGAACAAGTTTTACAAAGAGAACACGTTGCTTAACCAGGAGTTCGTAAAAGACTCTTCGCTAACCATCGCGCAACTGCTTGACAAAACTAGCAAAGGCATGACCGTTAACGAGTTTAAGCGTGTAGCTATCGCTTAAGTAGAAGCACATTGTTTTAGCATAAGAAAAGCCCCTGAGAAATCAGGGGCTTTTCTGTTTTTTAATATATATGAGACGCATTATTTAATAATAGTTTATTTATATATTTACAAACTAAAATCTACTTCACTGCTAACAGATGAAAACAATTCTTACCTATCTTACATTATTTTTATCCCTTTTCTCCCAATACTCATATGCCCAGCAAAAACTCCATATAGGGATAGAGATCGGACCTAAACAGGAGCATTTTACGTACGATGATCCAACAGGATTCAACCGTATTTCTATCATGTACAAAACTTACCCATTCCGCCGCAGCGTGCTCACAAACGCATCGCGCATATCCTGAAAGCGGTTCACCACGGCTTCGATAAACTCCTCGTCTAGCAGGGCTTTAACGCCTTCATCTCCCATCACCTCGGTTTCCTCAATTTTATAGTGTTGCTCCAGGTTAGCTTTCTCCAGCTTTAAAATATACTTGCCGTTGTATGCGTGCAAGGTAATCTTAACGTGTGGGTTTGGTATATCGGCTACTACTCTCATGGTTCTATTCTGTTTAGGGTGTTAAAGTATAAATTTTCGCGCAGATGAATCCACGCCTCCCGAGTGAGGAATTTTATAATAATTTCATTTAGACCGCAAGTGAGAAATCCCGCCCATTTTACATGCATGCAATATTTCAGAGTTCTCTCCCTGCTGGGAATGACAACTAAAATGCGCCCCTGAGGTTCAGTACTTCTTTTTCCTTTGTCAGAAAAGGCTTTTGTCGAATAACTAAACCTTCTCCGCTATCTCGATGCCCATGAGCTGCATGAGCTTGCTGGCGTTGAAACTACGGCAAATACCCCGCTGTAGTTTATAGTCAAACTTAATTTCATCGCCGATAATGTCGCTGTTAAAACTGTAGTTCTCCACACTACCGGGCAACTCCTGCTCCATGGCCCCTAATTCCAGGTCGTGGGTAGAGATCAGGCCGGAGGCGTTGCGCTTGTGCAGCTGCCGGATCAGGGCCATGGCCCCTGCATGACGGTCGCGGGAATTGGTGCCCTTCAGGATCTCGTCGAGCAGGTAAAAAACCGGTTGTCCTTTTTCTGTCAGTTCTAAGAGCATGCGCAAACGCTTTAACTCAGCATAAAAAGAAGAGGTGTTCTCGGAGAGGTTGTCGGCGGTGCGCATGGCGGTGTATACCTGTGCCGGTGCTACTTTAAACTTCTCGGCACAAACCGGAGCACCCATCAAAGCCAACACCATGTTGATACCCGCCGTGCGCAGAAAAGTGGTTTTACCCGACATGTTAGAGCCCGTTACCACCATGGTTTTACCGGCTCCCTGCATTTCAAAATCATTGGCAACGGGCCTTACCGAAAAAATAAGCGGATGCGCCAGCGCAGCAGCCTCGAAGGCCAGCGGCTGCGAACTAATAACCGGCACCGCATACCCGGGGTGAGCATGCTGAAAGGCCGCTATACTTGCCAATGCCTCTATTTCGGCCAGTGTATCCAGCATTTCTTCCAGCTGGGGCAGAAACTTATCCCGCCAGCTTTCCAGGCGGTACATCCACACAAAGTCCCACATCAAAACCGTATTCAGGAAAAAAGCCATCAGGGTGCTCAGGCGCCACGAAAAAAAGTCGATGATGTTGGCCAGCTTATGAATAATGACCGAGCCTTTGGTACCCGACTGCTTCAGTTTTGCCTGCAGTGCCTGTAGTTGCGGGCCACTAAACCCCTTTTGCTCTATGTGCCGAAGCTGTTTGGTGTAGCTGCGCATGGCCTCGTAAATACCGATGCTTTGCTCATAATAGGCATCACGCTCTACCCTGAACTGATAGGACAGTAAAAATTGCAGTACTAAAAAAGCACCAGGCAGGTAGCCACTGGCACCATAGCCCCAGGCAGTGATGGCTGCCAGCGTAAGTACAGGCAGCACAAACACCAAAACCTTTAGCACGGGGTGCCGCTTGTAAAAATAACTGCCAGCGAACCAGCTTATAAATTCTCCTGCGTTAGTTTCTTTGTGGGTATAGTGCATCGGCAGGGCCAGCTGCTCCTGCAGCCAGTCCAGTTGCTGCTCAGCGGCAAGTTCCGCCACCGCTTGCTGCCTGTCGGCTATTACGTGCGCAGGCGCAGCCTTGCGGAGCCATTGCGCCAGCTTATGCCTGCCAATGCTGGTAACAGAGCGGTTCAGGAGCTGGAACAAGGAATTCTGCCCAAAAATATCCAGGTCAGCCGTATAGGGGTGAAGTTCATTCAGGTACGCTTGCCCGCCATCAAAAGCTGTAAGCCTGCCTTGCAAGCGGTCTATTTCCTGCTCATTTATTTGGCGCACCAGCCTCAGCTGCTGGTAGCTAAAGTTCAGTCTGCTATGCCAGCGGAGCACGACAACAAACAAGGCATAGAAAACCAGGATAGCGGTGGCCCCTGCAGTTCTGTTGCCTGTGCTGAAAAAATAATACGCCGTGGCTATGCCGGCTAAAAAAATAACAACCCGTAACCACGACACCCATGTTGCTTTGGCTGAGGCACCTTTCTCCTGCTCCGCAAACGCCTCAATGCGTTGCCTGTATACTTCTTCTCTGCTTTTTATCACGATGTGTAAGGGTTTTTTTCCTACCTGTGGGGCGGTGTTTCGATGGTGGCGATGCATTTTAGCTCAATGGCTATGGGTGTGGGCAGCTTGTTCACCTCCACTGTTGTCCGGCACGGCTGATTGTCTTTAAAATACTCGGCATACAGTTTATTATAAGTAGCAAAATCATCGGCCATGTTGGTCAGGAAAACAGTTACATCCACCAGTTGGTCCCAGCCGGAACCGGCATCTTCCAGAATGTAACGCACATTCTGGAAAACCGAGCGGCACTGCTTCTCAATATCATACGAAACGATGTTTCCCTCCTTGTCCAGTTCCACACCAGGAATTTGTTTTGTGCCCCGCTCCCGAGGGCCTACCCCGGAAAGGAAAAGCAAATTGCCGACACGACGTGCGTGTGGATAGAGTCCCACAGGTTCCGGTGCCTTGCCTGAATTCAAAACATCCTTGTTAGCTGCTGCCATATGTGTGTATTTTATACTTTTGGTAAAGATTAGTTAAGCTCTCTTAAAATTAAGCATTAACTTCAAAACTAAGCCTGCCCCCTGGCAATACTTTATACTTTGAACACGGGCAAACTGCTGCACCAAGTAGGATTTACAGGAACTAACCACTATTTTAGTTTGAATGATCGTTGCCAAACCTAACCAGCAAAGCACCTATTACCTGAAAGGTATAGCGATACTGGTTATCATGCTGCATAATTTTTTTCATATCCTTCCCTTTGCTCCCGGCGAGAATGAGTTCAGCTTTTCTACCCAACCCATATATAATCTTATCCAAAACATAACCGAAGCCCCGCAGGATCTTATCAAACAGTTGTTCTCCTTCTTTGGCCACTATGCGGTTCAGTTCTTTGTTTTTATCAGTGGCTACGGGCTTGCCACCAGGTATGCCGGCAGGCCAGCCACAAGCTATACCCAATATATATCGCATAGACTTAGCAAGCTCTACCCTGCTTTTTTCCTGGCTGTGTTTTTCCTTTTTTGCTATAAAGCCGCAGTCGATGTTTTTATTCCCGGAAAGGAAATCGCACTGGGTCCGTTTGTACAGCAAGCGCTTCTAAAGCTTACGCTTCTGGCTAATTTGATACCCGGAGAGGCCTTGACCATATCCAGCCCCTGGTGGTTCTTTTCCCTGATCTTTCAGCTTTACCTGCTGGCTCCTGCTTTAATCCGCCTGCCTAAAAAGGAGTATTTGCTGCTGATCGTGGTCTTGTCGTGGGTTGCGCAGTTGGCTGTGCTTGCTCTCAATCCGGAGAACATCGCGTATTTGCGCCTTAACTTTGTTGGCCACCTGCCCGAGTTTTGCCTGGGCATATACCTGGCCGGGCAACAGCAAGTCAAAATAAGTAATGCGCTGCTTGTTTTGGCAGGTGCCCTGTTTTTTGCGGGCTCTTTCTTCCCCGGCCTTTGGGTCATTTCCTTTACGCTGGTACCGCTTTTTTTCATGACCTTGCATCGCTTTACGAAAGCCCCTGAAAGTGGCTGTTTCAGTAGCCTGCTACGGTACTTTGGCAAAAACTCGCTTTACTTTTTTGCGGTGCACGGCCTCTGTCGGGCACCATTTCTGGCGCTCGGAAGCCAGTCTGTGCCGGGGTATTTGGCGGGGGCTGTACTTTACCTGTTGGTAGTAACAGCACTCACAATGGTGTTTAAATATATCGTGGAACGGGTCTCCATCACATTGTTAAGGCCTGCCAAGCACTATGAAGTTTAAATCAGTAAAGACTTGCTTCCTGCTCTTCGTGTTTATGTGCCTTTTTACGGTAACCGTGGAAATGCGCCCCGGCCGGGTTTACTACGTGCTGCAGTACCTGCTGTTCAGGGAGAGTGTACTGGAGCTGATGCTGTACCTGGCTGTTTTTGCACTGGCAGTCTGGAGCCAGCAACTCCTGCTCCTGAACCGCAACCGCATTGTGCGTTGGGCCTATTACCTTATCTTGCTCCCGTTTCTTTTTATCAGTTTAAGCTATCGGCTTATTACGGGTTATAACTACGCCTACCACGATGCACAAACAGCCCACAACAATCCGCATTTCTGGCTAACGGCACTCCAGAATTATACCCTCCCGATTCTGCTGGCGCTATTTGCCTCCCTAATCACCGTGTTGCTGCTTTCAAAGCTGCCCATTATTTTTAAGACCAGGTTCTCTTCCCGGCAGGTTCTGGCAGTGGTGCCTGTCCTGCTTTTATGCTGGTGGTATGTCAACAGGTCGGTGGGGGTAATAGACGACCTGCCTGCCTTCTATCGGGTACCGGTCAGCACAGGGCTTGCCATAGCGCACAAGCTGCCGGCAGGGGCAAGGGAGCAGGTACAGGTGCACGCAACTGGTGCAGGCGTAAGGCATCTCTTTTTAATTGTAGACGAAAGTATAACTGGCAGTGCGCTTTCTTTAAACGGCAACCCCTTGCCTACCACCCCTTACTTAACTTCTGTTCAGGATAGCATCCTCAATTTTGGCAAAGCAAGCGCCCTTACCAACTATAGCGCCGGCACTAACATTGCCCTGCTGAGTGGTGTTCAGACAGCGCAGTTACCTGACCTGAAACATGTCGCGCTCACGGGCCCGGGTATCTTTCAGTACGCGAAGCAGGCCGGTTATACCACCTATTATATTGATGCCCAACTTGGTCTGCAAGCGCTGCAGAATTACATGACGCCACACGACCTGAAGTATGTGGACCATTTTATACAGCCCAGCGAGCTGGAAGCCAACCTCCCCTACTACCTGCGTGATTACAGGGTGGCAAATATACTGGTGGACCTTTCCAAATCAGGGCAAAAGGTTTTTGTGTATGTAAATAAGGCAGGTGCGCACTGGCCATATGCCAGAACCTATCCCGAAAGTGCGGCTACGTTTGCCCCGGTGCTCTCTGAGGCCAGCATGCTACAGGATCAAATCCGTTCCACTAACACGTATTACAATGCTATCCGGTGGACCGTGGATGGCTTCTGGAAAAAACTGTTGCCAGGCATTCAACCCGCCGACAGCACCGTGGTCGTGTACACGTCTGATCATGGGCAAAACTTAGCGGGTGATGGAATCAGTATCGCCCATGCCTCTACCCAAAACACGCAGCCTATAGAGGCCAATGTACCGCTCTGGCTCCTGGATAAATCCGGGCTTACGGCCGGCTATACCTTACCCGCCCCTAACCGGCAAGCGCAGGAACAGATTTTCCCTACCCTGCTTTTGTTTCAGGGATATTCCTTACAGTTTATCCACGAAAAGTATGGCCACACCTTATTTGAAACCCCGGATAAAAAGGGCCGGTATTTCCTGACGGGAGATATTTTTGGACGGGGCAAAACAGCTTTGCTCAAGTTCGACGCACCGCAATAAAGCAAAAGAGGCTAACATAGCGCTAGCCTCTTTCACCCTAAACAAACTACAAACGAATTTCTACTTTGTAAACTTCACATCGCCATACTTTGAGCTGATGCTGATCAGGCCTTTAGGCGCTGTGCCCCCGAACTTGCCTTTATAGGCCGCCGAGGTATACCCTTTCTCCAGCGATGTGATGTTTACAAGCGACTTGTCTACTTTAAAATCTGCGAACTGCACGTTTACATCGAAATTGAATGCCGAGTTATCCGCAAAGTTTAGCTGAATCGGGCTAAAACCACTCTCCAATAGAATGCTGCGGATGTCCTTGCTTACCCGATCCACCCTGAACGATCCATACTTCAGGTCCAGGTTTAAGGCCTCCCCCAGGTCCCCGATCTTAAAATCACTGTATTTACAGGATCCTTCCAGGCCATTGGTGCCGCCCACACTCATGCTGGAATAGGATACCTCTACATTGCCCCCGTTTATATAGCCGCAGTTACCAGAGCCATAAGCCAGTTTCACGCTGTTTGTACTGCTGCCAAGCCTTTCTGTTTTAAGGGAGCCATACTTTACAGAGATGTCGGCCTTTCCTTTTAAGGCAGCCAGGTATACATCTCCGAAGGTGTTTTGCACCGCAAGCGCGTTTTCCTCTGGCATGTAGATCGTATAATTGATCTCGAAGCTTTTGTTGCTGTTTCCCGATATCCGCATAGGCTCCATGTTTGTGCGGAAAGAAATCGTGTTGTTCTCCCGCTTCTCCTGCACGCTGATGTTATCCAGAATTTCCTGTGCCTTGGCCTCGGTGCTGGCACGGGCTATCATTTCTACCTTTACCTTTATCTCCTCCTTGTTCCAGGTGTTTACGTGCACTTTCCCGAACTTATTTTCTATCCGGAGCAAATCGCTTTTGTTTACTTTGTAAGTCTTGTCCAGCACCTTGCGCTTTTCCGCATCGTAGGCATTGGCCGCTTCTGTGTTACCGGTCTGGTAAGGACACTCCGCCAGGGCAGCCTGTTGGGCCAGTTGCATTAGTTCGGGCAATTCCGGAAGGGCAGGTAGTTTCGCGCGTGCCGAAAGCGCTGCCAATGGCGCCATCTCGGCCAGGTTAAGCGTTACTTGTGGCTCGGTGGGGCATGGGGTGGGCGATGGTTTCGGTTGAGCCAAGGCCAGACCAGGTGCTGTGCAAACTAGTAACAGCAGGCTGCGTATCAGGTTATGCATGAGTGGTTTCATTTTCTTTCAGTTCTGAATTGATCGTTTTTTCCAGTTTTTCGATATGCTGGAGTACTTCCAGTTGCTTGTTTAGCACCCTGATCCTGAGCTGCAGATTCTGGATCATCGCATCCACAATTTCATCTGTATTAGGAGTAGTGTAAAGTTGCTTCTTCAACTGCAGGTAACTACTGTCGAGCCTTGCCAGCTCCTGGTCTACTGTTTTCTGGTCATCCAGCCCCAGCATTTTCAGGTCATAATCGCTTAACTGGCTTTTCTTCTCCTTTATCTGGGTGACATAGTAGGCTTCTATCTCCACCATTTCAGGGGCGATGTTGCTGATCACCTTCTGCTCCGATGCAACGGCTATTGTGTTTCCTGCAGCCGGCGCGTTTTGCTTTACCAGCACCAGGATTAGGCCGCAGCCAATCAACAACAATATGGCAGCTGCCACACGCATAAACAGCGCATTGGCACTAAAGCTGGCACTATCACCGAAGTTAAACTTAATTACTTTTGTCTCTTTTTTCTCAGCTTTAGGCAGCTCGTGGCAGATCTCCTGCCAGAGGTCTGGCCGCGGTTCGAAGCAGTCGAATGCATCGCGGTGCTCGTTTACAAAATCTTTCAGTTTATCTTTCATGGTAACTTTCTCCTCATTTGCTCACACGGTTTATGAACTCATAAACTGCGGCTCTTTCATGATCTCCAACAGTTTTTTCTTTGCCCTGCTGTACTGCGATTTCGAGGTAGACTCCGAAATGGACAGTACCTCGCTTATCTCGGCATGGTCAAAGCCTTCCAGCAGGTAAAGGCTCAGCACCACCCGGTAGCCATCCGGCAGTTTCTGAATGGCCTTGCGCACTTTTTCCACCTGCCAGTCTGTATCGTCTTCGTAGCATTCGTCGGGTACTTCGGCATCGGCTTTTTCATCCAGGGGCACTAGTTCTGCCCTTCGCTTCCGGACGGCGTTGATGGCAGCGTTCACCACTATCTTTTTGAGCCAGCTGCCAAACGACGCCTCCGCCTTGTAAGTGTGCAACTTTCTGAATGCACTGATGAATGCCTCCTGCAACACATCCTCCGCTTCGTTATAATCGTTCGTAATGCGCATGCTCACGTTAAACATGGCTTTGGCATACAGCTTATATAGCTCGTACTGTGCACGGTTGTCGCCTTCCCTACACTTATCGATCACGTGGCTATTTATATCCTGATAGCTGATAGTTTCCAAATCACCCCGGGTTAACGTTGCGCAATTATTTTTTGCCGGCTTTTATTTTGTATCCATCCCCCCCACTCAATTTCAAACTAAAGACAACACGAAAAAGGCAAGGTTGCATTAAGTTTCCTATTTACACGTTATTTTTTTCCAAAGCGCATGCTATTGCAAGTATACGGAAGGAACGGCATGTATGAATTTGCTCCCCACCCGCTTACACACAAGAAAGCCAGCCCCTTTTAGAGCTGGCTTTCCGGTTTTGTCCGTATCCTGATTTACTGGACCATTATTTTTAGAAAGTAACAGGTGTGCAACCACAGTCTCATAAGCATTTGCCCTGCTCATGCTGTGATCCGGCAATTCCTGCTGCGTCCAATTTTCTAGTCCATGATATCGAACTTGATGCCCTGGGCCAGTGGCAACTCACGTCCGTAGTTAATGGTGTTGGTCTGGCGGCGCATGTATACTTTCCAGGCGTCGGAGCCAGACTCACGCCCTCCGCCAGTTTCCTTTTCGCCACCGAAGGCACCACCGATCTCCGCTCCGGATGTTCCGATGTTCACATTGGCAATGCCGCAATCAGAACCCCAGTGGCCCAGGAAAGCCTCTGTCTCAAGCAGGTTTGTCGAGAATATTGCGGAAGACAAGCCCTGACGAACCCCGTTTTGGATCTCGATGGCATCCTCCACGTCTCCGCTGTACTTGATCAGGTATAAGATAGGGGCAAATGTTTCTTCCTGCACCATTTCGTAATTGTTTTTGGCCTCTACTACGGCTGGTTTTACGTACGTGCCACTCTCATAACCCTCTCCGCTCAATACCTCGCCGCCGGTAAGCAACCTGCCGCCCTCTTGTTTTACCTTCTCCAGGGCACTGCTAAAAGCCTTCACCGCATCTTTGTCGATCAGGGGCCCTACCAGCGTTGTGCTGTCCAGGGGGTGCCCGATAGGCAGGTTCGGATAGATTTTCAGCAACCGCTCTTTTACTTGCTCATACATCTTCTCGTGCACGATCAGTCGGCGGGTAGAGGTGCAGCGCTGGCCACAGGTGCCAACCGCCCCGAATACTATCGCCCGGAAGGCCATTTCCACATCGGCGTTCTCGGTGAGGATGATGGCGTTGTTACCGCCCAGTTCCAGCAACGATTTCCCTAAACGGGCACCCACTGCCTCTCCCACTTTCTTTCCCATGCGCGTAGAGCCCGTTGCCGATACCAGCGGTACCCGCTTGTCGTGGCTCATCAGACTGCCGATCTCAGCGTCGCCAATGATCAGGTTAAAGATACCCTCAGGCAGCGCATTGTCTGTTAAAACATCCCGGATAATATGCTGGCAGGCAATACCGGTAAGCGGCGTTTTCTCAGAAGGCTTCCAAATGATCACGTCTCCACACACAGCAGCCAGCATGGCATTCCAGCTCCAAACGGCAACCGGAAAGTTAAAGGCTGATATCACCCCCACTATGCCCAGTGGGTGGTATTGCTCATACATCCGGTGCTCGGGGCGCTCAGAGTGCATGGTAAGGCCATGTAGCTGCCGCGAAAGCCCAACGGCGAAGTCGCAGATGTCGATCATCTCCTGAACTTCACCCAGCCCCTCCTGGTAAATTTTACCCATTTCGTAGCTCACCAGCTTGCCCAACGCCTCCTTGTGCACACGCAGTTTCTCCCCGATCTGGCGCACGATCTCGCCGCGTTTAGGAGCGGGCACCTTACGCCATACTTTAAAAGCCTCCTGCGCGGTAGTCACGATCTTATCGTAATCTTCGGCAGTAGCCATGTTCACTGTCGCAATCGCGTTGCCATCGGCAGGTGAATAGATACTGCGCGTGTTACCGTTGTCTTGTCCGCCCCAGGCCAGGCCGGTGCTGTAGGCCGGATTCTGATCCTTGATGCCTAACTCCTGCAACACGTCTTTCAGCTCCTTGTTCAAAGGCAATTCATCTATAGCTTGTTTCATTCGTTTTATCAGTTTAGTGGTTCAAGAAAAGGTACTCTTACAAATCTAAAAAATAAAAAAGCTTCTGCAAGGCTGCAGAAGCTTTCTATTCTGGTTCATTTTAAATTATTATCCCTTCCCGATCGGGTAATAGGCTTTAAGACCGTCCGGGTACACACCTTCGATGTACACCACTCCGCCATTAATCCCTTTCAGGTATTTCTCTACGTCGGCTGGTTTGTTAACCGGAAACTTATCTATTCGGGTAATAATAAAGCCATCCTTCATGCCCGTATCGCGGAACTTGCTGCTTTGCACATTGTTGATCTTAGCTCCTCCGTCTATCCCTAGTTTCGTCATTTCCTGCTTGGTGACAGGCACGAAAGTGGCACCTTCGAATCTGGCGGGCTCTGCATTGCTGCGTTTCACTAACTCGGTGCTGTAATTTATGTTTTTAAGGGTAACGGTGGCATTCCGTTCTTTACCGGCGCGCAAGTAATCTACCTTTACTTTGTCACCAGGTCGGTAGCGGGCTATCTGCTCGAGCAACTGCGATGACTTGGCCACGCGAATATCGTTTACCGCCGTGATCACATCGCCCTGCTTCAAGCCGGCATCTTTGGCGCCGCTGTTTTCTTCCACACCGGCAATGTACACCCCGTTCAGCGTTTTAATATTATTCTCCTTGGCAAAGTTGGCATCTATTTCCTGAATGGTGGCACCCAACAAGGCGCGCTGCACCTCACCGAACTTCAAGAGATCATCTACCACTTTACTGACGATAGACGAGGGAATGGCAAACGAATAACCGGCAAAGGAGCCCGTTTGCGACGCGATAGCCGTGTTAATGCCTACCAGGTCGCCGTTCAGGTTAACCAGTGCGCCACCGGAGTTACCCGGATTCACAGCCGCATCCGTCTGAATGAAGGACTCTATGCTGAGGTCGCGGTTCTGGCTGGTACGCAATATGTTAATGTTTCGGCCTTTGGCGCTTACAATACCGGCAGTTACTGTAGAGGTCAGGTTCATGGGGTTACCCACCGCCAGTACCCATTGCCCTACCTGCAGATCATCGGAGTTTCCATAACGCAGGGCTGGCAGCTTCTCGGCGTTGATTTTGATCAGGGCGATGTCGGTGGTAGGGTCTGTGCCTACCAGCGTGGCCTCAAACTTGCGCTTGTCGTCCATCACTACTTCAATTTTATCGGCCTGGTCTATTACGTGGTTGTTGGTAATGATGTAACCGTTGGCCGCAATGATCACACCGGAGCCGGAGCCTAGTTGCGGACCGCGTGGCACACGCTCTCCGAACCCATCACCGAAAAACTCACGCAGAAACGGGTCCATGGGGCTGCCATTCCTCTGCGTGGGACTGGCACTGTACTCCGTCATGACGTGCACTACAGCCGGCGTAGAAACCTGCGCCGCCTTTACAAAATTAAGTCCTTCAGGCACAATGGCCTCGCTGCTGCGCATGTCGCTGGTATAGCGCACCGTTGGGTACACTTCTTCCTTTGCATCCGCTCTCGTTTCGTCTTCGAGCAACTTATAGCTACCCACGGCAACACCACCACCCAAGAGGGCAGAAAGTGTTAAGCCAACGATAAACTGTTTAGTCTTCATGTAGGTGATTTATGTTTTAAATACTAATTATCAGATTGGTAGTTTAGCCTTACCAAACAAACGCTTCTATAGTATACGGTAGTATAGATTACCCTGATACCTTAATTCGCTATAACAAGATGTAAACAAAAAAGAGGCCAAACTACCAGCCTCTTTTTTGTTTGTAATTGTTCGTGCTATTTAGTGTTTCCTTTACCTTTTGTTGCCTTCTCTTCTGTATTCTTCTTCTTGGTGTTGCCCGAATCGGAAATGCTTATTTGTCTTTTCATAGTCTTATGCTCATCCTTGGGTACAGACACCATTAAAACACCATCTTCGAATTGTGCTGAAATTTTGTCAGGGTTTACCTTGTCAGGCAGGTAGAAGGTTCTGCTGAAAGATCCGTATTGTGTCTCCACCATATGGTACTTCCTATTGTCTTCTTTATTCTCAAACTTTCTCTCGCCTGTTATGGTCAACCTGCCTTCCTGAAAATCAATGTTGATATCCTCTTTTTTCACGCCTGGCAGGGCTATTTCCACCTCGTAGCTTTTCTCAGTTTCGCAGGCATCTACATGCGGTGTAAAATCAGCCATATACCTGGAGTTGACAGAATCGTTAAAGAATCTGTCGAGCATAGAACTGAATGTCGTGTTTGGCTGAGCCATTCGCTCCTGCATGCCTTCATATCTTGTTAGTGCCATAGCTATATAGTTTTAGGTTTAAAAATTTGATTCCTACCTATGCACCTGTAAAAACTATACCACTTACAAAATCCTGATTAATCGTGAAATAATGTCATTAAAAAAAATTATTCAACACGTAAACACCTGACACATTAACAGTTACAGTTTTATTAATATGCAATACTGGCAGTTTTTACAGCGCCATGCAGGGCATACTTTATCTCCAGGCCCAGGATTGGTGATACCCGGTTTCGCTTCGTGGTATAGCCCTGTGTTACCAGCTTTCCCTGCTCGTCGTACACCGGCAATACCAACACATAATAATAATCTGTCTGCCGCATGAAGTATGGATTGATACGCAGCTTATCTGTCAGTTCGTAGGTCAGGCTTGCACGTAACTGCGTGCGGGTGAAGAAGCGATTTGAGGCCCCGCCATTCTGCGCTTCGCCAAAATTTATGAGACGTACGGCCTCGTAACCGATGCTGGGGGTAACGAAATCTTGCTTAATTGGGAAACGCTTACCGAGCACTGCCATTATGTTCAGGTGCCCGAAAGGGGCCTGCGCCTCCTGGTTGACATACTCAA
This sequence comes from Pontibacter sp. GD13, assembly GCF_058216355.1. Lineage (NCBI taxonomy): Bacteria > Pseudomonadati > Bacteroidota > Cytophagia > Cytophagales > Hymenobacteraceae > Pontibacter > Pontibacter sp. GD13. Next base: position 49,298 of record NZ_JBYZMQ010000008.1, read on the forward strand.
AGGTAAGCTGCTTGTTGAAGTATAGACTACTCACGTTCCCGGCATGGCGCAGGAAAGAGGTATAGAACAGCGTTGTAGGAAAGTCTTCGGCGGCATAGCGCAGGGTAGCACCTGCCCGCCAATGGTCGGTGATAGCATGTTCGTAACCCAGGCTCAGTTCTATGCGCTCAAAATTACTCAGTATGCCTTCCGCTTTCAGATCGTTGAAGCGGCTGTCTGTGTTGATGCGGTACTGGGTTTGGATGAAAAGCGTTCCCTCCTCACCCACGCCATAACTTAACTGGAAAGCTGGCCAAACAGCTGCCGGCGCGGTTACTTTACTTTGCCCATGGGCAAAGAGCGGCAAAAGTAGCAGGAATATAAAATAGCGCATTTTCATACTTGCCTTAACAACAATTAAAGTAAAGCACCACTTCTTTCCGTGTAGCCGAATAAGCCAGCCAGCGTCCGTCCTCCTTGCCCAGCAGATAATGGAAACCAATGGCGTTCGGGTCCGTTTTTACTTCCTCCCAGATAGGCCTGGAGCTATAGTTCGCGTCGAAAGCCATGTCGGCTGCAATGGCGGGACGCTTAAAATTGTCGTCACGGAAGAAATGCTCTATTCGGTTAAGTATAAACTCCCGCTTCTGTTCCTCCGTCGCATTTTCCGGCAGATCATAGTTGAGCAGGTAGTTCGCTTCAAAGCTGTTGCTGTACAGTAATTTGCCCGCGCTGCTGATTATTTCCAGCGTGGCGGTGGCAGTTTGCATGGAATCTCCAACCAAAGTGATCTTAAAAGTATCCTGTTTAGCAGGCTCAGAAAAGGCATGCAGCTTCACTTGCCTGGCTAGCAGTTGCGACCGGGCTGGCACAGTCGTAACTGTGTTTGCATCGGGTTGCGAATTGCGCTTGCAACCAAACAGGAGCAAACTAAAAAGGCAAACAGTTACGAAGTGCTTCATCGTGGTTTACTGTTCAGCGCTTAGTTCCTGCAGCGCGATGTATGCCATCAGGCCAATGCCGGTTTCGAGCGCCGCCTCGTCTATGTTAAAAGTGGGGGTATGCACACCCGAAACAATTCCACGTTCCTCGTTGCGTGTGCCCAGCCGGTAAAAGCAGGCGGGTACCTCCTGTGAGTAATAGGCAAAGTCCTCGGCCCCCATCCACAGATCCAGGTCTACCACGTTGTCGCTGCCCAGGTAAGCTTCTGCTGCGGTGCGCGCGCGCTGGGTCAGGTCCGGGTCGTTTTTCAGGAAAGGGTAGCCAAACTTAATGTCGATGTCGCAGCTGCCGCCCATACTCTCGCAAAGGCCTAATGCTAGTTGTTTGATCTTCTGGTGAGCCTCTTTCCGCCACGCCTCGTTCATGGTCCGGAAGGTGCCTTCCAGCTTTACCTCGTCCGGGATAACGTTGGTTGCGCCCCGGGCCTCTACTTTGCCAAACGAAAGCACCGAAGGCACCTTGGGACTGGCATGGCGGCTAATAATCTGCTGCAGGGCCACGATGAGGTGGGAGGCGATCAACACCGGATCGATGTTCATTTCGGGCATGGCAGCATGGCCGCCCTTTCCTTTTACCGTGATGTAGATCTCATCGGCACTGGCCATGTACATGCCCGGACGGAAACCCACTTTACCTGCCGGCAGCATCGGGAACACATGCTGGCCCACGATGCCCGCAGGCGCCGGGTTGCGCAGCACGCCTTCTTTGATCATGATGGAGGCTCCTCCCGGAAACTTCTCTTCGCCGGGTTGAAAGATCAGCTTTACAGTGCCTTCAAAACTTGCTTTAAGATCTTGCAGAATGCGGGCTGTGCCTAACACCGACGCGGTATGCACATCGTGGCCGCAGGCGTGCATCACTCCTGCGTTTCTGGATTTGTAATCTACCTCATTTGCCTCTTTAATAGGCAAGGCATCCAGGTCGGCACGCAGGGCAATCGTCCTTTTCTCGGGGTTGTTGCCTCTGATCAGGGCCACCACACCCGTACCGGCCATACTTTCAGCCGCAATGCCAAAGCTCTCCAGCGTCTGCTTTACAAACGCGGCGGTGTTATGTTCTTCAAACGACAGCTCCGGATTGGCGTGTAGGTGGCGGCGCAGCCGCACCGTGTCCGGGGCATAGGTTTTAGCCAGTTGCTTTATTTTATCGAGTACACTCATGTATAGGCTGATGCGAAAGTATGCTTGTTTATTACCCGGTTTTATTGCCAGGGCAAGTATGAAACAAGGTACTAACTAAATGGAATGGTAACAAGCAAAAAGCGCTGCGGCCCGGTTTGGGCGCAGCGCTTTTTGCTTGTTTATACTCAGGGGAGGCTTCTGTGTGCCGGTTTAGTAGCTTTTGTCGATGTTGATCTGGTCCTGCACGATCTGGGCGTTCGGGATCAGGTCTGACAGTTGGTTCAGCACCTGCTGCGCCTCTATCCGGCTAAAGAAATCACCTACTTTTAAACGGAAGTTCGGCTGCTGGTAAGTCAGGTAATCCTTTACGTCTGGCACTCTGGAAATAATGGAACGGCGCAGGTTCATGACAGTCTGCCGCTCCGAGCCGTTGTAGGCCAGAATCCGGTACCCCTGCGCATACTTGATATTCTTGTTCACACTGGCCACTGTATCCATCAGCACCGCAACGCGCTCATTTACATGGTGCGTGGGTGCCACGGGGGCTGTCGCCTCGGCTTCGGGCACCGTGTAGGTAGGGCGGAACACACTGAGGTCCTCGGCTACCTTCTCTTTGCCGGAGGTGGTTTTGCCGGCATCTGTCTTTCGGGTTCCCTTCCCTACCGAGGAGGCGCAGGCAGTAGAAAACAGCAGCGCAAGCGCGAGCAAGAGGGTGGTAATTCTATTCATAGTTTACAATGTTAACGCTGGCGGAACATCCTATTCTGTCGGCACCGGCTTTAATTAACGCTTCCGCATCCTGCAGTGTTCGTATGCCGCCGGCCGCCTTTATTTTCATGGTGCTTGGCAATGAGCGGCGCATGAGCCTTACATGCTCTACGGTTGCCCCGCCTGAGGCAAAACCTGTGGATGTTTTCACGTAATCCACCTCGGCGCTTGCGCACAGTTGGCAGGCCTTTATAATTTCCTCTTCCGTTAAAAGCGCCGTTTCAATGATCACCTTCAACGTGGCCTCCTTCAGGTGGCAAAACTTGGCCAGGTCGCTGAGCTCATTCGCTACCTCTTCGTATTTACCTGATTTAAACGCGGAGATGTTCATCACCACATCAATCTCATCGGCGCCATCGGCAATGGCCTGGTGGGTTTCCAGAAACTTAACCTTGGGGTGCTGGTAACCGAGCGGAAAGCCGACCACTGTGGCCAGTTTCACCAATGCCCCGGGCCCCAGGCGCTCTTTGGCCTGCTGCACATAGCAGGGCGGGATGCACACGGCTGCAAAACCGTAATTACGGGCCTCATCGCAAAGCTGTAACACTTGCGCAGCCGTTGCCTCCGGCCTCAGCAAGGTATGGTCTATGTAGGAAGCAATTTCTTCTCCGGCCATAATCGTAGTTAAAAGACAAAGGACATAAGACGAAAGGTAATTTCATCCTACATCCTCCGTCGGTATCATACAAATATTGGGCGCCGCCACACGCCGGACCGGGTGTGGCGGCTTGTTTTTATTCTTCTATCAGGATGCAGCGGTTGTGCATCAGATCTGCCTCTACAGTCTTAAACTTGACATCTTTCACCACACGGCCATCCATGTACTGCACACTCACCCTGTCGTTGCGCCCGGCAACTTTCTGTGAATGCGCTGGCATAATGCGCTCCGGCTCTGCTGCCGGGGCCGAGGTGTGGCCCGACTGATTTTCAAGGGACGAATGCACTTCCTGCTTCTGCTCCTTAAGCACCGGCGGCTTTGGCATCTGCTGCGGACGCGGGGCCTGCACCTGCTCCGGCGCCTGTACCGGGATAAACGCATGGAACAGGAACTCGATCGTTTGCTCGTTTACTTTGCCGATCATGCGCTTAAACAGTTCAAATGACTCAAACTTGTAGATCAGGAGCGGGTCTTTCTGCTCGTAAACGGCATTCTGAACCGACTGCTTCAAATCATCCATCTGGCGCAGGTGCTCGGTCCAGGCCTGGTCTATGGTGCCCAGGGTAATGATCTTCTCCATGGAGCGGAGCAGCTCGTTGCCCTTGGACTCATAGGTTTTGGTCAGGTTGGCTACGGCGGCTACCTGGCGCTTGCCGTCTGTGAACGGAACGGCCACGTTCTCGATCATCGGCCCACGGTTCTGGTGGATGTCTGTGATGATCGGGTATGCCTGGGCGGCCGTGTTCTTGTTTTTCTCCAGGTAATGGTTCAGCGCCTCGTTGTATAAGCGCTCCGACAGCTGATTTGCCTGCACAGACTTGAACTCATCTTCTGTGATCGAGGACTCTATTCCGAATACGCGCAGCACGTGCAGCTGGAAGTTCTCGTAATCGCCGATGTTCTTGTAGTTCACGATCACATCATCGCTGATATCATAGATCATGTTCCAGATATCCAGCTCCAGGCGCTCTCCGTACAGGGCGTTCCGGCGGCGCTTGTACACCACCTCCCGCTGTGCGTTCATCACATCATCGTACTCCAGCAGGCGCTTACGCTGCCCGAAGTTGTTTTCCTCCACTTTCTTCTGTGCCCGCTCAATAGAGTTGGTAATCATCGAGTGCTGGATCACCTCTCCTTCCTCAAGGCCCATGCGGTCCATGAGGCGCGCGATACGGTCAGAGCCGAACAAACGCATCAGGTTATCCTCCAGACTCACGAAGAACTGCGAGGAACCCGGGTCGCCCTGGCGGCCGGCACGACCACGCAACTGGCGGTCAACGCGGCGCGACTCGTGGCGCTCTGTGCCCACAATGGCCAAACCGCCTGCCGCCTTCGACTCAGGGGCGAGTTTAATATCGGTACCACGACCCGCCATGTTGGTAGCGATGGTTACCGTACCGGGTTTACCAGCCTCAGCCACAATCTCGGCCTCTTTCTGGTGCATCTTGGCATTGAGTACCTGGTGTTTGATCTTACGGAGGGTAAGCATACGGCTCAGGAGCTCCGAAATTTCAACGGAAGTTGTACCCACCAGCACCGGGCGTCCCTTCTCGGTCAGTTCCACGATCTCGTCGGCCACAGCATTATACTTCTCGCGCACGGTTTTGTATACTTTGTCGTGCTCATCTTTTCTGGCAATCGGGCGGTTGGTCGGAATCACCACCACATCCAGTTTGTAGATATCCCAGAATTCACCCGCTTCGGTTTCGGCCGTACCCGTCATACCGGAAAGCTTGTGGTACATTCGGAAGTAGTTCTGCAGCGTAACGGTGGCGTAGGTCTGCGTAGCATCTTCTACCTTCACGTTCTCCTTTGCCTCGATGGCCTGGTGCAGGCCATCGGAATAACGGCGGCCTTCCATTACACGGCCTGTCTGCTCGTCCACGATCTTTACCTTGTTATCCGGCGTAACGAGATACTCTGTGTCTTTCTCGAACAAAGTATAAGCCTTCAGCAACTGGTTGATGGTGTGGATGCGCTTTGATTTCTCCTGGAAATCGGCGATCAGTTTTTCCTTGGCGTGCAGCAGCTCGTCATGCGACAGGCTCTTGTCCTGCTCCAGATTGGCGATTTCGGTGCCGATGTCCGGCATGATGTAGAAATTTGGATCTTCGCCCTGGCCCGTGATCAGGTCAATTCCTTTTTCGGTTAACTCGATCTGGTTGTGCTTCTCGTCGATGGTAAAGTACAGCGGCTCGTCGGCCTCCGGCATCTGGCGTGAGTTATCCTGCAGGTAATGGTTCTCCACTTTCTGCATGATGGCGCGGTTACCGGTTTCGGACAGGAACTTGATCAGGGGCTTGCTCTTGGGTAGCCCGCGGAAAGCCCTGAACAGGGACAGACCGCCCTCCTGCGTATTGCCCTCTTTAATCAGGCGCTTAGACTCGGTAAGAAAGTTGGATACTACTTTGCGCTGTGCCTCCACCAACATGGCAATGCGTGGCTTGAGCTCATAGAATTCATGCTCATCACCGCGTGGCACAGGGCCGGAAATGATCAGGGGCGTACGGGCATCGTCAATTAAAACGGAGTCCACCTCATCTACCATGGCGTAATGGTGCTTGCGCTGCACCAGGTCCTGTGGCTCGCGCGACATGTTATCGCGCAGGTAATCGAAGCCGAACTCGTTGTTTGTACCGTAGGTGATGTCTGCTTTATAGGCGTTTCGGCGCGCTTCGGAGTTTGGCTGGTGCTTGTCGATACAGTCGATCGTGAGGCCGTGGAACTCGAACAAAGGCGCCATCCACTCTGAGTCGCGACGGGCCAGGTAATCGTTTACCGTAACCACATGCACGCCACGCTTGGCCAGGGCATTCAGGTAGGCAGGCAGGGTAGCCACCAGTGTTTTACCTTCGCCTGTGGCCATCTCGGCAATTTTACCCTGGTGCAACACTATACCACCGATCAGCTGCACATCGTAGTGCAGCATATCCCAGATAATCTCGTTGCCGGCGGCAAGCCATCTATTCGCCCAAACAGCGTTTTCGCCGTCCAGTTGCACGTTTGGTTTGCGGGCAGCCAGGTCGCGGTCCATGTCGGTGGCGGTTACCACCAGCTGGCCATTCTCTTTCCAGCGGCGGGCAGTCTCTTTTACAATGGCAAAACCGGTTGGCAGCACCTCCATCAGCACTACTTCCAGGTCTTTGTTACGTTCTTTCTCCAGTTCGTCTATCTCGGTAAAGATATTCTCCTTCTGTACGATGTTAAGCTCAGGCTCATCGGCAATACGCTTGTGCAAGGCGGCTATCTTATCATCAATAGGCTTCAGGCGCTCATCAATAATGCCTTTGATCTCGGCGGTTTTGTTTCGCAACTGATCATCCGTAAGGCTGCTTAACTTCGCGTATTCTTCATTAACTTTAGATACATAAGGCAGTACCTCCTTTATATCTTTGTCGGATTTGGTTCCGAATAGTTTCGCAACGGTTTTACCGAAAAAATCAAACATAAGTATATGCTGTTCTTAATTGAAATCCTTTGTTTACAATATCGTCAAAAATACCTGTTTTTTCGATATATCTAAGTCTCAGTGCTAAAACAATACCAGAATAATAGCCTGTCTGGTTATCTGCCATAATTACCGAAACAGTATAGTGTTATTACTATCTATCTCATTTCTCCTTAACCGGATGGGGCGTTCATCCCTTTGCCGTGGCATTGTGGCAGGCTACTAACTGAAAATCAGTTGCATTTCCACCACATCCTGCCAGCCCTCGGCAGTTTTCAGCCACTCTCGGCGGGTGCCTGCCTGCACAAACCCGGCTTTGCTGAACAGGCTTATACTTTGCGGGTTGCCGCACGACACGGAGCAGTAAACCTGGTGCAGCTGCAGGGTATGCCTGCAATACTGCAACAGCAAGGAGACGGCCTCGGCGGCATGGCCGTTGTTCCGGTGTGCAGCCGCCACTGCTATGCCTATGCCCGCGCGGCGGTGCAGGGGATCAAAATCGTATAGGTCGATGGCGCCCACGGCCTGTTTCTGTGCATTACAGACCATTAGCCGCAGCTGCTTTACCGTAAAAATATCGAGGGTGGCGTTTTCGAGGTAGGCCTCCAGCACAAATCTGGAGTAGGGCGTTAAGGTGTTGCCAGCCTGCCATACGGTTGCATCGTTCTCCAGGGTATACAGAAATTCCAGATCGGTGGGCTCCAGTGCCCGAAGCGAAGTATGGCCAGTGGTTATAAACACGCGGGCAGCAGCTAGGCCGGAACAAATGAGCAAGAGCCGGTGAACACTTGCTTGGCCGGCCCGATCAGGTAAATATACTTAAACCCCTCCCCCTCCTGCTCAAAGGCTACTTCCAACTCTCCGCCCAGGGTTTTCACTTTAACGGGGCTTTCAAAACCCTTTAGGGCAGCCACCAGTGCGCAGGCTGTTACGCCAGTGCCGCACGAGAGGGTTTCATCTTCTACGCCACGCTCGTAAGTGCGTACAAATATCTCGCTGTCTGAGAGGCGCTGTACAAAGTTCACGTTTGTGCCTTTGCCTGTAAACCGATCGTTATAGCGCACAGCGCGGCCTTGCTCGTTCACGTCGAAATCTTCTACGTCATCCACAAAGCGCACATAGTGCGGCGAGCCGGTGCTCAGGTAATAATCGTTCCCGATCTGCTCTATGCCCTGCACATCGTTCATTTTAAGCTGAATCAGGTCGCGCTCCACGCTGGCCTGGTGCTCGCCATCGGCAGCCAAAAAACAGGCCACATCCTCTATCACACCTAAATTGCGGGCAAAACGGACTGTGCAACGTGCGCCGTTGCCGCACATGGAGCCCAAACGCCCGTCGGCATTGAAGTATACCATTTCGAAATCGTAGTCCGGGTGGTCCTGCAGCAGAATAAGCCCGTCGGCCCCAATGCCTGTCCGGCGGTTGCAGAGGTGCCTTACCAATGCCTCGTCTTCGGCCGGGAAACTCAGCTTCCGGTTATCGACCATAATAAAGTCGTTGCCGGTACCCTGATATTTGTAAAAGCTAATTGCCATGTGTATGTAACAAAAAAATCTGCGGCTGCGTGCCTTTTTAAGGTTAAGCGGATATTGAGTACTTTTGCCTTGATGCGGCATGAAGCCTGAAATAAACAACAAATATATGTATTCCTTTTTAACTACAGAAAACTGGGCTGACTACGAGCTGGTTGATTCCGGAAATTTTGAAAAGCTGGAGCGCTTCGGCGAGTACTTTGTAGCCCGGCCCGAACCACAGGCCATCTGGGACAAGCACTTGCCGGAGCAGGAGTGGCATCGCCTGGCCAATGCCGTGTTTACCCGCGACAAAGGCAGTCAGGAAAAAGGCCAGTGGAAACTGAAGCAGGGAATGCCGGAGCAGTGGTTCATCAATTACACCTACAACGACCTGAAACTTCGCTTTCGGTTGGGTTTGTCGTCGTTTAAGCATGTGGGCATTTTTCCGGAGCAGGACAGTAACTGGAAGTTTATTTACGACACTACGCGCCACCTCAAAACGCCGCAGCCCAAAGTACTGAACATGTTTGCCTACACCGGTGGCGCCACGCTAGCCGCCAAAGCAGCAGGGGCCGACGTTACCCACCTCGACTCCATTAAGCAGGTGAACTTCTGGGCCCGCGACAACATGGAGGCCAGCAACCTGGACAATGTGCGCTGGATTGTGGAAGATGCCATGAAGTATGCCCGGCGCGAGGTGAAGCGTGGCAACAAGTATAACGGCATTATTCTGGACCCTCCCAGCTACGGCCGCGGACCCAACAATGAAAAGTGGCAGTTGGAGAACGAATTGAATGAGATGATCAAGCTTTGCCGCGAGATGCTGGACGGCACCGATTATTTCCTGCTGATAAACCTGTACTCGATGGGTTTCTCGGCGATGGTACTAGAAAACCTGATGCTCGATACGTTTGGGGAGCTGGTGCAGCATGAGGAACTGGGCGAGTTATACTTGCTGGATAGCGGTAAGCGCAGATTACCTCTGGGGACTTTCTTTAGGTTTACCTCGGTGGGAAGGTAAAGTATTTCAATATTTATTTCAACACATTATATATAATATATATAATAATTATTATATATTAACATTTGATTTAATAATTCTATGAGAAAGATACTTTTACTAATTTCTTTGTTTTTAACTACACTTATATCATTCGCACAAGTAAGTGTTAAAGGTTATTATCGCAAAGATGGAACTTATGTTAAACCTCATATGCGTTCCAATCCTGATGGTAATCCATATAATAATTGGAGTTTTCCTGGTAATACTAATCCTTATACCGGTAAAACTGCTACAGGAAATGTTGATACTTATTTAAAGAACTATTATGGCCATAATGCTTATAGAGTAAATACATCTTATTTAAACGTATACTCTGGTTTATCAACTTATGACCCCACAATATATAAGTTGACTTCTGGCGATTATGTTGAGTTCGTTGAAAAGTATAATAACTCTTGGGCTAAAATAAATATTAGATATTTTGATAAGAGAGACAATTCAAATAAAACTAAAATTGGTTATGTTCTTTACAACTATTTAACATTAGCGGAATCTTCAAATGAAGATGAAGAATTTGAAGACATTTTAGAGCGACATCGACGACGATTAATTGAAGCTGAAGCAGAAAGAAGAGCAAAATTTTATTATGTCACTTCAAATAGCTTAAACTTAAGAAAGGACCCTTCCACATCCGCTCAAATCCTGAAAGCAATAAAGCAAGGTGAGATGGTCGAAATAATTGAATTTATTAATTCAGATTGGGCTAAAGTTGAAGTATCACATTATAATGACCCATTGGCATCATACTACAATGCAAAATATAATTCTACGGCAAAGTACTATCCTCAACACCCATCAGGCTTCATTAAATTAACTGGTTATGTAAGCACAACATACATCACTAATTCTAAACCATAACCTTTCCTGGCGCAAGCGTGAAGCGAAGCGTCACTTGTGACCAATAATTAGAGGAAGTCTTCGGTCTTCTGTGAGCCATACTTTATACTTTCCCAAGTCTGAAGACTTGCCATCATGAACAGGCACAAGTGACGCTACCGCTTAACACTTGCGCCATATTTTAAGTAATCAACAATTAGCAAATAACAATCTCATGAAAAACCGCCTTGCACTAATCGACATGGGTACCAACACTTTCCACCTGCTTATTACAGAAATAGATGAAGATGGGAAGCTACATGATTTTGTGCGGACAAAAGTGCCGGTGCGATTGGGGCAAGGCGGCATTAGTAACGGCACGATTGCACCTGAGGCCTACGAAAGGGCCATTAGCACCCTGAAAGATTTCAGGAAGCAGATAGATGCCTATGGCGTTGAAACTGTGCGGGCCATGGCCACCAGCATGGTGCGAAACGCTGCGAACGGCGATGACTTTGTGAAGGATGTTTTTAAGCAGACAGACATTGCCGTGGAGGTAATTGACGGCGCAAGAGAAGCAGAGCTGATTTACTACGGGGTGCGCTCAGCGGGTGTGCTGGATAACAGAACTGCACTGATCATGGATATTGGTGGCGGTAGCGTGGAGTTTATCCTCTGTAATGCACAGGAAATCTTTTGGAAGCAGAGTTTTGAGGTTGGGGCGCAGCGCCTGATGGATATGTTCTTTACCCAGGACCCTATCCCTGCCGCAAGTATAACCGCCGAGAAAGACTACCTGCAGGAGAAACTGCAGCCCCTTACCGAGGCCGTGGCAAAGTATAAACCCGCTGTGCTTATCGGCTCCTCTGGCACGTTTGATACCCTGTGCGATATTGATGCTTTAAGCAAAGGCGATGCCTCACGCCAGCAGGTGCAACCAGCCGCTTCTGTTTTAGAACCAGATGCTTTTTACCGCATCCATGAAGCGCTGCTGCAGAAAAACCATGCGGAACGCCTGGCCATTCCGGGTATGCTGCCCATGCGCGTGGATATGATCGTGCTGGCAAGTATAGTGGTGGATTTCGTGCTGCAAAAGTATAACCTGCAGGAGATACGCGTATCTGCCTATGCCCTGAAAGAGGGTGTGCTGCAACAGGCCTTAAATTCTCTGTAAAACAAGAGCGCCCGCAAATTAACCTGCAGGCGCTCTTGTTTTAGATAAGGGCTAGTATAGATCAGCTTTGCTTTGCCAGCCGCTTGCGCTCCTTCTCGTAAGCCTTTCTTAGCTTCTTCAGCCCTTTGTGATTTTGGGTATACTGCGCGGCCAATACGTCTGCTGTCTTATCTGGCTTCTGTGCCGCATCTTTTAAAGCCAGCTGCTTGCCCAACTGCTCCTGCACCTGCTTGGTTTTACGCCTGGCATAGTTTCTGTCCAGCAGGGAGGTCAGGAGTTGTACCGCAACCTGCTCTTCGTTTATACTTGCCAGGTAAGCCACCACATGCGCCGTGAACCTCTCGTTCTGGTTGCCCTTGGCATAGTTGTAAAGTGAGATATGATCGAGGCCAAACTTGCTCACATTGTTTGCCAGGTAATACGCCCGGGCCGCATTATGTTCTTGTACAGCTTCGGTATATCGCTTTTTAGCAATGTGCCGTTCCACATTCTCCAACATACGCTGATAAGTAGCCGCCGCCGCTATAGCTGTTCGGCCATCTTCGGCTGTAAGCGTGGCAATATGACAGTCTTGCTTTTCGAGAGCCGCTTTAAGGGCCGCCTGATAGGCCTGATCGGCGGCGATAAACTTCTTCTCGCCAATCAGTGCTTGTGCATGCTGATAATGTTTGTCATAAGCAGCCTGCGTGTTCAGGCATTCCTGCGTAGCTATTCGCTCGCGCAGCAGGTTGTACTTGCTCAGCACCTCGGCATCGGTTAGCAGGCCAAACCGGCTTTGCATAGCGGTGGCGGCAGCAGCCGTTTGCCGGGCATTTCCCAAGTCGTTTTGCATCGCCTGTGCGTACCCCTCCGCCAGTTTCGAGAGCAGTATCGGTTTGGCAGCCTGTTGGGCCAACATACCTAACTCCTGCACCGGCTTAAAAGTATAGTGTTGCTCCAGATCCAGGGCGTTTTCAAACTTTTCTAAAGCAGCATCATACTGCTGCTGCCCCAGGTAGTGCTTCCCCATATCTATGTACTGCAGATAGTACTGAAACTTCACCTGCCCCATCAGCTCGGTTGCCTCTCTTTCCCGGCTGAGTACAGCTGCATAGTCCTGCTGGAAAGCCAAGGCTTCCTCAGCTGTGCGTTCCGCCTCTTTCAGGTCGTTGCGGGCCAGCAACCGTTTCCCGTTGTCTACCATACTGCGGTAAGCACCCGTGGCGGCTCGCGCCTCCTCATCGTTTAGCACAGTGATATTGCAACGCAGCCCTCTTGTGGTGGTGCATATTTCGCGCGCATCGGCAATAGCCGCCAGGGCCGCATGGTAGTCTCCGCGGTTGGTCAGGCTGTGGCCTATGCTGACATGGGCTGCGTAGATCTCTTCCAGCAAGGTCATGGCGATGGCTGCTGTCTCGCGGTCGGGGCGCATGCCGGCTAGTACATCGCGCGTGCGGTTGGTTGCCTCTCTGATGTTTCCATTCATGAAGTCGAGGCGGGCCAGTTGCACGTGGGCAGGCGCAAATTGCGGGTTGGCATCAATGGACTTGGCAAAGTAGGCCTGTGCCGCAGAGCGGTTACCATGTTTCAAAAGACCAATCCCCCGGTTAAAGAACTGCTGATCGAGGGTAGCAAAAGCGTATTCAATAGCACGACGGCGCTCCTGCAACACCACATCGAGTTGCCTTAGTTTATAGTTCAGTTGCTGTGGGTCGTGCTGCTCCAGGTTTAACTTTCCCTTGAACTGATCTGCAAGGTTTGCAGCCAAATCTTCCAGTTCCCGCAGGTTTCGTTCCTGCAGTGGCAACCGTTCAATATCATCCGGACGAATGCTTGCGGCGTCCTGCAAGGCGTGCATCACAGTGGCATCGGCAGCATAATAACTCCGGATCAGTTCTAGCTGTGCCTTCACACGGTTTGCGTCGGCTGCGGTGTAAAGCACCTGCTTCTCCTCTATCTTTACCTTGTAGTGCCGATTGGCGGCAGTGTCTGGCAGGGTTACCTCGAACATGGTCCGCTCCTTACCATGCAGCTGCACACGCTGGTGCGTATAAGCTTTCACAAGCTCATTTTTAGCATTCAGCAAGACCACTCGGTAGCGCAATTCTTCCGGCACCAGCACCTCGCTTACATCAAAGCCTTTGATCGTGACATCGCCTGAAACAGCAACGCGGTTCACGCTTATCTTCACCAACAGGTTATCGCCATTGTCGGTTATGCGTGTCTGCTGCTCCAGTTTAACGGTAAACTCCGGACTACGCGAAGGTCGGCCGCCCTGCGCACTCACACCGGCCTGGCTCAGCAGCGAAAAGATGGTGTTCAGGTTTTGCTGGCTTCCGTCAGAACCGGCGCCATACTTCATGAGAAATGCATCCGTGGATGTTTCCTCGAAAACTATTTTGGTTTGTGCCTGCACTGCTATGGCAGCCAGCAACAGGGGCAGAAAAAGTAATGCTCTTTTCATACAGTAGATCTTATAGCATTATTCAGCCTAGTCAAAATCTAGGCCATAATGCCAGCCAGTTCCCGAAAGTATATAAAAAGTATATATTTATTTCTTTTAGGCGACTGGCAAGTGGGGTATCGCATATAAACCCATGCCATTCACGATTATTTGTTAATTTGGCGCTTTGATCAAGCCAAGAACGATGTATCCTTATAAACAACTTTTCAACTTTACCCAGGAGGTATTCCTGCGCATGGGCTGCCCGCCCAAAGATGCCAAGCTTGCCACGGAAGTATTACTGGAGGCAGATCTGAGAGGCGTGGACTCGCATGGCGTGGCGCGCCTAAGCGGTTATGTGCGCCTATGGGAAGCTGGCCGCATCAATGCAAAGCCCAAGATGCGCATTGTGCACGAAACCCCAAGCACGGCCACCGTGGACGGTGACGGTGGGCTGGGTCTGGTAATCGCGCCACGCGCCATGGACATTGCCATCGAAAAGTCGAAGCAGGTAGGCACGGGCTGGGTATCGGTCAGAAATTCGAACCACTTCGGCATTGCCGGCTACCACGCCATGGAGGCTCTATCCTCTAACATGATCGGGATTGCCATGACCAATGCCTCGCCACTGGTAGCCCCCACCTTTTCCACGGAAAGAATGCTGGGCACCAATCCGATTGCCGTTGCAATTCCGGCTGCCAAAAACCCGCCTTTTGTGGCCGATTTCGCCACAGCCTCTGCGGCCAACGGGAAACTGGAGATACTGCAGCGGAAAGAGAAGAAAGCGCCCATCGGCTGGATACAGACAAAAGACGGAGACCGCTCTACCAATGCCAATGAGCTGAAAGAAGGTGGCGCACTTTTACCTTTAGGCAGCGACAGAGTACATGGCAGCCACAAAGGCTATGCCCTGGCCGCTATTGTCGACATTTTTTCGGCGGTACTTTCCGGTGCCAACTATGGCCCCTGGGTTCCTCCGTTTGTTAGTTTTCTGGAGCCCCCATCAGACCCCGTAGGGGAAGGTATCGGGCACTTTTTAGGAGCCATGCGGATTGATGCTTTCCGGCCTGCCGATGAATTTATGGAACACATGGATAACTGGATTGACACGTTCCGATCTGCAAAAGTAATAAAAGGAGAAAAAGCAGTGCTGATACCCGGTGACCCTGAAAGAGAAATGACCGAAAAGCGCCTTAAAAAAGGTATTCCCCTGCTGGCCCCTGTGGAGCGCGACCTGGAGGAATTAGCCAGGAAGTTTCAGGTAAAAATGTAAAAACGGTTTTCCAGGGCTTTAATCATGCAAAACCCGCTGCAGCTTATGATAGCCACAGCGGGTTTTGCATGTAGTGTAATATTTTATTATTCGATCTTTTTACCAGACATCGCCTGCTTGATCGAGATCTGCATCACGCGCTCTGCAAATGGACTGGTTTGTTCTTCGAGTATGTCCACAGCCGTATAGATCGCATCTTTGTCGCCTCCGCCCGCTAACACATCTTTCAGGTGCTGCAGGTTTTTGGAGGTTAGCGCTATTTCTTCGGCTGTGAGGTGCTCTTTATTCTTCTCCACAAAACGCTCCACTTGGTAGAGCATCTGCTCCGCTGACGTGCGCGCCTCTATCTGCATCCGTGTGGCCACGTCTTCCTTCGCATTCAGCATCGAGTCCATGAGCATCTGCTCCACCTGCTCATCGGTGAGGCCATATTGCGGTTTCACCTCTACCTCCTGCTTTGTGCCCGAGCGCACCTCAATGGCTTCTACCTTCAGTATGCCGTCGGCGTTCAATATGAAATTCACATCTACTTTCGGGAAACCTGCAGGCATGGCAGGAATGCCTTTTAGATCGAACTCGGCTAGTTTTCGGTTCTCCTTCACCACATCGCGCTCGCCCTGGTATACGGATATTTTCATGTTGATCTGGCCATCGACAGAGGTAGTGTACTGGCGCCCGGCTTTTGTAGGGATTTTGGAGTTGCGTGGGATGATCGGGTCCATCAGGCCGCCCATGGTCTCAATTCCTAATGTCAGCGGCGTTACATCCAGCAGCAGAATATCTTTCCGGTTGCCGGCCAGAATATCGGCCTGTATAGCAGCACCCAGCGCTACTACCTCATCCGGGTTCAGCGTGTTGTTTGCGGGCCTGCCAAAGAACTCCGACACCGCCTCGTAAACCAAGGGCACGCGCGTAGAGCCGCCTACCATGATCACGGCATCGATCTGCTCTGGCTGCAACCCGGCATCTGCCATGGCCATGCGGCAACTCTCCATTGTTCGGGCTACGATTGGGGCAATAAGGGTTTCGAAAGTATGGCGCTCGATGTGGCACTCGATCTTACCATGCACATTACTGGTAAACACCTCCTGCGAGCTGAGCGCTTTTTTGGCCTCCTCCGCCTTCAGGCGCAACTCCTGCGACAGCTGCTTGTCCTGGTTCAAGGTATCGGCGATCAGTTCATTTTCCTGGATCCAGTGGTTGATCAGGACGCGGTCAAAATCATCGCCGCCCAGGTAGGTATCGCCATTGGTGGAGAGTACTTCAAAAATGCCTTGGTGTATACTCAGAATGGAGATATCAAAGGTGCCGCCTCCCAGGTCATATACCGCTACTGTTTTCTCCTCGTTAGGGTCTATGCCGATGCCGTACGCCAACGCGGCCGCCGTCGGTTCGTTCACGATGCGCAACACATCCAGTCCTGCCAGTTTTCCGGCATCTCGGGTGGCCTGCCGCTGGGAATCGTTAAAGTAGGCAGGCACGGTGATCACAGCACGGTTTACAGGAGTTTTAAGGGAGTGTTCGGCACGCGCTTTCAGTTCCTGCAGGATTTCAGCAGAAAGCTCTATCGGCGAATAAAACTTATCCTTCACCTTTATCTTGACCAGACCTTCGCTGTCGTCGTCGATCACTTTATAGCCAAAATAATCCTTGTGTTCGCCCAGGTCTTTGTACGATTTGCCTAAGAGGCGCTTTACAGAGTAGATGGTATTGGCCGGATCGGTAAGCAAATATTCTTTAGCCTCGTTGCCAACAACAGTTTCGCCCTTATCTGTGAAATGCACTACCGAAGGCACGATGGCGCCGCGGCCCTGGTCGTTGATGGCGATCGGTATTTTATCTTCGGGATGGATGTAAGCCACCAGGCTGTTAGTTGTGCCCAGATCTATCCCTACTATTACTTCTTCCTGCTGTATGGAACCTGTTGAAAGGTTTATTGCGACTTTTGCCATAGTATCTCTTTTAAAGAAGCCGCCGCTTTGGGCAGCGGCTCTGGCCACAAAGTTACAAAAAATTTAGGGAGGGGTTTTGTTTTCGGCCCAGCATCAATTGCTTGCCAGTTATTTCGCATCCAGAACTTGTAAATGGTAAAAAGCACAAAGGGCTGCTCTTAAGAACAGCCCTTTGTGCTTTAATTTAAAGTATACGCTTAATCTTTCTTGGTCACCACGATAAACACATCCTCGTTGGGCCGTTTCATCAGGTATTTTTCGCGGGCATATTTTTCCAGTAACTCCGAATTCCCCATCAGGGCTTTCCGGTCCTTCTCCACCTCCTCCATTTTATCCAGGTAATCGGCGCGTGCTTCCTCCAGTTCGCTCAGCTTGGCACTCATCTGGTACTGCGTCACGAAATCATTGGAATCGAAGAAGAGCATCCATACGAGAAATGACGCGGTGGTAATAAAGTAGAAACTTTTGAAGAACTTTGGAATGCGCTTTAACATGGCGATCTGGATAAAGGTACTTATACAAAAATAAGGCTGTGGGTCGTAAAACCCACAGCCTTAGCCATAAATATTTTATGGAGCCTTTACTTAGAACTTCTTGCCCGGGAAATAGGCTACCTCCCCCAGTTCCTCTTCGATACGAAGTAACTGGTTATACTTGGCCATACGGTCGGAGCGCGAAGCGGAGCCGGTCTTGATCTGGCCAGTGTTCAACGCCACGGCCAGGTCAGCGATGGTGTTATCCTCTGTTTCGCCGGACCGGTGGCTCATTACGCTCTTATAGCCGTGGCGCATGCCCAGGTTAATGGCGTTGATTGTTTCTGTAAGCGTACCGATCTGGTTAACCTTGATCAGGATAGAATTCGCCACGCCCTGATCGATACCCTGCTGCAGGCGGTTTACATTGGTCACGAATAGATCATCGCCTACCAATTGCACTTTGTCGCCGATTTTTTCTGTCAGCGCTTTCCAACCTGCCCAGTCGTCTTCGGCCATGCCATCCTCTATAGAAGCAATCGGATACTTCTCCGTCCATTCTTTCCAATAGCTCACCATTTCAGAAGACGAAAGCTTATCGCCCGTTGATTTTTTGAACACATACTTACCCGAAGCAGAATCATAAAACTCTGAGCTGGCTGCATCCATGGCAATCATCATATCATCGCCTGGCTTATACCCTGCCGCTTCTATTGCCTGAAGCACTACTTCGATCGCCTCTACATTGGACGCAATGTTAGGGGCAAAGCCGCCTTCATCCCCTACGTTTGTAGAAAGTCCTTTTTTCTTCAGCACATTTTTCAGATGGTGGAAAACCTCTGAGCCCATACGAAGCGCCTCAGAGAAAGAGGGGGCCCCCACAGGCATGATCATGAACTCCTGAAAATCGATGGCATTATCGGCATGGCTTCCACCGTTCAGAATGTTCATCATCGGAACCGGCAGGGTGTTGGCATTTACGCCCCCCACATAACGGTACAGCGGCATGTTGAGCTCCTGCGCGGCCGCACGCGCAATCGCCAGCGATACACCTAAAATGGCGTTGGCACCCAGGTTGCTCTTGTTCTCCGTGCCATCCAGCTCGATCATGATCTTATCAAGCAGGTTCTGCTCATACACCGGAAAGCCGATCAGTTCTTCAGTGATCTTTTCGTTTACATTTTTCACAGCCTGCAAAACGCCTTTGCCCATATACTTGTCCTTGTCCCCATCGCGCAGCTCTACTGCTTCATGGATGCCAGTGGAGGCGCCTGATGGCACAGCAGCACGTCCTAAGATTCCGTTTTCAGTAACTACATCTACTTCAACAGTAGGATTTCCGCGCGAGTCGAAGATCTGTCTGGCTTTAATGTCGGTTATAATGCTCATCGTTTTATTTTTTAACTATAGTTTTACTTGATTTTTACTTTGCTCCAAAAGTGCCACAAAATCATCAAACAAATACTCCGAGTCGTGCGGACCCGGGGATGACTCTGGATGGTATTGAACGGAAAATGCCGGCTTTGTTTTCATCCGAATCCCTTCAATTGTGTCGTCGTTGAGGTTGATATGCGTTACTTCCACATCCGGGTGGTTCCTTAGTTGATCGGCATCCACCACGAAACCGTGGTTTTGGCTTGTTACCTCACATCGGCCTGTTATCAGGTTCTTCACAGGATGGTTTAATCCGCGATGCCCATTGTGCATTTTATAGGTAGCAATGCCATTTGCCTCTGCCAATACCTGGTGGCCCAGGCAGATGCCAAAGAGTGGCTTTTGCTTCTCCAGCATTTGCCTAACGCTTTTTACAGCATCTGTGGTTGCAGCTGGGTCACCGGGTCCGTTTGAAATAAAATATCCATCCGGGTTCCATTCTTCCATCGTTTCAAATGAAGAATTATACGGGAAGACTTTTACTTCGCAGCCCCTGCTTACCAAATTGTTAATGATGTTCTTCTTAATTCCTAAATCCAAAACAGCCACCTTATACTTTACGGCCTCGGGCTTAATCTCGTAAACAGTTGCAGTGCTAACTTGTGACGATAATTCGAGGCCAGCCATAGAGGGAACCGTAGCCAGCATACTTTCTAGTTGCTCAATATCGGTAGTTGCGGAAGAGATAATGGCATTCATTGCCCCTTTATCGCGTATGTGGCGGACAAGGGCCCTTGTATCGATCTCACAGATACCGACAATATTCGCATTTTCAAAATACTGCTGTAACGAACCTTCTGCCGTGTTTCTGGAGAAATGGTGAGAAAACTCTTTACAAACTAAGCCTCTTATCTGGACCTGGTCTGATTCAACTTCCTGATGTTGCACCCCATAGTTGCCAACATGAGAAACGGTGGTTACAACAATTTGTCCGAAATAGGAAGGGTCCGTAAAGATTTCCTGATACCCCGTCATACCTGTATTAAAACAAAGCTCTCCACTGGTGGTGCCAATGCGTCCTAAGCTTTTGCCTTTGTATACCGTACCATCTTCTAATAGAAGAATTGCTTCTGTGGTTGTACTATTTTTCATGGTCACAATTTGATACAAAAATAAAAAGGGACACGACTGACGCCGTATCCCTTTCAAAAATATTTAATGATAATGCTTATTCTGCATCTTTCGCTTCTTCGTTAGAATCGGCAACTTCAGCGGAAGTTTCTGGAGTTGTAGTTGGCTCAGTGTCTTTTTTCTTAGCAGAAGAAGAACGACGACGAGACTTCTTAGCTCCAGCAGCAGCTTTGCCAGTTGATGGAAGCATATCCTCGTTATAGTCAACCAACTCGATCACACACATTTCAGCGTTATCACCTAGTCTGTGACCAGTTTTAATAATACGAGTATAGCCACCTGGCCTTGCAGCAATCTTTACAGATACTTCATCAAAAAGTTCTTTGATAGACTCTTTGTCCTGTAGGTAAGAGAAAACCGTTCTTCTTGAATGTGTTGTATCGTTTTTAGATTTTGTAAGCAGCGGCTCTACGTATTTACGCAACGCTTTTGCTTTTGCTACTGTGGTGGAAACGCGCTTGAACATGATTAAAGAAGAAGCAAGGTTGGATAACATTGCCTTTCTGTGTGAAGCGGTTCTTCCTAAGTGATTAATTTTTTTACCGTGTCTCATTAATTTGTATTGTGCACGGGCATACCGTCAATCAACCTTATCAGGGATCGGGAATTATGCCGTAAGTTAATTATTCTTCTTCTAATTTATACTTAGAAAGATCCATACCGAAGGTAAGGCCCTTCTCCTGTACCAGGTTCTCAAGTTCTGTTAGCGACTTCTTTCCGAAGTTTCTAAACTTCATCATGTCCGAGATATCCAACTGAACTAAATCACCGAGAGTTTTAATATCAGCAGCTTTTAAGCAGTTGTAAGCCCGTACAGACAAATCCATATCTTGGAGCGAAGTCTTTAGAACTTTGCGCATGTGCAACAATTCTTCATCAACTGCCTCTTCTTCTTCTGGCTTAGCTGTCTCAAAGGTCATTGTGTTGTCAGAGAAAAGCATGAAATGCTGAATAAGAATATTGGCAGCACCTTTTAAGGCATCTTCCGGATGAATTGAACCATCAGTCTGTATGTCAAGAACTAATTTTTCGTAGTCAGTCTTTTGCTCTACACGGGTATTTTCCACACTAAACTTAACGTTTTTGATAGGAGTAAAAATCGCATCGATAGAGATCAGTCCGAACACTTGGTCACCAGTCTTGTTCTCATCAGCAGGAACATACCCACGGCCTTTCTGAATAGTAAGTTCCACTTCTAAAGTGATGTTCTTATCAAGATGACAAATAACCAGATCCGGATTAAGAACTTCAAAGCTTGTAGTGAAATTATTGATGTCACCGGCTTTAAAAGTGTCCTTTCCGTTGATTGTGATGGTAATCTTATCATCTAACACCTCACTCACCTTCTTGAAGCGAGCCATTTTCAAGTTAAGAATGATATCAGAAACATCCTCTACCACTCCTTCAACAGATGAAAACTCATGCAGTACACCAGGTAAGCGAACACTGGTAATTGCGTAACCTTCCAGTGAAGATAACAGAATTCTTCGCAGTGCGTTACCGATGGTTACGCCGTAACCTTTTTCAAGCGGCTTGAATTCAAATAAACCATGAAAGTCGTCGGCTTTTTCCATTACAACTTTCTCTGGCATTTGAAATGCTAATATTGACATACTTGCAGTGTTAAAGGTTAAAAATTGATTAAGCTGATTACTTAGAGTAAAGCTCGACGATTAGCTGCTCCTGGATTTTCTCAGGGATCTGCTCACGCTCAGGCGTAGCTACCAACTTACCAATCATCTCACCTGCACTCCACTCTAACCAGCTAAACTGACGCGCATTACGTACAGAAAGACTAGTCGTGATCGCTTCAAGAGACTTAGATTTCTCTCTAACGGCTACAGCCTCACCAACTTTTAAGCTATAAGAAGGTATGTTCACTATCTCACCATTCACGGTGATGTGCTTGTGTAAAACCAACTGACGTGCTGCTCTTCTTGTTGGAGCAATACCCAAACGGTATACTACGTTATCTAAACGCGACTCAAGCATGATAAGCAAATTCTCTCCAGTAATGCCCCCCTTACGGTGCGCCTTCTGAAACAGATTCGCAAACTGCTTTTCTAAGATGCCGTAGATGTATTTAGCCTTCTGCTTTTCAGCTAGCTGAATAGCGTATTCAGACTGCTTTTTACGACGTCCTCTTCCGTGCTGCCCAGGAGGGTAGCTTTTCTTTTTTAATGCTTTGCTTGGGCCAAAAATCTCTTCGTTAAACTTTCTTGAGATCTTGCTTTTAGGACCAGTATATCTTGCCATTTTATTTAATCTACTTTAAAAAATTAAACTCTTCTGCGCTTAGGAGGACGACATCCGTTGTGAGGTAATGGCGTAACATCTTTGATAGAAGTTACTTCGATGCCAGAATTCTGAACAGTACGGATGGCGGACTCTCTACCTGCACCAGGACCTTTAACGAAAACCTCAGCTTTGCGCATACCTAAGTCATAAGCAACCTTAGCACAATCTGAAGCTGCCATTTGTGCAGCGTAAGGAGTGTTCTTTTTAGAACCTTTGAAACCCATTTTACCGGCAGAAGCCCAAGAAATAACTTGCCCGGTGTTGTTGGTAACAGATATGATAATGTTATTGAAAGAAGCTTTGATGTGTACTTGGCCAGTTGATTCAACAACGACAACACGCTTTTTAGCTTTATCTTTTCTTTTCTGAGCCATGATTAATGATTATTTAGTAGCCTTCTTCTTGTTTGCAACTGTTTTACGCTTTCCTTTTCTAGTGCGCGAGTTATTCTTCGTGCGCTGTCCGCGAACAGGTAAACCTTTACGGTGTCTCAAACCCCGGTAGCAACCAATATCAAGAAGACGCTTAATGTGTAACTGTACTTCTGATCTTAAAACGCCTTCTGTTTTATGATCAGCAGCTATAACGTTACGGATTTCATTAGCTTCATCCTCAGTCCAGTCTTTAACCTTTTTGTCAAGATCCACCCCGGCTTTGTTTAAGATAGTTTGAGAAAGGTTACGGCCAATGCCATAAATATACGTCAAAGCTATTTCACCTCTTTTGTTATCCGGAATATCTACTCCTGCTATTCTTGCCATACTCTTTTAATTATCCTTGTCTTTGTTTATATCTTGGATTTTTTTTGTTGATTACATAAAGTTTCCCCTTGCGGCGGATAACCTTACATTCAGCACTTCTCTTTTTTACTGACGCTTTAACTTTCATTGTAATTTATTTATATCGATAAACAATTCTCCCTTTAGTCAGATCATAAGGCGACATTTCTAATTTTACTCTGTCGCCTGGTAAAATTTTGATGTAGTGCATTCTCATTTTACCCGAAATATGAGCTATAACCTGATGACCATTTTCAAGCTCTACACGGAACATTGCGTTCGAAAGGGCTTCAATAATTGTTCCGTCTTGCTCTATAGATGACTGTTTCGCCATTTATTGTTGTTTAGCTTGTTCTATATATTCAAAAGTTGTTAAAATCTCGGCTTTATCTTTCCGCACTACTACCGTGTGCTCAAAATGTGCGGAGGGCTTATTATCTCGGGTCCGAATAGTCCAACCATCCTCCTCCTGCACAACATGCCTGGTACCAAGATTTACCATGGGTTCAATCGCAATCACGAGTGCATTTTGTAATTTAATTCCTTGTCCTCGCTTGCCGTAGTTAGGAACCTCAGGAGACTCATGTAAGTTCCTTCCAAGTCCGTGACCTACTAACTCTCTTACAACACCATATCCGTTAGTTTCTGCATGCTGCTGTACCGCATAGCTTATATCTCCTAACCTTGCTCCAACCACAGCATGATCGATGCCTTTGTAAAGAGATTCCTGCGTTATTTTCAATAAATCAGAAACTTCTTTAGTGACATTTCCCACTGCGTGCGTATAAGCGCAATCACTGTGGAATCCATGTTTAAAAACACCACAATCCACAGAAATAACATCGCCGTCTTTCAGAGTATACTTACTGGGCATACCATGTACAACAGTAGAATTAACTGAAATGCAAAGGCTGAAGGGGAAGCCATTATAGTTTTTGAAAGAAGGAGTAGCACCATTATCCAAAATAAACTCCTCTGCTCGTCTGTCCAGTTCTAATGTTGAGACGCCCTCTTTCACGAGAAAAGCTATTTCGCCATGCGCTTTACTTAATATTAAAGCACTCTGGCGAATTAGCTCTATTTCTTCTTCCGTTTTATAAAATATCATCTATTAGGATACCATGGCAATGTTCTCAGTTCGGCCTCTTAGCTTACCAGATTTCATCATGCCATCATAATGTCTCATTAATAAATAACTTTCTATCTGCTGTAAAGTGTCTAACACCACACCAACCATAATGATCAAAGATGTACCTCCAAAGAATTGCGAAAACTCTCTGGTCACACCTAAAAGCATAGCTATAGAAGGGAAAATCGCAACCAATGCCAGGTATATTGCTCCTGGTAAAGTTATTCTGGTTAATATAGTATCAATGTATTCAGAAGTAGTCCTTCCAGGTTTAACACCTGGTATAAAGCCGCCACTTCTTTTTAAGTCATCTGCAATTTGATTCGGGTTGACACTGATCGCTGTATAGAAATACGTGAACAGAAGAATCATTAAACCAAACACCAAGTTATACTGCCACGATGTAAAATCGGAAAAAGTAGATCCTATATAATTTGCTGTATCACTGGAGTCCGCCCAAATCGATGCGATCATTGAAGGCAGGAACATAAGCGATTGTGCAAAGATTATAGGCATCACACCCGCTGCATTCACTTTTAAAGGTATAAACTGGCGTTGTCCGCTGTACAGTGAGTTACCTCCTACCTGTTTGGCATATTGAACCGGAATTCTTCTAATCGCTTGAGTCAACATTACTACTGACATAACCACAAAGAACAGCACAGCTATCTCAAATATTAGTAATAAGGCACCATTCAGTTGTTTAGATAAGAATTCTGCCACAATTGCACCTGGAAATCGTGACACAATACCAATCATTATCAACATCGAGATACCATTTCCGATGCCTTTATCAGTAATTTTTTCTCCTAACCACATACAAAATATCGTGCCTGAAGTAAGAACGATCATAGATGTGATTGTGAACAACGTCATGTTAATAACTATCGCTTCTGCATTTATAGTGGCTACAAAACCAACAGCCTGTGCAAGAGTAATAATTATAGTTAGAACTCGGGTAATTTGGTTGATTTTCTTCCGACCAGACTCACCCTCCTTCTGCATTTTTTGAAAATAAGGAACAGCAATTGTTAATAGCTGCAATACAATTGATGCTGAGATATAAGGCATGATACCTAACGCAAAGATGGATGCATTGCTAAATGCACCACCTAGGAAAGTATCTAACAAACCAAACAAGCCTCCTGTATTAGCTTGTAGTTGATTAGGGTCCACGCCAGGAAGAACAACATAAGAACCCAATCTAAAAATAGCTATGAATAAAAGAGTATTTAATATACGAACTCTTAAATCATCTATAGCCCAAATGTTCTTAATTGTTGTTATAAACTTCTTCATATCAACTAGATCGCAACTGATTTACCGCCTGCTTTTTCAATAGATTCTATTGCTGATTGAGAAAATGCGTGTGCATGTATCTCTACAGCTTTATTTATCTCGCCTCTGCCCAACACCTTGATTTTGTCGTTTTTCTGTACCAAACCGTGTGCCTTGAAGTACTCAAAGTTGAACACAGTCTCATTGCCAGATTCAGCTAAAGCTTGAATAACGTCGATATTTATTCCCTTATACTCTTTTCTGTTAATATTCTTGAAACCGTACTTTGGAACACGTCGTTGAAGGGGCATCTGACCACCTTCAAATCCTGACTTCTGAGAATAACCAGAACGTGATTTAGCACCTTTATGACCTCTAGTAGAAGTACCACCTCTACCAGATCCTGTGCCTCTACCTATTCTTTTTCGGGTCTTTACAGCACCTTCCGCAGGTTTTAAAGTATTTAAATACATTTTAAATGTCTTTTACTTCTACTAAATTATGAACCTTGTTAATCATACCAGCAATCTGAGGTGTTAATTCAACAGTTACTGATCTACTGATTTTACCGAGACCTAGAGCTTGTAAAGTAAGCTTTTGCGACTTTGGTCTATCAATTTTGCTTTTGATTTGTGTTATTATAACCTTAGCCATCTCATTTAACCGTTAAATACCTTCTGTAAATTTACTCCTCTCTGTTGTGCAACAGCTAAAGGATCACGCATTTTAGAAAGTGCATCAAAAGTAGCTTTAACTACGTTATGAGGGTTAGATGATCCTTTAGACTTACAAAGTACATCCTTTATACCAGCACTTTCCAAAACAGCACGCATAGCACCTCCTGCAATAACACCTGTACCCGGAGCTGCTGGCTTAACCAAAACAAAACCTCCAGAATACTTTCCCTCCATAGAATGGGGAACAGTGTTATGATAAACGGGAACTTTTACCAAATTCTTTTTTGCGTCATCAATACCTTTGGCTATAGCATCTGTTACTTCGTTGGCTTTGCCTAATCCATATCCAACGACTCCATTACCATCACCTACAACTACTATAGCAGCGAAACTAAATCTTCTACCACCCTTAACAACTTTGGCAACGCGGTTTATAGCAACTACTTTCTCCTTTAGTTCGATTTCGCTAGCCTTAACGCTTCGTATATTATCCTTCAACATAAATTTTTAGAATTTTAGGCCAGCTTCACGAGCGCCTTCTGCCAATGATTTTACTTTACCATGGTATAAATAACCTGAACGGTCAAAAACTACCTGGTTAATTCCCTTCTCAAGGGCTAATTCAGCAATTGCTTTTCCTACTTTGTTTGAAGTATCTATGTTTGCCTTTGCATCATCAAGTTTAACTGAAGAAGCAGCTACCAATGTTTTACCAGTAGTATCATCAATTATCTGGGCATAGATTGCTTTATTGCTTCTAAAAACAGATAATCTTGGTCTTTCAGCCGTACCAGATATCTTATTCCTGATACTTCTCTTAATTCTAAGTCTTCTTGTTACTTTATTCGCAGACATGATGATGGTTATTTAGATGCTGTCTTACCAGCTTTTCTTCTGATTACTTCACCTACGAAACGAATACCCTTACCTTTATATGGCTCAACCTTACGTAGTGATCTGATTTTAGCAGCTACTTGACCAATCAACTGCTTGTCATTACTTTCAAGTGTAATAACGGGTGCCTTTCCCTTTTCTGTAACTGCAGTAGCAGAAACCTCTGCTGGTAAAGACATAAAGATGTTGTGAGAGTAGCCCAGAGCAAGTTCAAGAATATCACCTTGAACAGTAGCTTTATAACCTACACCTACTAACTCCAACTTTTCAGTATATCCTTGGCTAACGCCAACGATCATATTATTGATCAAAGATCTGTAAAGACCGTGCATTGCTTTATGACGCTTTTGCTCAGTAGGACGCTCAACTATAATTTGGTTATCCTCTGTCTTTACAATAATATCTTTATCTACTGGAGTGCTTAATGAACCTTTAGGGCCCTTAATGGTCACAACATTGTCTTTTCCGACGCTAACATCTATGTTACTAGGTAGGTCGATCGGCAATTTTCCTATTCTTGACATTGTCTATCCTCCTATTAATAAACGTAACATAACACTTCGCCACCAACATTAAGTGATCTAGCCTCCTTCTCAGTCATCACACCTTTAGAAGTAGAAAGTATTGCTACACCAAGTCCATTGAGAACTCTGGGCAACGACTCACTACCGGCATACTTTCGAAGTCCTGGCTTACTGATCCTCTCAATTTTCACAATAGCAGACTGCTTTGTGTTAGGGTTGTACTTGAGGGCGATTTTAATTGTGCCTTGTACTGAAGAATCTTCAAACTTATAACTCTGAATATATCCTTTCTCGTACAGTACTTTTGTAATCTCTTTTTTAATCTTGCTAGATGGTATTTCAACTATCCTGTGGTTTGCCTTAATGGCATTACGCACCCTAGTTAAATAATCTGCTATTGGATCTGAGTTCATTCCGAAACACTTAAATAATTGAATGCTTACTCTAAGCGAGCGGCAAAGATACGAATATCTTCTTTACTTTCTCACTATAGTAAGAAAATTTTACCAGCTCGACTTCGTTACACCTGGGATTTTTCCCATTACTGCAAGTTCTCTGAAAACTACGCGAGAAACGCCGAATTTTCTCATGTATCCCCTAGGACGACCAGACAGTTTACAACGGTTGTGTAATCTAACTGCCGATGAATTGCGTGGAAGTTTATCCAACGCATCATAATCGCCGTTAGCTTTAAGTTCAGCTCTTTTAGCCGCGAACTTTGCTACCAGTTTCTGTCTTTTAAGCTCTCTAGCTTTTACTGCTTCCTTAGCCATAATTTATTTCTTGATGTTAGTGAACGGCATCCCGAATGCTTTTAACAACTCATAGCTCTCTTCATCAGTATTAGCTGTTGTTACAAAAGTAATGTCCATGCCTGAGATAGACTTAATTTTGTCAATGCTAATTTCTGGGAAGATAATCTGCTCTTTGACACCAAGGGTATAATTACCACGTCCGTCAAAACCTTTCTCATTTACACCTCGAAAGTCACGAACGCGTGGTAAAGCGATAGTCAGAAGACGATCCAGAAATTCATACATCTTCTCACCTCGCAGGGTTACTCTTGCCCCAATCGGCATACCTTCACGAAGTTTGAAGTTAGAAACAGATTTTTTAGCAATTGTAGCTACTGCTTTCTGTCCAGTAATCGTAGAAAGTTCTTCGACTCCGAGATCAACCAGTTTTTTATCAGCAACAGCTGCACCAATTCCCTTATTAATAGAAATCTTGGTAATTTTTGGCACCTGCATGATGTTCTTATACTGGAACTTTTCCTTCAGGGCAGGCACTACCTCATTCTGATATTTTTCTTTTAATCTTGTAGTAGCCATTTTAGATAATTTCTCCTGTTTTAATAGAGTAACGCTCTGTCTTACCTTCGCTGTTCTTCCTTGTTCCTGCTTTAAATGTTTCGCCTTTAGTATTTACTAAAGCAACATTGCTAGCATGCATAGGTGCCTCAATTTTGGATATTCCACCCTGAGGGTTTTTCGCGCTTGGCTTCGAGTGCTTCGTCACCATGTTTAAACCTTCAATTGTTACTCTCTGCTTTTCTAGATTAACAGCTATAATACGGCCTGTTTTACCGCGTTCATCACCAGCAATAACCTTAACTGTGTCGCCGGTTTTCACATGAAGTTTTTTCTTATTCATCTTTCTCTGAATTAGGGTTTTAAAGAACTTCAGGGGCTAACGATACAATTTTCATGAACTGTTTTTCTCGAAGTTCACGGGCTACCGGCCCAAATATACGGGTACCGCGTGGCTCATTATTAGCATTCAAAAGAACGGCCGCATTGTCATCAAAGCGAATATATGATCCGTCTTTTCTTCTAACCTCTTTTTTTGTTCTTACAATAACTGCTTTCGATACAGTTCCTTTTTTAATGTTTCCAGAAGAAAGGGCTGATTTTACAGTCACAACTATTCTATCACCTATCGAGGCGTACTTTTTGCCAGTACCACCTAAAACACGGATACATAATACCTCTTTGGCACCACTATTATCCGCTACAGTAAGTCTTGATTCCTGTTGTATCATTTTACTTCGCCCTTTCTATAATTTCTACTAAACGCCAGTTTTTATTCTTGCTAAGCGGACGTGTTTCCTGAATTCTTACATAGTCACCTATGTTGCACTCATTCTTCTCGTCGTGAGCCATGAATTTTGTAGACTTGCTTAGAAACTTCCCATACATAGGGTGTTTCATTCTGCTTTCCACTATAACAGTGATAGATTTGTCCATCTTGTTGCTAACAACCTTACCACTTCTTTCTTTTCTAAGATTTCTCTCGTTCATGATCTAAATAAGTATTAAGAGTTAGCTTCAATTTCACGACGACGAATTTCCGTGTTAAGACGGGCGATGGTACGCTTTGTCTCACGTATCTTCATCGGGTTCTCCAACGGAGATATAGCATGTGCAAAACGAATATTTTGCATGTTGGAGCGCTCAGCGTTAAGCTTCTCTTTTAGTTCCTCTAAAGATAAAGCTGTTATCTCTACATTTTTCATATACTATTTCTCAACGTAATCTCTACGTACTACAAATTTAGTTTTAACAGGAAGTTTTTGCGCTGCAAGTCGAAGCGACTCCTTAGCAACTTCCATAGAAACACCATCAGATTCAAACATGATAGTGCCTGGTTTAACAACTGCTACCCAATACTCAGGTGAACCTTTACCTTTACCCATTCGAACTTCGGCAGGCTTCTTAGTAATAGGTTTATCAGGGAAGATGCGGATCCAAACTTGACCCTCACGTTTCATTGCTCTCGTCATCGCGATACGAGCTGCCTCAATCTGGCGGCTTGTGATCCAAGATGCCTCCAGCGATTTGATTGCAAAAGATCCAAATGAAATAGTACTGCCTCTATGAGCCAGCCCCTTCACGCGGCCTTTTTGCATTTTTCTATATTTCGTCCTTTTAGGCTGTAACATTTTCTAATACTTAATAATGTTATAGAACAATTATTGACGACGCTTACGCTTAGGGGCTCCCTCTGCTTTCTTGCGTCCACCGCGTCTGTCACCAGAAGCTGAACCAGGTCCTTTGCTCTCTAAACCAGCATTTGGAGTAAGATCTCTCTTACCATATACTTCGCCTTTAAAGATCCAAACTTTGATACCTAGCTTACCATAAACCGTCTGTGCTTCAGAAAGTGCATAGTCGATATCAGCACGTAAAGTATGAAGAGGAGTTCTTCCTTCCTTATAATGCTCCGTTCTTGCCATCTCAGCACCGCCTAAACGACCTGAAACTTGAACCTTGATACCTTCAGCACCAACTCTTAAAGCAGAAGCTATAGCTTGCTTCATGGCACGTCGGAAAGAGATACGAGCTTGTAACTGCTGCGCGATCGATTCGCCAACAAGTTTAGCATCTAATTCAGGGCGCTTAATTTCAAAGATGTTTATCTGTACATCCTTGTTCGTTAACTTCTTTAGCTCTTCCTTGATTTTATCTACTTCTTGCCCACCTTTTCCAATAACTACTCCCGGACGGGCTGTATTTACTGTAATGGTGATACGCTTAAGGGTTCTCTCGATTATTATTTTAGAAATTCCGCCTTTTGGAATACGTGCTAAAATATACTTTCTGATTTTCTCGTCTTCAATCAGCTTCTCAGCGAAATCTTTGCCGCCATACCAGTTAGAATCCCAACCTTTAATAATGCCAAGTCGAAAACCGATCGGATTTACTTTCTGTCCCATATCTTACTTACTGGCTTTGTTAGATTTTTTTGATTGCTTCTCTAGTTTCTCTTCAGTCATGCTGTCAATCACTAAAGTCACATGATTCGATCTCTTCCTGATTCTATACCCTCTTCCCTGTGGAGCAGGGCGAAGACGTTTCAGCATTTTACCTTCATCAACAAAAATCTCTTTGATATAAAGGTTGGCATCCTCGATTCGAGCATCTTCATTCTTCAACTGCCAATTTGATAAAGCAGATAAAAGAAGCTTCTCGATTCGAGCTGCACCCGCATTTGGTTCAAATTTTAATAAACCCAATGCCTTAGATACGCTTTTGCCGCGCACTAAATCAGCTACTAATCTCATTTTGCGAGGAGAAGTAGGCACACTTTTTAATTTTGCTACTGCTTCCATAATTAACGCTTGCCTTTATCTTTTTTAGCAATATGACCTCTAAAGTTACGTGTTGGAGCAAACTCCCCAAGTTTATGTCCTACCATGTTTTCGGTAACATAAACTGGAATAAATTTATTTCCATTATGTACTGCGAATGTATGACCAACGAACTCTGGAGAAATCATAGACCTTCTTGACCAAGTCTTGATAACTGTTTTTTTCCCAGCCTCATTCATCACATCGACTTTATTCTGGAGCCTATAGTCAATATAAGGCCCTTTTTTTAATGATCTAGCCATTTATTTTTTCTTTCCTCTGTTAACTATAAGCTTTTCAGAATACTTATTTTTGTTTCTAGTCTTCAGACCTTTAGACAATAAGCCTTTACGTGAACGTGGGTGTCCACCTGATGATTTTCCTTCACCGCCACCCATCGGGTGATCAACTGGGTTCATCGCTACACCACGTACCCTAGGACGCCTGCCTAACCAACGTTTACGACCTGCTTTGCCTAGCTTAACGTTCATGTGGTCAGAGTTAGAAACAGTTCCTACTGTCGCAAAACAATTAACCAGTACCATTCTCAATTCACCTGAAGGCAACTTCAATGTTGCATATCTTCCTTCACGCGCTACTAACTGGGCATAAGAACCAGCACTTCGTGCCATTGTTCCACCGTTACCTGGCTGCAGCTCAATATTGTGAATGATAGTACCTAGAGGAATATCAGATAGAGGTAAACAGTTGCCAACTTCAGGAGCTATGCCTGAACCAGAAACTATCTCAGTACCAACTTGTAAACCTGCTGGAGCAATGATATAGCTTTTCTCTCCATCTACATAGTAAAGTAATGCAATACGAGCCGTTCTGTTTGGATCATACTCAATTGACTTCACAATTGCAGGCACACCATGCTTGCTGCGCTTGAAATCTACTACTCTGTACTTTCTCTTATGACCACCGCCCATATAGCGCATCGTCATTCTACCTGAGTTATTGCGTCCACCGGATTTTGAGATGGGTGCCAACAAAGATTTCTCAGGAGTAGTTGCCGTTATTTCATCGAAGGCAGGAGCTACTCTAAATCTTTGACCCGGTGTTGTCGGTCTTAACTTTTTTAAAGCCATTTCTACTTAATTATATGCCGCTGTAAAAGTCTATTACTTCACCTTCTTTCACGGTGACGATTGCTTTTTTAATCAAAGATGTACGGCCAGACACTGCACCAGACTTTGTATATTTTGTCTTTAGCTTCCCTAGTGATCGCATCGTAGCTACTTTCACGATGGTTACACCATACATCTTCTCTACTGCTTTTTTGATTTCAACCTTATTGGCTTTCTTATCTACTTCAAAAGCGTACTTACCAACCTCGTTCATGGCAGCAAACTTTTCTGTGATCAGTGGTCTTTTCAGAACGTTCATAATTATGCGCTAAAGAGGTTTTCTAATACTTTCACTGACTCTTCTATCAACACTAGTTTTTCTGTGTTCAGCAGGTCATATGTGTTGAGGTCCATCGCTTGAGAAACTTTTACTTTCTTCAGGTTTTTACCAGACTTTACAACATTCATATCCACTGCCGGGAAAACCACCAATGTTTTACCAGTTAAGTTCAGGTTGCCTAAAATTGAAACGAATTCCTTCGTTTTTGGGGAATCGAATGTGAACGACTCTATCAAGGCTACTTTATTATCACGAGCTAACAAAGAAAGAGCTGATAAACGCGCTACTTCTTTCAGCTTTTTATTGAGCTTAAAGCTATAGTTTCTTGGCTTCGGTCCAAATACTCGGCCACCACCTATAAATACAGGTGATTTTAAACTGCCAGCACGGGCTCCGCCTGTGCCTTTTTGCTTTTTGATTTTCTTTGTCGAACCGGCAACTTCACCGCGTTCTTTAGACTTATGCGTCCCCTGTCTTTGATTTGCCAGGTACTGCTTCACGTCAAGATACATTGCATGCTCATTTGGCTCAAGACCAAATATAGCATCAGAAAGCGTCACCTTCCTGCCTGTATCCTCCCCTTTAATATTTAATACAGAAAGCTCCATTTTACTTCTCAATTAACACGTAAGAATTTCTGGCACCTGGTACTGAGCCACTAACTACCAATAGGTTTTTCTCTGCGATCACTCGGATAACAGTAAGGTTTTGGATCTTAACCCTGTTACCGCCCATTCTACCAGCCATTCGCATACCTTTAAACACGCGTGATGGCCAGGAGCATGCTCCGATTGAACCAGGGTGTCTTGCACGGTTATGCTGGCCGTGAGTCTGACCGCCCACACCAGCAAAATTGTGACGCTTAACTACGCCTTGGAAACCTTTACCTTTTGACGTTCCAACAACGTCCACAAACTCACCTTCTACAAATAGATTTGCATCTACTGTGTCTCCCAGGTTAAAAGAAGAGCCTTCCACATCAAATTCAGCAACTCTCTTTTTTGGAGAAGTATTTGCCTTCTTGTAATGACCTGCTTCCGCTTTCGTTACTCTTTTTAGCTTTTTCTCACCATAACCGAGCTGTACAGCTTCGTAGCCATCAGTCTCGACTGTCTTCACTTGAGTAACTACACACGGACCTGCTTGAATAAGCGTCACGGGAGTGTATTTACCATCTGCTGTGAAGAGGCTTGTCATTCCGATTTTTTTACCGATAATTCCAGGCATTCAACTTGTTTTTAAAAAGATGGATGTTTATTAATTTGTCCCCTCAGTTTTGCTAAGGGAGTGCAAAGTTAACAAATTTTCAATTGCTATAACAAACCTTTTCTAAATTATTTACTATCAGCCTTTAAAATAAAAAAGGAGAGCTTTCGGGGCTCTCCTTTTTTATTTTAAAGGCATCTATCACACTTTGATCTCAACGTCTACGCCGCTAGGAAGCTCCAGCTTCATCAGCGCATCTACTGTTTTAGAGCTTGTTGAATAGATATCCACCAGTCTCTTATAGGTGCAAAGTTGGAACTGCTCACGCGACTTTTTGTTCACGTGTGGAGAACGAAGTACGGTGAACTTATCCTTCTCAGTAGGAAGAGGAATAGGACCACTCACAATAGCCCCAGTTGCTTTTACAGCTTTCACAATCTTCTCAGAAGACTTATCAACTAAGTTGTGATCGTAAGACTTAAGCTTTATTCTTATTTTCTGATTCATTTTATTGATTATTTAGCTGCTGTTCCTTTTACTTTGGCAATAATGCCGTCTGCCAGGTTTTGAGGTACTTGCTCATAATGAGCAAAAGTAAGGGAGGCAGTTGCTCTTCCTGAAGTAATGGTACGAAGATCGGTTACATAACCAAACAGTTCAGAAAGCGGAACGTCTGCTTTTACCACTGTGGCTGTTCCTTTCGTATCCATACCTTTCATGATACCCCTTCTTCTGTTCAGGTCACCTGTTACCGGTCCTGTGTACTCATCCGGCGTCACAACGTCAACTGACATGATCGGCTCCAGAAGTTTCGGAGCACATTGCTTACCCGCTTCTTTGAAACCCTGACGCGCTGCAAGTTCAAACGAAAGCGAATCGGAGTCAACGTCGTGGAATGAGCCATGGAACAAACGTACCTTCATGGAATCAATAGGGAAGCCGGCAAGTATACCATTCTTCATTGCCTCCTCAAATCCTTTCTGTACTGCCGGAATAAACTCCTTTGGAATTATACCACCTACAATTCCATTCACAAACTCCAACCCTTGTTTACCATCTTCACGAGGGCCCATCTCAAATACGATGTCAGCAAACTTACCACGACCACCTGACTGCTTCTTAAACACTTCTCTGTGTTCTACAGACTTAGTAATGGTTTCTTTGTATGCCACCTGAGGTGCGCCCTGATTCAACTCTACCTTAAACTCACGTTTCATGCGGTCGATGATGATCTCCAAGTGAAGCTCACCCATTCCGCGCAGAATGGTTTGTCCTGTTTCTTCGTCTGTATTCACCTGCAACGTTGGATCCTCTTCGATCAGCTTGGCTATTGCCATACCCATCTTATCAGAATCTGCTTGTGACTTGGGCTCGATTGCATAACCAATCACTGGTTCAGGGAAATCCATGGACTCCAGTACTATTTTAGCACTCTGATCACACAGTGTATCTCCTGTTTTAATATCTTTGAAACCAACTACCGCACCGATATCACCTGCACCTAATCTTTCGATCTGGTTTTGCTTGTTAGCGTGCATCTGGAAAATTCGGGAAATACGCTCCTTATTATTTGAACGCGTATTGTACACATAAGAACCCGACTCCAACACACCAGAATATGCTCTTACAAAGCAGAGACGACCAACATAAGGGTCCGTTGCAATTTTAAAAGCTAATCCTGCAAATGGCTCCTTTTCGCTTGGTTTGCGGAATATCTCTTCTCCTGTATCAGGATTTAAGCCCTTGATACTTTCCTTATCCATTGGAGACGGACAAAGTGCCATCACATAGTCCAGCATTGTCTGCACTCCTTTGTTCTTAAAAGAAGAACCACATAACATAGGCACAATTGCCATGTCGATTGTAGCTGCACGTAAAGCCGCGATTATCTCGTCTTCCGTGATAGAGTTAGGATCTTCGAAGTATTTCTCCATCAAAGACTCATCGTACTCTGCTACTGCTTCCAGAAGTTTCTCCCTGTATTCAGTAGCTTCTTCGAGCATATCATCTGGAATGGCGACTTCAGTAAATGTCATCCCTTTATCTTCGTCGTTCCATTCTATGCCTCGGAAGTTTACCAGGTCAACCACTCCGCGGAAGTTATCTTCGCTTCCTATCGGTAACTGCAGCGCTACGGCATTGCTGCCCAGCATTTCTTTCACTTGCTTACATACAGCCAGGAAATCAGCACCTGAACGGTCCATTTTGTTTACGAAGCCTATTCGAGCGACTTTGTAGTTATCCGCCAGGCGCCAGTTAGTCTCAGACTGTGGCTCTACACCATCAACCGCACTAAATAAAAACACCAAGCCGTCCAATACACGCAGCGATCTGTTTACTTCAACAGTAAAGTCTACGTGTCCTGGAGTATCAATAATATTGATATGATAATCATCGCCTCTGTATGGCCATGTTACAGTTGTAGCTGCTGAAGTAATGGTGATACCACGCTCCTGCTCCTGCTCCATCCAGTCCATGGTTGCTGCACCATCATGTACTTCACCAATTTTGTGGCTTACGCCAGCATAATACAGAATACGCTCAGTCGTAGTGGTTTTACCAGCATCGATATGCGCGGCAATACCAATATTTCTTGTGTATTTTAAGTCTCTTGCCATTATTAGAATCTAAAATGTGAGAACGCCTTGTTTGCTTCAGCCATTCTGTGCGTGTCGTCTTTTTTCTTAACGGCTGCACCCTCGCCTTTAGCAGCTGCGATGATCTCACCAGCTAATCTATCTTTCATTGTCTTCTCACCTCTCTTGCGAGCGTAAGAAATCATCCACTTAATACCTAGAGATACTCTGCGGTCTGGACGAACCTCAGTCGGCACTTGGAATGTAGCTCCTCCTACTCTACGGCTTTTCACCTCGACACTTGGCATGATATTATTCAGCGCTTTCTTCCAGGTCTCTAATCCGTTTTCTTTCGTCTTCTGCTCTATTATTTCTACAGCATCATAGAAGATTCCATAGGCAACACTTTTTTTGCCATCTTCCATCATGTAGTTTACAAAACGTGTAACTAACGTTTCTTTGAATTTAGGATCAGGAAGGAGTATTCTACTTTTAGGCTTTGCTTTTCTCATTGTATTATAACTCTATGAATTACTTTTTCTTTCCACCTTTACCTGCTGCAGCTGGAGCCTGACCTGGCTTTGGTCTCTTAGCACCATACTTTGAACGACTTTGAAGACGTCCGCTTACACCTGCAGTATCAAGGGCTCCTCGTACTATATGGTAACGAACACCTGGAAGGTCTTTAACCCTTCCTCCTCTAATTAGCACTATGGAGTGCTCCTGCAGGTTGTGGCCTTCACCCGGTATATAGGCGTTTACTTCCTTACCGTTTGTCAGTCTCACCCTTGCCACCTTACGCATAGCCGAGTTAGGCTTCTTTGGCGTGGTTGTATATACTCTAGTACACACACCACGTCGCTGTGGGCATGAATCTAAAGCCGGAGATTTGGATTTAGAAGTTAACTTCTCTCTTCCTTTTCTTACTAATTGCTGTATAGTAGGCATTTACTAGCTGTTAATTATAGATTTTTCCACTCTAAAATTTGGTCTGCAAAGGTATGGAAATCATACTGCAAATTCAAAATTTTAATTCATTAATTATTAGCATCTTAGGCCTCGCCCACTGTTCCCCCAAAGTTCATTGGGAAAGAAGGAGCCTCCTGAGACTGTTTGATATCACCAAAACTGGCTTCATATTTATTGATATTATCCGCCAGAGCTGCCAAAAGTCTTTTGGCATGCTCTGGGGTAATAACAATTCTTGATTTAACTTTTGCTTTTGGAACACCTGGCATCAGCCGTATGAAATCAATCACGAACTCACTGCTAGAATGTGCAATCATTGCTAAGTTTGCGTATTCTCCCTCAGCAATATCTTCCGAGAGCTCTATGTTGATTTGGTTTTGCTTTTGCAGGTCTTCAGCCATTTTCTGTTATCTGTTTTGTAATTCCTGTTGCTTTGCCTTGGTTGTGGCTTTCTTTGATTCAACCAACATATCATACTCCTCCTGATTTCCCACAATCATTTTCTGGTACTCTCTTAACCCGGTACCGGCCGGTATTAAGTGACCTACAATTACGTTTTCTTTCAGGCCTAATAATTCGTCGGCTTTACCTTTGATGGCTGCTTCGCTAAGCACCTTTGTAGTTTCTTGGAATGAAGCTGCTGATATAAAGCTCTGCGTTCCTAGAGATGCTTGTGTGATACCCTGCAGTGTTGGCCTTGACACAGATGGCTGTGCATCACGCACTGTTACCAACTGCATGTCCCGACGCTTAAGGCTTGAGTTTTCATCGCGCAGCCTTCTGGTAGTTACGATCTGACCTGGTTTCAAATTGGCTGAGTCGCCCGACTCTTCAACTACTTTCATGTCGATGATTCTGTCGTTCTCTTCCATGAATGTTACCTTGTCTACTACCTGGTGCTCTAAGAAACTTGTGTCTCCTGCATCTACAACCACCACTTTCTGCATCATCTGGCGAACAACAACCTCGATGTGCTTGTCGTTGATCTTAACACCCTGCAGTCGGTAAACTTCCTGAATCTCATTTACCAGGTACTCCTGTACTGCGCCTGGGCCCTGAATATTGAGTATGTCATTCGGAGTGATGGCACCGTCAGATAGAGGCATACCTGCACGTACAAAGTCATTATCCTGTACCAGGATGTGCTTTGACAACGGCACCATGTATTTTTTCTTCACCCCATCTTTCGATTCGATGTAGATCTCCCTGTTACCGCGTTTCACGTTACCATAGGTCACCACACCATCTATTTCTGAAACAACCGCTGGATTCGAAGGATTACGTGCTTCGAACAACTCCGTAACGCGTGGCAAACCTCCCGTAATATCGCGTGTCTTACCAATAGCTCTTGGGATCTTCACCAGAATTTGTCCGGCTTTGATTTTTTCCCCGTTCTCCACTGTAAGGTGAGCGCCTACCGGAATGTTGTAGCCTTTGGATTCGCCGCTTTTCGGATTTACAATGATTGCCGGGTTCTGTGTCTTGTCTTTTGTATCAACAATAACCTTCTCCCGATAACCAGTCTGCTCATCTGACTCTTCGCGGTAGGTTACACCTTCGATAATCGACTCGTATGCAATCTCCCCATCAAATTCCGACAAGATAACTGCATTATATGGATCCCAGCTACAAAGTTTTTCTCCTTTTGCCACTGTTTGGCCATCATTCACATTGATAAAGGAACCGTAAGGCACGTGATTACTGATCATTAACTTCCCAGTTTTTTCATCCGTAATCTTCAACTCTCCAGATCGGCCCATCACTACTTTCACAAGGTCTCCCTCGTTGTTCAGGGTATCAATCGTCCTGACATCTTCGTACTCAACCTTACCCGCAAACTTAGCTACGATGGTTGCATCTACTGCAATGTTCGAGGCTGTACCACCAACGTGGAAAGTACGGAGTGTTAACTGTGTTCCTGGCTCACCAATTGACTGTGCCGCGATAACACCAACAGCTTCTCCCCTTTGCACCATAAATCCGGTGGCCAGGTTTCTTCCATAACATTTCGCACAAATACCTCTTTTAGACTCACATGTTAATACAGATCGTATCTCCACTGCTTCTATGGCGGTATTTTCTATTGCGCGTGCTACTTCTTCTGTAATCTCTCCACCTGACTCTACAATCAGGTCATTAGTGATTGGATCATATACATCATGTACTGTTACACGACCCAGGATACGTTCAGACAAT
Organism: Pontibacter sp. GD13; assembly: GCF_058216355.1. Classification (NCBI taxonomy): domain Bacteria; kingdom Pseudomonadati; phylum Bacteroidota; class Cytophagia; order Cytophagales; family Hymenobacteraceae; genus Pontibacter; species Pontibacter sp. GD13. The sequence goes on from NZ_JBYZMQ010000008.1 coordinate 89,591, forward strand.
GATTCCACGATGTCCTCGTTGTCTTTGAGCGCGCTCACTTCAAGGCCACGTAATGTACCGCAGTCCTCCTCATTCACGATCACATCCTGGGATACGTCCACAAGACGACGCGTCAGGTAACCAGCATCAGCAGTTTTTAGGGCAGTATCGGCTAGACCCTTACGAGCACCGTGCGTGGAGATGAAATACTCGATTACATCCAGACCTTCTTTAAAGTTAGAAAGAATAGGGTTTTCAATGATCTCACCTACTGATCCTTGTAATGATTTCTGAGGTTTAGCCATCAAGCCTCTCATTCCACCCAACTGACGAATCTGCTCCCTAGAACCACGGGCTCCGGAGTGCATCATCATAAAGATGGAGTTAAAGCCCTGGTCATCGTTCTCCAGACGACGCATCAACGTTTCAGTTATCTGATTGTTAATACGTGTCCAAATGTCAATTACCTGGTTATAACGCTCATTATCTGTGATCAGACCCATAGAGTAGTTCTGCCATACAGCGTCTACTTCTTTTTTCGCCTGTTCTACTAAGGCATCTTTCTCAGCCGGGATTTGAATATCCCCGAGCCCCATTGAAAGACCGCCTTTGTAAGCAGATTGGAAACCCAGTGTTTTTATATCATCCAGGAAATGGGCTGTACGTGCCATACCCGTTTCCTTAAACACACGTGATATGATCTGCTGTAACTTCTTCTTCGTTAACAGCTCATCTATATAACCTACTTCAGCAGGCACGAACTGATTAAAAATAACGCGGCCGGCTACGGTTTCGATTAGTTTTGTCTCTAACTCGCCTTGTTCGTTTCTGATACTTGCCCTTACCTTTATATAGGCCTGCTTAGACAAAATACCTTCGTTGATGGCAATGATAACTTCCTCCGCAGAGTAAAAGCTCATTCCCTCACCTTTGATTTCCTCTTTTTCTGTGGTGCGTTTTCCTTTTGATACATAGTATAAACCTAGCACCATGTCCTGCGAAGGTACCGCGATCGGCGCTCCGTTTGCAGGGTTAAGGATGTTATGAGAGGCCAGCATCAACATAGAGGCCTCCAGCACGGCTGCAGGTCCCAAAGGTACGTGCACCGCCATCTGATCACCGTCAAAGTCAGCGTTGAACGCCGTACACACTAATGGGTGTAACTGGATTGCCTTTCCTTCAATCAGCTTCGGCTGGAAAGCCTGTATACCCAATCTGTGAAGTGTAGGAGCACGGTTTAGGAGTACCGGGTGGCCTTTCAGCACATTCTCCAGAATATCCCACACAACCGGATCCTTGCGGTCCACTATTTTCTTCGCAGACTTTACAGTCTTAACGATGCCCCTTTCAATCAACTTACGGATAATGAATGGCTTGAAAAGCTCAGCTGCCATGTTCTTTGGCAAACCGCACTCATGCAGCTTTAATTCAGGACCAACCACAATTACGGAACGTCCTGAATAATCCACTCGCTTACCAAGTAAGTTCTGACGGAAACGCCCTTGCTTACCTTTTAGCATATCTGAAAGAGACTTCAGCGCCCTGTTACCCTCTGCACGTACAGCATTCACTTTACGGGAGTTGTCGAACAGGGAATCAACTGCCTCCTGAAGCATTCTCTTCTCGTTACGAAGGATCACTTCCGGTGCCTTGATCTCAATTAATCGCTTCAAACGGTTATTTCTGATAATAACGCGTCTGTATAGGTCATTTAAATCTGAAGTCGCAAAACGACCTCCATCCAAAGGAACCAGTGGACGAAGCTCTGGTGGTATAACCGGCACCATGCGGATAATCATCCACTCTGGTCGGTTCTCAATACGTGTTGCTGCGTCACGGAAGGCTTCCACCACACGCAAGCGCTTTAAGGCATCTGCCTTACGCTGCTGGGAAGTTTCGTGTGCTGCAGCATGACGCAATTCATAAGACAGATCATCCAGATTAGTGCGCTCCAGCAGCATCTGCAAGGCTTCAGCACCCATCTTTGCGATAAACTTGTTGGGATCGTTGTTGTCCAACATCTGGTTCTCGCGCGGAAGCTTGTCAATCATATCCAGGTACTCGTCTTCGGTCAGAAAGTCGAGCGTGTTCACGCTGTCTTCTGCCAAAATACCTGGCTGAATCACAACATATCTTTCATAATAGATAATCTGGTCAAGCTTTTTTGTAGGAAGCCCTAAAAGATACCCGATTTTGTTTGGGAGAGACTTAAAGTACCAGATATGCGCCACCGGAACCACAAGTTCGATATGACCCATACGCTCACGGCGCACTTTCTTCTCGGTAACCTCTACTCCGCAACGGTCGCAGATGATTCCCTTGTATCTGATTCTTTTATACTTTCCGCAGTGGCATTCCCAGTCCTTTACAGGGCCAAATATTCTTTCGCAGAATAGGCCACCCATTTCAGGCTTATAGGTTCTATAGTTTATTGTCTCAGGCTTTGTTACCTCTCCATTCGAACGCTCAAGAATAGATTCCGGAGAAGCTAAGCTTATCGTCACTTTTGAGAAGTCCTGAGTTAGCTTTTTATTTTTTGCAAATGCCATATTATGCTAATAATGTCAATACAATGAATATGCCTTACAGTTTTGTCTGATTTGGTGTACTAAGTAAGCTAAGCGAGCAGGTGGTTTCCTGTCGCTTAGCTTTAACTTTTTACTCCAATGTGATTTCCAGCGCCAAGCCTCTTAACTCGTGAATCAATACATTGAATGATTCCGGTATATTCGGTTTTGGCAGTACATCACCTTTCACGATGGCCTCATACGCTTTCGCACGACCGATCACATCATCAGATTTTACTGTCAGTATTTCCTGCAACACGTTTGATGCACCAAATGCCTCAAGCGCCCACACTTCCATTTCACCAAAACGCTGCCCACCAAACTGCGCTTTACCACCGAGTGGCTGCTGCGTAATCAGGGAGTAAGGTCCGATGGAACGGGCGTGCATCTTATCGTCAACCAAGTGACCCAGTTTCAGCATGTAAATCACACCCACTGTTACCGGCTGGTCGAAGCGATCACCGCTCAGACCGTCGAACAGATAGGAACGGCCGAAAACGGGAAGTCCCGCCTCCGCTAATTCTGCGGAAACCTGCTCTTCAGTGGCTCCGTCAAAAATTGGCGTGGCATAGGTACGACCCAGCTTTAAGCCTGCCCAGCCAAGTACAGTTTCATATATCTGACCGATGTTCATTCGAGAAGGTACTCCAAGTGGGTTCAAAACGATATCCATTGGGGTTCCATCCTCTAAGAATGGCATGTCTTCCTCACGAACTATTCTGGCTACTACACCTTTGTTACCGTGACGACCCGCCATCTTGTCACCAACTTTCAGTTTACGTTTCTTAGCGATGTAAACTTTCGCAAGCTGCACAATGCCCGCTGGCAACTCGTCTCCTACCTCTAATGTGAAACGTTCACGCTTGAAGTGGGCAGAAACGATGTTCCTACGCTTGTTGTAGTTCTTAACAAGCTCAAGAAGCATCTTGTTTACCTTGTCGTCGCTAGTCCAGTTTTCCAGAATAAGGTCTTTGAACATATTCACCTCTTCCGGAACTGCGTAGTTGCTCTCGTCTTTGTAAGGGTTCTTTTCAGGGAACAAGCCTTCCGTAATGTTCTTCCTAGAGAATTTAACTCCTTTAGAAAGTATGTCATCACCAAATTTATGCTTTATCCCCTGCGAAGTTTTTCCTTCCAGCAAAGCAACCAACTTATCTGCCATAACATTCTTGATGGCCGTAAGCTCCTTGCCATACTTCACTTTCAGCTCTTCAACCTCTTTCTTCGACTTTGCCCGCAGGTTCTTGTCTTTCTTAGGTCTTGAGAATAGCTTGGTATCGATCACAACACCATTCAGAGATGGCGGCGCCTTTAAAGAGGCATCCTTCACATCGCCTGCCTTATCGCCGAAAATAGCGCGTAAAAGCTTTTCTTCCGGAGTCGGATCGGTTTCTCCTTTTGGTGTGATCTTACCAATAAGGATATCCCCTTCCTTAACTTCAGCACCCAGGCGTATTATTCCATTCTCATCCAGGTTGCGAACAGCCTCCTCACTTACGTTTGGTATTTCTGAAGTCAGTTCTTCCTCACCTCGCTTCGTCTCCCGAACTTCCAGCTCAAACTCTTCTATATGGATGGATGTAAAGATGTCGTCACGTACAACTTTCTCAGAGATTACAATCGCATCCTCAAAGTTGTATCCTTGCCAAGGCATGAATGCCACCTGCAGGTTACGACCTAAAGCGAGTTCCCCTTTGTTTGTTGCATAACCTTCGCAAAGTGGCTCCCCTTTGGTTACACGCTGACCTGTTCTCACCAATGGCGTCAGGTTAATGCATGTGTCCTGGTTGGTCCTTCTGAACTTGATCAGGTTATAGGTCACATATTCCGCATCAAACGAAACCAGTTTCTCGTCATCTGACAGGTCATACTTTACAACGATCTTCGTAGCATCTACAAAGTTGATCACTCCCTCGCCTTCAGCGATAACCAAAGCTCTTGAATCTATGGCTGCTCTTTTCTCCAAACCAGTACCCACGATCGGCGCCTCTGCTTTAAGCAATGGAACTGCCTGGCGCTGCATGTTGGATCCCATCAATGCACGGTTAGCATCATCATGCTCCAGGAAAGGAATCATTGATGCTGCCACAGACACGATCTGGTTAGGAGCAACGTCCATGTAAGTATAGGTATTCGGCTCTTCAACCGGGAAGTCACCTTCGAACCTACCTTTTACTTTATCATTAATAAAATTACCCTTATCATCAATTAAGGCATTTGCCTGTGCAATGTGATGGGTGTCTTCTTCTTCTGCCGTCAGGTATTCTACAGACCCGTCAACCTGTACTTTACCTTCAATCACCTTGCGGTAAGGTGTTTCAATAAAGCCCATGTGGTTTACCCTGGCATGCACACAAAGCGAGGAAATTAAACCAATGTTTGGTCCTTCCGGCGTCTCAATGGTACAAAGGCGGCCATAGTGGGTGTAATGCACGTCACGAACCTCAAATCCGGCACGCTCTCTCGAAAGACCACCGGGCCCCAGGGCAGATACACGACGCTTATGCGTCACCTCTGCAAGTGGATTGGTTTGGTCCATGAACTGAGAAAGCTGATTGGTTCCGAAGAACGAATTGATAACAGAGGACAAGGTACGCGCATTGATCAGATCAACCGGTTTGAAGTCCTCGTTGTCGCGCACGTTCATACGCTCCTTAATAGTACGGGCCATACGTGCCAGACCTACACCAAACTGGGCGTATAGTTGCTCACCTACTGTTCGTACACGTCTGTTGCTCAAGTGGTCAATATCATCTACCACCGCTCTTGAGTTAATCAGACCGATCAGGTATTTCACGATCAACACAATGTCCTCGTTTGTTAATACCTTTGCATCCCAGTTCGTATCGAGACCAAGTTTCTTGTTGATTCTATAACGCCCTACTTCGCCCAGGTCATAGCGCTTGTCAGAGAAGAACAGCTTTTGGATAATATCACGGGCTGTCTCCTCATCAGGAGCTTCTGTGTTTCGTAACTGTCGGTATATCTGCTCTACAGCTTCCTTCTCAGAGTTGGAATTGTCTTTTTGAAGGGTGTTGTAAATAATAGCATAATCCGCGATGTTCACATTCTCACGGTGCAGAATGATCGACTGCACACCAGAGTCAACGATAACATCAATATCTTCAGCAGTGATTTCAGAGTCACGCTCCAAAAGCACTTCATTTCGGTCAATTGAAACTACTTCACCTGTGTCTTCATCCACAAAGTCCTCCGTCCATGTTCTTAAAACACGAGCAGCCAGCTTTCTGCCGATGGAATTTTTCAGGTTCGTCTTTTTAGCCGGCACCTCTTCTGATAAACCGAACAGGTCCAGAATATCTTTATCAGTACCATAGCCGATGGCGCGAAGTAATGTTGTTACCGGAAATTTTTTCTTACGGTCGATGTACGCATACATCACATTGTTCACGTCTGTAGCAAACTCTACCCAAGATCCTTTAAAAGGGATAATTCGGGCAGAATAAAGCTTTGTTCCGTTGGTGTGCTTGCTTTGCGCAAAGAACACGCCCGGTGAACGGTGTAACTGTGAAACAATTACACGCTCTGCTCCATTGATAACAAAAGAGCCTTTCTCTGTCATGTAGGGAATATTCCCCAGGAAAACCTCCTGTTCTATCGTTTCAAAATCTTCGTTGTCCTCATCGTTACAGATCAGGCGAAGTTTAGCTTTTAGCGGAACAGAGTAAGTCAGTCCTCTGTCGATACTTTCATCAACAGAATATTTTGGAGGATCTACATGATAATCGATAAACTCCAGTACAAAGTTTTCGCGTGAATCGGAAATAGGGAAGTTCTCGGCAAACACCTTGAACAAGCCTTCCTGAGCTCTATTCTCAGCTGGAGTCTCCAACTGAAAGAAATCCTGGAATGACTGTACCTGAACATCCAAGAAGTCCGGGTAGTCAATCACCATCTTTATAGAGGCAAAATTGATTCGATCTGTCGTTTTATTCTTAGCCAAGGCCTTGAAGGTTTACGTTTACAATCTCTTACAAGCACACAGAGTCCAAAACAGCTGTGGGCAAAAAAGGATTCAAAAAATGAATCCATATACAAACAGGAAAAGACCTGACGAATATGCCAGGTCTACCTGTTTGCGGTATGTTGATAAAGTGAGATTATTTAACCTCTACTTCAGCACCAGCTTCTTCTAAAGATTTCTTCAGTGAATCTGCTTCGTCCTTCGCAACACCTTCTTTTAGAGCTTTTGGAGCGCCGTCAACTAGTTCTTTAGCCTCTTTCAGACCAAGACCAGTAAGCTCTTTTACAAGCTTAACTACTGCTAGTTTCTGAGCACCAGCCGCCTTAAGGATCACGTCAAAAGACGTCTTCTCTTCTGCAGCAGCTCCACCTTCAGCAGCGCCACCAGCCATCATAACTGGAGCGGCAGCAGCAGGCTCGATGCCATACTCATCCTTAAGAATAGTAGCTAGTTCGTTAACCTCTTTTACAGTTAAGTTTACTAACTGCTCAGCGAATGCTTTCAAATCTGCCATTTTATTGAAATTAAAAGTTACTTATTGATTACGTTTTGGAAATTATTCTTTTTCTGACAATGTTTTGAGTATACCGGCTAACTTGCCACCACTGCTCTGAAGCGCTGAAACAACGTTCTTAGCAGGAGATTGAAGTAAGCTGATTACATCCCCGATCAGTTCACCCTTCGACTTGATCTTAGACAGTGTGTCTAGTTGATCTTCACCTATGTATAAACCGCTATCGATGAATGCTCCTTTGAGAAGTGGAAGCGTATTTCCCTTCTTTCTGTAGTCCTTGATCAGTTTTGCAGGGGCATTGCCTGACTCCGTAGAGAACAGGATACCAGAAGCGCCTTTCAAAACATCTTCAAGTTCAGTCGTGTCAGCCTCTAAGCTAGCTAGGGCCTTCTTTATTAATGAGTTCTTATATACCTTGTACTCGATGCCACGCTCAAATGCTAATCTTCTAAAAGCGTTCACGCCTGCAACGGTCATTTTAGAAGCATCGGTAATGTAGAAATAGTTTGTGTTTGCAAACTTCTCACTCAGGTCCTGTACAATTATTTGTTTTTCTTCCCTGGTCATTTTCTTAGATAGTTGAATTCTTGTCAACGATTACGGCCGGGCTCATTGTGCTAGACAACGTTATGCTCTTTATATATGTACCCTTTGCAGAAGATGGCTTCAAACGGTTGAGTGTCTGAATAACCTCCGCTGCGTTAGCAGCAAGCTGCTCTGTAGTAAAAGAAACTTTTCCTACGCTTGTGTGGATGATACCGAACTTATCGACTTTAAAATCGATTTTACCAGCCTTAACCTCTTTCACCGCTTTGGCAACGTCCTGTGTAACGGTTCCTGATTTCGGGTTAGGCATCAGGTTGCGGGGTCCTAAAATACGACCTAAACGACCAACTTTAGCCATCACTGCAGGCATGGTGATGATCACGTCCACATCCGTCCAGCCTTTCTCGATTTTCTGGATATAGTCATCAAGGCCTACGAAATCAGCACCTGCGTCTTTAGCTTCCTGCTCTTTGTCAGGAGTTACCAACGCTAGCACCTTTACGTCTTTGCCAGTACCGTGAGGTAGTGTTACAATACCACGCACCATCTGGTCTGCCTTCCGAGGGTCAACACCTAGACGAACGTCGATATCTACAGAGGCGTCAAACTTAGTGAAGGTGATTTCCTTTACTACATTTGCGGCATCTGCTAAAGAATATTCTTTTGCCAAGTCAGCTTTTTCCAAAGCTGCTTTTCTGTTTTTTGAAATCTTCGCCATTTTCCTTAAACTCTAATTATACTTTCCAAGGAGCAGTTCCTGAAACCGTGATACCCATGCTTCTTGCCGTTCCGGCTACCATTTTCATAGCCGCCTCCAGTTTGAACGCATTTAAGTCTGGCATCTTTGTCTCAGCAATCTCTTTAACCTGATCCCAAGTCACTGAACCTACCTTGTTTCTGTTTGGCTCTTTTGAACCTCCCTTAATTTTAGCAGCATCCATTAACAATACAGGAGCAGGTGGAGTTTTAACCACGAAGTCGAAGGACTTGTCTGCATACATTGTAATCAACACTGGTAACACCTGTCCAGGCTTATCCTGGGTTCTAGCATTAAACTGCTTACAGAACTCCATGATGTTAAGACCTTTAGAACCAAGTGCAGGTCCAACCGGTGGCGATGGATTCGCGGCACCTCCCTTTATCTGAAGTTTCAGATAACCTTTTATTTCCTTTGCCATTATTTGTATTTACTACGATTCTTTTTCCACTTGCATGTAATTCAACTCAACCGGGGTGTTTCTTCCAAAGATCTTCACCATCACGTTCAGTTTCTTACGCTCTTCAAATACTTCTTCTACAGTTCCGGAGAAACCACTGAACGGTCCGTCCATCACTTTTACGCCTTCGCCCACAATGAACGGGGTATCCAGCACCTCTGCCTGATCTTCTGCCTCATCCACATTCCCTAAGATCCTGTTGATCTCTGACTGGCGAAGTGGCACCGGCTTTTTATTTGCGGCACTGTCGTTAGCGCCTAAAAAACCGATCACACCCGGTGTGCTTATGATAATATGCTCTGCCTCTCCATGCGACAGGTCAGCGTGAACCAGGACATAGCCGGGAAAGAAATTACGCTCTCTTATCCTCTTCTTACCGCCCCGCATTTCATACACCTTCTCTGCTGGAATAAGCACTTGCGGAACATACTCCTCCAGGTTTTGCCTTAAGATCTCATTTTCGAGATATGCTTTTGCTTTCTTTTCCTGCCCACTTACGGCGCGCACTACATACCATTTTAAATCACCCATCGTGTCTTCTTAAAATTGGTTGTAGAACCATGTCAGGCCCGAATCAAAAACGAAATCCATTGCACCAACAATCAAAGCAAATATAAGAGAACCGATCAGCACCAATACAGAGCTATTCTGCAATTCAGAATAAGAGGGCCAGGAGACTTTGTCTCTCATTTCCTCAACTGTTTCACTTACGTAGTTTCTAACCTTGCTCATTTCTTCGCTTTCCAGATGGTTTTTATTGCACGGGTGGAGAGACTCGAACTCCCAGCCAATGGTTTTGGAGACCACTACTCTACCAATTGAGCTACACCCGTAAAAAAATGCACGCCACTTTTATCAAATGGAGTGCAAATTTATACAAATCTTTAATGAAAACAAACCCGTTCTTAAAAAACTTATTAAGAACGGGTTTGCTACATATTATATTTAGTCAAGAATCTCAGTAACCTGACCGGCACCTACTGTTCTACCACCCTCACGGATAGCGAAACGCAGACCTTTTTCCATGGCCACCGCGTTGATCAACTTCACATCAATTGTGATGTTGTCACCTGGCATTACCATTTCTACGCCTTCAGGAAGCATGATCTCACCTGTAACGTCGGTGGTTCTGAAGTAGAACTGTGGACGGTACTTGTTAAAGAATGGCGTGTGACGGCCACCTTCTTCTTTAGAAAGCACGTAAACCTCAGCCTTAAAGTGAGTGTGCGGCTTAACAGAACCTGGCTTACAGATTACCATTCCACGACGGATATCAGATTTCTCGATACCACGTAGCAACAGTCCAACGTTGTCACCAGCTTCACCTCTGTCAAGTATCTTACGGAACATCTCAACACCAGTAACGGTAGACTTCAGGTTCTCAGCACCCATACCTAAGATATCCACCTGCTCTCCAGAGTTGATGATACCACGCTCAATACGGCCTGTGGCAACAGTACCACGACCTGTGATTGAGAACACATCTTCAACCGGCATCAGGAATGGAAGCTCAGTAAGACGAGCAGGAATCGGAATCCAGTTATCAACCGCATCCATCAACTCTTCGATAGTCTTCACCCACTTCTCATCACCGTTCAAGCCACCAAGAGCAGAACCCTGAATCACAGGAATGTTGTCGCCATCAAAATCATAGAAAGAAAGTAGTTCACGGATTTCCATCTCTACAAGCTCAAGAAGCTCAGGATCGTCCACCATGTCAACTTTGTTCATGAAAACAACCAGTTGAGGAACACCCACCTGACGGGCAAGAAGGATATGCTCGCGTGTCTGTGGCATAGGGCCATCAGTAGCAGCAACTACCAGGATAGCACCATCCATCTGAGCAGCACCAGTAACCATGTTCTTCACGTAGTCAGCGTGACCCGGGCAGTCAACGTGTGCATAGTGGCGGTTTTCTGTAGCATACTCTACGTGAGATGTATTAATAGTAATACCTCTTTCTTTTTCTTCAGGAGCGTTATCAATTGAAGAGAAATCACGAAGCTTGGCAAGACCTTTACCAGCCAAAACAGTAGTAATAGCAGCAGTCAAGGTAGTTTTGCCGTGGTCAACGTGACCAATAGTACCGATATTTACGTGCGGTTTCGAACGGTCAAATGTTTCTTTAGCCATTGTATGATATTAAATTAAGGTTAAAACGTTTAAGTTTCTGTCGCGCTTTAATTACACGTAACGGACTTAGAGCCAACGATGGGAATTGAACCCACGACCTCTTCCTTACCAAGGAAGCACTCTACCCCTGAGCTACGTCGGCTGAAATTTTTCCGAAGCGCCTTAATCTTAGCTTACAATAAAAAGGAAATCCATCAAGATGAAATCCCTCCCATAAAAACCCGTAAGTAAAACTAATTTCTTCTTTATTAAAGCGAGCGGGAGACGAGGGTCGAACTCGCGGCCTATAGCTTGGAAGGCTATCGCTCTACCAACTGAGCTACTCCCGCTTATGCATCTTGAACGAAAGAATAATGGCATGACAAAACAAAAAGCATTCCCTATCCAATCATTCAAAAGTTACTGTGGGGAGAGCAGGATTCGAACCTGCGAAGTCGTAAGACAACGGAGTTACAGTCCGTCCCATTTGGCCGCTCTGGAATCTCCCCGTTCACTAATTTTAAATAAACCAGCAAATTTCTCCTTTCAAACAAAGCTTTTTAACTGGGCTTTTCGTTCTAAGGAGATGCAAAATTAAGCGCTTTTTCTTTCCTGTCAAACATTCTTCGAAAAAAAGTTCTTTTTTTTCTACAACATCTCCCGCATCACCTTAATTGTACATCTCTAACAGACGCGTATCTGTTTCATTCTCTTTTATTTCCCTTATAATTTGCAGTACTTCTGGCTTTTCCGACATTACCATTAAGGCCTGGAATGCCGCGCCTCTAACATAGTAAAGGTTATGATGCTGGGCAATTTCTTTGAGTACCCCGATGGCCTCCGGAGTATTTGCGGCTGCGTTTGATGCTAAATACGCCCCAAAGCTTTGCAGCACGTAATACAAACTACCACCTCTGGATTCATTTACCTGTTTTAAGAACCATGTATACTTCGGCATGCCGCCCTGCAAAGCGTAGTAGGTGGAAAGTGCCAGCACGACTTCGGCGTTCTTCTCCTGGTCAAATTTTGATAGCTTTGCCATCGCATCCGGTGCACCCGTCCCCGCATAAGCCAGTATGGCCGCTGCGGCAACCTGGTAAGAGCTGTCCTGCAGCGCTTGCTCAAACAGCGTTTTATACTTTGCCCCTCCTTTGTTCGCAAGTGTTAGAATGGCATCGGCGCGCACTGCTCCCTTTTTATCCTGTTGCGCAATTTTGAGAATGTCTGTTTGCAGTTTGCTGCTTTGCTCCGGCGTCAGTTTGTTTAGGGCATTCACGGCGGCACTGCGCACAACCCAGTAGTTATCCTGTAGCGCTGCCTTTATTAGGCCCCCTGTTTCCGCATCTCCTGGGTACTTTTCTACCAATGCACCCATTGCCTCCAGCTTTGTGGCTAACTGCCCTGCCTGGTAGAACTGAAACAACAGTTCCGGTTTTGTCTTTTCCTGGCGGATGGTTCCGAGCAACTGCCGCTCCGGGTCCAACAGAACCAGGTCTGGGTTTGCCGCCACCTGAAAGTCAAAAGTCTGTACTGCTTTTTCCACCACGATCGGGTGGACCTCCTTTTTCCCGTTTACCCAAACCGCCACGTTCATGGGAAGCCGGTAAACAGGCATGTAAGCCGTGTCTTGCAGCTGCATGATGCTAATTTCCAACTGCCCGTTTTGGTAACTGTGCTCTACCTGAAGCTCCGGATGCCCCGGCTTCATAAACCACTGATCAAAGAACCACATCAAGTCCTGGCCCGTCACGTCTTCAAAGGCCATCCGCAGCTCGGCCACCTCTACGGCGCTATACTTGTTCTGGGTCAGGTATCGGTTCAGGGATGCCCACCAGGCCTCATCGCCCACCAGTGTGCGCAGCATGTGCAGCACGCGCCCGCCTTTTGCGTAGGAATGGCTGTCAAACATCTCCTCCCTGTCTCCATAGTAATACCGGATAAGGGGCTCCCTTTTGGTTTCGGCTTCATCCAGATATTGGTTAAGCTCGTCCATTTGCAGGTAAGCCGCCTCATCGGCCCCGTACTTGTGTTCTGCCCAAAGGTATTCCGAATAGTTGGCAAAAGACTCGTTCAGGGGCAGGTTTGCCCACGATTCAGTGGTTACATAATCGCCGAACCACTGATGGAACAGCTCATGCGCTATGATATTATCCCAGTTCTTATCCAGCAGTTCGCGCTCATTCAGCTGCAGGTCTTCCATAAACGTGGAGGCAGAGGTGTTCTCCATCGCCCCCGATACAAAGTCGTGCACTACTACCTGGGCATACTTTTGCCACGGGTACGCCACGCCCAGTTTCTGGGAGAAAAACTCCATCATGGCCGGCGTGTTCCCGAACACCTTTTTGGCTGTGTTCTTATAGGCCGGCTCCACGTAGTAGTTCACCTCTTTGTCGCGCCATTTGTCCTTTACCACGGCAAACTCGCCAATTGCCAGCATGGTCAGGTAAGGCGCATGCGGCAGCTCCTGTTTCCAGTAATCCGTTTTGGTGCCGTCGGCGTTCTGGCGCGAGTACATAAATACCCCGTTGGAGAGGGTGGTATACTTTGGATCTGTCGTGATGTAGATCTCCTGCGTCATGCGCTCGTTTGGCGAGTCGATGGTGGGAAACCAGGCTGAGTTCGCCTGGGTTTCGCCCTGGGTCCAGATCTGGCGCGGTTTGTTGGGCTCCTTGCCCAAAGGGTTAATGAAGTAGAGGCCTTTGTCCTCGGTGATGGCATCGCTGCCGCCAGCCTTCAGTTCGTTGGGCTTGGCCGTGTAATCGATCTCAACCGTATACTCTTCGCTGCGGGTATAGGTCTTGTTAAGGGTAATGATGAGCTTACTGCCATCATAGGAATACTGCAGCGGACTGCCGTCGTATCCTTTCATCAGACTCACGCGGTGTATGTCCATGCCTTTCGCATCCAGCGTTAAGGTGTTCTGCGGATAGAAATAAGGCTTCAAGGTCAGTTCGGCCAAACCGTTCAGTTGTTGTTTATCCCAGTCAAAGCCAACGCGCAGCTTTGTGTGCAACAGGTCGTGCTCTAACGTGCGCGACGGGTTGAAAGCGTGCTTTTTGGGTGCCCAAACGGGGATGCTATCCTGAGAGGCCAAAGCGGTTGTTTTGTTTTGCGTTACAACCGGGCTGCTGTTGGTCACGGCTTTATTCGTGCCACAACCAGCCATAAATGACATTGCCGCCGCAAAGCCAACGACACTCAAAAACCTATGATTCATGATGGATTGTTTTAATTTTGAGGTCAAGTTCTAAAATTACTGTCAGAAATCAATTATCTTTAAGCTCTAAACCCACATATATTAAGATGCTCCAGGTAAAAACCGCTGAAGACAAAACGTGGCAGGTTGATATTCAGAAAGAAACCATCCTCTTAAACGGAACACCTTTTAACTGGGACATCCAACCCATCAATTCCAGTACGTTCCACATCATCCGGGATAATAAGTCGTATACTGCTGAATTGGTAGAGGCGGACTACCAAGCAAAAACTTTTACGTTTAAGATCAATGGCATTAAGCAAACGGTTAGCGTGAAAGATCGTTTCGACCTCCTGCTCGATCAGCTGGGTATGAGCGACGCCAATGTGCAGAAAGTGAACGACGTGAAGGCGCCGATGCCCGGCCTTATCCTGGACATTAAGGTACAAGTGGGGCAGGAAGTGAAAAAGGGAGACACCATTCTGATTCTGGAGGCCATGAAAATGGAGAATATCCTTAAGTCGCCGGGCGACGGCATTGTGAAGGAGATAAAAGTAGAGGCCCGCCAGAACGTAGAGAAAAACCAGGTGCTGATCCTATTTTAACTTTTTGGTGTTGCCGGATGGGCAGCACTTGCCCGTCCTCTTAACTGTAAAGACAAACTCATAACTAATAAAGTACAGATCGTGAAGTATAAGAGAATATTACTGAAGCTTAGCGGCGAGGCGCTGATGGGAGAACAGCAATACGGCATCGATTCTAACAGGTTGATACAGTACGCGAAGGAAATAAAGGAAGTGTCGGGAATGGGCGTTGAAGTAGCTGTTGTAATTGGCGGAGGCAATATTTTTAGGGGTGTGCAGGCCGAGCAAGTAGGCCTGGACCGCGTGCAGGGAGATTACATGGGCATGCTGGCCACTGTGATCAACAGCATGGCTTTACAGAGTGCGTTGGAAAAGATCGGTGTATACACACGGTTACTTTCCGGTTTAAACATACAGCAGGTGTGTGAGCCTTACATCCGACGCAGGGCCGTGCGGCATTTGGAGAAAGGCCGCGTGGTTATTTTTGGCGCCGGCACCGGAAACCCATACTTTACCACCGACTCAGCCGCATCGCTGCGCGCCATCGAGATAGAGGCAGATGTTGTTTTGAAGGGAACCCGCGTAGACGGTATATACTCGGCTGACCCGGAAAAGGACCCGGACGCTATTTTCTACAGAAACATCTCGTTTAAGGATGTATTTGAGAAGAACCTGAACGTAATGGACATGACAGCGTTTACACTTTGCAAAGAGAACGGCCTGTCTATCATTGTCTTCGACATGAACACCCCCGGCAACCTTAAACGACTGGTGCAGGGCGAGGAGATTGGCACGCTGGTAACCATGGATGAGCTGCCTGAAATCGCAGACCAATTGCAGGATGCAGGCAAAACTGACAAAAATTAGTAATTTTGCACCTAACTTAAACCTAACGTTTCAAAAGAACTTTAATAAGCTACAATTGATATGACGGAAGAAATTCAGTTTTACCTCAGCGAAGCCGAGGAGTCTATGGAGAAAGCGTATCAGCACACCGCCGCTGAACTTACTAAAATCCGCGCGGGCAAGGCCTCCCCTAACATGGTGGAAGACCTGCGCGTGGACTACTATGGTACACCTACTCCCATCTCGCAGGTAGCCAACGTTGTCGCCCCCGATGCGCGCACCCTCTTGATAAAGCCCTGGGAGAAGAACATGCTGGGCGAAATCAACAAAGCCATCAAGAACAGCGACCTTAACCTGAACCCGCAGCAAGAAGCTGACGCTATCCGCCTGAATATACCGGCCCTAACAGAAGAGCGCCGCCGTGACTTGGTAAAGCAGGTGAAGAACGAAACTGAAAACGGCAAGATCAGCGTGCGCAACGTACGCAAAGATGTGAACGACAGCCTGAAAAAGCTGCAGAAGGAAGGCACCTCAGAAGATGCCGTACGCGACGCCGAAGCCAAAGTGCAGAAGCTGACCGATGCCTATATTGTGAAAGTGGACGAGCTGCTGTCGAAGAAAGAAGCTGAGATCATGACGATCTAAGTTCGTAGCACGTATCAAGATACATAGCTATTCAAGTAAAAGCCCCGTGATTCATTTCACGGGGCTTTTGCTTTTCATTCAAAAATGAAAAATAAATCGTGATACGTGTGTCGGTACGCGATAAGAAAATGCTACTGATAGAGCTTGTGCACCTGAATGTAGGCGGCAACCTCGTCTGGCACCAGGTACTTAATGCTTTTTTCTTCCTGAATACACTTGCGGATAAAGGTGGCAGAAATATCCAACACAGGGGCTTTAACGAACACTATCCCCGGCTTATCCGGAATATCATCAGTGACAGAGCCCGAGCGGGGGTATACGTATACTTTGTGGTAGGCCAGTATACTTTCGTAGTTTTTCCACTTCGGGAACAGCGGCAGGTTGTCCTCACCCATGATCAGCACAAACTCGTAGCTCGGGTATTTTTCCTGCAGATAGGTTAGCGTATCGATGGTGTAGCTGGGCTTGGGCATGCCAAACTCAATATTAGACACGCCCAGGTTAGGGTTGTCGGCTATTGCCAGCGACACCATGTGCAGCCTGTCAAACTCATGCAACAGCGTGTTGCTGGGCTTAAAGGGGTTTTGCGGCGACACCACCAGCCACACCATGTCCAGGTTGGTGTTGGTGGCCATAAAGTTGGCTAGAATAAGGTGCCCGGTGTGAATTGGATTAAAGGAGCCAAACAACAGCCCTACTTTCATACGATGGCAGGTTCTGTGTTCAGAAATTTGTTAACCAATTTTTCTGCCTCCAAAAAAGCTTTCTGCAGATCGTCGTTCACAATCACCTTATCAAACTGGTCCTCAAAGCCCATTTCGAACTTGGCCTTGAAAACGCGGCTCGAGATGCTAGAGTCAGAATCAGTGTTGCGGGCTGTCAGGCGCTTAGCCAGTTCGTCTACGGATGGGGGCTTTACAAAAACTGCCAGGGCGCGCTCTTTGTAAAAATGCTTGATGCTCAATCCACCCTTTACATCCACATCCAGGATCACATGCTTCCCGCTTTTCCAGATGCGCTCAATCTCAGATTTAAGCGTTCCGTAAAAAGCACCCTCATACACTTCTTCCCACTCTACAAACTCATCGCTGGCGATTTTCTTCTTAAAGTCTTCGGGCGTGATAAAGTAATAATCCTTACCGTTTTCCTCGGTGCGGCCGCGCTTATCGCGGGTGCATGCCGAAATAGAAAAGCTCAGATGCGGGTTTACACTTAACAGGTGTTTTACAATGGTAGTTTTACCGGCGCCGGATGGCGCCGAGAAGATAATGATTTTGCCTTGCATTCGGGATTATAATGTTTCTTGAATCTTCGCTCTAATAGAAAATGCCAGGCTTTCTGGCACTATTACGCGCTTGAGATGTCCGCTAATGATCCCTTTAAGCAGCTTTTGCTTCTGGTGGTTTTCGAAACAGCTTACACAGTCCTCTATGTGAGTACTAAAAAACTTTTCTTCTTCAGAGGATGCCTCACCATCAATTACGAGGTCTAACATACCGGATATCTTGTCGCAATCTGTTGTATCACGACCTTCGTCCGATGACTTCTGGTATACTTCTGTAAATTTCGATTCCATCTTTGCTCAAACTCTTAAAAACGCTCTAATTGTTATAACCCATGCTTTTAGCATACTTTTCCAACTTCTCCTTTAAAGAGTTTCGGGCTCGGTGCAACCTGGAGCGTACGGTTCCGATGGGGATATCAAGTATCTTGGCCATTTCTTCGTAGGTAAAGCCTTCCAGGTCACAAAGTATAATTACCGTTCTAAAGTCTACCGGCAAGGCGTTCAGGGCGCTGGCTACCTCATCCCCAATCAGGTCCTGCACACTTTCGGTGCGCATATCTGTGGTAGAGGCCACGCCGCCCTCCCCATCTACATCTTCAGAATTGTAATATCCTTCTACCTCGCTGTAGTCTACTTTGGCAGGTTGCTTGCTCTTTTTCCGAAACTCGTTTATAAAGGAGTTCTTCAGGATTCGGAACAGCCACGCTTTTGCATTAGTTCCTTGCTCGAAGTAGTCAAAAAAGCGGTAGGCTTTTAGATACGTTTCCTGCACCAGGTCATTGGCGTCGTCTTCGTCCAGGGTGAGGCGGTAGGCGAAATTGTACAGCGGGTCCAGTACAGGCAGAAGCTCTGCCTCGAACCTCGCGTCCTTTTCCTCTTTACTTAGCTGTTTACCTGTTTGCTCGCTCATCAACTTGGATTTTGTACTTTTGTGAAGTCCTCAATCGCGTATTATACGCAAATATAGAAATTTTAATTACATACCTTACTTGCGGCTTCAGGGTTGCAACTGCTCCCTTGCCATAGCCCCTATGCAATAGTCTTAATTAGTAGGTTCATACGTGAAAGGATTTGTTACAGTTCATCCGCTTTTTAGCGGGAGTTCGCTTGTATCTGTGTAATTTTGTTTCAAATAGATTCTCTATCAAGCCTGCAAAGCATTACATGAGTCCTCCTATATCCGTAACGATCCTGACGAAAGATAGCCAGAGACACCTGGCCGCCTGCCTGCATGCCTTGCAAAATTTTGATGAAATTATTTTGCTCGATAATGGCTCCACGGATAAAACGATTGCCATTGCAGAGCAATTTGCCAACGTAAAGATCTTCCATTCTCCTTTCATCGGATTTGGGCCGCTTAAAAACCTGGCCGCTTCGTACACGTCCAATGCCTGGGTCCTCTCCATCGATAGCGATGAGGTAGTTACCACAGAGCTGGCACGGGAGCTGCTGCAACTGGATTTAACGGATCAAAGCATCACGTACCGCATCAAGAGGCATAATTATTACCGTAACCGGCTGATTGAAGCCTGTGGCTGGGACAACGACTACGTACTGAGGCTATATAACAAGGAGGTGACTGACTTTGCCGAGCTGCAGGTACATGAGTACGTGCGCACCGAGGGTTTGCAGGAAAAACGGCTTACCGGCATTTTACGCCACTACCCTTACGATTCTGTTTCGCAGCTTCTTTCCAAGTCAGATAAGTATAGCTCGTTGTTCGCCTCCGAAAATAGGTTTAAGAAGCAATCCTCCCCCTTTAAAAGCTACTACAAATGGGCTTTCTCCTTCTTTAGGAATTACCTACTGCAGCGGGGGTTTCTGTACGGATACCAAGGACTCGCCATTTCCTTTACCAATGCGGGTAACTCCTTTTATAAGTACATGAAGCTATACGAGGCGAACAAGACATTGCGAATTTCCCTGGTCTGTTTTGCTGATGCAGGCACCTGGGAGGAAACACAAAGCGTCTTAGCGGTACAGCAAGAAGCGCCTGATGAAATTCTGGTTGTGTTTCCGGATGCTCCTGCAAGCGCTCGGTTACCTCGCTTCTTACAGAACCGGGCCGCGGTGACCCCGATGCATTACCTAGCTAACGAACAGCACCATAGTTCCATACTCCGTGAGGCCGTTTCGCAGGCAACAGGAGAGTACATTATAGTAGCCTGCCCCAAGGCCGTCCTTTCGCCTGGTTTTGTAAAGCAATTGAAAAACCAGGCGCAACCGGGGGCCTTTACCGTCGGGGCACCTCCTACTGCTTACCAGGCTATGGCATTTTGGAAAACGGATTTCGTGCGGCTTGACTTAGCAGGCATTCCGGATACATTACCTCACCTTGCGCTGGAGAAGCTTGCCGCGCAGTTACAGCTTGCCGGAATAAAGAAGAACTGATGCGCTCCCTTACCTTTGCCCGAAGCATTCTATTACCAAACACTAAAGTATGAACCTCCTCTTCCTCACTTTTGGGCCGAATATCAAAAACCATTACCAGGCGAACTTTTGTATCCTGTCCTTTCTAAGGCAGCCAGAGGCAATCAGCTCCATCAATGTATACACAGACCAACCAGATTTTTACAGGCATCTGCAGGCGTATGTAAACGTTGTGCATGTCACCGATGCAACGCTCTCGGACTGGAAAGGGCCACACGATTTTTTCTGGCGTGTCAAGATCAAGGCACTGGAGCATTTTACCTTGCAGGATAGTAGCAAGCCTCTGGTCTATTTAGATTCCGATACCTTCCTGTTTCAGGACCTGGCCTCTTTCCAGGGTTTGCTCCAGACGAGGGCCAGCATGCACGAAAAAGAAGGGAAGCTTTCAAAGCTAAAGAGCAAAACTGAAAAAGCCATGTGGCAACAGGTAAAGGGCAAAACCTTTGGTGGGCTTACAATTAATAGCGACCATGCCATGTGGAACGCCGGGGTGGTTGCGCTGCCGGCATCAGACAGCTTAAAGGCGGTGCGCCTGGCGCTGGCCATTTGCGACGACATGTGCCAGGCCCAGGTGACCCGGCGCTTAATAGAGCAGTTTGCGCTTTCTGTAGCGCTGGAAGAAGTATACGGCCTGCAGCCGGCTCAAAACTGGATCGGACATTATTGGGGCAACAAAGAAGAGTGGAACGGCCTGATCGCTAATTTCTTCCTGGAGTCTTACCTGAAAGAACATACTTTGAGCCAAGAGATCACGCGCATAAAAGATATCGATTTCAGGCAACTACCCATCCGCAGGAAAATAAAGAACACAAAGCGCCGGCTAACGGCCCTTTTAAATAAATTGTTCCCTGAGCAGGATGTAACCTATCACAAGTAGACTTATTTCATTATTCTTAGGCTCCTGTGTTGGTCGATTCTAATACTTATTAAGCCCGCTTCTTACTTTTACAACCTAATTAATAATACTTACACAGCTTTAGGCGTGTTCTGCCCAATAAACGTAACCTCTAAAGTGTTTACTTTTTCGGCCGCACATCGTAAGCAAGTTATACCCCTTACTTTTATTTTGTGCGCCTTCCTGCTGCGTTGGCTAAAGGTTAGAAGTATACTTTGCTTTGATGTTAACCTATGCGAATACCTTTACTTCTTTGTTTACTCCTGGTTTGCCGCTTTGGATTTGCCCAACAGCACAATTTCAGAAACTGGACGCTGGAACAGGGCTTGCCCCAGTCACAGGTAAACGACATCATCCAGGATCACAGGGGCCAGCTGTGGCTGGCAACCCGGGGTGGGGTAAGCCGGTTTAACGGAGAAACTTTTCATACTTTCACCAAAGAAGATGGCCTCAGTAGCAATAACACCACTACGCTGTTACAGGACAGCCGTAAGCATATCTGGATTGGCTCCTCAGACCATGGCCTGACCCGCTTTACAGGCACCTCTTTTATAAAATACCCTAACCTGCCTGCCAGAACCATCTCAGACATAGCCGAAGACAGGATGGGAAGGGTTTGGCTAGCAACCGAGAACGGGGTGTTCTATATCTCCGGGAACAAGCTTATAAATTATAAAAAAATACCGAAACAGGCCTATTCCTCCCTATTATTACAGGCTGACGGCACCCTTTGGGCAGGCAGCAAAACCAACGGTTTATACATGGTCGGCAGGGGCCTTGTCTCGCATTTTGACAACGCTAATAGCCACTTGCCTCATAATAGCGTTACCACTCTGGCGGCTGGCAAAGAAAACACTGTGTTGGTCGGAACCGAATCGGGCGCGGCCGTGGTCAAGAGCGATTCTGTGCAGTATTTCAAGCTGCCCCTAAACGGAACCCACCTTGCCATTAGCAGCTTCTCTTACGACACTTACGGCAACCTTTGGATTGCCCTCCGCCAGAACGGCCTTGTAAAGTATGACGGCAATACCTTTACGCACCTTACCCGCCGCAACGGCCTGCGCACGACACGCATAAACACGCTTGCCACCGACGCGGAAGGAAATATCTGGATCGGAACGAACGGCTATGGACTGCAGCAGCATATGTCGCCCTGGTTTGTGCATTACTTTGAGTTCAGTGAAATAAGCGAGCCAAGCGTTACCGCCCTGGCCCAGGACTCACAGGGGAGGCTTTGGCTCGGTACCGACGAAGGATACACCGCCACCATGAACGCCGGGCGCCTAACCTGGAACAGAAACACAGCCTGGCCACCTGGAACATCGGTCAACCACATCCAAATGGTGAACGACAGAGAAGCCTGGGTCTCTACCAGCAATGGCATTTGGCACCTCACCCCCAACAGCACAGCCCACTATACAACCAAGGATGGTTTACCCACTAACGAAACGTTTCAGTGTCTGCCAGATAAGCAGGGCACTGTTTGGGTAGCTACAGCTGCGGGTGTTTCCCGTTTTTTGGGTGGCAAGTTCAACAAGGTTGCTTATACCGATGCGCCGCGCGCTGATAAGGTTTACCACATCCTGCAGGATAGCAGGGGTAAGCTATGGTTTGGTGCGGTAAGCGGAGTGTATCACTTACTGGAAGGTAAATTGGTACCAGTATCAGAACTGGAGCAGTTTCATTTCGAGGATGTCACTTCCATTGCTGAAGATAAAGAAGGCGTGCTTTACTTCGGAGGCTTTAATTTCGGGCTTGCTGTTCTGAACAGGGCCTGGGAAACACCCAAGCTTTTTAGTGCCGCGAACGGGTTGCCCAACGAAGGAATTAAAGGCCTTTTTGTTGATGAACGTGACAATTTATGGATTGGCACCAGCCGCGACGTTTTAAAAGTGCGGTTACCCGTGCTGCGGCAACATGCGCGCCTGAATTATAGGAGCTACGCCAGCTCAAACGGGTTCAAAGGCATTGAGATCACCTACAACTCCATCACGCAAACCCCTGATGGCTGTGTCTGGTTCGGCACTACGAAAGGCCTAACCCAATACCTGCCAGCACTGGATCGTCGCAACAAGGTTTATTCTGAAATCAGCTTAAACGATATCTTACTTTTCCAGAAGCCCACTAACTGGAAAAAGCTCGGTTACGCTACTGACGCACAAACTGGCCTACCCATCAATCTCAAACTTCAACACACGCAAAACCACCTTACTTTCGACTTTCATGCCATTTGCCTTTCAAGTCCGGACCACGTAAGGTACAGGTACAGACTGAAGGGATACGAAGAGCAGTGGTCGCCGGCTTCTGCACAATCTTTTGCCACGTACGCTAACCTTAACCCCGGCACGTATACTTTTCAGCTCAATGCCCAGAACAACGACGGGTATTGGACACCGAAGCCCCTGCTCTATACTTTTTCCATTATGCCTCCCATCTGGCGCCGCGAGTGGTTCGTAGGTGTGCTTTTGTTGGTATTGGCCGGCTCGGTGTTAAGCATTGTCAAGCTGCGGGAAAGAAGCCTTGTAAAGATGAATTCGCTGTTGGAGATGCGCGTGAACCACCGCACCCGCTTGCTGGAACGCAAGAACCGGGAAAAAGAAATGCTGTTGCAGGAGATACACCACCGCGTTAAAAACAACCTGCAGATCGTGATCAGCATGTTAAACCTGCAGGCCCGGCACGTAGAGGATCCGCAGGCTATTGATGTGATGCGGGCAATCCGGAGCAGAGTGCGCTCCATGGCCATCCTGCACGAACGCCTGTACCGACATGATGACCTGGGACAGATAGATCTGGATGACTACTTCCGGAGCATTTGCGACAGCCTCTACCAAGCCTATGGTGTGACGGAAGAAGAGGTAGCGCTGGAGCTGAAGGTGCCCCCTACAAAAGTGGATATCGATTCAGCTATAACTTTAGGATTAATTGTGAACGAACTTGTCTCCAATTCGTTAAAATATGCATTCCCCGATGATGTGGAAAGAGGGCTTTTACGCATTGTGATGGAGCAGCAGGAAAATAATCGTTATATCTTAACAGTGGGCGATAACGGGAAAGGTCTAACCCCTAATTTCGATCAGAAAAAGAAGCAATCATTTGGTTTACAGCTTGTTTCATCATTAAGCAAAAAGCTGAACGGAACAATTAACTTCATAAATAACAATGGAACAAAATCAATATTGTATTTTGTTTTACCATCATAATTTTAAAATCACCGTAAGAACCTAATGCTATGACAAAACCCAAAATTCTAATATCAGAAGACGAGGTCATCATTGCGGAAGATCTTGCGGCAAGCCTGGAGGAATTAGGCTATGTAACCTGTGCAATAGACTCCGGTGAAGATACCATCAGCAGGATCCGCGAGACCCAGCCGGATCTGGTGCTGCTAGACATTAACCTGGGTGGCAATACCGACGGTGTTGACATTGGGTCGCAGATACGGCAGGAGTTCGACATTCCGTTTATCTACCTGACGGCCTATGCTGATAAAGCTACCATTGACAGGGCGAAGAAAACAGAGCCCGATGGTTTTCTGGTAAAGCCATATGATGAGAAAAGCCTGCGCTCCGCCATAGAGATAGCGCTTTACAAGCACGATAACGGCACCCGGGATGACAAGGAGACAAATGGCGCCGTCGTAAACAAGAAGGAAGCCGATGTGGCCACCGAATATATCTTTGTAAAGGTAAAGCACCGCATAATTAAGGTGCATTACAGCGAGATAATCTGGGTGGAGGCCTATGACAATTATTCCTTTATCGTTACCGCCGATCAGAAATACCTGGTAAGTTCTACTTTAAAAGATATGGAGCAAAAATTGCCTTCCCAAAGTTTTGTGCGGGTGCACCGTTCCTACATCGCTAACCTCGATAAAATTGAAGCGCTGGAGGAGAACTCTGTCGTTTTTGCCAAAGGCGATATTCCTATTGGAAAATCCTATAAGAAAACCCTCATGTCCAGGTTCAATATTATCTAGGCAGCAGAAGCGTTCGTTCTAAACGAAAGAGAGCCGGGGCGTTGCTGCCCCGGCTCTCTTTCGTTTAGAACGGTATTGGATTAGTACCTGTAATACTCTGGTTTGTACGGGCCTTCTACCTCTACGCCAATGTAGCGGGCCTGGTCAGGCGAAAGCTCATCCAGCTCCACCCCGATCTTAGAAAGGTGCAGGCGGGCAACTTTCTCATCCAGGTGCTTCGGTAAAGTATAAACTTTATTTTCGTAAGCCTCCGTGTTAGTCCAAAGCTCCAACTGCGCCAGCGTCTGGTTCGAGAAAGAATTGGACATTACAAAAGAAGGGTGCCCCGTGGCGCAACCCAGGTTTACCAAACGGCCCTCAGCCAATACAATGATGTCTTTGCCTTCAATGTTGTACAGATCCACCTGCGGCTTGATCTCATCTTTGGTGTTGCCGTATGTTTTGTTCAGCCAGGCCATGTCGATCTCATTGTCGAAGTGGCCGATGTTACACACGATCGCTTTATCTTTCAGAGAGCGGAATTCATTCTCACTGATAATGTCTTTGTTGCCGGTAGCTGTAACCACGATATCTGCCTCTTTAATGGCATCCGCCATTCTCTTCACTGCGAAGCCGTCCATAGCAGCCTGAAGCGCACAGATCGGATCGATCTCGGTAACGATCACGCGGGCACCTGCTCCTCTAAGCGAGGCGGCAGAACCCTTGCCTACATCACCGTAACCAGCTACAACAGCCACCTTACCGGCCATCATCACATCAGTAGCACGGCGTATAGCATCCACCAACGATTCTTTACAGCCATACTTGTTATCGAACTTGGATTTAGTAACCGAGTCGTTTACGTTAATGGCGGGCATGGTAAGCGTGCCGTTCTTCATGCGCTCGTACAAGCGGTGAACACCTGTGGTGGTTTCTTCAGACAAGCCTTTGATACCAGCAGACAGTTCCGGGTAATTATCAAACACCATGTTGGTCAGGTCTCCGCCGTCGTCCAGGATCATGTTCAAGGGCTTGCGGTCTTCACCGAAAAACAGCGTTTGTTCGATACACCAGTCAAATTCTTCGGCAGTCATTCCTTTCCAGGCAAAAACCGAAATTCCTGCGGCGGCAATTGCTGCAGCGGCATGGTCCTGGGTAGAGAAGATGTTACACGAAGACCAGGTAACCTCAGCACCCAACGCAACCAGGGTCTCTATAAGCACAGCAGTCTGGATCGTCATGTGCAGGCAGCCTGCAATGCGCGCACCTGCCAAGGGCTGGCTTGGGCCATACTCCTCACGGATAGCCATTAAACCAGGCATCTCTGCCTCTGCCAGTCTGATTTCTTTACGGCCCCACGCTGCCAGCGAGATATCCCGTACTTTGTATTTAAGCTGTGTATCTATCATCATGTATGTATTTTCTGTTGAAAACACAAAATTACGAAAATTGTTGCGCAACATCAACAATTTTAAGGCATTCCGACTGCCTTGCGTTCTCAGCCACTGCACCGGTGTGCATACGTAACCTGTGCTTAATAGCCTGAAGCCTACTTTTACCCACCTTAAAGTATAAATAACTACCTTTGTCCTCACCTGCTACACCTGGCAGCTCAGAAGGCATGCGGAAATTCACAGCCACCGAAAACCAGTTTATTCAGGAGCACCTGCACCACAACCCGGCCGCCCTTATGCTGCAGGCCGCCCGCTACCCCGGCCTGCCCGTGTTGGAACTGGTGCAGCAGATTCAGGCCCGCCAGAAAGCGGCGCTCAAACTGCCCTCCTGGGCACAGCACCCTGAGGTTATTTTTCCGGCCACCCTATCTGTTGAGCAAAGTTCGTCGGAGGCAACCGCAGCCTATAAAGCCTCGCTGGTATCCGGAAACTTACTGATTGACCTGACTGGTGGTTTTGGGGTAGACAGCTTCTATTTCTCCCGCAGCTTTCAGAAGGTTTTACACCTCGAGCAAAATGAGGCGTTGCAGCAAACAGCAGCCTATAACTTCGGGCTTTTGGGGGCTAGCAACATCCAAAGCATCAACTCCACCGCAGAAGCCTTCCTGCAGCAGTTTCAGGGCATGTCGGATGTAATTTACCTGGACCCTGCCAGGCGGGGAGGCCGGAACGAGAAGCTGCACCTGCTCCAGGACTGTGAGCCCGACGTGCTGCACCTGCTCCCCCTTCTTTTTACCAAAGCCAAAGTAGTGTTGTTAAAATCCTCGCCCATGCTGGACATCGACCTGGCCTTGGAGCAACTGGGACTGGTACATGCATTATGGGTGATAGCCGTACAAAATGAGGTAAAGGAAGTGGTGTACTTCTTAAAGCCTGCTGCTATTCAGGTTACAGAGGTGTTGCGCACCGCCATAAACCTGGTGCCGCCCGCCGAGGCACAGCCGTTCACTTTCACGAAACATGACGAGGAACAAAGCAGGCCGGTTTATGCAGACCCGCAGCACTTTGTATATGAGCCGAATGCAGCCATCCTGAAGGCTGGCGCATTCCGGTTCCTGGGGCAAATGTATAGCCTGAGCAAGCTGCACCCCAACAGCCACCTGTATACGTCAGCTACGCTGGTGGCCCCCTTTCCGGGCCGTAGCTTTAGGTGTGTGCAGGTGCTAAGGTTTAATAAAAAAGAGCTGCTGCGCCACCTGCCCGGCAAAAAAGCGAACATTACTGTCCGTAATTTCCCTGATTCTGTGGCCGAGATCCGGAAGAAAACAGGTATCAAAGAAGGCGGTGCCACTTACTTGTTTTTCACCACCGACATGCACCAGAAACCCGTTGTGCTGATCTGTACGAAAGTATAAATTCTCAAATTTCCCGTCAACCAGCCCGAATCAGCCTCGTAAACTAACGTGTAGGCCTGCCTTAGCGCAGGCTTTGTCTTACTTAAGCCCAATCGCTATGAAAACTAACAAACCCACTGGCAGAATGTCCACGGACATCAGTGAATCCTCCCGCACCATGAAGCCTGATAGCGGAATGTCAGGAAACACAGCTTCCCAAACCAACCCTTCTTCGCAGGCAAGCACCAGTACCGGCAGCAAGGGTCGCGGCTGGCACGGCGATGCAAAAGGACATGCCAAAGCGGGTAGCCAAAGTCATAAAAATACAGATAAGAAAAAGTCCTGACCCATGTTTAGGGCCTGGTGGCTGCAGGGGCAGCCTGTATGTTTTAACTTAAACTTTAAGCACATGAAAGGAGAAAAAACGAACTGGGAATTCCATGGCTTTGCCAGTAATCCCCAAAAGTCCTATGAGGCCGGCAAGAAAGGCAGTGTTTTGGCCACCCAGGCATCTATCAAAGATGTGACTAATGCTGCTGCCAAAAGCAGCACCCAACCAAGCAACCAAAACAAACCTGCGAAAGGCCGGGGATGGCAAAACACATCTGCATCCGGCGCGAAGGAAGCAGGCAAGGAGAAAGATTCTTCTGAAGCATAACCCACAGTTAAACTATGAAAACAATGAAAAATCAAAATGAAAACAAGAAAACTGACCTGACGGACAAGAGCAAAAGCAATAAGAAGGATATTTCGAACAGCCTGGAACGCGATGCCACCAGCACGCCGCTGACTGGCAAGCAAACCCCTCAGGGACGCACAGATAATGAGCTGGATAGGGAAAGTAAGAAAGCCAAATCCTGAATTACGCACTAGCTAATAAAAGCCTGCACCGTATTATTTAACGGCGCAGGCTTTTTTAGTTTTTTGTGGCTTGCTGCTGTTAACCGGCTAAAAATTTTTATATTCGGCTATGGCAATTAAAAAGGCGATGATGTTAAAAGTTAAATGGTGTATGCTGATCTTGCTGTCCTGCATGCTTTGCAGCGCAGAAGGCTTCGCTCAACAAGGCAGTCAGGTACAGTTTAAGTTGCACTCCCCGTCTTTACCGGATACCGCATCGGTTTATATTACAGGCAATGTGGCCCAACTGGGCAACTGGGACCCGGGCAAGATAAAGATGGCTAACCGGGGCAACCACACCTGGGTAACCCAATTTGTGCTACAAACTCCCCAGGTTCTGGAGTATAAGTATACGCTAGGCTCTTGGGAGAGAGAAGGCACGGACGCCGAGGCGCAGGCGCTCCCGAACTTTAGCGTACGGGTAACCCGGGACACCCTGCTGGAAGACGAGGTGCTGTATTGGCTGGATAAGAAACCAAATGCTTTTAAGGGAGGTGTTACCGGAACAACCGAGATTCACCCGAACCTGCAGGGCCAGGGGCTTCAGGACCGCAGCCTGATCGTGTGGCTGCCGCCAGGCTATGCCACCAGCACCAAGAAATACCCCGTTTTGTACATGCACGACGGGCAGAATATTTTCGATCCGGCCACCAGTTCTTTCGGCGTAGACTGCCAGCTAGATGAAACAGCGGATAGCCTGATACAGGCTGGAGCCATGAAACCGGCCCTTATCGTGGGCATTTACAATACACCCGACAGAAGCGCGGAGTACACGCCCGGCGAGATGGGCACCGCTTACATGAATTTTGTGGTCAACACCGTAAAGCCCTATATCGACCAGGCTTACCGCACTAAAAAAGGCAGGAAGCACACGTTTACCGGCGGCTCCTCGGCAGGCGGCATCATGGCCTTTATGCTGGCCTGGGAGCATCCGGATGTATTCTCGAAAGCTATCTGCATGTCGCCTGCGTTTAAGATACAGCACATCGATTACGTGCAGCACGTGGCGGATTACCAGGGCAGAAAAAAGAACCTTTTCTTTTACATCGACAACGGGGGCATAGAGCTGGAGGAGCGCCTGCAGCCAGGCATCGACGACATGCTTGCCGCCCTCAGGGAGAAAGGCTACTGTGAAGGAAGGGACTTTATCTGGGTGAAGGCACCTGAAGCAAAGCATTCGGAAGCGGCTTGGGCAAAACGAATGCCCATAGCCCTTAAAGCCATTCTTCCGGCTAAATAAACCTTTTGGTTTACCTTCTCTTGCTGACCCATTTGTTACCCTTCACCCAAAAGCGCCAGGGCAACTGCGCATCTTCTCCGGCATAGTCAACGCCCACCCGTGGCCCACTCGCTATTTTATCTGGCTGAACCACCGTATTTTTATCTTCCAGCCAGATTGTTTCGCCTGTCAGGTCG
Organism: Pontibacter sp. GD13; assembly: GCF_058216355.1. Lineage (NCBI taxonomy): Bacteria > Pseudomonadati > Bacteroidota > Cytophagia > Cytophagales > Hymenobacteraceae > Pontibacter > Pontibacter sp. GD13. The sequence continues at coordinate 119,454 of NZ_JBYZMQ010000008.1, forward strand.
GCTCCGTATAATTTTTTGTTGATCCCGAGGGCGATGCTCATGACACCGGGTCCGGCAGTCAGGTTTGGTTTTACGGCGGCAAAATTCCTGCGCAGCAGCATTTCCTCTATGCCGATCTCCGGCTCAATGGCCCTGATCAGCACGGCATCTGCCTTATCTTGCCGGTTTGTGATGATGTTGAAAAGGTGGTAGATGCCATACACCAGGTATACATAGGCTACGCCGCCTTCGTGGTACATGACCTCGGTACGCTGGGTGCGCCTTTGCAGGTGCGCATGGCAGGCGCGGTCATCCTCACCGGCATAGGCTTCTGTTTCCACAATCATCCCGCCGGTCAGCATACCATCAATTCGGGTGTACACATACTTGCCCAGCAACTCCTGCGCGATCTGCACCACATCGGGGCGGGTATAAAATGAATTCGGTAGTTTCAAGTTATTCGGTTTTGTTGTGCTTGGAGGTACGTTGACACCGGCAGCAGGTTAAGCCAGGCCCTGGTACGCATCGCTCATGTTAATAAATAATGCATCATTCATATTTCTTACCTACCTTTGCCATCAGATTGGTGGCTGTAAAACTACCGTTTTATTGCCTTAAAAGGGAAGCAGGTGTAAATCCTGCGCTGTTCCCGCAACTGTCATCTTCATTTTAAAGGTTAGCCCAACACCAACGGCCACTGTACTGCCTGCGCAGCATGGGAAGGCGGACTAACCGAAGAGAGCCAGGAGACCTGCCAGTCCGACACTGATTTGTCGTATGCTTTCGGGTAAAAAGCTGCGCGGCCACCGCTCAAACGCGTGTGCTGTTCCCTCTTTTTATACCTGCCGGCATGCTTCGGGATTTAAGCAAACGGACCATTGGCAACATTACCATTCTTAAAAACAGCGTTAGTAGCGTGCCTGCTGGCACCGGGCACGGTGCAGGCGCAAGCCACGGACACAGCCCGGCATGCGTTGCATACGGTGGAGGTTTTTGGCAAGCCTGCGGAGGTGTATGCCGCCGGCAGCCGCGTCAGTTCCCTCGACAGCACCTACCTTCGCCATTATGCAGCTGCCTCGCTGGCCGATGTGCTGCAGGCCCGCACCCCCGTTTACTTTAAAAGCTATGGCGCTGGCGGCATCTCCACTGTGGCTTTCCGGGGTACTAACGCCTCCCAGACAGCCGTACTCTGGAACGGACTCGCTATCTCCTCCCCTGCCTTAGGACTGACAGATTTTTCTACCTTGCCAATAAGCAGCTTTGGGAAAGTGGCACTGCAGTACGGATCCGCAGCGGCTACCTACGGAAGCGGTGCCATAGGCGGAGCTGTGTTGCTGAGCTCGCCAGAATACACAGGCAAAGGCCTCCACTCCGATCTGCAGCTAGGTGCAGGGAGCTTTGGAAACAAGTTTGGGCAAGCAAGCATTGGTTATAGCAAGAACAAGCTGCAAGTGGGTGCCAGCGCCTACGGACGCAGTACAGCGAACGATTTTCGGTATAAGGACGTGTCACGCTTTGGTTCGCCGGAGGTGCGGCAGCACAACGCAGCCTTTAAACAGCTTGGCTTTACGCAGGACATGAGCTGGCATTTTACCCCGCGCACCACCATAGCTCTGCACAGCTGGTATACTGCCGCCGACCGCGAAGTGCAACCAGCCATGGGCTCGGCTTATAACCAAGCCAGGCAACAGGACCGTAACTTACGCCTGCTTACCGAGTTTGGCCATGGCAGCCGCTGGGGCCAAACCAGCGTGAAAGCCGCTTACTTTAACGATTACCTGCACTACTCCGACTTGTCAAACGATTCGGAGGTAACGGTTGCTACCCATCAACTGCAGGCCGAGCATACTTACACTCAAGCCGCACGTTGGAGCCTGCGCGGTGGTGTGAACCTACAGCATTTTACTGCCAAAAATGATGGCTACGCAGGCCCGCAGGCAGAAAGCCGTGCCACTGCGTATGCCCTCTTCCGATTCGATCCGGTGCAGGCACTGAAGCTGAGCCTGAACATGCGGCAGGCATTTGCAGGGCATTATAACCCACGCTTTACCCCAGCCTTTGGCCTCGATTGGAAGTTTTACAACAGCAACGCACAACAGCTGTCGCTCAAGGGCAATGTGTCGGGCAGTTACCGGGTGGCTACCCTGAACGATCGGTTTTGGTTGGGTGCCGGCAATCCTAATCTGAAACCGGAACAGGGCTGGAGTTACGAGAGCGGCCTGCGCCATGTGTGGGTGCACAAAAATACCTGGCTACTGGAAACAGAGGCAACCGCATTTTACATGCTGATCGATGATTGGATACAATGGTCCCCTGACCACACGTCCCGGTGGCGGCCTGTCAACCTCCAAAAAGTAGTTTCCAGAGGTATTGAGTTCAGCACCAAAGCCTCCGCGCAGTTGGGGCAGGTAATGCTCAGCAGTGCAGCAGGCTATGATTATACCGCATCTGAGCAGGCACAGGTATACGAAGGCACCGGCGACAAAGGAAAACAGCTGATGTACGTACCCCGGCACAAAGCCATTCTGAGCTTTGATGCCGGGTATAAAGGCTGGTATTTGTTAAATAGCCTCAACTACACCGGCCTGCGCTACACTACTAACTCAGAAACCAGCCACCTGAGTGGTTTCCTGCTCCTGCACTTTGCGCTCAGCAAACAGCTCGCTGTGGGTAAAAATACCTGCGTGCTTAGCCTGCGGGCCGATAATGTAACCAACGCCGATTACCAAACCATGGCTTACCGGGCCATGCCGCCCAGAGGCTATACCCTCAGCTTACGATTCATCATTCCATAATTCAAATTTTACTTTCATGAAAAAAATCAGCTCTTTCCGCAGCCTTTTGATTGGCGCTGCCTTCTTGACCACCTCCCTGGCTTTTACCAGCTGCGACAAAACATCCGACGGGCCAGGTGGAGCCTACGCCGAGGAGGGTGTTTTTGTGGTGAACGAAGGGAATTTCGGGACTCCGAACGGCTCTGTTAGTTTTTATAATACCACCACAAAAGCGGTGCAGCAGGGCATCTTCAGCCAGGCAAATGAGTCACGACCCTTAGGCGATGTCGTTCAGAACCTGGCTATTTTGCAAGATCGCGCCTATATCGTGGCAAACAACAGCAATAAGATAGAGGTGGTGAATGCGTATACTTTCAAGTCGGAGGGTGTGATCGAAGGCCTGAAGCTACCCCGCTACTTTACTGCCCTCAATAATTCAAAAGGGTACGTAACTGAGTGGGTTGACTTTGGCACAGGGCGCGTATCGGTACTAAACCTGACCAGTAACACCGTAACCAAAACCATTGCTGTGGGCATGATGCCGGAGCAGCTCCTGCTGGTAAACGGAAAACTGTACGTGGCCAACAGCAGCGACAATACCGTTACGGTTATCAACACCGCCACCGACGCAGTAGAAAAAACCATTACAGTGCCCGATGGCCCCAACAGCCTAGCCCTTGACAAGAACAACAACATTTGGGTGTTGAGCGGCGGCAAGGTGGCTTACAACCCGGACTATTCAGTTGACTATACCAACACGACACCGGGAGCCCTGAGTGTGATCAACACCGGAACGCAGCTTGTGCAAAGCGCCTTAACGTTTGCCAGTAACCAAAGCCAACCGAGCCACCTTGTTATAAACGGAAGCAAGGACAGGCTATACTTTAATTACAATGGCAAAACGTTTGAGCAAAGTATAAACGCCACCAGCCTGCCGGCCACCCCGCTCATTAACCGCAGCTTTTACGGTTTGGGCATAGACCCGAGGACAGGCTACATTTATGGCGGCGACGCAAACGGCTTCACCGGCGACGGCACGGTGTACGTCTATAAACCAGATGGCACCCAGGCCTATACTTTCAAGGCCGGCATAGCACCCAATGGTTTTGTGTTTAACTAAGCTTTAAACTTTCTTGAAAAAAGCGAGGGCCTGCGGTACATACCACAGGCCCTCGCTTTTTATTCATTTCTATTGTACCTCGTCCCGCTGCACTCCGTTTCCTTTCCCATCATAAGCCCCACCGCCTATCGCCTTTCTATTGTTATCATCATGGTTCTCATGGTCGGCATGGTCGTAGTATTTCTCCAGGTTGGCGGTATCGTTGTAGCGGTTCATGGTGTCGTTGTCGTCTCCTACCAATTCCCCCTCATCTATAATCTCGCTACGCTCTACGTTGGTTTCGCCAGGCTCGGTGCCTTTGTTACAGGCTGACAGGCCAAAGGTGCCAAGGGCCGTGCAGGTTATAATTGCTAAAGCTGATTTTAATCTATGCATATATATCGTGTTTGCTGATTCCGGTTTAACATACAGCCCTATGCCCTATAAGGATAGAAGCCATCTAAATATACGTCTGTAGTTTGTTCAGAGTTAAATTCTGCCCGAGCCGGTCTCGCTAGCTCATCTTAAAACCAAGAGGAAAGCGAACGCAGAGCAAGCACAAAAACGCATGCAGGAGTAGGAGCCTGGGTAAAAACGCTAACTTTGCACCCTAAGCACTCGATTTTAGATGAGAAATTACTTGAACCCGCGCCTGAAACGCAAGCTGGTTTTGCTTGCTGTCATCAGTCTTTTGTTAGCCTCCGCGTTAGAAATTTATACTTTTGGTATAAAGGCTGATTTCTTTTTGCGCTGGATGCGCTCCTGCCTGGTGATCTTTACGCTACTGGCACTTACGGTACTGGTCATCGTGCCGGGAGTGGGTTATTTAGTTAACCGTATTTCCCGCATGAAGCTCTAAATACAGCTGATGGTCACGAAACAGGCTATATCTTTATAGTTATTTTTGACTTTAACCGGATAGAGACCAGGGCGTCCAACTCCCCTTGGTTTGCTTTCCCCCTCAGCACGAAGGTGATCTTGCTTCCCTTGCGAAGCAGGGTGCTTAATTTTTGAACAGCGCCGCTGTCTGGTGCCATAACGATGTTTATCCGCTTTTCGGCTAAAGTCAGGGTATTACAAAACTCGCTCAGGCATCCTAAAGCCGTAAAGTCTGTGCTCCCGGCTGGGGCAAACCCAACGACCCCATTCAGTTCAACGCCCCGCCGTTCCGACAGGTTTTCAACTGTCACGCCAACGTCCGTCAGTTCAAAACGCTGTATATCATTCTGGTACAGCAGCAGCATTTCATTTTGCGTCTCCACATCCTTCTGCACGCTAAAAGGTACCTGTGCGCCCGTTGAAAGGTTGACGTGTAACGATACGGCGTGCGTTTGGGAAACCTCTTTTTGCCAGACAGAGCCAAAGGCAGCCAGCGCCAGTAGTGTTACCGTGATCATCATCTGGAGGTTACGCCTGGTTTGCATGGTCGAAAGGGGTTAGTTTATGGGATGTTCTCATGTAAGAGGTGTTTTTAGGTTGATTTTAGTTACGGCGTAAAGGTTATAATATTATCATATTAAATATAACATGACAAATCTATACACAATCTACTTATATATTAAATATCTATTAAAAAATATTTATTAACCAATAAATTAACATTTACATATATAGTATCCATACAATTATTAACATTGAACCTCCCCCGTTGCCCGGCTGTTAGTAAAGCACAGAAAGAGATAGGCGGGGCAGTGAAGCTATTTTTTTTGCAAATTGCACCGTTAACCAGTTCATTTCATTAAACAGAATACCTTGTCGAAGCCGAAGATATTGTTGATAACCCCGCCGCTCACGCAGCTAAATACACCTTACCCTGCCACTGCCTACCTAAAGGGGTTCCTGACCGGGCAGGGGTATGCGGTTACGCAAGCCGACCTGGGCATTGAGCTGGTACTGAAGATGTTTTCGCGAAAAGGGCTGGCCAGTATTTTCAGCGCGATAGAAAGCGGCGGGTTTGAGCTCTCGGATAATAGCCTGCGCATGCTACGCCTGAAAAAAGAGTACCTGCATACCATTGAGCCTGTAATCCGCTTCCTGCAGAACAAAGACACGACCCTGGCACAACAGATCAGCTACAGCCGGTTTCTGCCGGAAGCGAGTCGGTTTGACCAGGTAGAGGATATTGACTGGGCGTTTGGCAGCATGGGCATCAGCGACAGGGCGCGTTACCTGGCCACTTTATACCTGGAAGACCTAGGCGACCTGATCAAGGAAACGATTAGCCCCTACTTTGCCTTCAGCCGCTACGCAGAGAGCCTGGCCATGTCTGCCACCACCTTCGATCCGCTGGAAGAAGCCCTGCAACAGGAGCCTTCGCTGATTGACACCCTGCTGCTGGAATTACTGGACCAGCACCTGCAAAAAGAGAACCCAGCGGTGGCAGGTTTTTCCATCCCTTTTCCTGGCAACCTGTTCGCGGGCCTGCGCATGGCCCAGTATATTAAAAGCAAGTACCCGCACATTAAAACAGCCATGGGAGGCGGCTACCCAAACACGGAGTTGCGCAGCCTCAACGAGCCGAAGCTGTTTAAATACATAGATTTCGTAACCCTGGATGATGGCGAAGGCCCGTGGCTGAAACTGCTGGAGCACCTGCAGGGAGACCGGAGCGAGGATCTGTTGCAGCGCACCTTCCTGTTAACGGACGGGAAAGTGAAGTATAGCAACGGCTGCACCGACCCGGATATTCCGCATAACCAGGTAGGCACCCCAGACTACAGCGACCTGCACCTGCAGGATTATCTCTCCGTGATTGATGTGATTAACCCCATGCACCGCTTATGGAGCGACGGCCGCTGGAACAAACTGACCATTGCGCACGGCTGTTACTGGAAGCGCTGCTCCTTCTGCGACATCACCCTCGATTACATTAACCGCTACGAGGTAGCACCCGCCACCCTGCTGGTAGACCGCATTGAGCAGATCATTGCCCAGACCGGGCAAACGGGTTTCCATTTTGTGGATGAGGCCGCCCCGCCCGCTCCCCTCCGCGACATGGCCATTGAGCTTATCCGCAGAGGGGTGAAGATCAGTTGGTGGGGCAATATCCGGTTCGAGAAGACCTTTTCGCCGGACCTGTGCCAGTTACTGGCCGCCTCTGGCTGTATCGCTGTGTCGGGTGGGCTGGAGGTTGCTTCTGACAGGTTGCTTGAGCTGATGGAAAAGGGCGTGAGCATTGCCCAGGTAGCGCGCGTAACCGATGCTTTTACCCAGGCGGGCATTATGGTGCATGCGTACCTGATGTATGGTTTCCCGACCCAAACCACCCAGGAAACCATAGACTCATTGGAGGTAGTGCGCCAGTTGTTTGTAAACAATGTGATACAGTCAGGGTACTGGCACCGCTTTAGCATGACGGCCCATAGCCCGGTAGGCAAGAACCCGGCAAAGTATGGCGTGGCAAAAGTTGGGCCCGAGGCAGGGCCGTTCGCTAACAACGACCTCTGGCACGACGACCCGAAGGGCACAGACCATGGCTTGTTTGGAGCAGGACTGGCCAAGGCGATTTACAACTACATGCACGGCGTGGCCCTGGAGCAGCCCCTGTCTTTCTGGTTCGACTTTAAAACACCGCGCCCCAAGATCTCCCCAGACCTGATCTACCAGGCTATACAGGAACCTGCCAAACCAGACGCGGCACGCAGGAATGCCCGGGTGCTATGGCTGGGCAACATTCCGGAAATCGATTTTACCATATTTGCCAAAAAAGGGGAAACCATAGAGCGCTGCGTGCTCACATTTTACGAGAAAGGGGAAGACTTTCAGGTAAAGACGACCGCTACCATCGGGCAGTGGCTTTTTGACACGCTACAGCAGCTCACAGCTGACAGTGCCTCTGCGTATACTTTGAAAGAACTGGAGACGGGTTACCCACAGGAGGCCCATCTTAGTTTTATCGAATTCCTGAGCTCGCCCACCTGGTTTGAGCTAAGGGAAAAAGGACTCTTACTGTTGTAAACGCAGATGTGGCCGGAACTGTAGTAGTAGTTCCGGCCACATCTGTTTTTATACTCCCGCATTATATTTTGCACTCCGTGCAACCATTCACACCTTTTTAGAATCTTACCCAAAGAAAGCAGGAAAGGCTTAGCAGCTTCTCTTCGCTACGTTTTCGCACAATTTAAAACTATGAAAATTAACTGGCCCTGCTCTTGCCTGTTTTAGGGGCGAGAGCAGGTAAACCAGCCGGTTAATTAGTTTGCCATGTATGCCTCCCGGGCTGCCTTAAACTCGGAACCTGTTTTCCATTTGGGCCATTCCCCTGAAAAAGCCAGGCGTTTGCCCACCTTAAACAGTAGCTCCAGGTCGGCAACGGCCCCATCCAGCATGAGCCCCGGGTGCATTTGGTCTGATGGCTTATGGTAGTAAGAGGCGTAGAACTCGTCCAGTTTCTGCTTCCCGTAGGCTTTCCCTTTCTCCGCGTGGTCTATGCCGGGGCCAATAAACAGGGCCGGGATACCGATCTTTGCAAAGTTAAAATGATCTGACCTGTAGTACAGTCCTGCCTCCGGGTTTGGCTCAGGCGCGATGTAGCGTCCTGCCGCTTTGGCTTCCTGGGCCAGGTAATCCTCTAAATCAGACTGCCCCGAACCAAACAGCACCACATCATTGGTTTTGCCATAGGAGTTTAACATATCCATGTTGATATCGGCCACTGTTTTTTCTTTTGCGATAATCGGGTTGGCTGCATAGTAAGCGGAGCCCCACAGGCCCTGCTCCTCTGCAGTAACTGCCATAAACACCACGCTCCTGTCTGGCGGTGAGGGCAGGCTCTTAAAGGCTCTTGCCAACTCCAGCAGCCCGGCCACGCCTGTCGCATCGTCTATGGCGCCGTTGTAAATGCTGTCTCCGGTGGCATCTGCTTTGCCATAGCCCAGGTGGTCCCAATGGGCTGTGTACAGCACCGCTTCCTCGGGGTGGGTACTACCGGGTATTTTAGCTACAAAGTTATAGCTCTTATCATAGGTTACGTCCGTTTTAAGCGTTGTGCTTACCTGCAGGCCCATGGGCAACGGTGCGTTACCGGGTTTGGAGGCCTTGGCAGTAACGGCAGCGTAATCCAGGCCGGCGGCTTCAAACAGCTTTTTAGCGGCAGGCTCTGTTACCCACCCCTCAAAAGCGCATTTATAAGACTCCTTCCCCCGTTCGTCCAGGTACAGTTTGGAGGTGTTCCAGTTGTTCTGCACCACTTCAAAGCCATAGCCGGCCGGGGCCGTCCGGTGAATGATCAGGCAACCTTTAGCGCCCTGCCGCGCGGCTTCCTCAAACTTGTAGGTCCAGCGGCCATAATAGGTCATTGCATTCCCCTTAAAAACAGCGGGCGCCTCTTCATAAAAGCCAGGGTCGTTTACCATGATCAGCACCACTTTATCTTTTACATCCAGTCCGGCATAATCATTCCAGTTATACTCCGGGGCCACTATGCCGAACCCTGCGAAAACCATTTCCTCTTTATTGATATCCAGCGCGGGCACTGTTCGGCGGGTCCAGAGCACATAGTCCTCACGGCCTTCTAATACTATCTGCTTTTTACCGCCTGTTACAGTCATGCGTGGACTGGGGGCAGTCCGGATGTCTACCATGGGCACTTCCTGCAAATAGCTGTTGCCATTGCCGGGCTCCAGGCCAAGTGCCTTAAACTCCTGCTCCAGGTACTGCAGTGTTTTCTGTTCGCCGCTGGTAAAGGGCTTGCGTCCTTCCAGCTCATCGGCGGCTAGGGCTGTCAGGTACTTGCCATAACTTTCCGTAGAAAGTGTGGCAACACCACTGGCCTCCTGCGCTGTGTCATCTGTTTTAGAGGAGCTACAGGCGGCAAAAAGCCCCACAAGGGCCGGGAAGAAAAAGGGGATTACTTTCTTTAACATACTATTTTGGTTAAGAAATAAGCGGATACAAACAGTTATACTTAGAATGAGAACCCGGCAGAAAACAAAAGATAGCCAGGGTCATCCATTCACAATGCACTTTAAAGTAAGGATCTAAACTCATTTAGACCAGGGCGAACACGTTTGGTTTAGAATGAACGTATCCAGTAAATTGAAAGAACAGCTCACTCAAAGCGGCTATTCTGTTAAGTTGTTTCAGTCGCGCTTGGTTTTCAGTAATTTCCGAAGCTCCGCCAGTTCATCGCGGTATTTAGCGGCCTGCAGAAAGTCCAGGTCTTTGGCAGCGCCTTCCATTGCTTTCTCCGTCTTTTTGATGAGCTTCTCCAGCTCGTCGCGCTTCATTGTCTGGATAATAGGCTCTGCTGCCAGCGAAACTTCCTCCGGACCCGCGTACATCTTCACTTCTTTCTTGCGGGCATCGGCCACGGAGGTTTGCTCGTAAATCTCTTCCTGCGACTTGAACACGGTGCGTGGCGTAATGCCGTGCTCTTCGTTGTAGGCCATTTGAGTGGCACGGCGGCGGTTGGTTTCGTCAATGGCGCGCTCCATAGAGCCTGTCATCCGGTCGGCATACATGATCACCTTGCCTTTTTCGTTACGGGCAGCCCGCCCCATGGTCTGTATCAACGAACGCTGGTCGCGCAGGAAGCCCTCCTTATCTGCATCCAAAATGGCCACTAAGCTCACCTCTGGCAAATCCAGTCCCTCGCGCAGCAGGTTAACGCCTATCAGCACATCTATCACCCCCAGGCGCAGTTCGCGCAGGATCTCCACCCGGTCCAGGGTCTTTACCTCGGAGTGCAGGTACTTAACTTTGATGTTGAGGCGCTCCAGGTATTTTGCCAGCTCTTCGGACATGCGTTTTGTAAGCGTGGTTACCAGCACACGGGCACCCTCCTTTACCCGCTCGTCAATTTCATCCAGCAGGTCATCTACCTGGTTTGTGCTTGGGCGCACTTCTATCACGGGGTCCAGCAGGCCGGTCGGGCGTATGATCTGCTCGATAATAACGCCTTCTGCTTTCTGCTTCTCATAGTCGCCGGGCGTGGCGCTCACGAAAACCACCTGGTGCATCATGCTCTCAAACTCATTGAAGGTAAGCGGACGGTTGTCCATGGCCGCCGGCAAACGGAAGCCATACTCTACCAGCGCCACTTTACGGGAGCGGTCACCGCCCCACATGGCCCTTACCTGTGGAACCGTTACGTGGCTCTCATCTATCACCATCAGAAAATCGTCCGGAAAGTAATCGAGCAGGCAGAACGGGCGGGCACCCGGAGCACGCCTGTCGAAGTAGCGGGAGTAGTTCTCGATGCCTGAGCAGTAGCCCAGCTCACGGATCATCTCCAGGTCAAACTCCGTGCGTTCCTTTATGCGCTTGGCCTCTGCCGGCCTGTCCTCTTTCAGGAAATAATCGTGCTGCGCCACCATGTCGAACTGTATCTCGTTGATGGCCTGGTGCAGGGTGTCTTTTCCGGTTACAAACAAGTTGGCCGGGTACAGGGTAATGGCCTGCTCATCCGACAGCTTTTTACCGGACGGCGGATCTATGCGGTGAATCTGCTCCAGCTCGTCGCCGAAGAAGTATAAACGGTACGCGAAGTCGGCATAGGCCGGGTATATATCCACCGTGTCGCCCTTCACCCGGAATGTTCCACGTGTGAACTCGGCCTCGGTGCGGCTGTACAGGATCTGCACAAACATATAGAGCAGGTTATTGCGACTGTAGCGCTGGCCCGGTGCCAGGTGCAATACGTTCTTGCCAAACTCCTCCGGGTTACCGATACCGTAGATGCAGGAAACCGATGCGATCACCACAATATCGCGCCTGCCGGAAAGCAGCGCCGAGGTGGTATGCAACCGGAGCTTCTCTATCTCCTCGTTTATGGCCAGGTCTTTCTCTATGAAAACATCCGAGGAGGCAATGTAGGCCTCCGGTTGGTAATAGTCGTAGTAAGAGATGAAATACTCCACAGCATTCTCCGGAAAGAACTGCTTAAACTCTCCGTAGAGCTGGGCGGCCAGGGTTTTGTTGTGGCACAGTACCAGGGTAGGCTTGCCCGTGTTCCTGATTACGTTGGCCATGGTAAAGGTTTTGCCCGTGCCTGTGGCGCCGAGCAGCACCTGCACGGGCTCTCCATTGTTTATTCCCTGCGTAAGTTGGGCGATGGCTTTCGGCTGGTCGCCGGTTGGCTGAAACTCTGAGGTTAACTTAAAATCCATGCTTGTTTTTAACGGATCGGTAAAGATAAACGATAACATTGAAAACGGGCAGTTAGTTTGCCTTTTGCTCGTTTATTGCTGATACGAGATTGTACCAAAGCAAGGCTGGAAACAAAAGAAGCCTGCTGTATGGGCAGCAGGCTTCGGGGCAGTGTTGGTACAGGAAGAATGTCTAACTTAATTCCTGGCTGCAACTACCGGTGCAGGTTCTGGTTGGCTACACACCTTCGTGACAGTGGCAGCCTTATAATATATGTAAATTGCGAGGCAAGGCATTTCAGCCTCCCTTTCTTCTAACTGGCAGGTAAATTCAGTACCCTCCTTTTTAAGCTTGTCCGGCAGGTTATCCACCGTTACGTAGTCATAAAAATTGCCGTTGCCGCACCTGGGTATATTCGCAGCGGCATCCGCATCTGTTGTAACTGCCAACACCACACCGTCGCCGCAGGGGTCAACATCCACCACGCGGGCAAACACGCAAGGACTTGCCTCATCCTGCTCATGGCAACCAGCCAGCCACACTACTGCAACGAAACAGGCAATAACTAAAATTGTTTGACGCATGGCTTTTGGGTTTGGCGGTGATTTTACCAGAAATGACCGGTATTCTGATAAAACGACCCTAAAAGGGGTGGAAGGGTTGCAAGGACTTGTGCTATTAAGTGGAAATATTTCAGCGCATAATTTTTCACTCTATTCCAATGGTTCAGGGTTGTGCCTTTGCTTTACCAAAGCACACATGCCTTACTTTTACGGCAGGATATACTACGGCTTCGGAGCTACACTTCGGGCCATACTTTCCGTTTATTTCCAAGGCTACTTCTATCAGGGTGCCGGGCTGGCAGAAATCTTCCGGCAGATTATCCGTCGTAACGTATCCTCCCTGCAGTTGGCCCGCATAGCCGTTTGGCAAGCGCCCCGGCTTATTTTCCTGGTCCGCCAATTTTAGCACATGCCAGCCTGTGGCACAGTCGGGGCCCACCACTTCTGCCTGAAGGCACTCCGGTACCGGCGCGTTTTCAGCACAGCTAACTAAATGTACAGCGAGCGGCAGGTATAGCATGGCGATACATTTAAAGCTGGATAAAAGGGTTTGTAGCAGGCGCGGCGCTTTGTTTGGTACTGATGCGCTCATGTTACCTCCGACCAAGGTCATAGTTCACAGACATGTTCATGCCTAGCGTATACGGCCTGCCCTGTGGCGCCAGCGCTTTGTCGGGCTCTGCCAGTAAAGAGTTCAGATAGCCCCGGAACTCCGGCCCGGCTGTAACCGATACCGCTCGTGCCACCCGCTTCCCCACCCCCAACGAAACGTTGCCTGAAAACTGCACTTTACGGAACGGTGAGGCATCGTTGTAGTCATAGTACACAGCCTTTACCTCGTTATCTGACGCCATCACGGTTGTTTCGACCAGTATATTCGCTGCTATGCCGCCAGCAGTATACCAAAACCAGTTGTTGTTTATCGCACGCTCGAATTGCAAGCCCACCGGAAGCGTTACATGCCGATACCGGTAGTTCACATAAAAATCATCTCCCTTTTCTACGCTCAGGGAATCGGAGGAGAAGCTGTTGCTGAGCGAGGGCAGGAACACCGTGGAGGGAGGCAAAGCCACGCGCTCGCTGGAATTCGGCTTAAACGAGAACTGCTTTAAGATATAGCTTGATTTTGTGCGGGCGGCGTTTTGGGTGAAGCCCAGGCCAGTGAGTAACTTTAGCTTTTTACCCAGTTTAAAACCCGCTTTGGCCTCCACGGCATACGAGAAGGCCGGATCGGTGTTTTGTTCAAATTCCTGGCTTGCCGCCGCTATGTTACTGGCAGCCTGGCTTGCTTTATCATTCCCGCCAGACGTAAAGCTAGTCCTGGACACGGGGTTGCTCATCTGGTTTGGCATGTCGATGTTCTGGTTAAAGTAAGATGGCGCGTATCCGATACCCAAGGTCCAGCGACTGTCGTGACTGCTGTTATTTTCCGCTTTTTCGTCCGTCCTGTTCAAGGCCAGCGCCAGCGCCATACTTCGCTGCTGCATGTCGGCTTCCTGCTGCGTGGCACGGCTCAGGGCAACCAACGAGCGGCCCCTTCCCGGGCTGTGCAATACCTCAGAAGCCATGCCCGGCCCGGTATTAAAAGAGGGTGGCAGGGCTGTAATGGCCTGCCGTGCCGTCTGGTAAAAGGGCTTTAGCGAATCAAACGCTGAATTTTTGTGCGAGCCCTCCCCGATCATGTCCGCTGGGTTGGTGATGCTATAACTGGTTTTAAAAGCGCCCTGCTCCTCAACTGAAGCAAGTGCAAGGGTAGCCCGCTGTGCTGCTCCAGGACTGGTTTCTTGTTGCATCATCGTTCCCGTCGCTTTCGTACCTGCTGGCTGCTCAACGGCCTTTCGCCTTGGGGTAGCGGCAGCCAGGGAGTTTTTGTTGATGCCTGGTGCCGCTGGTGGTGCAGGGGTGCTTGCTACTTCCGGCGCTGGGGCCTTTGTTATTTCTTGCTCAGGATCAACCGGCACGGGTGCAGGGTTTACCTGCAGCGAGGCAATGGCTGCCGAGGCGGCCTCATCCTTTTTAAAGTGGTAGGTTAACAAAGCGCCAGCCAGCACAAACAGCACGAAGCAGGCCGCCGCCAACTGGCGAAACAACACCATCCTGCCTTTGTAGTGTTTACTTTCCTGTAGCGTGAGGTCATGGTCTATGCGGGCCCACAGGTCAGCGGACGGGGTGGCCTCCGCGTCGTTCATGCGGCGCTGGAACTCATTCTCCAGTAAATCGCGCTTAGAATTAGCTGCTGATGACATGCTCATGATATATTTTTTCCTGGCGCGTAAGCATACCCTGAAGTATAACTCTTGCGCGTGAATACTGTGACTTTGATGTTCCCTCCGAAATGCCCAGCATCTCGCCTATCTCTTTGTGGTTGTATCCCTCTATCGCGTAAAGGTTAAAAACCATCCTGTAACGTGGAGCCAGCCCCTGGATCATGTGCAACAACTCATCCATGCTATAGTCCTGCAACCCATAGGAATCGGAAGAAATGCTGGCGACTTCCTCGGCCTCATGCGAAACTGTCAGGAGCTGCTTGCTTCGTAAATGTTTCAAGGCTGTGTTCACCATGATCTTGCGAATCCAAAATTCAAGGGGACAGTCTCTTTTAAAGCGCTCCAGATTTGAGAACACCTTTACAAAAGCCTCCTGCATGATGTCCTCTGCCTCGAAAGTGGTGGGCGCGTACCGCAGGCAAACGGCCATCATCTTTTTGGCATACAGGTCATAAAGGAGCCGCTGCATTTCCCGTTTACCGGCAATGCACCCCTCCAGGAGCTTTTCCTCTTCAGATTTAGGTGTTGTAAAAAACTTCAAACGCTACCAGCTTATGCCTTTCTCTCCCTTATGATTCCATCATGGCTAAAAGGGTTGCAAGGCATTAAAAATAATTCAGTTAGATGGGGGCAATCCTGCATAAAACCCCAAAAGGGGCTAAATCGAACTAAATATATGAAAATATCGGGGTTAAGTACACTTGCATGCCGCTTGCATTAAAAATTGAGACCGTGTGTAACTGAAGAGGGTAGTATGGCTCATAAATATTTTGAAGGAGGCGGGCCTGGCTAACTGCTGCCCTACAACAGAAAAGCCTCCGCTAATGGAGGCTTTTCTGTTGTAGGGCAAAGTATAATTTAGCTATTGGTACTCTTTGTCAGGTTGCTTTGTGCCTTATGCTGCTATGCTCAACAGTTTATAGCTCATCAGCGCAACCAGCGTAAAAGCCAGTAGCCAGGCATAATTCACTATTCTGTGGGCATTTGTTGCGCTTTCAGATGTGCTGTTCAACTCTTCAAATGCCTGGAGCTTTGCCTGCCCGATCACCTGCTTACCTGTCAGCTGGTAAGCAAAATGGAAACCAAGGGCCAACACCATCACATCGTCCAGGTACCCGAACACCGGCATCAGATCTGGCACCAGGTCAATCGGGCTTAAAGCATAGCCGATAGATAGCGCCACGAGCACACGTACATACCATTGCACGCGCGCATCGCGGTAGGCCAGGTAAAGGGCATAGATCTCGGTGTTAATCGTGTGTGTTTTCTGCTTTAAGGCGTGGAGCTGGGTCATGGCATTAGGGTGTCAGGCTTTGTCCCTTCTACGTGAACGCACAGCATAAATGTTGCAGCTATTGCCTTCTTTTATATTAAAATATCTAAATGTATATCCAATGTTAGGGATTCCATATCCGCCAGGATGCCTCGGCTTGTGCATGCAGCATTTTGATGCCGTTCAGGATGTGGGCTCCCGCCACCGCGCTTTTCTGTAGCAGCAGGGTTTGTTCGGGGTTATAAACCAGGTCATACACATAATACCTGCTTGATAATGCCTGGTAAGGTAATGCCGGCAAAGTATGCACATGGGGCGCCATGCCCAACGGCGTGGTGTTTATGATCAGGTTGTATTCCTGCAATAGTTGCGGCGTAATGGCCTCATAGGGCAGTTCGTCAGGGTTCGGTTTTCTGGAAACAAGCGCATAAGGAATGTGTAGGTCCGATAAGGCAGTGCACACGGCTTTTGCCGCGCCACCAGTGCCCAGTACCAGTGCTTTCTGACGTTCCGGCTCCGGGTAAAAGGCTGCGAGGGTTGATTTAAACCCGAGGTAATCGGTGTTATAGCCTTTTGCATGGCCCTTGGTAACCCTGATCGTGTTCACGGCCCCTATCCGGGCGGCGGCCTCGTCAAGCTCATCCAGCAACGGGATCACCTGCTCTTTGTAGGGGATGGTTACGTTCAGCCCCTCCAGGTCAGGCGCCCTTTCCAGCAGGGGCCGCAGGTCTGCCATGTTCTCTAATTCGTAGAGGTCGTACTGAGCACCGGCAATCCCTTCCCGCTCAAACTTTTCCGTAAAATATTTTTTAGAGAACGAGTGCCCCAGTTTTTCTCCGATCAAGCCGAATTTACGCATACCAGTACTGAAGTTTATACCTGGGCGGTATTCTCATCCGTGAATTTATCTACAAGGTATACCAGCAGGAAGCCAAAAACAGCCAGCACCACGCCATAGGCCAGGTAGGAGGCATGGCCGGTGAGGGTCTCGTAATTGCCGGGCAGCACATTGTCCTGCACCAGCGGCTTTACCACCCCATGCCGGTCGGTATAGGTTTCCAGGGTTACTTTCCAGGGCCATACTTTGTTCAGGGAGCCCACCATAAAGCCGGTTAGCAGTGCAACCGTTACGTTATGGTAGTGCTTCAGCATCCAGTTGATTACGTGCGAGAAGGTAAGGATACCGGTTATGCAGCCCAAACCAAACACCAGGATCACGCCTGCCTTCAGGTCTTTTACAGCCCCCAGGATATACTCATACTTCGAGAGCAGCACCAGCAGGAAGCTTCCGGAAATACCAGGAAGGATCATGGCGCAAATGGCAATCGCCCCGGACAGGAACACAAACCAGTATGCCTCCGGGGTTTGGGTAGGCGTGGCCACCGTTACGTAGTAAGCGATGGCGGCACCGGCTAAACCGGCCAGCACCACTCCCCAGGTCCAGTGGCTGATCTTTTTACTGACCACCACAGCCGAAGCCACGATCAGGCCAAAGAAAAAGGACCAGAGCATTTCCGGGTAATTCTCCAGCAGGTACAGTATAACCCTGGATAAAGAGGCAATGGAGAAGAGAATGCCGGAGATGAGCACAACCAGGAAGTTGCCGTTGATGTGCCGCCAGAAATCCGCCAGCTTAAAACGGGCCAGAAACTTGAGTGCCTGCCCATCCACGGAGCGAATGGATCCGAGCAGTTCTTCGTAAATACCGGTGATAAAGGCAATCGTGCCCCCAGACACACCCGGCACCACATCGGCAGCGCCCATGCCCACCCCTTTCGAAAAAAGTAGAATGTATTCCCGGAGTGTTCTTCTCTTTTTGGAATGTTTCACTGACTTTACCTGGCTCATGATGCTTAAAACTAAAATTGCCCGTTCGGGTGTATACCGACGGGCAATTTAAATACTTTTGATGGTATACTTTAACCTTCTAGCAAGGTTTTTCTAAATCAAGGAAATGGGTAAACGTGTCGCCGCGCAAGCCCAAGCGTATGGTTTCGAGCGGAATAACCTCGTTAGGCGCAATGTTGCCCAGGTTCACGTTGGCGCCCAGCAGTTTAATGAACCACACCTGCTGTGCCTTTTGGGGCGCTTCCCACAGGATCTTCTCAAACGGGATCTGGGTCAATATCTCTTCTACCAGGCCGCTGCGCACCTCACCGGTAGAGCGGAACAAGCCCACATTCCCACCTTCACGGGCCTCACCGATCACTTTCCAGGCACCGGCCTCCAGTTCAGCGTTCATCAGCTTGATCCACTTATAAGGCGGGATGATCTTCTCCGCATCCTTAGAGCCCACCTCCGACAACACCGTAACCTGCTCTTTCAGTTGCTTTATATAATTGCACTTCTCATCGTGGGGCAACTCAATGGAGCCATCGGACACCTCCGCAAAAGGCATGTTATACTTGTCCAGCAAGCGGCGGTAGTCATCAAACTGGTTCCTGATAACGAAAGCCTCGAAAAGGGTGCCGCCAAAATAGGTGGGAATGCCCGCTTCCTTATACACATCCAGCTTTTTCTGTAGGTTAGGCGACACATACGAGGTACCCCAGCCCAGCTTTACAATGTCTACATACTCTCCGGCAACCTCCAGAAAATCCTCTGCCTCCCGCACGCTCAGGCCTTTGTCCATTGCCATGGTAAAGCCGCGGTCGCGCGGCTTTTGCTCGCGTTCAGGTATACTTTTTAGCGAATAGTTCATTTAGTTTTATTTGCGATATTGATCAATCAACCTGGATAAGGCGCGCTGTGATTCCAGCTCAGGGAAGAACTCAAACAGCAGCTTGTGCTTATCGAAGTCCAAAATTAAAGCATTTTCCAGATAATTGTATGCCTCGCGGTATTTTCCTGCCGAAAGCATGTAGGCACAGGCCCTGTAATAAAGCTCTGCTTCGTCTGGCTGCAGTTCTATCGCATTTAAAATAATATCGATGGCTTCTTCAAAATTGCCCTGCTCGTACAGGATAATGGACCAGTTCAGGTAGATGTCCTTGTCGGCGGGCTGTACCTCGGCCGCGCGCGCATAGCTCTCGAGCGCCGATACCACGTGCCCCACGTTATACTCGGCCCCGGCGAGCGCCACCCAATAGTCTGCACTGTCATCGTACAGCTCCACGGCTTTTTTGAAAAAGTGCACTGCCTCGTACCACTTGCCCTGCGCATCCAGTATCACCCCAAGCCCAAACCAGGCCTCATCCATCTCCGGGTCCAGGTCTACGGATTTCTGGTAGTACCTGCGCGAGAGGTCCCACTGCAGCATTTTCTCGTAGCACTCCCCGATGTTACAGTACACTTCGGCGGAGGGGGAGCCGTGCTCCAGCATGGCATTGAAGCTCTCGATGGCTTTGATGTACTCGCCCTGGAACACATAGGCGTTGGCCATGTTGTTGTAGGCCGTTATAAAGTCTGGCTTGATGAGAGAAGCGTAGTCGTAGGCGGCGATGGCTTTATCGTAAAGCCCTTGCTTGTTGTACACGTTGCCCAGGTTAAACCAGGCCACGTACGAGTAAGGGTCTTTGTCGACAAACTCCTGGAAGAACGGGAGATGCTCCCGTATAGTGTTTGTCAGCTCCATGCAATAGATCACCTCCTGCATGGCCGCCTCGTTCTCCAGGTTAAGGGCCACACACTTTTTATAGTACTTGATGGCCGAGTTAAACTTGCCCCAGGTCTGGTAGGCCAGCCCGATATTGAAGTAAATGTCGTCGCGGTCCTCGGAATACGCCAGCGCTTTCTTAAAGTAGTCGATGGCATCCCTGAACTCGCCGCGCTGTGTGTAAATGATACCGCGCGTCAGCTGCACATCCGCGCTGTCGGGCTCTATCTCGGCCACCTGGTCAATTACCATCAGCGCATCCTCAAAGCTGCCCGACATGGCCAGCAGCTGTGCCTTGTCGATCATCATCTCTGACGAGAAGGGGTATTGCGCCAGGGCGGCGTCGCAGGCGATCAGGGCTTTTTTATAGTCGAAATTAGCAGTATAATGGTCTATAATCAGTTCAAAGTCATTGAGATCGAAGAAAACGGTCTCATTACTACCGAGCATCTGCTCGAAACGGTTTATCAGTTCCAGCTCTTCGCTGTGTTCTTCAAAATTGTCTTTCATCTCCAAAATCCAACAAGCTGCAAGGGAACAGCTTTTGTCCTATTACATTTTTACGCCACAAATAGTTTACCCGATTTCGGGTGCAGAGTCTTTTAGTTCTTTGCAAACCCAAGCGATGCTTTCACCCAGTGGCCTGAAGGTGATACCGGTTGCCTTTTTTACTTTCTCGTTGCTGAAAACGTGGTTTTTACCTGCTACCCGTGCGGTGTCTTTCGTGATGAGGGGGCGCCCTCCGGTAAACCAGGTGCGGATGCGCTCCAGGCGCCACACTACCTCGGCCAAGGCGGGCGGCACTTTTACAGAGGGCGCTTTTTTCCCGAAGCAGGCCGCCACGCCACGAAAGAAATCCTGGTAACTAGCCTGCACCGCGTTCAGGATATAGCGCTCCCCGGAGATATCGGAGAAGGTCAGTTTGATCATGGCCTCCACCACATCGCGCACATCCACAAAGTTAGCACTGCCCTGGGTATAGAAAGCGCGCTCGTTGTACACGTACTTAAACAGCTGCGTGCTGCTGCGGCTCCAGTCTGAGGGACCGAGGATAACAGAAGGGTTCACGATCACGGCCTCCAGTTTCTCTGAAATGCCGCGCCATACTTCCAGCTCGCCCAGGTATTTGGAACTGGCGTAGGCGGAGTGCCCGGCCGCAGGGTCCCATTTGTTGTGCTCGGTTAGTATGCTGACGCCCTTGGGCCTGCCCACTGCCGCAATGGAGCTCACGTGGCACAACTTAATGTGGCCGTGCTCCAGGCAGGCATCTACTACATTAGCAGTGCCTTCAATGTTTATTTTTTTGAGTAGTTCCTCGTCCTGGGGCGCATACGATACCAGGCCGGCGCAGTGGAACACGACCTCTACTCCCGTTAAGGCTTGTCTTAAAAACAGGGGGTCCAGCACATCGCCTTCCAGCCACGTAACTTGCTCGGCTCCTTTTACCGGCGGGACGCGCTCCCGATACAGGGCCTTTACGGCATGCCCCTGCTCCAGGAGTGCCGGAATCAGGAAACTGCCGACGAGGCCACTTCCGCCTGTAATGAAAATAGTCATGCGTTAATCTGGATGGGGATGGCTATAGATGAATGTTGCGCAAGGGCAGGGCCAGGGCTTTGGTCAGGTGTTTGGAAGCCAGCACCTTGTGCAGCGAATCAGTGTGTTTCAGCCCATGTGTATCAGAGCCCAGAAAATCCACCATGCCGCTGTCGATCAGTTTCTCGGCCACCGTTTTAGCGCCCGGAGAGTAATAACCGGTTAAGGAGTTCAGGTTAGGTTGAAAAAGCACGCCCAGTTCCCGCAGTTCGGCCAGTTGCTCGAACTTCCCATAAAAGTAGGTGTACCTTTCGGGATGTGCCAACACGGGCTTATACCCTTTGGATCGCATTTTGAAAATGGCCTCACGCAGGTTCAGGGGCTCATTCAGGAACGAAGTCTCGAAAAGCAGGTAGTTGTCGCCGAAGGTGAGCAGCTCTTGCCCCGTGTCCAGCTTTTCCAGGAAGCCTTCGTCCAGGTAGTACTCGGCGGCGCAGGCCAGCTCCATCGCAATCCCGGCTTCCTGCACAGCCTTCTGTAGCAGGCTGAGGCGCTCCCGGATGCCTTCGGGCGTGTTTTTGTAAAAGTCGCTCATGATGTGCGGGGTCATGATCAGCTTGTGGTAGCCCAGGGACTTCATAACCTGCACTAACTCCAGAGACCTTTCCAGGCTGTCTGAGCCATCGTCCAGGCCCGGCAGGATATGCGAGTGCATGTCTATGCCAATTGCGCTGAAGGACTCCTCAGGCACATGTTCATCTCCAAATAAGCTTTTTAAAAACTTTATCATCCGCTTTTTCCTGGCAATCCAAATGCCAACGCTAGCATCTTTTAGTAAAATACATTCA
The DNA here is from genome assembly GCF_058216355.1 of Pontibacter sp. GD13. NCBI lineage: Bacteria > Pseudomonadati > Bacteroidota > Cytophagia > Cytophagales > Hymenobacteraceae > Pontibacter > Pontibacter sp. GD13. Next base: position 141,476 of record NZ_JBYZMQ010000008.1, read on the forward strand.
AAATAACGCAATTAAAATCCACCATCAAAAAATATACTGGCCCCGGCCCCGGTTTTATCCTGAATTCATAGCGCAGGATTGGTGCTTTACGCACAATTGTATAGCTTTGTAAACAACACCTTGTATGTAGCCGTTACCTAATAAACGTTTAACCTGCCACACAAAACTATAAATGGATTTAAAATTCACTGAAAATCAGCGAATGATCGCGGACATGGTGCGCGACTTCGGTGCCAAGCACATTAAACCCTACATGCGTGCGTGGGACGATAGCCAGGAATTCCCGGTAGAGGTATTTAAAAAACTCGGCGAACTGGGACTTATGGGCGTGCTTGTTCCTACTGAATACGGCGGTTCCGGATTCGGTTACCTGGAGTATGTTACGGCCATTGCAGAGCTTTCCAAGATCGATGGCTCTATTGGCCTTTCGATGGCGGCGCATAACTCTTTGTGTACCGGCCACATTCTGCAGTTCGGCAACGAGGAGCAGAAAAGGAAGTACCTTCCGAAGCTCGCCACAGCAGAATGGATCGGCGCCTGGGGCTTAACAGAGCCAAACACAGGCTCTGATGCAGGCAACATGCGCACCGTAGCCGTGCAGGATGGCGACCATTGGGTGATCAATGGTGCCAAGAACTTTATTACGCACGGTAAATCAGGTAATGTAGCCGTGGTGATCGTGCGCACCGGTGAGGTAGGCGACTCGCATGGCATGACGGCCTTTGTGATTGAGAAAGGCACCCCGGGCTTTAGCGCAGGGCGCAAAGAAGATAAGATGGGCATGCGTGCCTCCGAAACCACGGAGCTCATTTTCCAGGATTGCCGCGTACACCAAGACCAGATCCTGGGCAACGTGGGCGATGGCTTTATCCAGTCGATGAAAGTGCTGGACGGCGGACGTATTTCTATTGCGGCACTGTCTTTGGGCATCGCACAGGGAGCTTTTGAGGCCGCACTGGCCTACTCGCAGGAGCGCCAACAATTTAACAAACCCATCTCCAGCTTCCAGGGCATTGCCTTTAAGCTCGCCGACATGGCCACCGAGATAGAGGCAGCCTCTTTACTTACCTACCAGGCGGCAGACATGAAGAATCGTGGCCTGAACGTGAACAAAGAATCTGCTATGGCGAAGCTGTATGCTTCTGAAGTTTCGGTGCGAACAGCCAACGAAGCCGTGCAGATATTTGGCGGTTATGGCTTTACAAAAGACTACCCGGCAGAAAAGTATTACCGCGATGCGAAACTTTGCACCATAGGCGAAGGAACAAGCGAAATACAGAAACTTGTGATATCAAGAGCTATACTTAAATAAAACAGGCTGTAATTTTTCTGGCTTTAAGGGGCTTAAACGCCTTTTTTCAAAAAAACAGATAAATATTTAGTCAATCTGTTGATTTTTAAGTTAAAGCTTAGTTAAATTTGCATCCCTAATTCTAAGAGAAGAGAGAGAACATGATTATTGTAAACGTAAAAGATAACGAGTCTGTAGACCGTGCATTAAAAAGATTTAAGAAGAAATTTGAAAGAACTGGTGTGCTGAAAGAGCTGCGTTCAAGATCTTATTTCGAGAAGCCATCTGTATCAAAGAGAAAGCAGAAGGAAAGAGCCGCTTATAAGCAGCAGCTTTTTGCGGATCAAAACTACTAGTCTTTCTAACAACATATTTAATAATTCCATAAATTAGGGTATCTGGCGCACACGCCGGGTAAACTGGTTTATGGAATTATTTTTTAAGTACCTTCAGTACGAAAAGCGTTACAGTCCGCACACCCTTACCTCCTATCATACCGACCTGGGGCAATTCTCCCAGTACCTGCACGAGGTATACCAACTCTCCGACCCTGCCGAGGCTGGCCACACCATCATCCGCTCCTGGATTCTGACCCTGGTTCAGAACCACATCAAGCCTAGGTCCATCAACCGGAAAATTGCCTGCCTGCGTTCCTTTTACAGGTTCTTACTGGCCCAGGAACGCATCACCTCAAACCCCATGCTGCGCATCAAGGCCCCTAAGGTTTCTAAAAAACTTCCGGCCTTCGTGCCAGAAGCGCCTTTTAATGCACTACTGGATACCTTTACGTTTGAGGAGAGCTTCGAAGGCCAGCGCGACAGGCTTATCCTGGAGTTTCTGTACGGCACCGGCATTCGTCTGTCAGAGCTGATTGGCGTGGATGACGCTGACATCAACATGCACGCCAAGACCGTGCGCGTGCTGGGCAAAGGCAATAAAGAACGTATTGTTCCCCTCAACGACTCGTTGCTCGATAGCCTGGAGGCCTACCAAAAGTATAAGAAAAGCGAATTTGGCGATAACAATTCCGAAAAGCTGCTCGTTACTATTAAAGCCCGTCCCCTTTACCCAAAGTTTGTTTATCGTGTCGTAAAAAAGTATATTAGCTTGATCACAACCTCCGAGAGTAACAGTCCGCACGTGTTGCGCCATTCCTTTGCGACACACCTGCTTAACAAGGGGGCAGACCTGAACGCCATTAAGGATTTACTGGGCCATTCCAGCCTTGCAGCCACGCAGGTTTACACGCACAACTCCATTGAGAAGCTTAAATCGATATTCGAGAAAGCACATCCCAAAGCATAATTTTAACCATTAAATTTTACAACTATGAAGCTACAGATGCATTCTATCCACTTCGAGGCTGATAAGCAGCTTACCGATTTCATCCAGCAGAAAGTAGACAAGTTAGAAACGTTCTTCGACCGAATAGTAGAAGGCGAAGTATTTCTGAAACATAACAACAGCGACGGCATTGACACCAAAACCGTGGAGATGAAGATATTCGTACCCGGTTCCACGCTTTTCTCCAAAGAAGAGGCCCCCTCGTTCGAAGCCGCCGCTGATGCTGCCGTAGAGGCCATGCGTCGCCAGCTTAAAAAGTATAAGGAAAAACAGCTGACCCACTAATTACAAGCCGGCTCATTTAAGTTAAAGCCCCAAAAAGAAAGGCCTGCTTCTGGAAGCAGGCCTTTCTTTTTGGGGCTTTGGCTCAAGCCAATGTTTTGCGGCAGTGCCTACAGGCCAAACTCCGCTTTTATCTTGTCAACATAATCGAGTTTCTCCCAGGTAAAGGTTTCGAACGATTTTTTCTCTTTATGTCCGTTTACAGATACCTCCACCTCTTTTGTGCCGGGTGTTCTACCCATGTGGCCGTAAGCGGCTGTTTCAGCAAAAATAGGGTTCTGAAGCCCGAAGCGCTGAATGATGGCATAGGGGCGCATATCAAAAAGCTTGGCTACCTTTTCGGCAATCTCACCATCACTCATCACATCCCCGTTGGCGTCATTCACTTTGGTAGAACCGTATGTGGTAACATACAGGCCAACCGGTTTTGCAACGCCAATGGCATAGGCAACCTGCACTAGCACCTGGTCTGCCACACCGGCCGCTACCAGGTTCTTGGCAATGTGCCGTGCAGCATAGGCAGCCGAACGGTCCACTTTCGAGGAGTCCTTGCCTGAGAATGCGCCTCCTCCGTGCGCGCCTTTTCCGCCGTAGGTGTCCACAATGATCTTACGGCCTGTTAAACCGGTATCTCCGTGCGGGCCGCCTATCACAAACTTGCCTGTGGGGTTAATATGGTAAATAATATCGTCGTTAAACAGCTTCTGAGTGCGCTCCGGCAGCAGGTTCAATACGCGCGGGATTAGTATGTTGTCAACATCCTCCCTGATCTTGGCTACCATCCTCTGCTCAGCTGCATTTTTTGCCTCTGCGCTCTCGTCCGCCGACTTCTCAAACTCGTCGTGCTGCGTTGAGATCACAATGGTGTCGATTTTCTCAGGCACGTGGTTATCGTTGTACCGGATGGTTACCTGAGACTTAGCATCGGGGCGCAGATAGGTCATCTCTTTACCTTCCTTGCGAATAGCGGAAAGCTCCTGCAGTAACAGGTGCGATATGCTAAGCGCCAGGGGCATGTAGTTATCCGTTTCGTTGGTGGCGTAACCGAACATCATACCCTGGTCTCCTGCTCCCTGGTCTTCCGGGTTTGCCCTCTCCACACCCTGGTTGATATCAGCAGACTGCTCGTGAATGGCCGAGATCACCCCGCATGCGTCGGCATCGAACATGTATTCTGATTTGGTATAGCCAATGCGCTTGATCACATCGCGGGCCACCTTCTGCACGTCAACATAAGCTTCCGATTTCACCTCTCCACTCAACACCACCAATCCGGTGGTCACCAGGGTTTCGCAGGCTACTTTAGATTGAGGATCCTGCTTTAGAAACTCATCTAGCAGCGCATCCGAAATCTGGTCCGCCACTTTATCCGGGTGTCCTTCTGATACAGACTCAGAAGTAAATAAGTAAGCCATTTCTTCTATGGGTTTAGGTACAAAGTATAAACCTGCTGCCACACTTAGCAGCGGCTACAAAGCTAAAACAATTATGTCATAGTTAAAACACGTTCGATCAGGAGACCAAGCTGTGCATCGGCCTGTAGGAGATTTTCCCTGTGAAGTAATAAATGCAATCAAATACTAAAAAAAAGGCCCGGGTTGCCTAAAAAAGCAGATACCCTTATTTGGATTACAAAACCATTCCATAACTGCCCTCGTTTCACGTACAGTAAATTATACCATTTGGAAAAACAAAGATGAAACAACTCATAACCCTTATATTTCTGATCACTTTCTGCTCGGGGCAGGCACTCAGCCAGTCAGATTCTCCTTACAAAACTGATATAAAAGTTGATGGCCCTATTATAGTTGCCGGTATGGGCCTCAGTTATTATGGATTAACGCTCATGATGGACAAAGAAGGCCTAACAGAAGAGCAGGTCTCCAGACTCAGCAAAAACGATGTGAACGGTTTTGATAGATTTTCGGCAGGCTGGGACTCGAAATCTGCAAAAAAGACAAGTGACATCCCTTTTTATGGCTCATTTGTAGCACCTGTCGCCCTGCTTTTAAATGATAATGTGCGCGGCAAGGCGGGGCAGGTATTCGTGCTGTACGTCGAAACAATGGCTGTAACAGGTGCCCTTTTCACCATGACGAACGGCAATGTTCCCAGAACCCGCCCCCTGGTTTACAGCGACGATGTGGAGCTATCCGATAAAACGAACTCCAACGCACGAAATGCCTTCTATGCCGGGCATCCCGCCGCAGCCGCCAGTGCCACCTTTTTCGCCGCCAAAATATTCCACGATTTCAACCCGGACTCAAACGCCAGGCCTTATGTTTGGGCCGCCGCCGCCGCTGTACCCGCTACGGTAGCTTATCTGCGCCTCAGGGCAGGCAAACATTTCTTGAGCGACAACCTATTGGGTTATACTTTGGGCGCGGCAGCCGGCATTCTGGTGCCACAGCTGCATAAAAAGACAAACAAAACCAACATCAGCCTGGTACCGGTTTCTGGTCGGGATTACAGTGGGGCGTTGTTAACTTATAACTTTTAAATATATTCTATTTGTTTTTGGTATTTAGGCTATTAAATGGCCACATCAAGACACTACTACTTTACTTCACCTTGCCCATCGTGGCGCCAGAACATTTATCTGATTTAGCTCAAGATAAAAATTTACTAGCCTAATCCATTTATACATGTAATTGAAAAAGTTTGACACGCATGAATGTCTACTTCTAAGTATAACTTTTGAATATGCTACATTGGAAAAAATCATCCTTCACATAAAATACAAAAAGCCTCACATATGTGAGGCTTTTTGTATTTTATGTGAAATCAACTATGTCAATTTAAATAGACATAAATTTCAAAATTAGTAACCCGCGTTTTGTACGACAACATCTTTTGATGTTAGTACTTCTCTCTGCGGAATTGGCCACAAATTTTTGTTGGCATCAGCTAAGCCAGTAGTATTAGTTCTCCTAAGATCAAACCAGTAGTGTCCTTCATGTACAAGTTCAACCCTTCTTTCCTTTAAAATAGCATCGATAAGTGCCTGTCCAGATAAAGTCACACTTAGCGCAGGCAAACCTGCTCTGCTTCTAACCTGATTAACTAATGTTTTGGCATCAAGTTCGTTCTGCACTCCACCTAATCTGGCAAGAGATTCTGCTCTATTCAACAACACTTCCGCGTATCTGAATAATAATACATGATCATCGCCACCTGATATTCTTGTGTACTTAAGTGTGTAGCTGCCATTCACGTTAACCGGCAGACGCTTGTCTCCTGTTTCATGAATACCTGCCAGACCTGCTGCTGGAGACACTTCATTTCTACCTCCTAAGGAGGTTGGGAACCAGAAGAAAGCGATTGAGTTAGAGTTTACAGCATCGAATTGTAGCTCCCAAATTGCCTCAGAAGTATTTTTCAAAGCGTATATGTCTGCATAATTTGGTGCAAGCGTAAACTTGTTCAAGTCCATAACCTGCTTTGCAAAATCTGCAGATACCGCGTAGTTCTTCTGATACAAAGCAACCCGTGACTTAAGGGCTAAAGCCGCAGCTTTGGTAGCTCTTCCTTTTCCTCCGATTCCAGGGAAAGAAGCCGGCAAGTTGGCTATTGCAAACTCCAGGTCTTTATTTACTTGTGCGATTACTTCAGCTTCAGATGATCTTGGAACTGGAACAGCATCCTCCGGAGCTAGGGTTGGCGTCAGCTTTAAAGGCACTCCTACACCATTATTACCATATCCGGTTGGTGAACCACCGAAGTAGTTAATCAGGTTAAAGTAATGATAAGCGCGCAAAAAACTGGCTTCAGCTAATGCAGCGTTATTGTCAAACGCAGGATCGCTAATCTTAGGAATTGCCACGATAAGGGTATTTACTCTATTTATACCACTATAGATCGTGTTCCACATGTTATTCAATTCCGTATTATCTGCCAGAATACTATTCTGCTTGATCTGCGCAAAAGATGGGAATGTACCGGTATGTGATACGTTCGCGGTTGCCAGATCAGCAAATAACCAATAGCGTAATCCCTGATAGTTACCGCTCTGTAAAGAGCTATATGCTCCTAATAACCCTGCTTCAACTCCTATTCTAGAACTAAAAGCAGATTCAGCTGGTAAGGAAGCCTGTGGCTCCACATCTAACACTTCACAAGCAGATGTAGAGATTAGCAAACCTAAAGCTAAAACCTTAAAATATTTTTTATTTATCATTTTAATCGAATTAAAAAATTATAGACCAATGTTTACACCGAAGGTGATTGTTCTGGCTTGTGGATATACTAAAAAGTCAGTACCAAGGGAGGTATTGCTTCCGCTGAAAGTGTTAACTTCTGGATCCAGACCTGAATAGTCTGTGAAGGTTAACAAGTTCTGGGCCTGAGCATAAACACGCACTGTTCTCAAATTAGCTTTCTCAACTAAGCTTTGCGGCAGATTGTAGCCCAGTTGCATGTTCTTCAATCTGATATAAGAACCATCTTCAATCCATCTATCGGAATTTCTTCTGTTGTTATTAGGATCACCATATACAGCTCTAGGAACATCAGTATTCGGATTTTCAGGAGTCCATCTGTTCAACACTGCTGAGGTCTGCCCAAAAACACCGTTCATACCTTCAGAGAATGCTCTGGTGTGGTTCCATACTTCGTTGCCCTGAACAAACTGGAAGAAGAATGAAAGATCGAATCCTTTGTAAGACAAGTTGTTAGTGATACCACCTGTGAAATCAGGCTGAGCACTACCAAGAATCTCCTGGTCTTCACTGTTGATTATACCATCTCCGTTGATGTCTTTAAACATAATGTCACCAGGACGAGTGTTAGATGACTGGTAACGAGCACCGGTATTACCTGTTTTAGTTCTCGCTTCAGCATCTAAAGCATCGATCTCTGCCTGTGTCTGGAATATGCCAACAACTCTGTATCCTCTGAAAGCACCAAGTGGTTGTCCTTCTTCTACCCAGTTCGCAAAACCAGTTGCAAATGGAGTACCGTCGTTCAGTTTCGTTACTTTGTTTCTATTGAAAGCAATATTGAAGTTGGTGTTCCATGAGAAACCATTCGCAGCCTTTGCATCTATATTGTAAGATGTTAAAGAGAACTCAAGACCTTTGTTCTCTATAGAACCAATGTTTTCAGTTATGCTTGTAAAGCCTGAGCTACCTACTAAAGAACGCCCTAATAACAGGTCATTTGTTTCTTTCAGGTAAGCATCTACGTTTAACACTAATCTGTTGTTAAGTACTGACAGGTCTAAACCAACGTTTGACTGTGTCGTCTCTTCCCAAGTAAGATCAGGGTTACCTAATTGTGAAGGAGCTAAACCAGCACGCTGAATGTAGTTTGCACCTGGTGATACTAGCGCTCTTGAACCGAAGTTTGAGATCTCCGAGTTACCAGTTATACCATAGCTACCTCTAAGCTTCAATTCACTGATAAACTCTAAGCTCTTCATGAATGGCTCTTCTGAAATTCTCCATCCAACTGAACCAGCAGGAAATATACCATAACGGTTGTTTGCGCCAAATCGAGATGAACCATCAGCTCTGACACTTGCTGAGAACAAATACTTGTTCTTTAGTGAGTAATTGAATCTTGAGAAGTATGAAGCAAGTCCCCATCCTGTTTGAGAAGAAGACGCAGAAGTCTTAACTGAACCAGCAGAAAGTTGCTTGATATCATTTCCAGGGAAGCCTGTAGCACCTGCAAAAATAGAGTTCTGTGTAGACTGCTGATAAGCAATACCTAACAATGCAGAGAAATCATGTATTTGCGAGAATGTTTTTCTGAAATTTAATGTATGCTCCGTCAACCACGCTACGTCCTGCACATAAGATTGCTGGCCAGTACCATTTGTACCTGCACCTGTGTTAGTAGTAGTCGGCCTGAAATCTTCGTCGCGGAAAGTAAGGTAGTCAAGACCGAAAGTAGACTTCCACTTTAACGAAGGGAGAATGTCATACTCAGCGAATGTATTACCAATTACACGCGCGCTGATGGCAGACAAGGTGGGCTCAAGCGCCGCTGCTACCGGGTTTTCAGTAGATGCACCAGGATCTTTTGCATATGTTCCATTCGCTCTGTATACAGGGATGTCACTAGCTACCAATACTGCAGTACTTACTACACCATTAATGTTGTTGTCGTTCTGAATACGGCTGCTTTCAGAACGGCTTAAACCTACACTTGTTCCAATTCTGAATTTGTTGCTCAGGCTATGATCCAGGTTCAACCTACCGTTCATCCTTTCGAAACCTGAACCGATCACGATACCTGTCTGATCAAAATATGTACCTGAAACGTGAAATTTAGTTTTATCACTACCACCTGAAAGGGATAGGTCATAATTAGAAATTGGTGCAGTCCTGAAAATTTCGTCCATCCAGTTTGTAGTAATTGCTGTAGACGGGTCGTTAAATGTAGAGACATCACGAATTCCGTCTGCATCATCTATAGCCACATATTTACCACCTACAACCCCTAGTTTAGCGCCACCAAATACATAAGCAGCAAGGTCTGAATATGAATTCCAGTTAACACCAAAAGCACTTATATTGTTTGATGCATTTAATGGGTATCTGTTCTTAACCTGATCCAGATAAAGCTCAATTTGCTGAGGTCCAGTTAAGGGCTCCAGCTTATTCCAGGCGGTTTGAGTACCGGTGTAGTAACCAAAGTTAACTTTTGTCCTGCCTGATGATCCACGCTTTGTAGTGATCAACACAACACCATTAGAAGCTCTTGAACCATAGATTGCAGCAGAAGCAGCATCTTTCAGGATTTCCATTGACTGGATATCATTCGGGTTAAGGTCAGCCAGAGCGTTAGTCTGCTGGCCACCTGTACCAATACTAGTATAGCTACCAGTGTTAATTGGAACACCATCAACAACATACAATGGCTCGTTGCTAGCACCAATAGAAGCAGCACCACGTACACGTACAGCAATACCGGCACCAGGAGTACCAGAGTTTTGTGTTACCTGCACACCAGCAGCACGACCTTGTAGTGCCTGATCTACTGATACAATTGGAACGTTCTTCAGTTGTTCTGCACTTACTGATGTAATAGACCCAGTAAGCTCTTCGCGTGTCTGTGTACCATAACCAACAACCACAACTTCAGAAAGTGTTTTTGTGTCTTCTTTTAAGGAAACATTTATCACACTTTTGCCTACTGTACTTATTTCCTGTGGCATATAGCCCAGAAAAGAGTAAAGTATCGTTGCATTTTCTGACGGTACGTTAACTACGTAACTTCCATCCGCTGCAGTAAAAGTACCAGTCGTCGTTCCTTTTACAACAACGTTTACCCCTGGTAAGGGCTGACCATTCTCTGCGGCAATTACTTTACCGGAGATGGATCGACTCTGTGCTAATGCCACATTTGATAGCATCCATAACAGAGCAAAGCTCAACAATAGAACTTTTCTCATAAAGATTAAATGTAATAATTGGTTAGTTTGAAATAAATTAGTTGCCAAATATATCTCTTAATTTGATATACAAAAATATCTTCACAAAAATAATATGCGCTAAAAATGTTACTTTAAACCTCTATAACGGTAATTTACAAGAAACACATTTTACTATATAGGTTTACCACTACTTTTATCAACACATTGTTTCCTACCGCGCCACAATTAATGTTTACACATTGAATAATTGAAATTTTAGAAGATTTGACACCTCATAATAATTTTATTATATTTTCTACAGTTTTAGGTATATACTTCAGATATTACAATTTGCCTAGCTTAGGCCAATATAAAGTGCTTCAACCTACATTTTACACACCCTGTGTTATATAAAAAGTATAAAATAAAAAAAACGGTGCAGAAGCAACTTTTCTGCACCGTTGTAGTATAACACTAAGTTTAGCCTGTTATTTCTGCTGCTTCAGGTTCTCCTCAAAGAGTTTATAGATTCTTTTATATTCATCCGTCCAACTGCTGGGTTCTACAAACCCATGGTCCTCAACCGGGTAAACAGCCAGTTCCCAGTTATCTTTGCCTAATTCTATCAATCGCTGTGTTAGCCGCACCACATCCTGAAAATGCACGTTGGTGTCTACCATTCCGTGGGCAATCAGCAAGGCACCCTTTAATCCATCAGCATAGTATATGGGGGAGCTTTTGGCATAGGCCAGGCTATCTGTAGAAGGCGTGTTCAGGATATTGGAAGTATAGCCATGGTTGTAATGTGCCCAATCGGTAACTGATCGCAATGCGGCACCCGCTGCAAACACGTCGGGCTCCGTAAACATGGCCATCAGGGTGATAAAGCCGCCATACGAACCACCATAGATCCCGATCCGCTTCGGATCAACGTTATACTTATCCACCAGTAACTTTGCCCCATCCACATGGTCGCTCAAGTCTTTGCCGCCCATAAACTGGTAAATTCCGGTGCGTACGTCACGGCCATACCCGGCACTGCCCCTGTAATCAATATCCAGCACAGTGTATCCCTGATCGGCCAGGAAGTTATGAAACATATACTCTCTGAAATAACTGCTCCACCACTTATGGGCATTCTGAAGATAGCCGGCCCCGTGTACAAAGACCACAGCCGGACCACCCTTCTCCGGATTCTCAGGCTGGTATAACCGCGCGTACACGTCCTGCCCGTCTTTTGCCTTAAAGGTGATCACCTCCGGCTCACGCCAGTCATAAGACTTAAATTCATCGGTCAGCGAGTTGGTAACCTGTTTTGGTCGTGCGCCCTTTTTGTTGTCCATCACGAAGAGCTCCCAGGGCTTATTGCTGGAGGAATAGCGTATGGCCAGGTGTTTCTCATCCGGCGACACCTCTACTTCACTGGCGCCCGTCATGTTGGTAAGCTGCACCATTTCACCCCCTTGCGCGGGCATACGATAGAAATTCTTCACACCCGGATGCGCTTTGTTGGCTGTAAAATAAAAAGTCTTCTTATCATCCGAAAGCCGCACGTCCGACACCTCAAATTTCCCTTTGGTGAGGGCTTTCTTCATACCGCTGTTCATATCCAGGGTATAAAGGTGTGCAAAGCCGCTCTCTTCCGACTCGAACCAGATATGCGCATTGTCCGCCAGCCAGCCCAGGTCGCCAGGGCCGTACCCAATACCAGGACCATTCACCCAGGCGTCATCATGCTGCCTGTCCAGTACCGTTAGCTTTCCGGTGCCAGGCTCCAGGCGCATGATCCAGCGGTCTTTGTTATCCTCTGAGCGGGCTACCACCACGGCATGCTTCCCGTTTTCTGACCAATAAGGGCCATAAAGGGTAGTAGGCCGTATGTCTGCTTTCTTTGTCTTCCCCTCTGATGCTCCTTTCGCTATACTGGCTTCCGCAGCCTTATTATTCAGGTAGGCTGGCTGGTCATAAATTCCCGCTACATCGTTCATCTGCACGGCATAGGCAGAATCGCGCTTGATGTCATACACAAAGAATTCCGACGTGCTCTGCGCATCCCCTACTTTTGTGCGCGTGTTGATATCCTCGGTATAACCCGAAGCGGTTACATAATTGGGCACAACCGCTACTTTAGAGTTCTTGGGGCGTGCTATAAGCTGATAGGTAATGTACTGCTCATCCGGACTAAGCTGCAGGTTATTTACAAATTTATCCTCAATGTATATTTCCTTTGGCCTGGCGGGGGCATCGGCCAACCGCTGCTTCTTCTGTGCTGCTTTCTCCTCCTCACGCTCACGCACAATCTGCAGCAGGGATAACTGTTGCTCTTTCAACCAGTCGCGCTGCGCATTTTTACCATCCTCAGGTTGCTTCTTCCCTTTTTTAAAATCGGTGAGCTGCATGGTTTGTCCGTTGCTGAGCGACCATGCATACAGGTTACCATCTTTGGTGTAAGTTACTTTCTGCTCGTTAAAACTGAAGTCGGGGTTACTCTCGCGCTCCACGGTGTTGGTAACTTGCTGCGTCTTATTCTTCTTAATATTATACAGGAAGATATCGCCGTCCTTCTCATACACTTTCTGAGTATGGGCACGGTTGTAATCCCCGTTTTGGGCTGGCAGGCTTTTCCGCTCTTTTGCGCTTACTTTCCGGATATTTTTCCCGTCCGGGGTCGCACTGTATAGGGAGTCGCTTTTATTCCCATCAGGGTTCCAATAGAAATAGACCTTTTTGCCGTCCTCAGACCAAAACACGTTACTGGGCGCGGTGCCTATCCATTTGGGGTCGCGCATGATCTTTTCAACGCTGAGCGTAAGCTTCTCATGCTGTGCCTGCACACTACTGCCGCAGAGCATGAGCCAGGCCACCAGGGCAATGGCTTTAAGTTTATAGAGCATCTGTTGTTTCATTATAAAAAATGGAATTTATAGCCCTCAAATTAAGAGAATTATGTTTTTAAAGCAAAACCGCCGCCTGCATGGGCTCATGTGCAGGCGGCGGTTCCAACTATTTCTAGGATTTCTTTTTCTTACCGAAGTCCATACTTGGGTGCTGCTCTTCGTGGCTTGTCAGGTTTTGGTAGAACCTGGCGAACGTCAGCACTTCTGCCTCTCCGAAAAGTTTTCCCATAAAAGTAATGGTCGTCGGCATCCCATTCTTTTGGAAGCCGTTGGGGAGTACCACGCAAGGATGCCCTGTCAGGTTGGTTACCACCAGGTTGTTGCTGGCAAACGAAGGACTGAGATACACATCGATATCCTTTAGCTTTTCCTGCATTTGCTGCACCAGCAATGCACGCACACGCTGGGCCTGCAGGTATTCGACGGCGGGTATAAATCGGGCAGACCGAAAGGCATTGGGCCAGGCGTTCTTATGCTGTGCTACCAGCAGGCTATCGCGGCCACTTCTGGTTAACTCGTCGAAAGCGGCTGCGCCTTCTACTGAGATGGTGAAGGTAAGCGCACTGGCCGGCAGGTCGGGGAGCTCAATGGGCACCAGCTCTATGCCGGCATTGCGTAAAACGGCCAGGGTGGCGGCATCGTTTTCCTTAAAGCCATACTTGCGTTCAAAGTCTTTTTTAAGGTAGCCTACACGTAGCTTTTTTGGATCTATACTTTGGTTAAAGTTGAAAGGAGCATCATACACGGACTGATCCAGTCCATCGGGTCCGTAAATGGCGTTGAACACAAGGGCGCAGTCTTCAGCAGAGCGTGCAATTGGCCCGATCTTATCCATGGACCAGCTTAGCGCCATGGCCCCATGCCGGCTTACCCGACCAAAGGTAGGGCGCAAACCGGTTGTTCCGCAAGCCGTGGAAGGCGACACAATAGAACCCAGGGTTTCGGTACCGATAGCGTAGGGCAACAAGCCGCCCGCCACAGCTGCCGCCGAGCCTGCCGAGGAACCGCTCGAACCCTTGTTTATATCCCAGGGCGTTCGTGTTTTGCCTCCGTACCACACATCTCCCATGGCCAGGGCTCCCAGCGTCATTTTGGCTACCAGCACGCCTCCGGCATCCTGCAGCCGCTGCACCACCGTGGCATCCTCATCTATCACCTGGTCTTTATATGGCATTGCCCCCCAGGTGGTTTTATACTTCTTGGTAGAAAGCAGGTCTTTTACACCGAACGGAATTCCGTGCAGCATCCCTTTGTACTTTCCTGCCTTTATTTCCTGGTCTGCTTTGCGGGCTTGCTGCAAGGCCAGCTCCTCGGTGAGCGTTGTGACGCACTCCAGCACCGGTCCATACTTTTTAAGCCGGGCCAGGTAAAACTTTGTAAGATCCTCTGAGCTTATCTGCTGGGTACGCACCAGCTCGGCCAGTTGGGGAATGGAATAAAAAGCTAGTTGCTCTTTGTCTTTTGGCAACTTAACCTTTTCTGGCCTGGCTACCTCAAAAGCCTGTTTCTGCGTTGGGAAAGTATAGCCCACCGGGATCGGATTGAATACCAGAGCTGGCGCCACGCTGTTTGGCAAAGGCTGTTTCCTGATCTCCTCATAATTCTCTTTCAGGTCTTCCAGCTCCGAGATAGTAGAATCCAGGTGCGCATCCGAGAAATGAAGTCCGATCAGCTTTTGCGCATCGCGGAGAATCGGGACAGTCAGGTTATTTTCTGCCACCCTGTTAATCAATGCGCCGGAGGCAAAACTTACGGCGCATAGTATAGCTAAAGTTATCTTTTTCATGATGAGATTCATTAATTATTTGGCTAAAATAGCAAATGTTATGTATTGGATTATTAGTCTCCACATATTAGTTTCACTTTTTTCGGCCAAGCTTTTATTTTATGCAACGGGCAACCAACTCTTTAAAGCATCGTGACATGATTCCATCTTCTATTGATAAATTTTCATCCAGACTACTGCTTAAAACGCTTTCATTTAAACAAACAAAAAGAGGTTACTTTTAAGTAACCTCTTTTTGTTTGTTTAAAGTATTCTGAAATAATTAATACCCAGTGTTTTGAACAATGTTAGGGTTCGTATTTATTTCAAATTGCGGAATAGGCAAAGTGAATAAATAGTTTCCTGCAGAGATGCCATCAGATCCGGGCTCTATGCCTGTACCATCTGAACGATCTCCAAACTCTGAACGATCAACTGGTAAACCTAAGCGCTTTAGATCATAGAAACGATGGCCTTCAACAGCTAGCTCTAAGCGTCTTTGCAATAAAATGGCATCATACAATCCAGTACCTACCTCTACTGCAGTAGCTGCATTGAAGTCTGAATATCGTCGGCTTCTAATTGCATTCAAATCGCTCAGGGCTTCTACTTGCATATTTAAATTGAAGTAAGCTTCTGCTCTATTTAAATAAACCTCAGAGAGTCTGATAACTTTTACGTCTACTACATTAGCTAAACCTGTTGCTCTTCCAACGTACTTTTTGACATAATTGAAAGGCTGACCATTAAAAACGGTCTGTCCAAAATAAACAGGCTTTCTTACATCAGTCGCACTATACAGGTTAAATAAGTCAAATGTAGGGCTATATTCTGGGCGTACACTTGTTCCTGACGACTGACCAAATCCTACCCCAACGTTAATTCTATCCTCATCTATGATTCTGACTTTGAAAAGCACTTCCTGCTCAGTTCCATCCGTCCAAATCAACGGAAATTGAGCGATGGATGCCAATTGCCTGGTTGCCGGCGCATTGTTAATAGCAGCAGTTGATGCATCAACTGCCTTTTGCCATTCGCCCATATATAAATAAACCCTTCCCAAAAGAGCTTCTACTGCTGGTTTTCCCATTAGCCCCACACCATTGTTGGCAGCAATTAAAGATTCAGCATCTGTAAAATCTTTGATTACCAAACTGTAAGCCTCCGGCAGTGGTGTTCTTGCTGGCAGTAAATCAGAGGCAGTAGATGTTACATAAGGTACTCCTAAAGTAGCAGCAGTTGCACCTTGATAGCGTGGAGCATATGTCCTTAGTAAATCAAAGTGTGCTAATGCTCTAAGTGCTAATGCCTGCCCTTTGATGTTGTTCTTAAAGTCACCATCCTCTAATTTATCTATATTCTCTAATATAAAATTAGTTCTCCGGATTGTAGTATATGCATCATACCACATGTTCCAGGTTCCGTCAGCTGTATAGTTATATAAATAAAACCCTTGCTGAGACCGTCTTCCCTGAGAGTTAATAATCAAATTATCGGCTAAAACATCCGGGGTGGTTATCATAGACCCCCCATCTTGCCCACCATAGTATCTGCTTAGCTTCAGACCTGAATAAGCACCTCTAATAGCATTTGTAAAATCTGCTGGCGTATTAAATGCATTTTCTACTGAAATAGCGTTATAAGGAACCTGATCTAACTCTTTATCGCAACTGGCTAACGACATTACACCGAATGCCATTAAATATATTCCTAATCTTCTCATCTTCATTTTTTGTTAATCACCTTTAAATTAAAAGCTTACGTCTACACCAAATGTAAACTGGCGCGTCTGTGGATAGCTATATAAAGCTGCCTGACCGCTATACACTAAGCCTGATTCTGCACTACCTGTTCCAACTTCAGGATCTCCAAAGAAGTCGTTCGGGTTATATGTTAGCAGGTTCTGACCCTGTATATATACCCGGAGTGTTTGAATCTTCACCTTGTTTGTGAGCGTTGCAGGAATTGTATAGCCTAAAGTTACATTTCTCAAACGCAGGAAAGAGGCCTTCTGAAGGTACAGATCTGTTGATCGTGTAACGTTATTATACTTAGCTTCCGGTAAAAGTGTATTATCTCCTGGATTTTTCCAGTAGTTGAAAGCAAGTGTACTTTGGTTTTGGTAATAATTATCACCCTGAGACACTAAGTCTCTATACACGTAATTGTAAATATAATTCCCGCTAACAAAGTTGAAGTTAGTAGAGAAATCCAGCCCCTTATAGGCTAGGTTTGTTCCAAAACCACCATAGAATTTAGGGTTTGGACTTTTACCGTCTAATACCACTGCATCATCAGCAGAATAAGTCGTCGTAATTTCTCCGTCTTTAGTCAGGTATTGAGCCTCACCAGTGGCTGGGTTTACACCAGCCCAACGCACTAACTTGTATGTTCCTACTGCGTATCCTGGCTGGAAGACAGATATACCATTTAAACTAAGGAACTCCTGACCTTCATTTAATCTTTTAACTTCGTTTTTATTGAAAGTGATGTTTCCGTTAAAAGATAAAGTCAGATCGCTATTTCGGATAACATCTATCCTTAGACCAGCCTCTAAACCTTTGTTTTCAATAGAACCAACATTTTTCGTTATTGAAGTTTCACCAGTTGTAGAAGAAATAGGTGAAGCTAATAACAGGTCGTCAGTTGTTTCATAGAAAGCATCTAGCGTTAAAGCCACCCTAGACTGCCACACTTCAAAGTCTAAACCTAAGTCACGCTTTATTTTGCTTTCCCAAGTAAGCTGCGGATTTGCAATTTGTGTAGGTATTGTACTAGTTAAACCCGCATAGTTACGGAAACCAAATAGTCCCAGTGAAGCGTAGTTACCAATGTTAAAGTTACCCACAGTTCCAATAGAAGCTCTTATCTTTAAAAGAGACAACCAGTCATACTGTTGCATAAACGATTCAGAACTAGCTAACCAGGATGCACTTCCTGAATAGAAATTTCCGTATTGATTGTCTCTACCAAATCTTGATGAGGCATCACGTCGAACACTTCCTGTTAAGAAGTACTTTCCTTGGTAGTTATAATCCAAAGCTGATGCTAGAGAAAATATCGTCCAGGCAGACCTAAATGTTGAGTTCTGGTTGATGTTAGCTGAGCCATTATCCTGGGTAGGAAAGTCCGGGCTTGCAAATCCTTTTTTGGATAACGAATAACCGAAGATAGAAGACTTCTGGAATTCCTGGAAGGCTAAAATATTAAAATTATGATCCTCACCTATTTTGAATGTGTAATTAGCCTGGTTGATCCAGTCATAACCGAATTCTTCTGAACCATTATCGGTTTTGCTTCCTCTTGCATTTCTATCACCAACATACAAGTCAAGAACTGAAAGTGGCTCCGTAAATGCCTCTCTGCTATAGTCATTATAGGTCATTCCTAACTTAGAAGATATGTTTAAGCCTTCTATTGGCTTCAGAGTTACAGCAAAAGAGTTTAATCCAGTTAAATATGAACGTTCTTCCGGGTTGTGCTCAATGGCATCTAATATTGGGAAGCCCTGACTTGTATAATTGATACTTCCATCTTCTAAATAAGGAGGCTCGTAAGGGTTATAAGCATATGCAGCATAAAATGGGTTCTGAGCATTATATCTGTCTCTCAGTTCATTTGTTCTGGTGCGCCCTAAGCTCAAATTATTACTTACTGTTAACCAAGGCTTTATTTCAGAACTAACATTCAACGCGCCTGTGTATCTGTCAAAATCAGAACCGATTGTAATACCTTCTTGGCCAAACTTCTGTAATGAAAAATAATAGTTTGTTTTACCACCTGCAGTTCCCCCAAATGAAAGTTGATGAGAGGTCATGTTCGCTGTTCTAAACAATACATCTCTCCAATCAACACTCTGTGCAATCAAAGCATCATAACCAGCCTGGCGCTCTGCATCAGTGATATTGAACAAGTTTGCAGAACTAGGAAATCCGTTTTTCATCAGGTATTGAGTGAAGTCAGGGTTCTCGTAACCTATTTCATACTCATAACGCAGTTTTTCTTCTGCATTCATCAGGTCAAAATTATCCGGGATTTTCTCGTTTATACCAGACTGGAACCGGTAAGTTATTTTACCTTTTGATGTTGCACCAGATTTAGTTGTAATAACCAATACTCCATTGGAACCCCTAGCACCGTAGATAGAAGCAGCAGCAGCATCTTTAAGTATAGATATGTTCTCAATATCATTTGCATTGATGCTAGAATAGAACTGGTCAGCCATATTATCAGGAATCTGAACACCATTCACTACCAACAAAGGAGAATTTCCACCAGATATAGAACCAGTACCCCTTATTCTAATATAAGCATTAGCACCGGGCTTACCATTTGCAGCAGTAACCTGTACACCAGCAGCTTTTCCTTGTAGTAACTGATCTACAGATGGATTTGGCTTCTGCTCTAATTCTGATGCTGTCACTACTGACACAGAAGAAGATATATCTTCTTTGGCTTTAGTTTGATAGCCTGTAACAACCACTTCATTCAATTGCTGTTGGTTTAACTCAAGACTAGCATTAACTGAATTTGAGTTACCAATCTCACGCTCAATGTTCTTGTAGCCGATGTAGCTAAAAATAAGCGTGTTACTCCCTGCAGGCACATTGATATTATACTCACCATTAGCGCTTGTTGCAGTACCGACCTGTGTTCCTTTTACCAACACAGTTACTCCGGGCAAACCTTGTCCAGTCGACTGATCGATAACTTTTCCGTTAATTGTCTTTCCTTGTTGCGCCCATGCCTGTATGGCAACAGCAAACACAAGAAAGAGACTAAAGAGTAAACTCTTCTTCATAAATCTGTAAATTAGGTTAGATAATAGTTTTTGTGAATAGATGATAACCCAAATATAACTATTTATTTCAGAAACCAATCCCCATAAAAAAAATTGACTTTATTTTTTTGCCATCTAACTTGTAAATACACAATATTCCTAGATGCAACACAGGCGCAAAAAGCTTTACATGCCCATAAAAACCTCATAAATACCACCAATTCAAATCTTAAAATTACTGGAGTAGTAAAATGGAACAATTTCAAATGATAGTATATTAAAATAGTTCAAAATAATAACCCAAATCACAAACTGCAATAAAATATAATTTTTACAAGTGAACACCACCTCACAAGGCCACAAGCACACATCAGGTGTTATTAAAATAACACTGATGTAATATATGCCTAGTCATATAATCACATAAACAAAGGAAGTGGTAAAAATATTTTTTGCGTCTATAAGCTCATCCAAAAGCCTTACACCGGATAGGTAACAGCATCTTCTTAACCAAATTTATAAATACACTGCTCCACCATTTTTACCGCACTTACCTTTAATGAATCAGGTATTTAATTTGTAATGCTAACATGCTGGCTCGTCCTACTCGTATTACCTGCCTTTTCATCCATAACCATTAATAGACTCACAGCTTATGTTATATCAAAATTCATTAGTTTTAAATCAATGTATTTTATATTAAATCATAAAAAACGTATATTTATAATCTCGCATCGTACAGGAAATCAGCTTTTCATGTGCAGTACTAGCCAGCCCTACTTACAAAATCTTGCAAGAATGAATAAGAGCACCCGAAACGCACTAACACCTATGCCTTTTTTAGTATACAAGCCCGCCTTGCTTCCATACGTGTTTCTCCTGCTGCTTTGCCTGCTCGTGACTGCCTCTGGTTTCGCGCAGGATTTGAGTAGTTGTGCCAGCACCCGCATCAACACCCTACAACGCCAGGCCACGACCTCGCCAGCGCATAAGCGGCTGATGGATTTGTATGACATTACCTTTTATAAGCTAGACCTGCAACTGGAGCGCAACAGCACCTACATTAGGGGCGCCGTAAGCTTAACCGCTAAAATCAAAACAAATGGATTTGACCTGTTTGCTTTTGAACTACACCCCAATTTCGAAATTGACTCTGTACTTGTAAATAACAGCCGGGAAAGGGGCATTACCCGCACGGGCAGCGATGTTACAGTGCAGCTAAGCGCCGGCCTGGCTGCCAACGATAACATCACCACCACTATTTATTATAAAGGCGTAGCGCCGAGCAGCAATTCTGCCGCGATTGGCAACGGTTTTAGCACGGCCACGGAGCGCACGTGGGGCAACCAGGTAACCTGGAGCCTGAGCGAGCCCTATGCCGCTTACGAGTGGTGGCCCACCAAACAAGTGTTAACCGATAAAGCCGACTCGGTATATGTTTTTGTTACTACAAGCGCTGAAAACAAGGTGGGATCCAATGGCCTGCTTTCCCGCACCGTAGCTCTGCCCGGCAACAAAAAGCGCTACGAATGGAAGTCACGCTACCCGATCGATTACTATTTGGTTTCAGTGGCAGTCTCTAATTATGAGGAGTACACACAAAGTGTTAGTTTACCAGGTTCTGGCGACAATGTGCCTATCGTGAACTACGTGTACCGCGGGG
This sequence comes from Pontibacter sp. GD13, assembly GCF_058216355.1. Lineage (NCBI taxonomy): Bacteria > Pseudomonadati > Bacteroidota > Cytophagia > Cytophagales > Hymenobacteraceae > Pontibacter > Pontibacter sp. GD13. The sequence continues at coordinate 162,858 of NZ_JBYZMQ010000008.1, forward strand.
GTGCCCTGAACGCGCTGAAGAATGAGATGGACCGGACACCTGGCTTTATAAGCCATTTTTCACAACTATTTGGGCTCTACCCTTTCCGGAAAGAGAAGTACGGCCACAGCATGGCGCCTATTGGGGGCGGCATGGAACACCAGACCATGACCACCCAAAGCACTTTCACCTTTACACTCACTGCGCATGAGCTGGCCCACCAGTGGTTTGGCGACAACGTGACCTGTGCCAGCTGGCAGGACATCTGGCTGAACGAGGGTTTCGCATCTTACGCAGAGTACCTGGCGCTGCAGCAGTTTAACGCGGCTGGCGCCGAACAATGGATGCAGGATGCCCATGACCTGGCGCTGCAGCGTCCGCAGGGGTCTGTAAAGGTGCTCGATACCCTGAACGTAGGGCGCATATTCGATTACCGTTTAACCTACAAAAAGGGGGCAAGCGTGGTGCACATGCTTCGCTACGAGATAAACGACGATGCGCTGTTCTTTAAAGGCCTCCAGAATTACCAGCAGCAGTTTAAAGGAAGCACAGCCCGTACTGCCGACCTGCAGCAGGTTATGGAGCAAACGACCTCCAAAGACCTTGATTACTTTTTCAGGCAGTGGTTTGAGGGCGAGGGGTTCCCTGTTTTTGAGGTGCAATGGAACCAGGAAAACAACCGCTTACTGATCGAAACGACGCAACAAGGCAGTGGTAGTACCGCTTTCTTTAAAACCGACCTGGCCTATAAGGTGCTCACGGCAACGGGCGATACCACCATCCGGTTTACGCAAACGCAGCCAAGGCAAAGCTTTGTGGTGCAGGTAAAAGGGAATGTTACCGGCATTGTACTTGACCCGGAGGCCTGGCTGTTGAAGCAGGTGGCAGGCAACGCCCGCAACCCTGACCTGCAAGTTCCAGCATCCGGCTTGGCTATGCTCTACCCGAACCCTGTTACCGGTAACACGATTCAGGCAACCGGCCTCGACTTCTCCCCTACTTCGGCCACTATATTTGACACGGCAGGCAGAGCAGTAAGGCAGCAAAGCCTGAGCCCGAACACGGAGACAAGTATAAATGTTGGCCTGCTGCCCGCCGGCATCTACCTCCTGCTGCTTAACGATGGGGCGCAAACACGCCGCATTCGGTTTGTAAAACTGTAGCCCCCGAACAACACACCATGCAGGCAGCTCAGTATTGCATCATGGCGATCACTTGCTGGGCCTCCCGTACATTGTACTCATAAGCCAGGCGGCGGTAGTTGATCAGGTCGATGATGGTGCCGATAACACACAGGCCGCCGGTAAAAAGGTATAACAGGCCCAGGCCAATCTGCCCGACGACAAAACGCTGGATGCCCGCCACACCAAAGAAGCCGACAATCGTTGTAGCCAGGATCAGCATGGGCTCGCGGCGACGCGCCCTGTAAATGTTGGCGAACTGCCGCGCCTGCTCCTCCGGCATGTCGCGCACCAGCGTTTGCACGTAGTTCATTTCATCCGGCTCCAGGTCCGGCATCAGGTGTAAAATGTTAGCCATGGTATTGGTTTAAGGTAAAATGTTTAGCGTATTTATACTGCAGATAGAATAACTGTATACTTCTGTAAAGCAACATACTCACGGCAGGCAGCGCAAGCGGGTGCGCCTGCCACGACAAGCGCCATTCGCCCCGGACAAGATAGGCAATGCCATGGCCCAAGCCGCAGCCCGGACAGCCGTCTTGCCAAAGCCAGCTAAAAGGGCAAAAGCTGAAATAATGCCTCCCCTCCGGATTCATCAACGCAAGCGCCGCTAAACCCAATACCCACAACATTGCCTCCGGCACATACTTATACCGCTTTAAAAGCCGTTGCATACACGGTAGCGCATTAAATTTAACATTGAAAAACCCCTTCCGTACTTAAATAAAAGTATAATTTAAAATAAAAATATAACATTTGAAAGTATGCGGAAAAGTATACCTCCCATCCTGTTGCTTTTACTCCTGAGTTCGGCCGGCTGCTACCGCATTCTGCCGTCCGATGGCGGTGGGCAAGGCGACATACGGACCAGCAGCCGCCCAGTAGACCCCGCCGATATTGCCCTGCCCGCAGGTTATAAAATAGAAGTGGTTGCCACTGGCCTCACCTTCCCGACCGGCATTGCTTTTGATGAACGCGGCAGGGTGTATGTAACAGAGGCCGGGTATGCGTATGGGGAGGTTTTCCTGGAGCCAAAGCTGCTGCGGATAGAGCCTGACGGCAGCACGGCCACGATTGCTACCGGCCAGAAAAACGGCCCCTGGACGGGCGTAACCTACCACGATCAAAACTTCTACGTAGCAGAGGGCGGGCAGATGGAAGGGGGGAAGATACTCCGCATCTCGCCTGAGGGCAACATCAGCAGCCTGATAGACAAGCTGCCTACCAAAGGCGACCACCATACCAACGGACCCGTAATTGGCCCGGACGGTTACCTATACTTTGGGTTGGGAACGGCAACCAACGCCGGCGTCGTGGGGCCCGACAACTATGATTTTGGCTGGCTTAAACGACACCCCGATTTCCATGATGTGCCCTGTCAGGATATTATACTTGCCGGAGAGAATTATGTAAGCCAGGTGCCGATCGGGCCACAAAGCAAGCGGCAAACGACAGGCGCTTTCTCCGCTTATGGCACGCCAACCTCCAAAGGGCAAATTGTTCAGGGCAGCATTCCGTGTTCCGGTTCCGTCATGCGCATCTCTCCTGATGGCGGACAGGCAGAACTGGTTGCCTGGGGCTTTCGGAACCCCTTTGGCCTGGGCTTTACGCCCGAGGGTGCGTTATATGTTAGCGACAATGGCTTTGATGTGCGCGGCAGTCGCCCAGTCTGGGGCACCGGCGACTACCTGTGGCAGGTAAAGCAAGACCAATGGTATGGCTGGCCAGACTTTGCCGGTGGCCTCGCCTTCGACGGCGAGAAGTTTGCCCCTCCGGGTGAGAAGGCCCCTGTGCCGGTGCTGGCCAGGCACCCGAATAAACCCCCGAAACCAGCCGCCGCGCTGGGTGTACACTCCTCCTCTAACGGCCTCGACTTTTCAAGCAGCAGTAGTTTTGGCTTTAAGGGCGAGGCTTTTATCGCGCAATTCGGCGATATGGCCCCTGGGGTGGGCAAGGTGCTGGCGCCGGTAGGGTATAAAGTAGTGCGGGTAAATGTTGCCGACGGAGAGATACATGACTTTGCAGCCAACAAAGGGAAACAAGTGGCACCGGCCTCTAAACTTAAAACAGGCGGACTGGAACGCCCGGTCAGCGTCAAGTTCTCTCCAGATGGTCAAAGCCTGTACCTTGTGGACTTTGGCATTATGAAAACAGGGGACCAGGGCCCTGAGCCGCAGCAGCGGACGGGTGTTGTCTGGAAAATCACTAAAACAAACTGAGCGCCACATGAAACACGTAACCTCCTACTGCTTATTTCTCCTTTTGATGCTGGTGTTGTGTTGCTGCGGCACTGCGCGCCGTGGTGCCCCTTTATACGCACCGCTCGCTATCGACAAGCCTGCGGTGGCCAACGGAGAAGTTGTTTTTATGACCTACTGCCAAAAGTGCCACCCTGCCGGCACGGCAGGCTTAGGCCCTTCGTTAAACAATAAACCCCTGCCCGGGCTGTTTATCCGCTACCAGGTGCGGCACGGGCTTGGCATGATGCCGGCCTTTAGCCAGGAAGTACTATCTCCGGAAAAGCTGGACGACCTGGTGGCTTACTTAAAAGAGTTAAGGGCTGCCAAATAAGGTATTTCTTTCACTAAATAAGCTGCATTTACCCTGTACTATTAGCTTTAGGCGAACTATAGTTGCTGATTCTTAACTTTCTGAAAACCAAAAAGTATAATTTATTAAAGTATAATTAGTTTAGTATACTTTACGCGTATACCCATACTCTCTAACTAAGAACTGGCTGCATAACAAGGAAAAAAAATCATAAGCCATACTTTGTTTGCAGAATTGATGGACTTTAAAGCTCTGCTTAGATGCTGATTTTTTTAAATAAGCAGGCGGCAATTATAGAATTAGTCGATGTGGCCCAGGATCTTAAACATAACCCAGAACTGCCAGGTGTACCGCCCCGTCATAAACCAGTGCTGGTTTATGACGGGGAATGCAGCTTTTGTAAGTACTGGGTAAACAGGTGGAGCGCCATAACAGGTGATGAGGTTACGTACAAACCCTTCCAGCAGGTGCAGGAATCGGACTACGGCATCAGCAAAGAGCAGTTCCAGAAATCAGTGTACCTGATTAAACCGTATCGAAAGCTGCGTGGCGCCGAAGCTGTTTTAGAGTTGCTGGCCATAGCGGGGATACCACCTGGATTATTATGTACAAAAAAATACCGCTGGCAGATAAGCTCTTCGAGATAGGTTATCGTATGGTGGCTGCTAACCGGAACGCGTTCTATCGCCTTACTAAAATGATCTTCCGGCACGAGCCAGATGCTTCAGAATAATGCTATTATACCTGAGGCGCTATAACACAGAGGCCCGCACATAGCGGTGCGGGCCTCTGTGATTCTGTTATCTGCTACTGTTTCTGGCATCTTTCTGCCAGGAGTAGGCACTTGCCTCTATACGTTAGAAAAGGCTATGGTTTTAAGTAGTTTCAAACAAATCATACGTTTTAAAGAAGCTATTTTTACATAGGCATACCCGGCCTGTAATCTACTGGCCTGTCGTTAATGTCGCAGCTTGGATATTCGGTATCCTGCTGCATTCTGTGCTCTTTCTCCAATCTATGCTTTCTTTGTAACCGCTCTTCTTCAAGCATCTCCTGGGTATTGTCATCCGTAAACCCTCTGGATACGCCAAAGCTCTGGTCTACGGTTCTTTCGCTCATATCCCCGGTGTTATAGAATATGTCAGAAAGGTACCCTCTTCTGTTCCGTCTCATCATAAACTCCTTTCTTTAATGGGTGCTGGGTTGGTTCCAACACGGTTAATGTATTTATTATAGTATTATTATACGATTTATACTTCAATATGTCATTCAAAAAAACAATAATATCTTTGTTTTCAGAAGCTTACAAAGTGAAGTTTTGTACATAAAAAAAGCCTGCACAGGTAAATTCTGTACAGGCGCTTGCATATAAAACGTTCGGTAACTCCTAGCGCTTTTTCTTGGTTTTCTTTTTAAACGTGCGTTCCTGCTCTTCCGCTTCCTTGATCAATGCTTTCCAGTCGTACTTGGCTTCGGCACTAAAGTCGATGGTGGCTTCATAATCATCCTTATCCACTTCCAGCACTTTAATATCCTTCGTCAGGTAGGTTTGAATCTCGTTTAGCACAGCTTTTTCTTCCGGGGCGCAGAAGCTAACCGCAATGCCTTTATCTGTTCCCCGCCCTGTGCGGCCCACCCGGTGCACATAGTTTTCGGGTTGCTCCGGCAGGTCATAGTTCACGACATATTCCACGCTCGGAATATCAATGCCGCGTGCGCTTACATCCGTGGCGATCAGCAGCATCACTTCGCCTTTCTTAAACTGACGCATCACATCAAGCCGGTCTTTCTGCTCTTTGCCACCGTGTATGCTAATTGCTTTAATACCCGCCCGCTCCATGGCAGCCACCACCCGTTCGGCACGTACTTTGGTGCGCACAAAGGCCAGTATCTTCTTGTCAGGGTTCTCCTTTACCACACGCTCCAGAAAAAAGCGCTTGTCGTCCATGCCCACGTACATCACGGAGTGGTCTACGTTTTTGGCTACGGGGTCTTTTGGCGATATTTGGATACGAACCGGCTTGTGCACCAGGGAATAAGCCAGCTCTTTGATCTTTTCGTTAATGGTAGCCGAGAAAAACAAGGTCTGCCGTTTGTAAGGCAGCTTCGTGATCAGTTGCCGGATGTCGTGGATAAAGCCCAGGTCCAGCATGTGGTCTGCCTCGTCCAGCACGAGCATCTCCACCCTGTTCAGCAGGATGTATCCCTGGCTCACCAGGTCGAACATGCGCCCCGGAGTCGCCACCAATATATCGATGCCTGCCTCTAGCTTTGCTATCTGCGGCCCCTGCTCTACCCCGCCGTACACGCAAAAGGTTTTCACGCGCGTTCCGCGGCCAATTTCGTTAAACACCTCGGTTATTTGCAAAGCCAACTCGCGGGTGGGCACCATCACCACGCATTTAATACCATCGTTTCGCTTGCGGTTTTTGGCAAACTGCAGCTTGTCTAGTATAGGTATAGCAAAAGCGGCAGTTTTGCCGGTGCCTGTCTGGGCAATGGCCAGCACGTCCTCCCCCTTCATAATAGGCGGAATGGCTTTGAATTGAATATCTGTGGGCTTTTTAAAGCCTAGTTTGCTCAGGCTGTTCTTTATCTCGTCGGAGATGCGGTAATCTTCAAATCTCATGGCAATGCAGTTATACCTGGTTACTACCTGTTTTACGGCAGAACCAAAGTGCAAAGGTACAGGCTTTATTTAATTGATCGCTTGCTAATAAAAAAATAAAAGTTTTATAAACATTTTTGATAGTATTACTATTATAAACAAAAGCTTGTCTAACTTTGTAAAACACGCACCGGCCCCAAACTTCATTAGTACTATCATAGCTGCCACGGCATTTTAAAAAGCGCGGGAGTATTAAGGGAGGCGAGAGTAACTAGGAAAATGGTCTTAAGCACTTTAAAGATTTCTACCAGAGAATAAAAATGGATAATGAGACTGTAACTAAAAAGTTAACCCCGATACAGCGCTTCCTGCAGCTGCTTTCGGTTGAGCGCCGGGAGATTCTGTACATGTACGTGTATGCCATCGCCGCTGGACTCATCAGCCTGATGCTGCCACTGGGTATACAGAGCATTATTGGTTTTGTGTCGAGCGGACAGGTAACGGTGTCGGTGGTTGTGCTTATCAGCCTGATTGTGCTGGCCCTGCTGGTTGTTGGAGGGTTACAGGTAATGCAGCTGTGGTTGGTAGAGTTTATACAGCAGCGCCTGTTTGCCAGAACAGCAGCGGAGTTTGCCTATAGAGTTCCGCGCTTGCAGCCAGAGGCACTGCGCAAGTATTACCCTCCCGAACTTATGAACCGCTTCTTTGATGTGGTAACCTTACAAAAGGGCATAGCCAAAATATTGGTTGACTTCTCCACAGCCGTTATCCAAATAGCATTTGGTTTACTCCTGCTTTCCTTTTATCACCCCTACTTTATATTTTTTGGCCTTATCCTAATCCTGGTACTGGCATCCATCATCTGGCTGACCAGCGGAAAGGGGATTGAAACAAGCTTGCAAGAATCAAAATATAAGTATAAACTGGTGGCCTGGCTAGAGGAAATGGCCCGCTCCATGAGTACTTTTAAATTGGTTGGCCACACAAACCTGCCCATGGAGCGCACCAACAGCTATGTTAAAAATTACCTGGAAGTACGCCGGAAGCATTTCAAAGTACTCCTGACCCAGTATTACAGCTTTGTGGGTTTCAAAACTTTTATAACCGGAGGCTTGCTCGTGCTAGGGTGTATTCTGGTCGTGCAGCAAGAGATCAACATTGGCCAGTTCGTGGCTTCCGAGATCATCATTATCCTGATCATGACAGCTGTGGAAAAAATCATCATCAAGCTCGATACGGTTTATGACGTGATGACAAGCCTTGAAAAAATAGGCCAGGTGACGGATCTTCCCCTTGAAGAGAACAAAGGAATAAAGCTGGAGGATTTACCCTTGAGAGGTGGTTTAAGCATAAAGGCAACCAATTTAAACTATAGGTTTGCGGATACTAAAAAAGTAGCACTGGAAGGAATCAGCTTCACAGTGCTGCCCTCCGAACGCATTTGTCTGGCTGGTTTTAACAGTTCCGGTAAAAGTACCCTGATTAACTTACTGCTCGGCCTACTTCCGTCATACGAAGGGAGCCTGTCCTACAATGGCATTTCGATGCACGACCTGCATAAAGGCAACTTGCGCAGCCTTATCGGCGATAACATTTCAACGGAACAGGTGTTTGATGGCACCCTGTTGGAGAACATCACCCTTGGCCGCAACCTTCCACTAAAAGACATCCTTTGGGCAATTGAACTGACCGGCCTCACACAGTTTGTGCACACGCTGCCAGATGGCTTACATGCTTACCTCACCGGCGGAAGCATGCGCCTGCCAGGTAGCGTTGCCCGCAAAATAGTGATGGCCCGAAGCCTGGTGCAACGCCCCAAGTTGCTCATTATAGACAACTACTGGGCAGGGATGGCCAAAAAAGATAAGCTCGATTTCCTCCATTTACTCACCAGCCAGGAGATAGACTGTACCATGATCATTGTATCAAATGACAAAGAGGTAATGCAGTTCTGCAACCGTACCTTACTGCTGCAGGACGGGAAGATGATGGCTTACGGCGGCTTCGAGGAAATAAAGGCACTCCACCTGCTACAGGATTTAACGGATGTAACGGCTTAGATGATGGGGACTGAATTTGGAAAGTTTGACAATACAGAAGAGGCGCAGTTGGCCATGTTATCCCTGGTACAGACGCCCCGGCTGGGTCGTACGCTGGCTTACTGGATCGGCGGCATTTTCCTGGGCTTGCTTCTGTGCCTTTTCCTCCCCTGGACGCAGAACATCCGCTCTGTAGGGATGCTAACAGCACTTACCCCGCAGGACAGGCCCCAGACAATTGAGGCAACCATTGCTGGCAGAATTGAGCAGTGGCATGTGATGGAAGGCGCTTTTGTAAAGAAAGGCGATACCATTGCCAGCCTTTCGGAAATTAAGGAAAAGTACATGGACCCTAACCTGCTTGCACGGCTAAGTGAGCAGGTAGCGGCTAAGCAGGGAGCCGTAGGAGCTAATGAGTCTAAAGCAAAAGCCATGCAGTTACAGATAAGCGCCTTGCGCGAGGGCCTTACTTTCAGCCTGCAGAAGGCCAGCAACAAAGTAGAGCAAATGCGCCTGAAACAGCAAAGCGACAGCATGGACGTAGTGGCGCAACGTACAGAGCTAACCATTGCAGAATCGCAGTTTGAACGCCAGGAGAACCTTTATAAGCAAGGACTGAAATCGCTGACAGAGCTGGAGCAACGGAAGTTAAAATTACAGGAGGCGCAGGCAAAGTTACTCTCCCTGCTTAACAAGTATGAAGCAACCAAGGCAGAACTCCAAAATGCCCGAACAGAGTTAAACTCGCTACAGGCTGAATATGCGGATAAAATTGCCAAAGCAGAAGCAGAACTGAGCGCCACCCGCTCTTATATTTATGGCTCGCAGGCCGATGTAGCGAAGCTGCAAAGCGAGTACAGCAGCACACAGGTCCGAAATCAGTATTACCAGATTGTAGCCCCGCAGGACGGCTATCTGATAAAGACCCTGAAAGCAGGCATTGGCGAAACAATTAAAGAGGGAGAGGCCCTTGCCACCATCATGCCCCAGAACCCGGATCTGGCCGCTGAGCTTTACATCAACGCCCTGGACCTGCCGCTTATTAAAAGGGGTGATGACATACGCTTACAGTTTGAAGGCTGGCCTGCCCTGGTTTTTTCTGGCTGGCCAGGTGCAAGTTTCGGCACCTTTGGAGGAGTAGTTGCCGTAATCGACAATTCGGGCACTAGCGGCAAGTACCGGATGCTGGTAGTACCCGACCCGGGTAAAGAACCCTGGCCTGAGGCTTTGCGCGTGGGTTCCGGGGTCTATGGGTGGGCCATGCTGAACACCGTCCCGATCTGGTATGAACTGTGGCGGCAACTCAATAACTTCCCCCCTGATTACATGGCAGATAAGTCTTCAGTAGCGCCTGATACCACAAAACAGCTAAAAACGACTAATCAGTAGCATGGGCATAGCAAAACAAATTAAGCACACTTTTCTGCCCCTGTTTATACTTTGCTTTTTTGCTTCTAACGCACAGGAACGTGACTCCGCACAGCAGGTGCTGGCCCTGGAGGAGTTCCAAAGTATAATTCTGCACCACCACCCGGTGGCATCGCAGGCAGTGTTACTCACAGAGCAGGCTCGCCAGGAACTCCGCATGGCAAGGGGAGCCTTAGATCCGGTTATCTCCAGCAAAGTATACCGCAAGGAGTTCGGAGGCAAAGAGTACTATAACATCTGGAGCAATTTTTTGCGTGTACCACTGTGGTTCGGCCCAGAGCTGAAAGCCGGCTTTGAGAAGAACCAGGGAGCTTTCCTGAACCCTGAGAACAGTACTCCTTCTGATGGATTAAGTTCCGTAGGCATAGCTGTCCCGCTCGGGCAAGGGCTATTTATCGACGAGCGTCGGGCCGCTATAAAGCAGGCACGCCTCATGCAGCAGATTGCAGGGGCTGAAAAAGTTAAGCTCATCAACAAGCTCCTGTTACAGGCAACAAAAGACTATTGGGACTGGCTGCTGTATTACCGACAGGTGCAGCTTTACCAGGAGGCTGTAGAACTGGCCGGTTTCAGGTTAGAATCCGTTCGTATCCGTGTGCAGGAAGGTGACCTGGCAGCCATCGACACAGTGGAAGCACTAACAGAGGTGCAAAGCCGGCGGGCGCTGCTACAGGAAGCGCTATTAAGCTATAAGAATGCACGCTTACAGGTAGCTACGCATCTTTGGGCCGAGGATGAGGTACCTTTGGAGCTACAGGAAAACACCATTCCCGCCCTCACAGGCAGTGAAGTGGTAACGCTGCCCCCAGATTCGCTCCGGAAATTATTGGAAACCGCGAAAACCAACCACCCGGACCTGCGCAAGCTTAGCCTGAAAGGAGAGCAGCTGGAGATTGAACAGCGTTTTGCTGCCGATAAACTTAAGCCGAAGATCAATGCGGAGTATAACCTGCTGCAGGGTGATTTTTATTTAAACCAGGAGGCCCTGGACAGGCAGTTTATGGGAGAGAACTATAAACTTGGTTTAAGCTTTAGCCTTCCGCTTTTCCTGCGGCAGGAGCGCGGCAAGTTACAACTCACCAAGGCAAAACAGCAGGCCAATAACCTTGAGTTGATTCAAACAACCAGAGAAGTAGAAAATAATTTATTAGCCGCTTATAATGATTGGCTTGCCCTGGAAGAACAGATAAGGCTACAGCAACAGATGGTGGAGAATGCCACTATACTGCGTAATGGCGAGGTTATCCGGTTTCAGAATGGTGAAAGCTCCTTATTTCTGGTAAACTCCCGTGAAATGAAACTGATGGAGGCGCAGGCAAAGCTAAACAACCTGAGGGCGAAGTATGCCAAAGCGAAAACCTTTCTCTACTGGGCTGCAGGAAGCATTCCATAAGCAGCTAAAAGCCCGGCAGAGCAGTTAGAACGATGTAGTAAATAAGTGCTGCTCAGGTTAAACCGGAGCCAGACAACTACAGCTGCTCTCCTACCACCACTTTTTCTTTGAAGGCACTCATCTCGCCGTTAAGCCCAAACAACTCTATGTAGAGCAAGTAATACCCCAGCTTTGCCTTGCTCCCATCCTCGCGCAGGCCATCCCACTGAAAAAAACCATCGGCGGCCAGCAGCTCGTTCCGCACCAGTTTGCGCACCTCCCGCCCCTGTGCATCGAAAATGGTAATGTTTGCAACCAGGCCTGTTTTATCGGTGCGGTAGTTGATGGTGGTGAAATCCTCGAAGCCGTCGCCGTTGGGGGAGAAGACAAGGGGCGCTATTGTAAACACCCGCTTGGCCGCTACGCCCTCCTGTGTCTGCGAGTTCTTATACCCTGGCGTGGCAAATACTGTGGTGGCTGCCGAGTGGAAGTTACTGGCTATACTTGGCCCCTCCAGCCTGATCCGCTCCAGCGACAGGCCGTTCCTGTCATCGATCAACTCAAAGTGCATTTGCTCGGTATAGCTGAACCTGTCCGCTACCTCCCCATTGGGCTGCAGCACAACCACCGTTCCGGCCGCATCGGGGTAGCTGGGCAGGCTGCTCATTTTAATAAAGGCCTCTCCCCGGGCGGCAGGGTAGTTCATTTTAATATTATCGGGGCTGGAAGTGAGAACTACATACTGCCCCGGCGCCAGCACATAAGCGCTTGAAAGGATCGTTTTCTTGTTGCTGATGGTATCGCCACTGGTATTGGCCAGCTGCCAGCCTTGTAGGTTCAGGTATTTACTGCTGCGGTTCACCAGCTCCACAAAATCGGAACCTCCTGTTCTGGGGTTAAACAGTACCTCGTTGATCACCACATCGCCGGGTGCCGGCGCGGAGGGCAAGGCAAAAGTATAAGCCAGTGGCCCCGAGCTTAGGTTGCCCGCGCAATCGCGTATTCCGGTGGCAGTAAGCGTGTACAGTTTGCTTTCCGGGAGAGGGGTGGCTAAGGTAAGAAGTACATTTGTGAAGAGCGGCCCCTGCACTTGCACGCTGGCTATCCCTATAGCAGGGCTCAGACTGTAATTTACCACTGAGGCAGCCTGCAAACTATCCAGTTGCTCATTAAACCGCAACAGCAGTTTATCGGGTGCAAGGGCTGTTACCTCTGATAGAAGTGGCGGCGTGTTGTCAGGGTTAGCAGCAGCCACGGAGTTTACCTGGGCAGGCGTTCCGCCACGAGGATCTACAGAGGCTGTCCAGTTATCTACACCAGCGCAGGGGTTGGTCACGTCAATCATTTCGAGGCTCCAGCCTCCCTCTTTCTTCGTGCTGTTTTTGTACCAGCTGTCAGTGTACTGCACGGCATAAATAAGTTTGCCGCCGGGTTGCCGAAGCTGTAGCAGTTCGCCGCTGTTGTTCAGGCTCGGGAAATTGCTGATACCGATCACCTTGCCATACTGGGCAAAATTCTGGACCTGACTATTGGGCACCACCACGGCATACTCGCCGGGCAGCAGTTGTACATTTGGTAGTGTTGTGGTGGAGGTAGCGTCGGAGTAGCGGATTCCTTGCAAAGTAAGCACCTTATCTGGCGTTGCGTTAAACAACTCCAGGTATTCCTGCGCCGGCAAACCCACCACAGGCAACTCATCGGCCATAATCTCAGTTATGAGCAGCTCCTGGAACCCCGGCAACACGGCAGGCGGCACAAAACTAAACTCCCGCTCCACAGGGTTTTCCAGGCTATTCCCGTACAAGTCCTGCAGACTGGCTAAACGCAGCACGTTACTGCCGCTCCTGAAGTTCTGGCTGAAAACCAGCCGTACTTTATCCGGTTGCACTAGTTCTGCCCGCACGGGTTTTATACTCCCGTTTAAAGTATAGTTGCCTGTGTTTCGCGCTTGCTCCGGCTGCAGCGGTTCGTTGAACTGCAGCGTAAGCTCCTGCGGGTTTATGGTTTGCAACTCCAGTAGCAAAGGCGGCTGGGCATCGGTGATCACAAAGTCATCAAAATAAAATTTCTGACTGTTACTTGCGGTATACTTCAGCAGCACCCCGAAAAAGTCGGAGCGTTTGTAGGTGGCATCGGTGGTGGTGCCCTGGTCCGTAAAGTTCTGGCCCGTGCCGCTTACATCAATCTGCAGCACCCATTCATAGTTTATGCTTCGGGATACCCGCACCCGCACCACGTTATTGGTACCGCTGATCGTTTTATCCTGGCCATTGATCAGCAAAACAGATGTTTTACCACCATCCTTCCTGAATAAGCTCACCTCATCAGGAGTTCCGCCAATTCGCACAAAATAACCGTTGGTGGCGCTGCCAGCCAGGTCTGCGTTGTCTGACATCAAGTAGATTTCGGCGTAGTTGCTGGCAGAAGTTGCTAGTTTTAAGTTGGCCCAAAACTCCCAGGTGGTGCCTGCAACGGCTTGCGATGGAGTAGTCAGTTGGATGACCGTGCCGGTAACCGCGGGGCCATTGCTTTGCAATTGGTTTTGCGCATTTACTATGAAACTTTTCTCATCGCCTGCCCAGGTGGGGTTTTGGGTAAAGTTACCGTCGGAGAAGTGCTCTTGCAGCTGTGCCTGCACCAGCAACGGAAGTAGCAGTAGCATAGCGAGTAAAGTTTGCTTCATAGGCTAAATTGTGCTGAAAACTTTTGTAATTTTGTACCCTTTAAAAGGCCCGGGCGGATACCTGGCAGACAAGTGGCTGGCATCTGCAGCCGCCTTTCTGAATTTTAGAACTTTTACGGGTGGCGCTGGCGTTAGTTGAAACGTTAAAAACAGGAGTCTTGCCAAATGCTCATAAAGTATAGCCCTGGGGATTATTTATCCTGCAAGTGCCTGTTAACGAATAGCAATTTATATATACCTTAAATGAAAGTAGCAGTAGTAGGTGCCACCGGATTAGTGGGCGGCGAGATATTGAAAGTACTGGCGGAGCGCGACTTCCCGGTAACGGAATTGTTGTTGGTAGCTTCTGAGCGATCTGTTGGAAAACAGATGGCGTTTAAGGGTAAACAGATAAAGGTGATCGGGATGCAGGACGCGATTGTGGCCGCCCCGCAAATAGCCATTTTCTCGGCTGGCGGCAGCACTTCCACGGAGTGGGCCCCAAAATTTGCCGAAGCAGGCATTACCGTAGTCGACAACTCTTCGGCCTGGCGCATGGACCCAACCAAAAAACTGGTGGTGCCCGAGATAAATGCCAAAGAACTGACCAAAGAAGACAAGATCATCGCCAACCCAAACTGCTCTACCATCCAAATGGTGGTTGCCCTGAACAAGCTGCACGAAGAACTACAGATGAAGCGCATTGTGGTAAGCACTTACCAGTCGGTTACGGGCACTGGCAAGGCAGCAGTAGACCAGTTGATGAACGAGCGCGCCGGCAGGGAGGGCGACATGGCCTACCCTTACCCCATCGACCTGAACGTACTGCCGCACATCGATGTATTTCAGGACAACGGTTACACCAAAGAGGAAATGAAGATGATCCTGGAAACCCAGAAGATCATGGGCGATGACTCTATCCGCGTTACTGCAACGGCCGTGCGAATTCCGGTAATGGGTGGACACTCCGAGTCGGTAAATGTAGAGTTTGAGAAGGATTTCACCCTCGAAGATGTTTACCGCATTCTGGGTGAGACGGAAGGTGTTAAAGTGGTGGATGATGTTAAAAACCTACAGTACCCCATGCCAAAAGATGCCCATGGCAAAGATGAGGTGCTGGTAGGCCGCGTTCGCCTGGACCACACCCAGCCCCGCACCTTAAACTTATGGATTGTGGCCGATAACCTGCGCAAAGGCGCTGCCACCAATGCCGTTCAGATTGCAGAGCATTTGGTAAAGCACGAGTTGGTGTAAGTTTGATAGCGTATCACGACACACGTATTAAGTAGCACGACAAGACATTTTTAAATTACTCTTCTTTACTATGAAGTACGGAAGTTAAAGAAGGGGGCGCATGCGCCCCCTTCTTTAATTATGCCTTGATTTAATGTTTATCCGCATATATCCGGATACATGCGTTTATTTGCCTTTTATCATTCCAATAGGCTATAACCTTCTTTTTAAAACTGCTTCTCACCTCTCCTAACACTTTTGATGCTGTTTTTTTAAACGCAGGTGTTATATTGAAAGAATTTGTTGGTTTTAATGCTAATTCCATAGTTTTACTTATCTTGTAATAGCCCTCGTTTGGTTCCCCAACGGATAACAAGGCGCAGTAAATCATTAAAGGTTTACTTTAACAATAAGTACCGCACATAGTGGCAATAACCGTATGTTTACGCATATCCGCTAGTTGACCGTGATTGTGAATTTACGAGCTTTAAAAGTGGCGTGTCTTTCAGGCTTTTTTAGGTCTGGGCGGCATCAAAGGCCACTAAAGCTCAGCAACGATCAGAAAAAGAACCAAAGGC
>NZ_JBYZMQ010000009.1:0-169412 GCF_058216355.1 Pontibacter sp. GD13
AACAGAGAAGTTAAGCCCGGACGCGCCGATGGTACTGGGGTCACACCCGGGAGAGTAGGTGGCCGCCAACCCCACACCCCTGCGGGGCAGGTCCAACAGGGCCTGCCCCGCTTTGCGTTTAACAACCCAACCCACCAGCCCAACCTCCGCACGGCAAACTGTGCGGGGCAGAGGAAATGGAGAATGCCGGCACAGCGAGCCTGAACAACGGGGAGCTGCGCAGGCGTGAGAAAGCTTTAAAGCAAAACACCCACTTCAAGAGTACTGAAGTGGGTGTTTTGTCTTAAAACTTACCTAGAAACCAAGGTGAAACTACAAACAATTGTAACTATCGTTGATCAAAACATTAAACCGTTATTTAAACCACATAAGATTATATAGAGAAGTGTGCTAACTTTTTAGAGGTTCCATTTTAAAGGAGTTAAACTAAAATCTGACCTGTTAGCAAGTTACAATTGAGGTTAGCTATTTATGAACTTTGGATTGATTAGGTTATCAATGGAAAATATCTCATCCCATTTTGCCTGCGTTATCAATTCCCTTTCAATCACTGTAATGTCGTGTATGGATTTACCGGTAGACAGTGCTTCTTTAGCAACAGAGGAACAAACCTCGTACCCCAGCATAGGATTCAGTAAGGTGACAATTCCGATACTGTTCATCACCATATTCTTACAAGCCTCCTCATTTGCCGTAATACCGTCGATGCATTTGGTTTGCAAAGTATAACAGGCGTTTTCAAGGTAAGTCAGAGAGGAAAATAAGCTGAAGGCAATAACAGGCTCCATTACGTTAAGTTGTAACTGACCCGCTTCTGCTGCCATTGTAATCGTGACGTCGGAACCAATGACATAGTAGGCTGTTTGGTTAACAACTTCTGGAATAACGGGGTTAACCTTACCCGGCATGATGGAAGAGCCGGGTTGCATGCGTGGCAGATTGATCTCGTTAATGCCTGCTCTCGGGCCTGAGGAAAGAAGGCGTAGGTCGTTACAGATTTTAGATACTTTGACAGCGCTGCGTTTAAGCACACCAGAAATTTGGACATAGGCTCCAGTATCGCAGGTCGCTTCTATTAGATCTTCCGCAAGCACTACAGGAATACCTGTTATCGCTCTCAAATGATCAGTTACGATCTGAGGATAGCGCTCGGGGGCATTGATAGAGGTTCCAATGGCAGTGGCACCCATGTTGATCTCACAGATCAACATTTTGGCTTCGTGCAACCTTTGAATATCTTCTTTAATCGTGGTGGAAAAACCGTGGAATTCTGCTCCCAATGTCATGGGCACAGCATCCTGTAGCTGCGTGCGCCCCATTTTAAGCACATTCTTAAACTCTTCTCCCTTTCTGCCAAAAGCTTGTTCTAACGCTTCTAAGCTTTTTATAAAACTATCAATCTTCCTGAAAAGGGCCAGACGGAAAGCAGTTGGATAAGCATCGTTCGTAGACTGAGAGAAATTGACATGATTGTTCGGATGGATGAAATCATAGTCTCCTTTCTTATGCCCTAGCAGTTCCAAAGCAATATTGGCGATCACCTCATTCACGTTCATATTTACCGAAGTGCCTGCTCCTCCCTGGATCATATCCGTCACAAACTGATCCAGGTATTCCCCTGCAATTAGTTTGTCACAAGCCAGGCAAATTGCTTCAGCTATTTCTGGTGTCAATACCCCGCAGTCCCGGTTGGCCATTGCGGCAGCCTTCTTTACGTACCCAAAAGCTTGAATGAAAAGAGGCTCTTTGGAGATAGGAATGCCCGTGATATTAAAGTTATCAAGTGCTCTGGCCGTTTGGATGCCGTAGTAAAGTTCGTTCGGTATTTCTTGTTCACCAAGAAAGTCATGCTCAGTTCTGAATTCACTCATGTTATTGCTATGATCAAGTTAGGTGGAGTAGGTAAGGTTATTTAGCAGTTTCTTTTACAGTAGGTGCAGGCAATTTTATGTTCATCCCCTGAGCGGTATCCATTACAATTTTAGATGCATAGTGCTTTACGCAAATGAGTTTTCCTGTTTGGCTGTATTCATTGATCACGCTTTGGGTAATAATAAGCCGGGAAGCATACTCACCATATTGCTGCATGATTTTCTTCTGAACCTGGGTAAGCGCGTCTTTGCGCTGCTCCGATTCTGCAGAACGTATAGGTCTGAGCCATCTGTTTTCAGGATAATCGTGGCTGATATGATTATCCTTCGCATCTTTTATTGCCTTCTTTACCGCATTCGACAGTAAATTTTCATTTGGAGACCTTTTTAGGCCACCATGTATGCCCTTCGTATGGTTGAGCCATTCATGAATATCCGTGTCATAATCCTGGGCCAGTTCGACCAAAGCCTCGTTGGGTATAACGTAGGGTGCAGGTTTGTTAAAGGCCTTGCCCATCTCATCCCTAAAAGCAAATAGTTTTTTAAGGATGTATTGCTGAAAAAAATCAAGCCTGAAGGCATTCTTTAGCTTAAGGTGCGGGTTCTCGGGCTCAGAATACTGTAGTTTTTGGAGCAGCTGATTTTCTTCCTGAAGCCAGTGCAGACGGCCTAACTGCTCAATTTCGTGCACAAGTTTGTCTTTAATGCGGTGTAAGTAAATGACGTCAATCGCCGCGTATCGTAGTTGCGCCTCGGTTAGGGGGCGCTTGTTCCAGTTACTGGACTGCTGCGATTTATCTATTTCTTTACCAAACTCTTCCTTCAGCACAGTGGCCAGAGACGAACGCTCATAATTAATAATCTTTGCAGCTACATCTGTGTCAAGCACCGATTTGATATTGCAGCCAAGCTTATTCAGCAGCAGAATATCGTTATTAGCGTGGTGTATTATCTTCGTGATGCGCTCATCTTCTATTAGCTTAAAAACAGGCTGTAAGTCATCAATGCAGAGCGGATCGATGATATAGCAGGTGCCGTGTTGGTCTGCAATCTGAATTAGGCAAAGGTTGAAGCCGTATGTGAAGCGGTGCTGATCAAATTCCAGGTCTAGCCCCAGTTCCGTGCTCTCTTGAAGTGCTTCCACGGCTAGTTGCAACTGTTCGCTTGTCTCAATTAGCTTAATGGTCACGCCATCATGCATTAGAGGTGTATTTTCCATTCCTAAAGTTAAAAATGTTTTATACCATATCCATGCCTTATTCTTGTATTCTTTTATCAGTTAAGCGGTTCAGAACGATGCCTACAAAAAAAGGGCCCTGCCTTTTGGCAGGACCCCTACTTTTAAATGATACTACAAATTTTACTGTACCCTAGGCTGTTCCTCTTTTATATTTTCCATCACGGCATCGTTCATGGTGGTATCCTCTAAGATAACTGTATCCTGATCCATGTCTGTGTCAACTTTGTCCGTCGACTCCATTGTTTCAGTTTCGGTTGCTCTGTTGTTTTCATTGCCACAAGCCGTGAATGCAGAAAGAGCGAAAACACAAAATGCTAATTTCCAATACTTTTTCATAATCGTAATATGTTGATGTACAGGATTTAATAAAAGAAAAGCAGTAGAGGTAACCCATGGTAAGAGGGCTTTTTGCTAGTTATCAGCCAATACGAATAATTAGCTGGCGGACTTCCAAAAAAGCAGGGTAAACGTGGATTGCCTGAAAAGGGTAGTGAAGGTGATAGTTTTTAAAGTTAAAGAATTTATTGTTCACGCCATACTTTGTAAGTTGCGTAGCAATTTTTCCTTTCTAGAAGTTCAGTAAAAAGAACTTAGAGAGAGCTGATTATCCACCTAAAATAAACATACTATGAAGAGAAACATTTTAAAAACTGCCACAGCACTGTTAGTGCCCATCTGCCTGCTCGTTACAGCCTGTGAAAATCAGGAAGATGTTGCGCCTGGTTTACAGACTGAAGCCACTACCAATGCTAAGCCGGGAAAAGTAGCTGTATACTATGGCCCTTATACAACTGTAGGTGAGGGAACGGCACGCGTTTGGGTAGAAACAGTACAAGGTAAGCCGGTTGCCCTGGGCATAAACATCTCGAAAGAGGCCCTGGAGGGGGATCTGCCAGCTCAGATGGCTGAGTATGAGCTGCACATGCCCGGACAAGCACATGCGACAGGGGTGAAGACAATCGTGCTGGACTGGAACCCGATGGGCCATGAGCCAATGCATGTTTATGACTTGCCGCACTTCGACTTTCATTTCTATACGGTCACAAACGGACAGCGCAATAAGGTACAAGGGGGCGTGGATCCGAAGGCTGTGCAGTTGATTGGGGATCTGTTTCCGGCAACTTACGTGTTCGGCCCTCCAGGGTCTGATGCAGTTGCTGTTCCGCGCATGGGTGTACATTGGGTAGACGTGACCTCACCAGAGTTGCAAGGCGGTATGTTCACAAAAACTTTTATATATGGCAGTATCGGAGAGCACCTGGCGTTTTTTGAGCCAATGGTAACCCGTGCTTATTTGCAGCAGCTAAGTGGATCAGAAACGGCTCCGGTTACGCAGTTGCTGAGAGCTGGTAAGCCGGGCTATTACCCGCGGAGTTATACACTGGAGTATAAAGCTGCTTCAGGGGAGTATTCAATCGCCTTAACAGATTTATACAGGAGAAATAAATAAACTAAGTAGATTTAGTTATTTACTGTTGTTGAAAAGGCCTTCCGTAAAGTCGCAGTACGGAAGGCCTTTTCAAGCAATGTTAAAAATACTTATTGATACTTTGACTTAACGCTGTCGGGCGGCACAGCAAGCATGGCCTCGCGCTTGGCTTTGAATTCGGTGCCGGGTTTCCATGCAGGAAGTTCTGTAGAATTGGCCACGTTGTATCCTACCCTCAGGTACAACTGCAGATCTTCTACCGCCCCCTTCAGGTTCCAGTCATCCTTCACTTCGTCGGTTAGTTTATGATAATCCTCTGCCGTATACCTATCCTGCCATTTCTGAACATAATCGGGCGCCTGGTTTCGGGCCACTACCCCGGATTTAGCATAGAGCGCTGGAACACCTTGTTTTGCGAACTCAAAATGGTCTGATCGGTAAAAAGAGCCCTTTTCAGGCGATGCTTCAGGTACAATCCGGCGTTGCTGTGTAGCAGCGGCATCGGCTAATACGTCATCCAGGGTAGAGTTGCCGAAGCCCACAATTACCACGTCTTCCGTAGGTCCGTAGGCGTTCAGGCCATCCATGTTAATGTCTGCCACTGTTTTTTGGAGCGGATAGAGGGGGTTAGTGGCATAATATTTTGAGCCGAGCAAACCTTTCTCCTCAGCTGTTACAGCCAGAAATAAAATAGAGCGCTTCGGTTTTGTGCTCATTTTTGTGAATGCCTCCGCAATTTCCAGCAAACCCGCTGTACCACTGGCATTGTCGAGGGCTCCGTTATACACTTGGTCGCCCTGCAATTTAGGGTCTTTCCCCAGGTGGTCCCAGTGAGCGGAGTAAACTACATACTCATCTTTCAGCTTAGGGTCTGAGCCCTCCAGTTTGGCTATTACGTTTTTAGACTTGGTTTCGCGCAGCTTGTTCTTGATGCTGAAATTGGCAGTAGCCTTAAGGGGAACAGGCTTAAAGTCTTTCTTCATCGCCTGCTGTTTCATTTGTTCGAAGGTATGGCCGGTGGCGCTGAAGAGTTCCCTTGCTTTGGCCTCGGTAATCCAGGCCTCTACCTTCGCGCGATCCATGTTCTTGTTGGGCGTGATGATCTCAAAACCTTCCCGGCTATGGCTGCCGGATATCACCTCATAAGGATAACCTGCAGGGCCTGTCTCGTGAATAATGATGGCTGCTGCAGCACCTTTTTCGGCGGCAATCTCATACTTGTAGGTCCAACGGCCATAATAGGTCATTGCCTTGCCACCGAACATGGTGCTGTCTAACTGATCAGGATTTGTCGCGCTCGGGATCGGCGGGTCATTCACCAGCATCACGATCGTTTTCCCTTTTACATTCACATCCTTGTAGTCATCCCAGCCGTATTCCGGGGCTACGATCCCGTATCCAACAAAAACCAGGTCGGAGTTGTTGATATTAACCTCAGGCACATAGCGGCGGGTAAGGGCTACGTAATCTGTCGGGAAGTTAAAGCTTATTGTTTTACCTCCGGCTTTTATGGTTGCCGCAGGCTGTGGGGTATAGCCGAACATCGGCACC
The DNA here is from genome assembly GCF_058216355.1 of Pontibacter sp. GD13. Lineage (NCBI taxonomy): Bacteria > Pseudomonadati > Bacteroidota > Cytophagia > Cytophagales > Hymenobacteraceae > Pontibacter > Pontibacter sp. GD13. Next base: position 6,092 of record NZ_JBYZMQ010000009.1, read on the forward strand.
TCCTGCACAAAAGTACCGTTCGGATTCCCCGGCTGAAGGCCCAATTTTTTAAACTGGCGCGTCAGGTAGTTTACAGTCGAATCCTCGCCGGCTGTTCCGGGGCTTCTGCCCTCAAAAGCATCCGAGGCAAGAATTTTGATGTGTTGCAGCAGGTCGTTGGCCGTTATGCTCGCAAGCGCTGGTTGCAGAAGGGCGCTATCGGCTGATGCAATTTCGGCGGCATCCTTCTCCTCCGTATCAGCAACTTGCCGGGAACTCTCATTACAGCTAAATGCCAGCAAGCCAACAAGAGCCAGCAGCGGAATGGACTTTTTCATAGGTTTAAAAGTATAGTTTTCAATCAAGATAAGTAATTTCAACGCAATTTGTAGGGCTTAAGGCCGACACGCTGTAAATTCACTATACGGCTACAGGCACTTGCCAGCTTGCCGGCACGCCCTGGTGAAGTTCTTTAAGCATGGTAAGGCAAGCCGGCAGGTTGTGACGTAGCTGGCATTCCCAGATAACGAGTCGTAGCCAACCGGCCTCACGGTATTGCTGCTTATACTTGTCGTCTCTCAAAATGTTCTTCTCAAACTTATCAAGCCAGTACAGGGTGTTGCTCTTGGGCAGTCCGGGCTGGCAATGCGGACAGCGGTGCCAGAAACAGCCATGTACAAAAATTGCCAGTTGCCGGCCCGGGAAGCAGATATCGGGTTTGCCGGGCGCCTTCGGCCAGTGTATACGGTAACCGCGCATGCCGGCCTGCCACAAGGCCTTTCGTAGCCGCAGTTCCGGTTGCGTATCCCTGGCTTTGTTGCCGCGCATGTAGCGGCTGATTTTCTCCTGGGCAGTCAAGAGTGGCCTTACAGGTAAAGCGCTGTATTTCTTTCTTTTTTTGGGCAAGGCAAAAGCTAGGTGTATGTAATGCCAACATAACACAGCGGCTGTCCCGAAAGTGCCTCAGCAAAGGACTAGAGGCGATAATAAATCCGTGCCATTGCGCTATCGTAGGGATCGTAACCGGGCCTTTGCTTGTCAAATCTTTCCTCCAGTACCTGCATGTGCTCTATCATACTGAAAGGGTACGTATGCCAGCCATCTTGCTGTATGGATGCCGATGGATGGTTGGTAACCCAGGCAAGCAGGCAATCCTGCTTGTTGTGGTTTCGGCCCAGCAGGTGGGGCTCGGCCACATACATGTGCTGTTGATAGTGAAACTGGATGAGCTGCCGTGCCCCAATTGCCTTCGAAAGCTCTTCTAACAGAACGCTGTACATAAAGATCTTTTTAATTGTATGAACTAGGTTGCAGGAAGCGGCTAACGCTTTTTTATTTTTTAAATGTTTGTACCGGCCTTATTAAAAGTAGTGTTAAAAAAAACCATATCAGAGGAAACTAATGCCGTTTAGGTAACATGCCTTTTAAGTGCTTAGCATTACACGATTCCGGGGTTTGCTTGCTTCAGGCGGCATAAATGCCTGATAAAAGCGTGAACAAAGTGACAAAAGGTAACATGCGGCCTGGGATTACAGCAAGTTAAGGAGCAGAGAAATAGAGATAACTTTTATGCGGCGATAGCTTATACTACTGAACATGAATGATGCTACTTCAGGGCCGGACAAAGCTACCGGCAAATGGGTGCTGCTGGCGGCCACCACTGCCTCGGCAATGGCTTTTATAGATGGCTCTGCTTTAAATGTGGTGCTGCCTTCCTTGCAAAACGATTTAGGCGCTTCTGCCACCGACCTGCTTTGGGTCATTAACGCTTACCTGTTGTTTCTGGCATCGCTGATATTACTGGGTGGTACACTGGGTGACAAATTAGGCAGGAAGAACGTGTTTATGGTAGGCATCGGGCTCTTCATGCTTGCTTCCCTGGGGTGTGGCCTGGCTCCGTCTGCCACCGTCCTGATCGTATTCCGGGCTTTTCAAGGCATAGGAGGGGCGCTGATGGTGCCCGGCAGCCTGGCCTTGATCTCATCTTATTTCAGGAAAGCGGAAAGAGGGAAAGCCATCGGCACCTGGTCGGCGGTTACAACCATGGTCACGATGGCAGGGCCGGCTCTGGGAGGTTTTTTAGCGGATCTGGGCTGGTGGCGGGCTGTATTCTTCCTTAACCTGCCGCTTGGGTTGCTGGCTTTGTGCGTTTTATACTTCAAGGTGCCGTCGTCGCGCAAGCCAGCCCAGGCAAGCAAGATTGACTGGGCTGGGGCCGCCTTTGTTGTAGTCGGGCTGGCAGGTGTCACCTACGCGTTTATCGCAGTGGCAGAACGCGGTTGGCAGGATGCCCTGGTGTTAACTTCGCTGGTCGCAGGTGCCGTAAGCCTGCTGCTTTTCCTCTGGATAGAAACTGCCTCGAAACACCCCATGGTGCCGCTGGGGCTTTTCACTGACAAGACCTTCTCGGGAGCCAACCTGCTCACGTTGCTGCTTTACGGCGCGCTGAATGCCGGGCTGTTCATTCTGGTGCTTAACCTGGTGCAGGTGCAGCACTACTCGCAATTGCAGGCTGGGTTGGCAACCCTCCCCTTCGGACTCATGCTGATCCTGTTTTCCCGCAAGATGGGAGGTGCGGCTGCCCTTTATGGGCCCAAGTGGTTTTTAGTGATAGGTCCTGGCATTGTTGGGGCTGGCTTCGTGCTGTTAGGCGGTGTAGGCCAAACCAGCGGGTTTACGGACTACTGGGTTACTTACCTGCCGGGCATGCTGGTATTCGGAGCCGGCATGGCCATTACGGTAGCCCCGCTTACCACCGCCGTCATGAGCGCAGTAGAAGAGCGCTTTACAGGAACCGCATCGGGCGTGAATAACGCAGTGAGCAGAGCTGCAGGTGTGCTAAGCATTGCCATACTTGGCGCCCTAACGGTCACTTCGTTTACCGCTGGCATCATAGAACGGACAGCCACCATAGGGTTATCGCAGCCTGAAAAGAAAGCCTTGCTGGCAGAAGCGACCAAACTTGGGGCCGCCTCCGCTCCCTCAGAAATAGCGCCCGCGCATAAGGCGGCGGTGCAGGCGGTGTTAGATGCCGCTTTCCTAGAGGCCTATGCGCTCATCATGCGTGTCTGCGCTGGTTTAGCGCTTTTGTCAGCCTTAAGCGCGCTGGTTATCATCCCCAAAAAATGCAGTGCGTCAATGCCTTGAGCATTCAGGTAGCCTGCAAGTGAATGGATTGCGTATCATATCTTGCTGTATTAAAGGGGTATTTGCTTATGCGAATTAAAGAAATTTGATTTCTGAATAATACTGTTAACTTTGCCTTTACACTAGTTGCAATTCCTATGGATAAATATAGTTACATCGCCAACGCACACGGCGATTATATTGATGAGTTATACAAGGCCTACAAACAGGACCCCGAGTCAGTGGATGCTGGCTGGCGCAAGTTTTTTGAGGGGTTCGAGTTCGCCACGGCCTATGGCGAAAACGGCCACGAGGCTGCTGCCAGTGTAGCCCCTGCTGCCCCCGCTAAAGGGGCTGCGGCAACCGGGGAATCGGAGAAGGAGGTAGCCGTCCGCAACCTGATCCACGCGTACCGCACGCGCGGCCACCTGCGTTCCCACACCAACCCGGTGCGCGATCGTAAGGACCGTAAGGCAAGACTGGACCTGGCCGACTTCGGCCTGACAGAAGCCGACCTGAACACCGTGTTCCAGGTTGGGGAGATCATCGGCATTGGCCCGGCCACACTGCGCGACATTGAGGCAGCGCTTAAGAAGATCTACGAAGGGGCTATCGGCTTCGAGTACATGTATATCCGTGACGCCGAAGTGCTGGAGTGGTTCAAGGAAAAGGTGGAGAAGGAGTTCCTGAACTTCAACCCTTCTATTGAATACAAGAAACGGATTCTCTCTAAACTGAACGAAGCGGTGGTTTTTGAGAACTTCCTGCACACCAAATTTTTGGGCCAGAAACGCTTCTCGCTGGAAGGTGGTGAAACAACCATCGCCGCGCTGGATGCCATCATAGACCGGGGCTCCGAGCTGGGCGTAGAGGAAGTGGTGATAGGCATGGCGCACCGTGGCCGCCTGAATGTGCTGGCCAACATTATGGGCAAAACCTATGAGCAGATCTTCTCGGAGTTTGAGGGTACGGCCGTGCCGGACCTGACCATGGGAGACGGGGACGTGAAATACCACATGGGTTTCTCCTCGGAGGTAATTACGCCATCGGGCAACAAAGTAAACCTGAAGCTTGCCCCCAACCCTTCGCACCTCGAAGCGGTAAACCCGGTGGTAGAGGGCTTCGTGCGTGCCAAGATCGATACCTTGTATGATAACGACGCCGATAAGATCCTGCCCATCCTCATTCACGGCGATGCTGCCTTAGCAGGCCAGGGTGTGGTGTACGAGGTAACCCAGATGGCGAACCTGGAAGGCTACAACACCGGCGGCACCATCCACTTCGTGATCAACAACCAGGTAGGCTTCACCACAGATTTTGAGGATGCCCGTTCCTCCATCTACTGTACTGATGTGGCCAAGATCATCGATGCGCCCGTGCTGCACGTAAACGGCGACGATCCGGAGGCGGTGGTTTTTGCCATGCGCTTTGCCATGGAGTACCGCCAGAAGGTAAACAACGATATCTTTATAGACATGGTGTGCTACCGCCGCCATGGCCACAACGAGTCGGACGAGCCGAAATTCACGCAGCCACAGCTCTACAACCTTATCTCGAAGCACGCCAACCCGCGTGAGGTATACAACAAAGAATTGATTACGCGAGGGGAAGTGGATGCGGACCTGGCCAAGAGCATGGATAAGGAATTCCGCAAGATGCTGCAGGATCGGCTGGATTTGGTAAAGCAGAAACCACTGCCTTACAACTACCAGCAGATGGAGATGGCATGGCAGGAACTGCGCCGCTCGAAGCCGGAAGATTTTAACCAGTCGCCTGACACAGGCATCTCGGCCGAGGCAGTAGCCAAAGTAGGCCAGGCACTCACCACCTTGCCGCAGGGTTTTAAGCCACTGAAGCAGATCGAGAAGCTCATCAAGGAGCGCAAGGAGATGTTTTTCGAAACAAACCAGCTAAACTGGGCCGCCGGCGAGCTACTCGCCTACGGCTCTATCCTGCTGGATGGCCATATCGTGCGTTTCTCGGGCCAGGATGTGCAGCGGGGCACGTTCTCGCACCGCCACGCCGTGTTGCATGACGCGGTTACCAGTGCTCCTTACAACAACCTGAACCACATGGCCGAGGACCAGGGCTCTTTTGAGATCTACAACTCGCTGCTTTCGGAGTATGGCGTGCTGGGCTTTGAGTTTGGCTATGCCATGGCTAACCCGAAGGCACTGGTTATCTGGGAGGCCCAGTTCGGCGATTTTGCCAACGGTGCCCAGGTGATGATCGACCAGTTCCTGTCTTCCACAGAGTCTAAGTGGCAGCGCATGAACGGTTTGGTGATGCTGTTACCGCACGGGTACGAAGGCCAGGGGCCGGAACACTCCAATGCCCGCCCGGAGCGCTTCCTGCAGCTGGCCGCGGAGAACAACATGTTTGTCACCTTCATCACCTCACCAGCCAACCTGTTCCACTTCATGCGGCGCCAGCTGGCGCTGCCCTTCCGCAAGCCGGCCATAAACATGTCGCCTAAATCGTTGCTGCGCCACCCGATGGTGGTTTCGCCGGTAGAGGATTTTACATCGGGTAGCTTTAAGGAAGTGATCGGGGATGCCTATGCAAGTGCCAAAACGGTTAAAAAAGTGCTGCTTTGCTCTGGCAAAGTATACTTCGACCTGTTGGAGGAGCAGAAGACGAACAAGCGCAAGGATGTGGCCATTATCCGGATGGAGCAGTTGGCCCCGTTCCCGAAAGTGCAGCTGGAGGCTGAACTGAAAAAGTATAAGAACTCAAAAGTCTATTGGGTACAGGAAGAGCCGGAGAACATGGGCGCCTGGACCTATATCCTGCGCATCATGCGTAGCCAGGTAGAGGATGTAGTTGCCCGCAAGGCCAGTGCGTCTCCTGCCACAGGATACATGAAAGTGCACGTGAAAGAGCAGCAGGATATCGTGGAACGCGCGTTCTCTAGTTAAGAAAGAAGTATGGCCGGTGCCTGCAGGCAGCTAAATAAGGTCGTTTGTAGCCAACTGCCCTACTTCATCCGTAGTTTAAAATTCGTCATTCATCATTAGAAATATAATATGAGCTTAGAAGTTAAAGTGCCTGCTGTAGGTGAATCGATCACGGAGGTAACCATAGCCCAATGGCTGAAGAAAGACGGCGACCGTGTGGAAACGGATGAGGTGATTGCTGAGTTGGAGTCGGATAAAGCCACATTCGAACTGCCAGCCGAAGCCGCAGGCATTTTACGCATTGTAGCACAGGAAGGCGACACCATAGATGTAGGCGCTGTTATCTGCAAAATTGAAGAGAATGGTGCTGCTTCATCAGCTCCGGCTGCACCGGCAGCTGAGAAAGCTACTGCCCCGGCAGCGGAAGGGGCTTCTGCCCCTGCGCAAGGTAACGGCCAGACAGTTGAGATGACCGTTCCGACTGTGGGTGAGTCCATCACAGAAGTTACGATTGCCAGCTGGTTGAAAAACGACGGGGATCAGGTAGAAATGGATGAGGTGATCGCAGAACTGGAGTCTGATAAGGCTACGTTTGAACTGCCCTCAGAGGCGGCCGGTATACTGCAGATAGTGGCCAAAGAAGGTGACACGGTGGAGATAGGCGGCTTGCTTTGCAAGATCGTAACAGGCGCTGGAGCTAGCGCGGCTAAGTCGGCGGCACAGCCAGGCACGCCTGCGACACAGGCAGCACAGCCGGCAGCTGCCGCTCCTTCCGGTGCGCAGACCTACGCCTCGGGTACGCCATCACCGGCGGCCGGAAAAATTCTTTCTGAAAAAGGCATTAACCCAGCCGATGTGCAGGGCACAGGTCGTGATGGCCGCATCACCAAAGAGGATGCCCAGAACGCACAGCAAGCTGCTGCCAAACCAGCCGCTGCCCCGGCTCCTAAGCAAGAGGCTGCTGCATCTGTAGAGGCTCCTGCTGCTACGGGAGACCGTAATCAGCGCCGCGAGAAAATGAGCTCGTTGCGCAAAACGGTGGCCCGCCGCCTGGTGCAGGTGAAGAACGAAACGGCCATGCTCACCACCTTTAATGAAGTGGACATGAAACCGATCATGGACATCCGCACTAAGTATAAAGATAAGTTTAAAGAAGTGCACGAGGTAGGCCTGGGCTTTATGTCGTTCTTCACGAAGGCTTGTACCGTGGCGCTGAAGGAGTGGCCTGCCGTAAACGCGCAGATCGATGGCAACGACATGATCTTTAACGATTTTGTGGATATCTCCATCGCCGTTTCCTCACCGAAAGGCTTGGTGGTGCCAGTTATCCGCAACGCGGAGCAACTGACACTGGATGGCATTGAGAAAGAGGTGGTGCGCCTGGCCAAGAAGGCCCGTGATGGGAAGCTTTCCATCGAAGAAATGACGGGTGGCACGTTCACCATCACCAACGGCGGTGTGTTCGGTTCCATGATGTCTACCCCGATCATCAACGCGCCGCAGTCGGCTATTTTGGGTATGCACAACATCGTGCAGCGCCCGGTGGCCATCAACGGTCAGGTGGAGATCCGGCCGATGATGTACCTAGCACTTTCTTATGACCACCGCATTATCGATGGACGTGAGTCTGTAAGCTTCCTGGTGCGCGTTAAGGAACTGCTGGAAGATCCGATGCGCTTGTTATTAGGCGTTTAAAAATCGCCTCATAACAAGCGCAGTTAAGAGTTTAAAGTTATGAGTTAAGAGTGGTCTCAGACAAAGATGTAGTAACTGCGTACCAACTTTTAACTCATAACGCATAACTCTTAACTAATAAAGGTATGGCTGATAGCATTGTTGCTCAAAAATCATTTCTGTTTGCGATTCGGATTGTAAAACTCTATATGTTTTTGAAAAATCAGAAGCAGGAGTTTGTACTTGCGAACCAATTAGTCAGAAGCGGGACTTCTATAGGTGCAAATACAGAAGAAGCAGTAGCAGCGCAATCCAAAGCAGATTTTATTCATAAGTTGCATATTGCTTTAAAAGAAGCAAGAGAAACGGGTTATTGGCTCCGACTGTTGCATGCAGTCAATTTAATTGAAAACGCGGCTTTTGAAAGTATTTACAAAGACTGCATAGAGTTGCAAAAGATGCTAAGCAGCATCATCCTAATTTCGAAAAAGAACAACTCTTAACGCATAACTTTTAACTCTTAACTATCCAAAAGTGAAATACGATGTAGTAGTTATTGGTTCTGGCCCCGGCGGGTATGTGGCGGCTATCCGCTGCGCACAGGTTGGCCTGAAAACCGCAATCATAGAGAAATATAATGTATTGGGCGGCACCTGCCTGAACGTGGGTTGTATCCCATCCAAAGCGCTGCTCGACTCGTCTGAGCACTTCCATAATGCAGCGCATACTTTCCAGGAGCATGGCATTGAGTTGGATAACCTGCAGGTAAACCTGCAGCAAATGATCAAGCGCAAGGCTGAAGTGGTAAAGTCGAACAACGACGGCATAACGTACCTGATGAAGAAGAACAAGATCGATACGTATTTCGGGCTTGGCTCTTTTGTGAACAAGAACACGATCAAGATCACCGATGCAGAGGGCAAAGAGCAACAGATAGAGACGGATAAAACCATCATCGCGACGGGTTCTAAGCCAACCACACTGCCTTTCCTTCCCATCGATAAAAAGCGTATCATCACATCTACAGAGGCTTTGGAGCTGAAAGAAGTGCCGAAGAACATGATCATCATCGGTGGCGGCGTGATTGGCCTGGAACTGGGCTCGGTGTATGCGCGCCTGGGTACAAAGGTGCAGGTGGTGGAGTACATGGATTCCATTATCCCGACCATGGACCGCTCGCTGGGCAAGGAACTGATGCGCGTGCTGAAGAAGACACTGGGCTTTGAGTTCTTCATGAGCCACAAAGTAACCGGGGCTGTAGCTAAAGGTAAAACGGTAAAAGTAACGGCCCAGAACCCGAAAGGGGAGGACGTGACCTTTGAGGGCGACTATGTGCTGGTATCGGTGGGCCGCAAGCCCTACACCGAAGGCCTTGGCCTGGAGAACGCCGGTGTACAGATGGGAGAGCGCGGCATGGTTGCCGTAAACGACCATTTAGAGACCAACGTGCCGGGCATCTATGCCATCGGGGACGTCGTGCGCGGCGCGATGCTGGCCCATAAAGCGGAAGAGGAAGGCGTGCTGGTGGCCGAGCAGATCGTGGGGCAGAAGCCGCACATCAATTACAACCTGATTCCGGGGGTGGTGTATACCTGGCCGGAAGTGGCAGCGGTGGGTTTCACCGAAGAGCAGCTAAAGGAGCAGGGCCGTGCCTATAAAACAGGCTCGTTCCCGTTCAAAGCGTCTGGCCGCGCGAAGGCGTCTGGTGATACAGATGGTTTTGTGAAAGTGCTGGCCGACAAGGAGACAGACGAGATACTGGGCGTGCACATGATCGGCCCACGCATAGCAGACCTGATTGCCGAAGCAGTTACAGCCATGGAGTTCCGTGCTTCTGCCGAAGATGTGGCCCGCATGAGCCACGCGCACCCCACCTATGCCGAGGCCATGAAAGAGGCTTGCCTGGCCGCAACCGATAACCGCGCGATCCATATCTAAGCCAGATATTGAAGTATAAAGTATAAAAGCGCCATTCTGAAAAGGGTGGCGCTTTTGCTTTGCCAGGGTCTCATCGTGTTTACAAATACTGTAAATGTCTGTCCTTTCAGGGAGCGTCAGTGGGTGCGAGGTAACGCAGGCGCAGATAATTTGCCCTTTAAACTACCCCATCAGCATACTGTCTTTTCTTCGGTACAAACCGCTACTTCAAGAAACTACCAACGTCCCTAAAATATTTCTTTAATATTATTTGGAGATAACAAAACCTTTTTTACCTTTGTAGTGTACTAGTTGTCTAATACACTATGCCAATAAAACTATGATAAAACTATCGAACATTCACTTCAGGTATAAAAAGAAGAAGCAGCTCTTCGAAAACCTGAGCCTTAGCTTGCAGCCAGGCTTTATATATGGCTTGCTGGGTAAGAACGGTGCCGGCAAGTCATCGCTGCTGAAACTTGTTAGTGGCCTGCTTTATCCGGATAGCGGCCAGAGCACGGTGTTTGGTCTGGAGGCTTCAGAACGCAGGCCCGCCATGCTGCAGGATATTTACCTGATCCCCGAAGAGTTTGAGCTGCCGCCCATCAGCCTGGCCACCTTTGTGAAGGTGAATGCTGTGTTCTACGCCAAATTCAGTCAGAATCAGTTAAACGCCTACCTGGCTGAGTTCGAGTTAGCAGAAGATGCCAGGCTTTCCACGCTTTCTTATGGCCAGAAGAAGAAATTCCTGATCGCCTTCGGCCTGGCTACCAACGCCCGTGTGCTGATCCTGGACGAACCAACGAACGGGCTTGATATTCCCTCCAAGAGCCAGTTCAGAAAGATCATGGCGGCTGCCCTCGACGAGGACAAGATCATCATTATTTCTACGCATCAGGTGCGCGACCTGGAGAACCTGATCGATAGCATTGTCGTGCTCGAGCAGGGCAACATCATCTTTAACCACAGCATAGCAGACATTTCGGAGCGCCTGGCTTTTGAATATAACCTGGCTGGCGTTACAGATGAGGAAGTTCTATACGCCGAAGAACTGCAAGGCAGAAAGGCAGGAATCGTGAAGAACCTGACCGGGGTAGAAAGCCGCGTGGACCTGGAGTTGCTCTTTAACGGCATCGTGAAAAACGCCCCTGCGATAATCGAGAATTTTGCCAGCGTGAAGTATGAATACTAAGCGAAACGCAGGAACACAAACCGTTTTTGCACCCAGGCAATTGCAGCTGAGCCTGCATTCGCTCTGGATAGGGCTGGCGGCTTTTGGATGCGCCTTTTTAATGGAGGCAGGGGAGGTAAATCTTTCTTATCCTCTTAAAGTTTTTTTAAAGGGAGTTATCGCGGATAACACCATTGTTGATGACCATTTGTACACGATAAAACTATGAGTACTGAATTTAACTTAACACGGCTGGGCCACTTTCTGAAGCGGCAGCTGTACATGAACATTAGCTCGATGTGGGTTGCCCTGACTGCAATCGTTGGCGTGTTGCTCGTAATTTCCGGTTTGGTAGCCTACTTTAACCCGAGTGCTGTATACAACCTGGTACCCCTTTTCCTGGTGGTGTTGTTTCTGGGCGGCTACATTTTTACGAGCAGGGTGTTTAGTGAAATGCACACCCCACAAAAAAGCTATGCCTTTCTTACCTTGCCGGTTTCCACCGCCGAAAAGCTGGTAGGCGCCTGGCTGATCGTGGGCCCCATCTACCTGCTTATAGCTGTGGCGGGCATGGTTATCCTGTCTTTTATAAGTGGTTTAGTGGCAGGGCAGCCTATTAGCGTGCTCTCCCTCACAAGCAAGGAGTTTCTTTATCCGTTGGGGACTTTCCTGGTAACGCAGACATTCTTCTTTCTGGGTGCGGTAGCATTCAGGGGAAACAACTTCCTGAAAACGCTGCTGGCCCTTTTCGTGATTGCTATGGTGGTAAGCATCTACAGCTCCGGAGTAGGGTACTTGCTTGTAGGTTCGGTAAGTAGGAATATCAGGGTGCTTGATGCTGACTTTAAAGATAACGCCAAGTTTATAGCAGAACACATTATTCCTGTGCTGTTCTGGTTGGTGCTGCCGCTTTACTTACTGGTTGTATCATTTTTCAAATTAAAAGAGAGGCAGGTGTAAGATGGATTTTAAAGATAATCAAGCCATATATTTACAGATCGCGAACCGATTCTTCGAGAATATTCTCAGGAAAGTATGGAACAGCGGCGATAAAATTCCCTCTATCCGCGATATGGCTGTGGAGTTTGAGGTGAACCCCAATACCACCATGCGTACATTCAACTACCTGCAGGACAAGGGTGTTATTTACAACAAAAGAGGCATCGGGTACTTTGTGGCAGACGATGGGCTGGAAAAAACAATCGCCCTTAAAAAAGAGCAGTTTGTGGAAGAGGAGCTGCCTGTGTTCTTGAAGACCATGAAACTGCTGGGCCTGTCGCTGGACGACCTGAAGACCTATGCCTCCCGGTATGCAGAGCCAAATGTTACTTAACAGACATCATACCTTTAAACCGCATTAACATGAAACTAAGTAATAAACTTCTTTTAGGTCTGCTGGCCTTTGTGCTGATCAGTATTACAGTTGCCTTGAGCTTTGTCAGATACTATTCCGTGGAGTCAGAATCAGGTAAACAGGAACAGGTCGCGCCGCCTGCGGCTCCTCATGCTCCGGCACCTCCGGTAACGGCGGACCAGCCTTAGCAGAGTGCCTCGTTACTAAACAGAAAAAGTCCGGGCCCCGCAGGCCTGGACTTTTTTCAAATGATTCTGCACGCAGGCAACCTTTGCCCCTGCTCCCGCATCTTTACCCTATCCTGTCAGATCTATCCACTTTAAAATAAATCACTATGAGAAAAGTACAGTTACTGTTTGTCTTGCTCATGCTCCCGTTTTTATCCTGGGGGCAAACACGCGTAAACGCTTCCGAAATTATTGCTAAGATTAACCGGGGCGAGGCGGTTTTATACAAAAATGTAACCGTAACCGGTTCACTCGACCTGACGAAGCTGCAGAACATGAAGCGCGTTAAAGACGGAGAAAGCAAGTACGACTCAAAAGAATTCATCAGCACGGTTACAGCGCCCATCACCTTTATCAACTGTAAATTCGAGGGCGATGTGCTGGCTTACTTTAGCCCCGATAACGGAATAAGCCTTGGCAACTCCAGCAATGAGGTGTACAACACAAACTTTGAGAAGGAAGTGCGGTTTGAGGGATGCGTATTTGAGGAGGGCAGCGCTTTTAAATATGCTGAGTTCAAGGGTGGGGCATCCTTTATCGGGAGCCGTTTTGAGGAGGAAGCCCTTTTTAAGTACAGTAAGTTCGAGAAGGCGGTAAACTTCAGTAGCGCCAACTTTAGGGAAGAGGCTAACTTTAAGTACGTGAAGTTTCCGGTGCGCGTAAGTTTTACAGGGGCCACCTTCGGTGAGGAGGCCAACTTTAAGTATGCAGAATTTCAGGAGGGCGTAAACTTCCAGAAGGCTGTTTTTGCCGGTACCGCAAACTTTAAGTACGCTAAAATAGCAGATAGCTTCAACATAAAAGGAGCGGCATTTAAGGGCGGAGACGACTTTAAGTACACCAAATTCAATAACAAGCAGGTTTCGTTGGCAAGCCTGCAGCAAATGAACCGATAACGAGGTCTCGCACCCGAAGCAACAGCACCACCCCAACCGGTGGCGCTGTTTTTTTTATACCTGTTGCCATAAAAGCGCCAGCATTTTTCCGATCCCTTCTGTGCTTTTAATTGCCTTTAAAGGGGCCAGGTCAAGCCATACTTTCCGAACCGCGTTGATCAGCTTCAGGTCCGGCACCGCTATATTTTGCTGCTGTGCCGCCATGACAGTTGCCAGGGCTGTTTTAAGGGCCGCCGCCTTTACCCGGATGGTGTAAGGGGCATATCGGGCCGGGTGCAGGTGCACATGCCGCCCTTCCACCACACCCCACCGCAGTACCCAGGCTGTGGCGTCGGAGAGGGTGATGCAGTAATAATCGTGCGCTGAGGCCAGTAGGTACTCCTTAAACCGGGCGGGTTGCAACAAGTCATGCTGCTGCAGGTGCTGGCATACTTCCTGTGCAATCTGCAAGGGGGGCAAGGCGCCGCAATAAAGGTCCAGTTGCGAGGTGCCCAGCGTAAGCAGGTCCTTCCGGATCTGACAAAGCGGCATACCTTTGCTTTGCCGGATATAGGCCGTAATAAAGCCCAGATGGTGCTTGAGCGGGTGAAAGAGGATAGGTGTAGGAAGTTGGGAAGAAAACATAGTTGCTGTTTGGTCCTTCCTTACTCTACGTGTTAAAAAAAATTTCTCTGCAGGCAACTTACCGATGATGGCCTGCATCTCTAAAGTATATAAAATTGAAGTATAGGCCGGCAGGTTTACCCGGCCTATACTTCTGGCTTTGCCTGCTGCTGCCCCTGCGTTTTTAATAGACAGAGAAATGCTGTAAGTCGATATAAAAGCGTTGTAAGTATAAATTAACTGCGAAATAATTTATTATACAGTACCTTGTATAGCAAACTACCGTAAACTGAGTAATGCCTCCTTACGCTACCGCCTATGATTAAGCTAAACGACATACATAAATACTATGCTGTAGGGCAAAACAAGCTGCATGTGCTAAAGGGCATTGACATGCATGTGCGGGAAGGGGAATTTGTATCCATTATGGGCTCGTCGGGCTCGGGCAAATCCACGCTGCTGAACATACTGGGCATTCTCGACGACTATGATAAAGGGGAGTATACGCTGGCCGGCACCTGCATCAAAAACCTATCTGCCACCAAGGCTGCCTACTACCGCAATAAGTTTTTAGGCTTTGTTTTCCAGTCCTTCAATTTACTTTCTTTTAAAAACGCCATGGAAAACGTGGCCTTGCCCCTTTACTACCAAAAGGTAGGCCGAAAGGAGCGGAATAAGCTGGCCTTGGAGTACCTGGACCGGGTGGGCCTGAAGGACTGGGCGGAGCATTCCCCTAACGAGCTGTCGGGTGGGCAAAAACAGCGCGTAGCCATTGCCCGCGCCCTTATCTCCCAGCCTAAACTCATACTTGCCGACGAACCGACCGGAGCCCTTGACACCCAAACTTCTTACGAGGTGATGGACATTTTTAAAGAGGTGAACAGCAAGGGCATGACCGTGGTGATCGTGACCCACGAGAACGACATCGCCGACCAGACGCACCGTATCATCCGGCTGAAAGATGGCCTGATCGTAAACGATGACCACGGTTTGCAGGAAGCAACGAACCAGGTAATATCATCCGCAACAGACCGGTAAGCTTTTTAAACCCGGCAGCCAGAAACTACAACCAGCAGAAGCTACATGTTCGACTTAGACAAATGGCAGGAGATATGGGCAACGATGCAGAAGAACAAGCTGCGTACGTTCCTGACCGCTTTCGGCGTTTTCTGGGGAATATTCATGCTGGTGCTGCTGCTTGGTGCTGGCAAGGGGCTGGAAAATGGCGTGATCAACCGGTTCGGCGACGGGGCCAAGAACAGTATTTATATCTGGAGCGGAAAAACCGCGCTGGCCCATCAGGGCATGAGCCCGGGCAGAGAAATTAACCTGACAAACGAAGACCTGAAATCCATTGACCGCGAGGTGCAGAACCTGAACATGATGGCGCCCCGTAACCGCGTGATGGGTGAGTATACCATCAACTACAAAAAGCAGAATGGCTCTTTTCAGGTATTTGGCGCCGAGCCCGATTTTATGTTGATGAACGGAGAGCGCGCCTTTCGGGGCCGGATGTTAAACGAGAACGATGAAAAGGAAAAACGCAAGGTGGTGGTGCTGGGAGAGCAGGCTGCCACCGTGTTGTTTAAAGAGCAGGAACCCGTTGGGGAGTATGTGAACATTAGGGGCATTTACTTTAAAGTGGTGGGCACTTTTAAAGTAGGCGGCAACAACGGAGCCCGCCGCGAAGAGCGCGCCTATATCCCGTTCTCTACCCTGCAAAGCACCTTTAATCAGCCCAACCAGGTGCAAATGATGATCCTGACAGCCCAGGAAGGCGTGCCAGCTAAGGAAATGGAGGATAGGCTGCGGGTGTTGCTGGCCAAACGGCACAAATTCTCGGAAGAGGATGACATGGCCCTGGGTATAGAGAACACCGAAGCCGAGTTCCTGAAGGTGATGGGCCTTTTCAGCGGCATCCGCATCTTCGTCTGGATTGTGGGCATCGGCACCCTGATTGCCGGTATTGTGGGGGTAAGCAACATCATGCTGATCATTGTGAAAGAGCGTACCCGCGAGATTGGCGTGCGGAAAGCACTGGGCGCAACCCCTCTTTCTATTGTAAGCCTTATTTTGCAGGAATCTGTGGTGATAACGGCACTTTCGGGCTATATGGGCTTGCTGGCCGGCACAGGCTTACTGGCGCTGCTGGAGTACCTGATGGAATCGTCGGGGGCGGAGATGCCGTTCTTCGCGAATCCGGAGGTTGACCCTGGCGTAGCCCTGGCTGCCACGGTAGTGCTGGTGCTCTCTGGTGCGCTGGCCGGCCTGGTGCCTGCCCTGAAAGCAGCGCGCATAAAACCAATAGAAGCGCTTCGGGCGGACTGATTGTAAGGCTGAATGACTGAATAATGGAATCAAAAATAACTGGATGATGGGATATGTGAATGATCTAACAAGAGCTTAGAGCCTGTTTTTCAAATTTACGATTCAGTTATTACACTTCATAAAAGCATGATAGACATCGACAAATGGACTGAGATCTACAACACCGTAAAGAAGCACAAGCTTCGAACGGCGTTGACGGCTTTCGGCGTGTTCTGGGGTATTTTTATGCTGGTGGTGCTACTGGGGGCAGGCAAGGGACTGGAGAACGGCATCGTGGGGGAGTTTAACATCGCCAAAAATGCCGTCTTCATCTGGACACAGCGAACCAGTGTGCCCTACATGGGCCTGAAGGCGGGCAGGTTCGTGCAGCTCACCAACGACGATGTGGCCGCCATCCGGGCGAATATTCCGGAGGTGGCGGTAATTGCCCCCAACAACCAGCTGACCGGAGACTTTGCCGTGAGTTATGAAAACAAGAGCGCTGCCTTCTCGGTGCAGGGCGAAACCCCGGAAATGCTCCAGGTTAAACCCACCAAAATAATCGAAGGGCGCTTTATCAACCAAAAGGATATCAAAGAAAAGCGTAAAATAGCAGTGGTTGGCCCCCGAACCCTGGAACTGCTGTTTAAAGGCACAGACCCGATCGGGAAGTACATTAACATAAAGGGCAGCTATTTTCAAGTGGTGGGCACTTTTGAGCCTGTCGGCAAAGGCGAGGATGTGGTGGAGGATGCGAAGGTTATTTTTATGCCTACCACGGCGCTGCAGCAAACCTTTAACCAGCCAAACAAGGTAGGCTCGCTGGCCCTGACACCTATGCCGGGAGTACCGGCAGCCGTAATCGAGGACAAGGTGAAGGCCTTGCTGATGAAGCGCCACAACGTGGCCCCCGAAGACGTGAAAGCCTTTGGGTCGGCTAACATCGAGAAGGAGTTTCAGGATATCCAGGGCTTGTTCACAGGTATTGCGGGC
The DNA here is from genome assembly GCF_058216355.1 of Pontibacter sp. GD13. NCBI lineage: Bacteria > Pseudomonadati > Bacteroidota > Cytophagia > Cytophagales > Hymenobacteraceae > Pontibacter > Pontibacter sp. GD13. The sequence goes on from NZ_JBYZMQ010000009.1 coordinate 23,236, forward strand.
TTTAGCTGGCTGGTGAGCATCGGCACCATCCTCGCGGGTATTATTGGGGTGAGTAACATCATGTTGATCGTGGTTAAAGAGCGAACCAAGGAAATTGGGGTGCGCAAGGCGCTGGGCGCCACTCCCTGGTCTATTATTAGCCTCATCATCCAGGAGTCTATCGTGATCACGGGTTTGGCCGGTTACACGGGGCTGCTGGCAGGCACAGGCATCATTGCTACCATAGCGTATTTTATGCGCAAATACGATGTGCAGGCAGGCTATTTCGGTATTCCGGAGGTAAACATGGGTATTGCGGTGTCCGCTACTGTGCTGCTCGTGCTAACCGGGGCCCTGGCCGGGCTCATTCCTGCCACCAAGGCAGCGCGGGTAAATCCGGTGGTGGCCCTACGCGATGAATAATTTATAAAGAGATATTTAAAGACTTAACTATACTTCAACTATGAAAAAGGTTTTTCTAGGCTTGTTTATCGTGGTTTTCCTGGGCTTGTCGGTGTGGCTTGGGTATTACTTTTACAACAAGGCCAACACCGATCCGGTGGTGTACAAAACAGAGGCGCCCTTTCAAACGGACATCGTGAAGAAAACCGTGGCCACGGGTTCTATTGTGCCGCGCAAGGAGGTGCAGGTAAAGTCGCAGGTGTCGGGCATAGTGGAGGAGCTGCATGTGGAGGCTGGGCAGGTGGTGAAAAAAGGGCAGCTGCTCGCCAAAATAAGGATCGTGCCCAATATGGTAAGCGTGAACAACGCCGAAACACAACTGCAAACAGCAAGACTGAACTTTAACGAGGCAAAGCGCGAACTGGCCCGCTACGAGCAACTTTACGAGCAGAAAGTGATCGCAGAGCAGGAATACCAAAAGTATAAAGCGGACTATAACCTGAAGCGCGAGGCCATGCAGGCCGCCGAGAGCAACCTGTTGCTTGTGCGCGAAGGGGCTTCCCGCAAAAGTGGGCAGGCATCTAACTTGGTTTACTCCACCATTGATGGGATGCTGCTGGACGTGCCGGTAAAAGTGGGCACCTCGATCATCGAGCGCAACAACTTTAACGAGGGTACCACCATTGCCACCGTGGCCGACATGCGCAGCCTGGTTTTTGAGGGCAAAATCGATGAGTCGGAGGTGGGGAAACTGCGGGAGAACATGGCCCTGCTCCTGACCATCGGGGCCATAGAAGGCCACGTGTTTAATGCCAGACTGGAATACATTGCGCCAAAAGGGGTGCTGGAAGAAGGCTCGATAAAATTCCCGATTCGGGCGCAGGTAGTGCTCGATGACAAAGACTTTATCAGGGCGGGCTACAGTGCCAACGCCGACATTGTGCTGGACAAGCGCGAGCAGGTGCTGGCGATTAAAGAAAGCATGCTGCAATTTGAGCAGGAGCAGCCTTACGTGGAAGTGGAAAAGTCGCCGCAGGTGTTTGAGAAGCGCCTGGTAAAAACCGGCCTGTCTGATGGCATCAACATCGAGATCGTGTCGGGGCTTAAAAAGAATGAGAAGGTAAAGGTGCCTGAAACCAACCTCGCGCAGATCTGATTTTACTGAGACGGACACGGGAAAAGTGGTGGGTTCATCGCAACCTGGGTTAATTACAGAACTACTTCAAAATAAAGTGAGGAGGTAACAGGATCCTACCCGATAAGAAGAGCATCATGAGGTTAAAGTATAATTCTTTGGAAATGCCTTGCTTTGGGGTGTTTTCCGGGCCAAAAACCATGTTGATATTCTCCTTAAAGGCCGTAAAAAATATACCAGGCTAATAACCGAAAGCCACTGTAAATTGGCGGGGCCTTACTTAGCCCAATACACCGGCACTAACACCAGCAAGAATAATGTATAAGCCAGGGGTAACCAAAGCGGTATAATTGCGGTATTAGGGCGCGAGCAAGTATTTTAGTAGCAAAAGAATGTTGATGGGCCGGAAATAAGGCGAGATACAGTTTTGGCGCCAGACGGTTAGTGCTCATTTACTTTGTAGGTGTTGCGGGCGACAAATGCATATATTGGAGAAAGCCGAAGGCGAGGTTTCCGGGTTTGGGGCAGGATGCTTATAGCTTATGTGCAGCCAACTACACATACCCTCCATAATGTGCACTTTATACCGGTGCAGGCCATTGGTAACTTAAAAGCGCTTTTAGCATACTGAATAGTGTCTTAAATTGCAGGCCTTATTACATCCGATGCATTATGGCACAACATTATAACACACCGTCCGCAATCCAAATCGTAGACTTTAACCTATTCTACGGTAAGGCTTTTTATGAACTCAACCACGAGTGGATCTCAAAATATTTTGTGATGGAAGAAGCCGACACTAAGTCGCTGAGCGATCCGCAGGGGTATATCATAAACAAAGGTGGCCACATACTTATGGCATTGTTTAATGGCGAGCCTGTGGGCACCTGTGCTTTGATAAACGATGGGGAGGGCGTGTTTGAACTGGCCAAAATGGCGGTGGCTCCTAAAATGCAGGGAATGAAGATCGGGAAAATGCTTGGGGAGGCGGCACTGGACCGGGCGAGACGCGTGGGTGCGAAAAAGGTGTTTTTGGTATCAAACCGAAGGCTCGAAACCGCCCTGAGCCTGTACCGCCGGCTTGGGTTTAAAGAGGTGCCCATGCCGCCAAGTATTTACGAGCGGGCCAATATTAAAATGGAGATAACCTTATAGCTCAGGTGCTGTGCGCATGTGGTCTGGCAACCAGGATTGCGGGGCTTACATTGCGCTCTACTTCTCCCTGAGTTATTGTTTAGGTCAGGCTGGTATCCCGGTTGGTTTCCATACGGGCAATTCCCTCTGTCATCCAGCACCCTTTATACTTTCCGCTGCGCTGCCGGGCGAGTATGAACAAATATACTTCCTCACGGCCATCGGCCCCGTTAATAACGGCAAGCTGGTAAGCGGTATTGCCGGTAACCACTAGCTGTCCTGTTTTGTAACTTCTGAAGTTCAGCATAGGGCGGTATTCGGGGTTGCGAACCAGTAGCCTGAAATGGTTAATCGGCCCGATGTGCAGCCTGTTGCGCGGCGATGAAAAATTAAACACGGTTATGATGCCACTATCCTGCCGGTCATTTTGCTGTAGGGCACGCAACTGTATTTTAACTACCTCGTGAGGTGTAAGTGCCTTATCAGGTTTTAGGTAAGTCCATTTAGAGGTGGAGTTGGTCTCGTCCTTGGCCGAGGTATAGGCGGCATAATGCTGCTCATCCTGAGAAGGTGGGGCCGGAAATTGCGTACAGAAAAGCACAAGCAGAAGAAGCCCTGTCGCCAGCATGATCTTATCAAACGCTTTGTCAGTAATCTTCATACTAAATATGTACTTTAGTTAGAACAGCTTAGTTGTGGTAAAGAGCTTTTTTTAATGGTACTGGCATACCTGTCTTAAAAACCGGAAAACAAAGCCACTCCGCTTCGTATATGGTCATCAACGTTGCTTCTATGAAAAACCCTTTAGCGCACTATGTCAGAAAGTCTAAACGGTGGTTTATTCGTTGGCCTGCCGTGCAGCATTTCCGGCAGCGCTTTCCGGGTGCAGCCTCCTTTATAGGCAATCGTTTCCATCCCAAAACATTTCTTGGCTTACCGCTTACCTTGGTAGTAGTGCTGGTGTTTGTCAATATTACGTTACTGTCCGAACTTACAGAAAGTGTAATGGAAGCAGCCTGGATCGTGATCACTGACAAAGAGTTCACTACTTTTCTGTATCGTTTCCGATCAGAGTGGATGAGCAGATTTCTGTATGTTATCACGTACCTGGGGGATCAACAGGCGGTTTTTATAGTGGGTGCTGTAGTTTCTGTGGTTTTCATTTACCGGAAACGGTTTGTTGCCCTGGTGGCTTTCTGGCTGGTGATGGCAGGTTTAGGGATTTCCGTCAGGTACGGGAAAACGTTTATCAGTCGTGCCCGGCCCTCTGATGTGGCCTATTACGAGGTAGAGCATTACTCATTCCCCAGTGGGCATGCCACCACCGCTTTAGCCTTATACGGCTTGCTGGCCTATTTTATTTTCAGGCATTACCACCGCTCTGCTGCCAAGCATGTGGTGCTTTGGCTGGCGGGCCTGCTTATTGTGCTGGTGGGTTTTAGCCGCATCTACCTGGGGGTGCATTACCTGTCGGATGTGTTGGCGGGTTACCTGCTCGGTTTTGTTTGGTTGCTGCTGGGGATAAGTCTGGTAGAAGTGATGATGTACCGCAAGAATAAACCCCCTTTCGAGAGGCAAGTATAAATTCATCCTTCAATCTCTAAAATCCGTATCTGCTGTGTTATGAAGCCTACTCTCTCTGGCAGTGTCTGCTGCGCTATCCTAGTCCTGTTTTTTAGTTTCGCCAGCATACTGCCGGCATCCGCTTACGGGGTGCTTTCGCATCAGGCGGTGGTGGATGCGGCCTGGCAACAAGGGCTGGAGCCTCTTTTAAAGCGCCGATTCCCAAACGCTACCCCAGCGGAGCTTACCAAAGCCCGCGCTTTTGCCTATGGCGGCTCTATTGTGCAGGACATGGGCTATTTTCCGTTTGGGAGCGTCTTTTTCACCGACCTGCTGCACTATGTGCGCAGCGGTGATTTTGTTGAAAACCTGCTGGCGTCTTCCGAAACGCTGGATGAGTTCGCCTTTTCGTTGGGTGCGCTGGCTCACTACCATGCCGATATATATGGGCACCCGATCGGCACCAACCGTGCGGTAGCGCTGGTGTACCCCAAAGTAAAGCAGGAGTTTGGTAGCATAGTGACCTATGCGGATGATCCTGTATCGCATGTTAAAACGGAGTTTGGCTTCGATGTGTTGCAGGTGGCCCGGGGCAATTACGCACCGGAATCCTATAAAGACTTTATCGGCTTTGAGGTAGCGCCGGAGGTACTGGAGAAAGCTTTTCTGATGACCTATGGGCTGGAGCTGAAGGATGTGTTTGTTAGCCTGCCGCTAGCCATTGGCTCCTATCGCTACACCATTAAAGGCCTGATGCCCGACCTGACCAAAGCCGCCTGGCAAGCCAAAAGAAACGATATTCAGGAGGCACGGCCAGGCATCACACAGCGCAAATTTCTGTACCGCATGAGCGAGGCAAAGTATAAGCAGCAATGGGGGAACAAATATGAGCGGCCCAACATCTTTGCTCGTTTCACGGCCTGGATCATCAGGCTGCTGCCTAAGATCGGGCCTTTGCGTCCGCTGGCTTTTGTGCCGCCCACCCCGCAGGCAGAGGAACTGTTTATGCAAAGCTTCAATACCACCGTGGAGAACTATACTGCCACGCTCCGGCAGTTGAAAGCAAGCAGCCATAAGAATTTTCAGAACCTGCAACTGGACACCGGAAAGCCCACCGTATCAGGTGAGTATAAGCTCACAGACAAGGCATACGCCAAACTCCTGCTTAAAATTTCCGATACCGATTTCAAGCACCTGTCGCCCCAGTTACGCCAGCACTTCCTGCAATTCTACACAAACCCAAAGGCCCCTAACTTTGAAAAGGAAGATGAAAAAAAATGGCAGCAGGCACAGGATGCGTTGGCCAGGTTAAAGGAGCTTCAGTAAGGTTTTTGGGAGAGGCTGTTTATTGCACTTTATAACATACATATTAGCTGTAAATACTGCTCGTTTAAGCTGTGCAATATTTTAATATAACACTTTTGATATACTACTTATTCTTGCAAATCGAATAATAATTGCAACCCTGACCTACTGTTTCGCGATAAAATAAACCTAGTGCCTTTCGCTAAAGTGAGGAGAGGTGCCAGAACGAACTTCATTAATCTATTAAACATTATGGAAAATAATCAAAATAAAAATAACCAGAATTCTAACGCATCGCAACAGAACAACAGCGCTTCGCAGCCGCAAGCTAATCAGTCAAACACTGGACCCAGCAACCAGGGTACTTCCGGCAGCCAGCGCTCCAACATGCAAAGCAGCAGCTCTGAAAGTAACTCCATGCAGGGCCGTAGCAGCCAGAAAAGTACTACCGGCCAGGGCGGATTGAAAAACATCCAGGACAAACTGCAGCAGTTCGGCAACGCCACCGCACAGAAGGTAAATAGCCTGAGCACCACGCAGAAAGTAGTCGGTGGCTCGTTATTGGCCTTAGGCGCAGGCTGGTTAGCCCTCGGATCCAGAAACAAGAACAAAATTAAAGGGCAGGCAAGCTCTTTAGCCTCTGCGGCTAAAGACAAGATGAACAAGAAGAAATCAAAATTCGGTAACTCAGGTTCATCCAGCTCCGATGCAAGGGTAAAATAACCTTTGCAGCTAGCATATTAGAAAAGAGCCGGGCATTCGTCCGGCTCTTTTCTGTTTAGGTCTTCTAGGCAAACACGATCTGTAGCGCAAAAATACTGTAACCTTACAGGCAGCATGAAACTATACAGGCTCAGATAAATAGCCATTTAAACAGATAAAACAATGAACGACGCAATAAAAGCAATGACAGCCGGATTGGCAGGTGCCTGTGTACTGACGCTGGTGCATGAAACAATGCGACGCCTGATGCCGGATGCTCCCCGTATGGATGTGCTGGGCATGCGCTCCATCTCAAAGCTCATGAAATTAGCAGGCGAGACGCCTCCCGTGGATAAAGAGAAGTTGCATGACTGGTCGCTGGCCGGTGATGTGGTCTCGAACTCGTTGTATTACAGCCTGGCAGGCACAGGCAGCGATGCCTGGTGGCGCGGCGCCATGCTGGGCGCAGCGGCTGGTGCAGGGGCCGTGCTTTTACCCGGCCCCTTGGGCCTAGGTGAGAAGCCAAGCAACAAAACACACACAACACAGGCCATGACTGTGGGGTACTACCTTTTGGGTGGTTTGGTGGCTGCCGCCGTGGGGCATGCCTTGGCTGATAAAGATGCGGATTAAATAAAAAGCACCTGCAGCGGGAGCAGATAGATTACTAGATCTTATGTGCTCGTGCGGCTGCAGGTGCTTTTGTTATTACATAGCGGGGTTCATTCCCTGGGTGGTGTCCTGTTCTATAACAGCGCCTCCTTCCGGGTCGTTTATGCGCCCGTCCACTTCATTCTCTGTCGTTTCGGTGTCTACTCCTGTAGTGGTTTCGGAGCTGCAGCTATAGAGGCCTGCGCTCAACAACAGTGCCCCTGACAGCATCAGGTGATATGTTCTTTTCATACTTCTCGTTTTTGGTTAGGTATACTTTTACGGGCAGCTCCCTAAATTGATTGCACCGCCGGGCAGCATATTAACGCGAAGCCTGTTCCCGCTCCTGTAAATATTGTTGCCTTGCCTGCTCCAGTTTTTCTATAATGCCCTGCCTTTGGTGCCGTAACTGCGCCACTACGTTGTGTCTTTTAAAGAAAAGCCGCAACAAAAGCCAGTCTTCCTGGGTATGGAGGGCTTTTCGCCAGTAGCGCAGCGTAAAAAAGCCGCTGAGGGGCAGGCTAACCAGGTATACAGTAAGCAGGGGCAAGCCCGGTGCCCACAGTTCCGCCAGCAGCCACACCTCGAGCGCATAAATTATCGGGAACGAAAAAATACCCATTGTAAGCATGATGGGCGCATACCACTCTTCTTCTTTGGTAACGGCCCTGGCCACCCGTGCAGGTATGGCATATGGGATGTAATTATGCACCAGACCATACAGATAAAAGGGAATACCCGCCAGCAGGTAAAGCAGCCCCAGCATACTGTGCCGGAAAACAGCTTGTTCGCCTTTGCCCAGTACTGCGTCCTGCAAGCGGAGTCTTTTTAACTGCAACAGGTAAGCGTTCAGCTCTTCCCGCAGGGCAAGCACCCGTTCCGGCTCCTGTTGGCTAAAGTAATTTATACTTCTCACAATGGCCTTGGAAAGCAGAAAGTCGTGCTCGTGATCCGGTTTATCTTGCGGAGCTCTTTTAGCCAGTGTGCCTTTGTACAGGATCTCCACTTGCCGCGCCAGTTCATCTTCCTCGTCGGTCAGGGTATGGATGATCAGGTTCTCAATTCGTTTTCTGATTTCCTCTGTGAGGGCAAGCACCGCTTTCTGCTCATTCTCCTGGTAGGCAGAAAGGTAATCTGCCGCTGCAATGGGTTCGCCAATGTTCACGAATACGTTGCTGCGGAAGCGGGTAGAGGCGGAGTAGTTCAGGCCTACGGGCACTATCTTCACTCCAAATGGCTGTGCGTGCATCTTTTCTGCCCCCAGGGCAATTCGGGCGGTGCCTGTTTTTATTTTGCGTAGCCTGCGCTGGTTAAAACTGTTCCCCTCCGGAAAGATCAGGAGCGCCTTGCCCTCACCCAATGCCTGGTTACTGGCCGCAAACGCTTCTTCGTTACTTATCGCCTGGCCAAGGTTGCCGTCCTTTAGGTCTTCTTTGCGATGGATAGGGATCAGGTGCATGTGCCGCAGCACCCAGTTCTGAATGCGGGAGCCAAACACGGTGCTTTTTGCTATGAAAAATACAGGCTGTGTTAACAAAGTGGCCGTCACGATAGGGTCCATGAACGTGTTAGGGTGATTCGACACCACCAAGAGCGGCCCCTGCTCCGGTAACAGGTGGCGGTTGCGCACTTCAAACTTTTTGAAAAACACCCACAACCCGATCTTGTAGATAAATTTAAGCAGCGAATATAGCATGAGTAAAGGCAATCGAATACCCGACAATATACGGTTTTGTATATTGATGTTTGCTAGGGCAGGTTGAGTTACCGTAATTTAAAGGAAAGGAGAATCAGGCTAAGCCTTTACAGCCACAAGCCAGTCATAGGCCGAGGTAAGGTCATCAAAAATTTTGGTCTCAAACGGGATCGGATACTGCTCGTTTTGCAGAAATCTGGTTAAAAGCATTCCAGCATGCGTGTCAAAAGAATTCAGGAGCGCAAAGCGCTTGAGAGGTAACTGGCAAAAGAGCGGCAGATAGCTCTCCAAAGTCCACTTACCGTCCTCCTTGCTTAGGGCGGGCAGAAGGCGCCTGTCGGCAATGGCGAACTGTACATCATACAGTTGCACCAATGCGTTGAATCTTAAAAGCGCCTCTCGGTACTGCTTGCTGGTACAATTTCCGTACCACTGCGTCACCAGCACATGGGGTGTTTCGTAAAGCTCTACATGTAAATACTCGGAGTCGAAACAAATCATAAAGACAAATGTTTGAGGGTGCTTTTACATAGAGTAATACTAATGATTAATCTCTTTAAATCAAATATTTAACTGTGAAATTTTATATAAATCAAAAAAATTCTACCCTATCTGCAGCTACTTCTTGCAGATAGGGTAGAATAGTCTGTGGAAGGCTCTATTTCTTACTTGGTACGCAGGTTATTTGCGTTGCTGCCATCAAGTTTACGGGTGTCTGCCTCATTTTTGGCGGCCACGTTACCCGCCTCTTCTTTCCCCTCGTACTCCTTGTCCATGATGTCCACCTCCTGCTTTTTAGTGCCGGTCAGGGGCTCTGGGTTTTCGTCGGGCAAGCGCTTGCTTTCATCCGCGTTGGTAATAATGTCATCTGCTTTTGGCGTTTCCATAGTATATAGTTAAATGTGTTACTTTGATTTACGAAAAGGAGCACGAATGTTTACCTTAAAGTATGCTTTTAAGCCTTAAAACGCAGCTTGCTGGGCACATTGTCGGGCTTGGGAACGTTAGATACGCGAACCTGACCGCCACAGAAAAGCTTAAAAATTTGAAAGTTGTACGTTTTCCTTTTGCCTGGCCCAACAAATTGGGCTAACTTTGGGCAATTTATACATACCACATTATGCCAAGAGATACCTCCATTAAATCTGTACTCATTATCGGTTCTGGTCCTATCGTTATCGGCCAGGCTTGTGAATTTGATTACTCCGGCTCCCAGGCCGCCCGCTCCTTGCGAGAAGAGGGGATTGAGGTAATCCTGATCAACTCCAACCCGGCCACGATCATGACCGACCCCGTTACGGCGGACCATGTCTACCTGAAGCCGCTGGAGAAAAAGTACATCATAGATATTTTGAAGCAGCACCAGGTCGATGCCGTGCTCCCGACCATGGGCGGGCAGACAGCCCTCAACCTGGCCATCGACTGCGAGAACGCAGGCATTTGGGCCAAGTATGGCGTGCGCATTATCGGTGTGGATATCAAAGCCATCGAAACCACCGAAGACCGGGAGCAGTTCCGCCTGAAGATGATCGAGCTGGGTATAAATGTCTGTAAAGGCGAAACGGCCACTTCTTTTCTGGAAGGAAAAGAGATTGCGCAGGAAATTGGCTTCCCGCTGGTTATCCGCCCCTCTTTTACCCTGGGTGGCACAGGCGGCGGATTTGTGAACACGCCCGAAGAGTTCGACGCGGCCCTGACCCGCGGCCTGCACGCCTCCCCCACCCACGAGGTGCTGGTAGAGCAAAGCATTCTGGGCTGGAAAGAGTACGAGCTGGAGCTGCTGCGCGACAACGTGGGCAACGTGATCATCATCTGCTCCATCGAGAACTTCGACCCAATGGGGGTGCATACCGGCGACTCCATTACCGTGGCCCCGGCCATGACGCTGCCCGACACCGTGTACCAGCGAATGCGCGACCTGGCCATTAAAATGATGAACGGCATCGGCCAGTTTGCCGGCGGCTGCAACGTGCAGTTTTCCGTTAGCCCGGAGGATGATACCATCATCGCCATCGAGATAAACCCCCGTGTTTCACGTTCCTCTGCCCTGGCCTCCAAGGCCACAGGTTACCCCATTGCTAAAATAGCGGCCAAACTGGCCATTGGCTATAACCTGGACGAGTTGAAGAACGCCATCACCAAAACCACATCGGCTTACTTCGAGCCGGCACTGGACTACGTGATCGTGAAAATCCCGCGCTGGAACTTTGATAAATTTCCGGGAGTGGACCGCCGGCTGGGCCTGCAGATGAAATCGGTGGGCGAAGTAATGGGCATTGGCCGCACCTTTCAGGAGGCCTTGCAGAAGGCCTGCCAGAGTCTGGAAATCAAGCGCAACGGCATAGGGGCCGACGGCAAGGAGAAGACGAATTACGATGAATTGATACATAGCCTGGCCAACCCAAGCTGGGATCGCCTGTTCAGCATTAAAGATGCCATGCGCATCGGTATCCCAACCAGAACAATCCAGAACATCACCAAGATCGACCCCTGGTTCCTGGCCCAGATAGAGGAACTGGACGTGATGGAGAAGGAGATAGAGAAATATACGCTGGCCACCATCCCCACCGAGTTGCTGCGCGAGGCCAAGGTGAAAGGCTACGCCGACCGCCAGATAGCGCACCTGCTGCGTTGCCTGGAGAGCGAGGTGTTTAACGTGCGCCAGGAACTGGGCATGAAGCGCGTGTATAAAATGGTGGATACCTGCGCCGCCGAGTTTGAGGCAAGCACCCCGTACTACTACAGCACCTTCGATGGGGAGAACGAGAGCATTGTGTCCGACAAAAAGAAGGTGGTGGTGCTGGGCTCCGGTCCCAACCGCATCGGGCAGGGCATCGAGTTCGACTACAGCTGTGTACACGGCGTGCTGGCGGCCAAAGAGTGCGGCTACGAAACCATCATGATCAACTGCAACCCCGAAACGGTAAGCACCGACTTCGACATCTCGGATAAGCTATACTTTGAGCCGGTATTCTGGGAGCATATCTACGAAATTATCCTGCACGAGAAACCGGAGGGCGTTATTGTGCAGCTCGGCGGCCAGACAGCCCTGAAACTGGCTGAGAAACTGGATCGCTACGGGATAAAGATATTCGGCACCAGCTACCAGGCCCTTGACCTGGCCGAGGACCGCGGTTCGTTCTCAGCCCTGCTCCATGACCTGGGCATCCCATACCCGCCGTTCGCCGTGATCGAGACGGCCGAGGAGGCGCTGGAATTGAGCAAGGAGCTGAAGTTTCCGCTGCTGGTGCGCCCAAGCTATGTGCTGGGCGGACAGAACATGAAGATCGTGATCAACAACAAGGAGCTGGAAGCCCACGTGATCGATCTGCTGAAAGACCACCCGGGCAACAAAGTACTCCTCGACCACTTCCTGGACAATGCCATCGAGGCAGAGGCCGATGCCATCTGCGATGGCGAGCAGGTGCACATCTGTGGCATCATGGAGCACATCGAGCCGGCCGGCATCCACTCCGGCGACTCGTATGCCGTGCTGCCGCCATTCGACCTAAGTGAGCATGTGCTGCAACAGATTGAGGACTATACCAGGCAAATTGCCGTGGCGCTGCAAACGGTGGGGGTGATCAACATTCAGTTTGCCATCAAGAACGAAACGGTGTATATCATCGAGGCCAACCCGCGCGCCTCGCGCACCTTCCCGTTCATTGCCAAGGCTTACCGCGAGCCGTACATCAACTATGCCACCAAAATAATGCTGGGCGAGAAGAAGGTGAAGGACTTTACCTTTAACCCCTACAAGCACGGCTATGCCATTAAGGTGCCGGTATTCTCTTACAACAAATTCCCGGAAGTGAATAAAGAGCTCGGGCCCGAGATGAAATCCACCGGGGAGGCCATCTACTTTATTGACGACCTGCAGGACGATTATTTCACGAAGGTGTACTCGGAGCGGAACCTGTACCTGAGTAAGTAAGAAATGCATACATTTCGCCATGGCATAACCCACTCGCGAAAGGGCAGGGCGCTTTGGAAAAGTGGCCGGATAATTGAGAGGAAACCCGGGAAAGCAAAGCGCTGGCTTAGGGTTTACAATTGATTTAAACAGAAAGATGAGAGGAAGTATACTTTTGAAAGGCAAGGCCGTGTATGGCTTCGTGCTCTTGCTGGCTTTTGCGGCAGGCTGTACAGCCCCGCGCGCCGTTATCAACTCTGGTAAGGTAACCGCGCCGGGCAAGTTTAAAGCTGGTGTTAACTTTGGGGGCAACGTGGCCACGGAGCCGCTCAGCCAACTGGATGACATAACCAAAGCGGCCGTGGATGCCATTGCCAAGAAAGACACCGTGTTTTATGATGATGAGGTAGAAACAGCCACCAAGGCCCTGCTGGCGTATGCCCTGGACCCGGTTGGTCCAACCTTTGACTTCTACATCCGCTATGGCTTAGCCCCGCGTCTGGATGCCGGGTATAAGTTCGCATCGGGGGTGCACGTGTTTGACACCCAGTACCAGTTTTTAGGTCCGACAGGCACCCCGGAGGCTCCCGGCCTGGGCGATTGGTACGGCAGCATTGGTTTGCAGTATGCCGGGCAGAGCTCCGGCCTGCTAAAAGGCCTTTTTCTGGACAAGCTACAGCCGGTGCTACAGTTCACGGCGAAACGAAGAGACGTGACTGTTCCGCTCATATTCAGCAAGTCTTTTGGCCCGGAGGAGGAAAAAGGAAGCATCGCCTTTGGTGTGGTGTACAACCATACCTTTATCAAGTATGGTTTTGAGCCAGGCAGGCTGTTTACAAAGTATGGCAGCGAAGTAAAGGAGATCAACCCCTTGATGGAGAAGAACAACTTCGGGTCGTATGGTTTTTTTGTGAACGCCAGGTTTGGCTTTAAGTATGTGTACATTGTGCCGGCCTTAACCATTTACTACCAGAATTACGGCGACTACAAGCTCCTGAACCAGCAAGTATACAGTTACTCCGGGCTCACGTTTATTCCATCTATCGGGCTGCAGGCCAGCTTCGGAAAAGGAAAGTAACTTAAATCATACTTCCGATTTGGCATAGTTCCCGCACCTGGCAGCAGGGGGAACTATGCCACACAGCAAAGCATTAAACAAGTATACTTCTTATCTTTGGCCTTTCTGGGGCTTTGTAAGCGCACCGGATAACAAAGCTTCGGATAAGAGGTTGTATACCAGACCAGGTATTGTTTTTGCAGTACCCTATTTTATAAAGCAAGCAGCATGATCAAATACATCATCACCACCATACTTATTATTTATTTCGTCCGCATGGTAGCCCCTTTCCTGTTCAGGTGGCTGCTTGCGTTTTTTGTGAAGAAGAGCATCCGCAACGGCTCCTTTTTCCGCAGCAACATGCAACAGCAGCAGCGCCAGTACCAGGATTTCCATCAGGGTAACGGGCAGCGTGGCGGTAAACCAAAAGGCGAGGTGAACATAGATTACATGCCCGACCAGGCTGAGAAAAAGGATTTCAGGGGTGGCGAGTATGTGGATTATGAAGAAGTGAAATAAAAATATTATCTTTCAACCTCTATTTTGAGGTTTTTGAAAGATATGACAACTCCCTTTGATTTTAAGCGTGATGTGCTCCCGCACATCATAGCCGTAGCAATTTTCCTGGTTCTGACGGCAGTGTACTTTTCGCCGGTCATGTTCGGCGATAAGGGCCTGGCCCAGCACGATATCCTGCAGTTTAAAGGCGGCGCCAAGGAGATACAGGATTTTCGGGAGGCAACCGGCGAAGAGGCGCTCTGGACCAACTCCATGTTCAGCGGCATGCCGGCCTACCTCATCCAGACCCACTTCCCCGGCGACTGGTCGGGCTACATCCACAAACTACTTACGTTTAACATGCCAGCGCTGGCAGGCAACATTTTTATCACGCTGCTTTGCGCCTACATCCTGCTGGTGGCCATGGGCATGAGCTCCTGGCTGGCGATTGCGGGTGCGGTGGCTTTCTCGTTCACTTCCTATAACCTGATTATCCTGGAGGCAGGGCACAACACCAAGTCGTTGGCCATTGCCTACATACCGATGGTGCTGGCCGGCCTGATCTACGCCCTGCGTAAGAACCTGTGGATCGGCGCCGTGCTCTTTGCCGTTGGCCTGACCATGAACCTGCACTTCAACCACCTGCAGATGACGTATTACATGCTCCTGCTGATCGTGGTGTTTGCTGTGGTAGAGATCGTCTACGCCATCAAGCACGGCACCTTTGCCGAACTCCTGAAGCGTGGCCTGATGCTGGCCGTGGCAGCAGTTCTGGCCGTGGGCGTGAACTTTGGCAGGCTGTACACCACCGCCACGTATGGCGAGTACAGCATCCGCGGAAAATCGGAGCTAACACAGCCAAACAGTGGCGAGAACGTGGGCAGCGGCCTGGACAGAGACTATGCCTTTAACTGGAGCTATGGCATTGGCGAAACCCTTACCCTGCTTATCCCGGATATTTATGGGGGAAGCAGCAGCGCCAAATTAGACACGGACTCCGAAACATACAATGCCTTTCTTAAAATGGGTGCCCCTCCGGTGCAGGCCGAGCAGCTTGTAAAGCAGGGCCTGCCCCTGTACTGGGGCGCACAACCCATGACGAGCGGGCCTGTGTATGTGGGAGCCATTGTGGTTTTCCTGTTTATCCTGGGGCTTTTTATCGTGGATCGCCGCTGGACGAGCTGGCTGGTGGCCGGAACCATTCTTTCGATCATGCTGGCCTGGGGCAAGAACTTTGAGGCGTTCAACTACTTCATGTTCGATTATTTTCCGGGGTACAACAAGTTCAGGGCGGTTTCGTCTACGCTGGTTATTGCACAGATCACAATCCCTTTCCTGGCGGTACTGGCCCTTTGGAAACTGCTGCGTGAGCGCGATCTGATCAAAGACCTGGACAGGAAACTCCTGCTGTCGGGTGGCATTACAGCGGGCGTTTGCTTGCTGGTGTGGCTTTTTGCCGGCTCGTTCAGCTTTGTGTCCGCCGCCGATCAGCAACTGATCCAGGCACAGTTCCCGATAGACGCCATCCGCGCCGATCGGGAGAGCCTGATGCGGGCTGATGCGTTCCGTTCCTTTATTTTTATTGTGCTGGCGGCGGGCTTGCTCTATGTGTATGTTAAATACAAAGTGTCGGCTACGGTGGCCATGGCAGGCGTTGGACTGCTTATTCTGGTAGACCTGTGGTCCGTGGATAAGCGCTACCTGAACGAGGCTGACTTTCAGCGTAATGTAGAGGCCGCGCACTTTCAGCCCACGCAGGCCGATCAGCTTATTTTACAGGACAAAGATCTAAGCTACCGTGTGGTGTACATGCCCAACCCGTTTAACGATGCCCGCACCTCTTATTTTCACAAGTCGATTGGCGGCTACCATGGGGCCAAGCTCCGCCGTTACCAGGATGTGATTGACCGGCATATTTCCCAAAATAACCTGGAGGTGTACCGGATGCTGAACACCCGTTATGCCATTACCGGTAATCCGAAGCAGCCGGTGCAGCGTGTGCCAGGCGCCCTTGGGAATGCCTGGTTTGTGGAAGAAGTAAAGCATGTACAGTCGCCGGATGAGGAACTGAACGCCCTTACCATGTTTGATGCCGGCAAGACAGCAGTAGTGGATGTCACAAAGTTTCCGGTGGAAAGGCAGCATTTCTCAGCCGATAACGCCACGATTAAACTGGTGTCCTATCAGCCTAACGAGCTAAAGTATGCATATCAGGCAGAGAAAGAGGGCTTGGTAGTGTTTTCGGAAGTATATTACGCCGATGGCTGGCAAGCGTACCTCGATGATAAACCCGTAGACCATTTCCGCGCCGATTATATCCTGCGCGCCATGGAAGTGCCGGCTGGCAAGCACACCATTACTTTTAAGTTCGCCCCGAAGGCCTATACCCTGGGCAATACCATCTCCTTGATCTCCTCCATCTTGCTGCTGGTGGTTATCATCGGTACGATAGCGTATAGTGTCAGGAAGAAGCCCACCGAGGTGCCGATCGTGGCAAAAGTATAAAGCGATAGTTTAGTGTTTTGTGAAAAACTGAGCCACTGACTGAAAAGAGATAACAGATTAAGGTACTATAACGGAGCCTCAGCCAACGCTGGGGCTTCTTTTTAACAGCATGGAAGCACCGCTGCAACAACTACACGATGGCCTGCTACAGGAGAAAGGGGTAATGCTTTGGGTGATGCGGGAAGACCTGTTGCACCCGCACATAGCTGGCAACAAGTGGCGCAAGCTAAAGTATAACCTGCAAGCGGCGACGCATTTGTTGAAAGATACGCTGCTGACGTTCGGAGGGGCCTACTCCAACCACATTGCCGCCACGGCAGCCGCTGGTAAGGAATTTGGGTTTAAAACAATAGGCCTGATCCGGGGTGAGGAGCATTTGCCGCTCAACCCCACCCTTCGCTATGCAACCTCCTGTGGCATGCAGCTGCACTACATAACCCGTGACAGGTACCGTCAAAAAAATGAGCCAGCTTTTCTGAAAAAAATAGCAGCCCAATTCGATCAGCCATACATTATCCCAGAGGGGGGTACCAACACTTTAGCGGTGCAAGGGTGCACCGAAATCGTGCAGGGCATCGGTGTAGATTACGATTATGTTTGCTGCGCTGCCGGTACAGGCGGGACACTGGCGGGCATTATTGCCGGGGTAGCGGGCGAGAAGCAGGTGCTTGGGTTCCCGGCCCTGAAGGGCGGCGCTTTTTTACAGCAGGAGATAGAGCAGCTCCTGCAGCACTACAACGGGCAGCAGTATGCCAACTGGCACCTGATTACCGATTACCATTTCGGGGGCTATGCCAAGGTGAAGCCGGAACTACTGGCGTTTATCCAAGCCTTTCAGAAGCAGCACGCTATTCCGCTGGAGCCAATTTACACGGGTAAAATGCTGTATGGCCTGTTCGACCTGATCAGGCAGGGTTGCTTTCCGGAGGGTAGCCGCATAGTTGCGGTGCATACCGGAGGGCTGCAGGGCAACGCTGGTTTTCAGGAGCGCCTGGGTATGCAGGTGTAGTGCGCTGCAAAGGGTCGGCCTGATAGCAGGTTGTGCAACTTATTAAGCCCGATCATAGTTTGGTAAGCGTACAATGCACATAATAATTTTAAACGGTACCTCACAGCACCCATGCCCTTACTCCGAATTTTCATCAAGCTCATTCCCTGGATCATTGTATTGGTTGCCGGCATTTTTCTGTGGCGTATGTTCAGGGATTTTTTCTCGGATGGCGCGAAAGATAACGCACCGAAAGTAGTGGTCAACTACAATACCGTGCTCACCTCAGTAGAGGAACTGGGCAAGATGGAGCTGGTGCGGTTCAATTTTAAGGATGTGGTGGAGTATAAGAAGAACGTGTCGCGCTGGGTGCCTGACTCTAAGGTAGTGCTCATTGTTTCGGGCGAGGCCGTGGGTTGCCTCGATTTCAGGAAAATAACCCAGGCTGACATCCAGTTCATGGGCGACTCGCTGGTGCAGATCGCTATGCCCGCTCCCGAGATCTGTTATTACAAGATAGACCACAGCAAGTCGAAGGTGTTCAGCAAAGAAAACACATATTTTCAGGATGCTGACCTGGTGCAGGAAAGCTACAAGTATGCGGAGCAAAACGTGAAAAAGGCGGCGCTCAACTCAGGTATTCTGCGGCAGACGCAGGTAAACGCCGAAAAGGTGCTCAAACCGATCCTGGAGAATGTAACGGGCCGGAGGGTGGTGCTGGTGCCGCAGCGCCGGATCGAAAACCCAAAACTGCCCCCCAAAAGGTAACCGCCACAGCCAATCGACATACGCTCCGGCATACCGAACAACACTTGGTATTAAACCAGGAGGCCCCACAATTTGGCTTTCTGAGATGGTCCTGACCTATAAAAGCACCCGAGCGGCTTAACTTTCCAACCCTTTTAGGGCATCCTGCACTAAATCGTGCTCATATCCCTTGCTCACTAAAAAGTAGGTGAGTTTCTGGCGTCGGGCAAAGGGGTTCTTTTCTTTCTCGGTAGCGTTTTTCTTTTCCAGCAGGTTTAGCAGGTTCCCTTCGTATACTTCCGGGTCAATTTCTTTCATACCCTGCTTGATGCAGTAATCGGAGACGCCCTTGCTTTTGAGCCCCTGTGTAATTTTCCGGCGGCCCCACTTTTTCAGGCCATACTTGCCGCGCACAAAACTCTGGGCGTAGCGCTCCTCGTCTATCAGCTTCTCCTGGCTCAATCGAATGATCAGTTCCTCCACGTCGTCCGGCTCCAGGCCGTAGGAGAAGAGCTTCACGCGCACCTCCTGTTGCGTGCGTTCCTGGTAAGCGCAGTAAGCGGCCGCTTTGATCAGGGCCTCCTTCGGGGTATAGGTCTTTTGCTTTTTCTGTCGTTCCAAAAGTGTGAAGTTGGTGTGTTAGTAAAACATGAAACCGCCAGGCAGAGTTCGGTAAACCCAAACTTTGAACAGCAGTAGCAAGCGGGTTTTAGCTATAAAAACACACAGCATCAATCGGCAATAAAAGTAGCAATCAATAATTAAAACCCGGACATTTGTTGTGAAAACAATTTGAGTATGCTATCAAAAGGAGTACGGCACATGCTGCTGGCTACGTTTTTCTTTTCGCTGATGAACGTACTCGTAAAGCAGGTGTCGCATATACCGGCTGTGGAGGTGATCCTTTTCAGGTCGGGGGTGTCGTTGGTGATGAGCTGGGTGATGCTGCGGCGCCAGCATGTGAGCGTGTGGGGCACACACCGCGGGTTGCTGATCACCCGGGGCGTAACCGGGGCCGCCGCCCTGATTTTGTTTTTCACCACCCTGCAAAACATACCGCTGGCAACCGCCGTCACCATCCAGTACCTGTCGCCGATATTTACCACCATACTGGGTGTTTTTATTGTGAAGGAGAAAGTGAAGCCCTGGCAGTGGGTGTTCTTTTTGGTTTCGTTCAGCGGAATTTTGGTGATTGAGGGCGTGGATGCGCGTATCTCGCCCCTTTACCTGGCGCTTGGCCTGGGCAGCGCCCTGTTTGCCGGTATAGCCTACAACATGATCCGGCGTCTGAACACCCGCGAGCACCCCTTGGTCATCGTGTTTTATTTTCCGCTGGTGGCGCTGCCCGTCACGGGCCTTTACTCGCTTTTCAATTGGGTGCAGCCTGTCGGGTGGGAGTGGTTCATCCTGCTGCTTATCGGGGTACTGACGCAGCTGGCCCAGTATTACATGACCATGGCCTACCAGTCAGAGGAACTCTCGAAGGTGGCTAACCTGAACTACCTGGGTATCCTGTATGCGCTGCTGTTTGGTTTTATTTTCTTCGGAGAGCTTTTCAGTGTGTGGTCTTATGCCGGCATGGCGCTGGTACTGCTGGGGGTGGTACTCAACATCCGGTACAAAAACAGGCTGACAAAGCAGCAGGCAAAGGCCGCAATGCCCTCCGAAAAGATGAACAGGTAAAACATCATCCTAAAAATAAGTTTAAATTCAGATAAAATAGAAACATGAGCCGCTTCGTTTTGCGTTAGCTAACTACCTTGCACCCACAACCAGGCATAAACCCAGACCCCTTGCACATGCGGCATCCGTACTTGCTTCTTTTTCTGCTTCTCTTTCCTCTGCTTACGCAGGCCGGCATCCTGCGCGGCCGCATCACCGACGAGAACGGGCAGGGCCTTCCCTTTGCCAGCATTTACATCAACGAAACCTCCAGCGGTACCGCCTCCAACGACCAGGGCTATTATCAGTTGCAGCTGCCCGAGGGCACCTATACTTTGGAGTTTAAGTATGTGGGCTACCGCGCTAAAAACGAAACGGTAACGATAGCGGCGGGCACGCAGGAGTTGAACGTGCAGCTGCTGCCTGAGGTGCTCAACCTGAAGGAGGTGGTGGTGCGGGCCTCAGACGAAGACCCGGCCTACGCAATCATGCGCAACGCCATCCGGCTGCGCAAGTATCACCAGAACGAGGTAAACGCCTGGGCCGCACAGGTATACATGAAAGGGGTTTACCGGCTCGACAAAGTGCCGCCAAAGGTGCTGGGCATTAAAGTGGTGGATGTGGATACGGGTATCGTCTACCTGACGGAGTCTGTCTCTGTCCTGAATTTTAAAAAGCCCAACAAGATACACGAGCGTATGATCTCGAGCAAGGTGAGCGGCCAGAAGAAAGGCTTTAGCTTTAACCAGGCCTCCGAGATGAACATCAGCTTTTACGACCCGCTGCTGAAAGTACAGGGCCTGAGCGAGCGTGGCTTTGTGTCCCCGCTGGCCAGCAACGCCCTGTTTTTCTATCGCTTTGAGTACCTGGGTACCTTTGAGGAGAACAACCGCACCGTTAACAAGATAAAGGTGATTCCGAGGCGCAAAAGCGATCCGGTCTTCTCGGGTAGCATCTACATCGTGGACGGCTCCTGGCGCATCCACAGCACCGATCTGAAACTGACGAAAGCTTCCGGGATTGAGTTTGTGGATTTTATACGGGTGCGGCAGGTATATGCGCCCGTGGCGGAACAGGTGTGGATGCCGGTGTCGCAGAAGTTTAATTTTGAGGCTGCGGGACTGGGGTTCAAGGGCGGCGGTTACGTGACGGGGGTATACTCTAAGTATAAAGTGCAGCCAGCCTACAGCAGGCCGCCGAAGCTGGAAGAGGTGGAGCCGGAGCCGGCAGGGCAGGCTGTGGTAGCGGATGCCAAGACGGCTAAAAAGCCAAAGATCAGGTTAATTAAACCTCAGGAGATAGCGCCCGAAGCACAACAGGCCATCCAGCCAGACGAACTCTTCAGCAAGGAAGTGCTGCTGGTGGAAAAAGACGCCAACGTGCGCGACTCAGCCTACTGGGCCTCGGTTCGGCCGGTGCCGCTCACGCAGGAGGAGGTGCAGGATTACGTAAAGAAAGACAGCATGGAAGTGATCAAGAACTCGCAGGCCTACAAAGACTCCCTGGACCATATCCGCAACAAACCCTCGTTCGGCAATTTCTTCCTGGGGGGCTACACGTACTCCAACACCTTCCAGCGCAAGTTTTACCGCTTCGACCCCGTTATCAACCTCATGGGTGGGGCAAGCATCCTGCAGTACAACACCGTAGAGGGGGTTACCGCCGATGTGCGGTTGAACTACCTGAAAACGTTTGAAGACCGTAGGTCATATGTGATAGAGCCAGCGGTTCGCTACGGCTTTGCCAATGAGAAACTTAACGCCAAATTGCGGCTGACCTATAACTACGAACCGTTTAAAAACAGCACGGTTACTTTGGAGGGAGGACGCTACGTGTACCAGATCAATAACCTGGATCCCATCTCTCCCTTTGTAAATACAGGCTATACCTTGTTTGCAGAGCGCAATTACATGAAACTTTACCAGCGCAACTTTGGCCAGGTGCTGTACCGCAGCGAGCTCCGGAATGGCCTGAACCTGAATACCTCCTTCAACTACGCGCACCGCATGCCCCTGCAAAACAGCACGGATTTCTCCTTTAGGAAGAACGATGACCAGGAAAGCAGGTTTACGCCCAATGTGCCGCAAAACGCAGAACTGGCAGATGCTGCTTTTACACCCCACGAGGCGCTCACGCTAACGCTGGCCTTAAGCTACAAGCCCGGACAGCAGTATATCCTGCGCCCCGACGACAAGATAAACCTCGGTTCCAAATACCCGCGCTTCACCCTGAGCTACCGGGGTAGCTACAAAGTGCTGGGCGGCGATGTGCAGTACAACACAGCGGGCCTGCATATCAGCGACAACGTGAGCCTGGGCCTTTTGGGCACCAGCCAGTACAGCGTGCTGGGCGGTGTTTTCTGGGGCAAGGAGGATATGCGGCTCCTGGACTACAAGCACTTTAACGGCAACCGGACGAACTATGCCGGGGTGTACAGTGGGTTTCAGCTGCTGGACTATTACCGCTACAGCACCAGCAACAGCTACCTGGAGGCACATTACGAACACCATTTCAACGGCTTCCTGTTCAACAAGATCCCCCTGTTCCGCAAGCTTAAGTGGCAGGAGGTGGCCAGCGTGAATTACCTGAATACCCGCGAGTCGAGGAACTACCTGGAGCTGGGTGTGGGCATTGAGCATATCTTCAAAGTGTTTCGGGTCGATTTCGTAACATCGTTCCAGGAAGGCAACAAGGCCCGTACGGGCTTTTTGATTGGATTGGGCTTCTGATGAAATGGCTGTGCATACCCCGGCCACTGCCCGGGCTGGATAACCTATTGGCGCAGCGAACGTTAAAAATAGCGCAACATCAATCAGAAAAAGACATGAAAACCATTCAGCATATAGTTAAAACAGGAGCAGCGGTGGCCTTTGCAGCAATATTGGGCTTCGGGTGCAACTACGACCGGCCCGCCTCTAACCCCACCGACGACACGAGCACATCAGAAGCCATTGTGGCCATGGACTCTTCGGCGGCAAACCTGAACACGCCGAGGCCCGCGCCCATTGGCGACACCTCAGTGACTGCGGAGCAGGCTAACCGCTTCGGTAAAATGAACCCCAACCAGGATTCGGCGGCCAGGGCCATGCAGAAACTGGATGAACAGAAAAAAAGGAAGAAGCAGTAAGCACTGCCTTACGCATTTGTTAACATAGCCCCGTGCCAGGCAACTTTGCCTGGCACGGGGCTATGTTATTTTACGACAGCGGTAGTGCCAACGGGGGGTATCACCAACCCGTCGCCACGCTTTTTGCGGCCCTTCAGGTTGATGTTGTAGATGATCACCGAAACGAAAATGAGGAGGTAAGCCAGTACTTTCAACCATGTCGTCTGCTCATCAAAGTATAAAAACGCCATGATGAAGTTCAGGATCGGGTTGATGTACATAAGGATGCCGATGGTGCCCGACGTGAGTTCCTTCAGCGCATACAGGTTCAGGAAGAGCGGCAGCACGGTGAAGCCGGCACTCAGCAGCGCAATGTTCAGAAAGAAGTGTGTGTTCAGTTCCAGGGTTGCGCCGGCGCTGAAGAAGCTATAAAAAGGCCCGATAAAGGCAAAGGACAGCAGCAGTTGCAGTGTCAGGAGCACGATCTTGTCATACTCCTTTAGAATGCGTTGCGAGATCAGGTAAAAGGCGTAGCTGAGGGCAATCATCAAGCTGAAAAGCAGGCTGCTGATCTCACCGGAGCCTACCAGCGCACAGCTTACCGCACTCAGCCCGATGGCGATCCACTGGTTAAAGCGCAACTCTTCCTTAAGCAGCACAAAGCCCAGCACCGCCGTGATGATCGGGCAAAGCAGGTACGAGAAAGAGCCTGTCTGGATGTTGATGTGGTTGATGACATAGATAAACAGCAGCCAGTTAACGGTAAGCAAGGCAGCGCCCAGCACCGTGAAAAGTATGAATTTCCGTTTCTCCTGGGGCACATGCTGCCTCACTAGCGTAAACGTCGCCTTTATTTCCTGCCTCCGGAATAGTACCGATACAAGCAGCAACAGCACCACCGACAGCGCCACCCTGAAGTAGAGGATCTGTCCGCTGGGAAAAGCTGCCAGTGCCTTTAGCGGAAAAGGGATAAAGCCCCAGATAATGAAGGCAGCCAGTCCGGCGGCATAGTATGGTCTTTTGTCGTTTGTGTTCAAGGTGCTAAGCAGATGTAAGATTTAGGCAAAGGTAAATAAGCCCGTTTGGTTTTGGTGTTACTACATCTTTTTTATGGTGAAAATTGTTCTATCCGGGGCAAAGCTTTGTTTACCTTCAGTAGCGATGGCTTTCGCACGGCGCTTTCAACTCTAAACTAGTAAAACTATCTTTGATGTAAAGAAAAGGTAACATACATGCTTTCATTTCAGCAACTTGGTTCTATAGTAGGCGGCGCGCTTGTGCAGCAGGCGCAGCAGCTGCCGGTGGTGCAGCTGCTCACCGACAGCCGCAAGCTGTCGCAGCCCGCCGGCTCAGTGTTCTTTGCCATCAAAGGCAAGTACAACGACGGCCATAAATACCTGCCGCAGCTTTACGGCCAGGGGGTAAGGGCCTTTGTGTTAGAGCAAGGAGCGCCGGATGCACTCAAGCGCCTGTACCCGGAAGCGAACATCCTGCTGGTAAAAGATAGTTTGGCGGCATTGCAGGAGCTAGCAGCATGGCACAGGCAGCAGTTCCGGATACCGGTTTTTGGCATAACGGGCAGCAACGGCAAAACCATCGTAAAAGAGTGGCTGGCACAGTTGCTGAGCCCTGATGAACTGGTGGTGAAAAGCCCGCGCAGCTTTAACTCGCAGCTGGGTGTGCCTTTGAGCGTGTGGCAAATGGAGCCCAACCACACAGTGGCCATATTCGAGGCCGGTATCTCGCAACCCGGCGAGATGGAAAAACTCGAACTCGTGATCCGGCCCACCCTTGGCATTTTCACTAACATCGGCAGCGCCCACGACGAAGGCTTTGCCTCGCGTGAGCAAAAGATAACGGAGAAGCTGAAGCTGTTTAAGCATGTGGAGCTGCTGTTTTACTGCGCTGACCACGACGATCTACACCAGGCGGTGCAGGCGCAGGGCCTCAGATCCTTTACCTGGTCCCGGAAAAAGCAAGCCGACCTCACTATAAAAGCGACTACCACGGCAGGGCACCGCACCATTGTGGTGTACACGTACCAGGGAGAAAAGCAGCGGCTGGCCATACCCTTCACCGACGAAGCCTCCGTAGAAAATGCCCTACACTGCCTGGCAGTGCTACTGCAGCGCCAAGTGCCGCTGGCCGAGATTCAAGACCGCCTGGACCGCCTGCAACCCGTGGCCATGCGTCTCGAAATGAAAGAGGCCATTCAGGGCTGCTACCTCATCGACGATACCTATAACAACGATCTGGCAGGCCTGGCCATTGCCCTGGACCTGTTGGTGAACCAGCCCCAGCGCGGGAAACACTCGGTTATACTTTCTGATCTGCTGGAATCGGGCCTGGCAGAGGAGCAGCTGTATGGCAAGGTGGCCGAACTGCTGCAGGCACGCCGCGTAGAACGCCTGATCGCCATTGGGCCCACTATCAGCAAGTATAAAAGTAAGTTTAGCTTGCCCACAGAATTTTATACTTCCACTGCCGCCTTTCTGGAGCAGTTTAAGCCGGATAATTTCCGTAACGAGGTAATTCTGGTGAAGGGGGCCCGTGTTTTCGGGTTTGAGAAAATCGTGCATGCCTTTCAGCAGAAAGTGCATGGCACCGTGCTGGAAGTAAACCTGGATGCCTTGGTGCACAACCTGAACTATTACCGGTCCCGGCTGGCGCCGGATACCAAGCTGATGGTGATGGTGAAAGCGTTTGCCTATGGCAGTGGCAGTTTCGAGGTGGCTAACCTGTTGCAGTTCCACCGCGTGGATTACCTGACAGTGGCCTATGCCGATGAGGGGGTGATGCTGCGGGAGCATGGCATCACGCTGCCCATTATGGTGATGAACCCCTCCGCAGACAGTTTTGCCAAGATAAAGCAGTACAACCTGGAGCCTGAAATATACTCGCTGGAGCTGCTGCAGGCGCTGGTCACCACTATCACCGGTACGGCAAGCTATAAAATTCACCTCAAACTGGATACAGGCATGCACCGCCTGGGTTTCCTGCCCGAGGACTTTGATGCACTCTTTGCCCTACTTCAGCAATACCCCCAATTGCAGGTGGTGAGTACGTTCAGCCATCTGGCCGGCGCCGATGAGGCGCTGCACAACGACTATTCGCATCTGCAGATCGCGAATTTCAGGAGTATGGCCGCCGAAGTGGAGGCCAGGCTCGGCTACCCTGTGCTGAAGCACATCCTGAACTCCGCCGGCATTGTGCGCTTTCCGGAGTACCAGCTCGACATGGTGCGCCTGGGCATCGGGTTATACGGCGTGGAGGCTACCGGCGCACAGCAGGAAGCCCTCAGGCCGGTGAGCACCCTGAAAACCACCGTATCGCAGGTGAAGCGTATCAAGCAGGGCGAAACCATCGGCTACAGTCGCCAGGGCCTGGCCGTGGCCGACACCAACATCGCCACCATCGCCATTGGCTACGCCGACGGCTACGACCGCCGCTTTAGCAACGGCGTGGGGCATGCGCTTATCCAGGGCCGGAAATGTCCGGTTATTGGCAATGTGTGCATGGATATGTGCATGGTGAACGTGACAGGCCTGGCCGTAAAAGCCGGCGACGAGGCTATTCTTTTCGGTGCGGAGCTTACGCTGGTGGAAATGGCCAAAAGCATCGGCACGATTCCGTATGAACTCCTGACCAATGTTAGTGCGCGGGTAAAACGGGTGTTTTTTGCGGAGTAGGGTTTAGCTGTGTCGTTACTTCTGTAAACTTGCAGGGTGTGTGCAAGCCTGAATAGTATTGTAGGTTAGGCAGTATTGCTAAGTTGGTTTTAAAGGCACTGTTTAAAATGTAGCGTAGCGTGTTAACGGGCGAAAGATCTTCGGGCAATTGTAGTTTATAGGCTGCGGGCACATACACAGCGCTTAAAATGGAGAACCTGTCTTCCAGGTTTGTTTTGCACACGTCCGTCTGGTGGTAAAATGCACCTGGGCCGTGGTCGCCCTGTATTATAATAATGGTAGGTCTGACGCGGTTTTGCTGAAGTTGCTTCACCAGGTGTAAGATCCTGGTATTCAAAAACTCTGTTTGTTCCCGCAATCCCCTGATGTAACCTTGCCTGCTTTCCGCATTTAATTCAAAGTATAAACTGCCATCGGCTGCCGGCACAGCCGTGGTTGGGGCCGCATAGCTTCCGTCTTTTCGAAAAATAAATGGCGGGTGGCCTACAAAAATATCTGCAAACACAAATGAGGGCCTGCTGCCGCCTACAGCTTTAGGCAGATTAGTTAACGTGAAGCGGGTGCGGTCACGTTGGTGGTCTCTGAATTTCTGATTGGGATTATCATGCGGCATGAGCGCCTGTAGGGCGGTGCAATACAAGTGATATAAAAACTTATTCTGTTCCACCACCATTAAGGGTGTTTTGCTGATAAGAGGAGCGTAGATATCTTCTAAGTCAGCCTGGTGGGGAGTATAATGAATGGCGTTTTCTGTAAGGTCTGATACTTTAAAGCCCGAAGCAAACGATGAAATGGTGTAGTTATACTTTTTCAGAAAATGGATGATCGTTGCTTCCTCTCCAAGCTGATCAAGCACCTCATAGCTTTGGCTGGGTTTATAGCCGGGCATATTTTGCAGGTAGTCCAGGTTTAAGGCCGAAGTGACTGACACAGCCGTTCTGCAGTAGTTAGCATAACTTTGGCTGCCCACCTGAAACCCACGCTGCTCCAGGGCCTGGATAAAATGCGCATTATCAAAAGCGTAGTTCTTTTGCAACTGGTCTGCTCTTCCGTATCCATCCAGGGTCAGGAAAACAATATCCGGGAGATGGGTTGTGTCAGGTGATGCCCTTGCATATAACTGTGCCGCTAACTTTTGAGTAGCTGAAATATTCCCCGATTCTGTAAGGTGATAAGCCGCGATTGTATAGGCAGGCTGGAGCAGCAGGATGAGGCCAAAGAAATTCAGCGCTTGAACAGCTTTCGGATTTATACTTCTGGCTTTCAAAAAACCAAACCAGGCGCCTGTCAGGATCAATAACAAAGCGATCAGCACATTGTGTTTGGTGAGCAGGCCCCTGTTAAGATGAGCTAAGGCAAACGAATGCGCGGCTGCGTAGCAGAAAAAAAGGATCCAGAAAAAGCTTACCAGTAATCCTGCTTTCGCCCAATCCTTCAGAACAAGCCAGCCCAGCGTCAAGGCCAGGGCTGTTGCAACAATGATAACGAACAAAGGCATCCCTACCTGCGAGGGGGTTAAGTAGTAAATGTTGTGGGCGTAAGTGGAAACTACAAAAAAGCATGCGATCAGGAAAGCGGGCAGCACGCTCCTCAACTTCTGTAACTGCTTCATCTGCGTTGCATCAGATAAAGCGTACGGCTTGCGTGCTGCACGGGCTCTTTTTTCAGGATATGAAAGCAGCCTGCGAAAACGTTCTCAAATTCCGATTCCGTATAGTCAGGGAAGGTATAGGTCCGGTTCTGTAGCATCAGTATTACCTGGGAGTCGTGGCGGGGCACATATTCGATGAGCAGGTGCCGGCACGTAGCGGCGAAGAAGGTGGCTATTTTAGAAAAAGGGAGGTTATGGGTGATCGCCAGATGATGCACGATGGCCAGCGCAAGTACCGTGTCAGGCTGGATACGTTCTAAAAAAGAAGCCCGCTCTTTGTTCACCCAGCCAATGGCCGGGCTCGGGTTTGCTATATCCACTACCAGGGGCAGGATATTCTGGCTGTCCGCCTTCTTTAGCTGTTGGTAAAGTACTTCAACAGCGCTGGCATCAAAATCTGTTGCGATGACCTGAGTGGCATACCTGGCCGCAATCGAGCTGAACCTGCCTGTGTTGGCGCCCATGTCCCAGACCACGCCTGGCGCTGCTTCCTGTAGAAACGCCTCAACCAACAGCCCTTTGTGCTGCATACCTTCGTCCGGGTAGTTGTTGTTGTCGCTGTAATAAGATGCCCAGGCTGTTTTAGCCGGGGCCCAGGTTAACTTATTTATAGTGTTACGAAGGTCCGATACCAGGTGCACGAGGTTTTGCTGGCCAGCGGCGCGCTTCGTTTTGGGCGTTGTTTGGTGGCTGCTAAGTTTCTGTTGTGCTTTGGCGTGCAGGTGCAGGTGCAAGAGCAGGCCGACTGAAAAGTAGGAGTTGTAAGGCAATAATTTGCTAGCCAAGGCAAGCGGAATGCCATCCAGGTGATTTTGCAGCAGCTGGATAAACGAGGGGGATTGGAAAGAGGCCAGCGCCAGCGGAGCCAGAAAGTGCTGGCAGAACTGCCTGTACGCCACCCAGGGGCCAGTTGGGCAGATTTCAAAGGACAGCGTATCTATAAAAATGGGCCTGCCGTTCTGAAAGGTGATGTTGTAACCCGACGCGTCTTTCAGCGACATGCCATACTTCAGGGCTTCTAACTGAATGCCAAGGGTTAACAGCGCAGCGTCTTTCAGCTGCCCGAAGCTCCACTCATAGGGATAAGAAATAACGGACACCTCGTTGGGTTGCAATACATAACTGGTTCCGTTTTCTGGAGTACCTGCCGCTTCGGTGTGTGCAACCAGCCACCCTTTTTGAGTCAGTGCCTCGTATAGTCCGCTTTGCATCAGGTGCTGGTACGTGGCTGCGTAAGGGGTGCACACGCTTCTGTATAATTTTCCGTTCTTTCCCCGGAAAACATGACCAGCAGGATCCCGGAATGAGCTGTCTGCGGGGTTCAGCATGCCCTACTTCTTGCGGAAGAGTTGGGATAAGAAAAGCTTAATGCGCGTCCAGAACAGCCGGATGCTGTATAATGCACCTAGCAGCCCTGCAATCAGAAGCTGGAATAACATGCTGCCCGAGCCCGGATCGATGTAAAGTAAAATCATGGTAAAGTTGTTTTCTGCAACGTATCAGTTGAAAAGTAGCTTGTAATATTCTTAAAAACAAACTTCGTGTTTTCAGTAGAAAAGAAAATGCTATCATCTTTTAAAGGATATCCCGCATTGGCGTAAAAATTAAAAATCAAGCGAAATGTGTTAACTGGGGTGATTGTACCATAGAGCTGCGCTTTTAAGCCGGTGTCGGGTATATAGTAGGCATTTAAAATAGACATCTTCTCGCCATAATCATCCGCGTCCATATTTATGAAGTCTGGTCTGCCCCACGAACCATGGTCGCCCTGCAAAATGATCAATGATTTTCTTTCTTTTCGGCTTTGTATGGCATCAATCGTTTTTAAAAGTTCCTGATTCCCGTACTTCACCTGTTTGATATAACCTTTCTGATAGGCGCTCTTGTACGCTTGGTCAGTGGTGTAGTTCGTGCGCATGCCCAAGGCGAATGCGCCATCCTGGGTAGCTAGTGAACCATCCTCATTAAAAACAAAAGGAGGGTGCGCCAGCAAGATATGCATAAAAGCCATCACAGGCTGCTTGGGCTGAAGTACCAAATTACGGGGCTGTTGCAGCGCAAATTTCATTTTTTCCCGGTGCTGCTCAAATAGGAAAGAAAGAATGGGGCTGCTCTGGGTAGATCGGGTAAACTTCTTAACAAGGTCGTTTTCCAGCAGAGATGGCACCAGGGAGTTATTATAAACGATCGTTTCAAGTTCTGTAAAAGTGTGCGTCGGTGATAGCGTTCGGTCAGTGTTTATAGTATTTGTGAAATCGTAGCTTGTTGCCGTGTTGATAGTGGAGTAACCGAGGGTTTTAAAGTTCCTGATAACGGCATTGTCTCTAAACAGCGCTTTAAAATAACTAACCGGTTGCTTGGCAGGATTGTAGAGCTCCTGCAAATAGTCCATGTTTAAAGTAGAGGTAATAGAAAGGTAGGTTTGAGGATAATTAGAATGGCTGTTTTTAGCTACATAAAACCCCCGCTTCTCCAGCTCTTTTATAAACGGCGAGTTGTCAAATCCCAGTCTTTCCTGTAGCACGTCCGCGCGGCCATACCCGTCGAGAATAAAATAATATACATCGGGATATGCGGCGCCGGGTAGCACGTTGGCCAATTCTGTTTTACCCTGCCGGGGCGCGTTAGTGGCGGCCGTTGCTACCTGCCATCGGGAAAAAGCCAGCGAGGAGAGGGGCAGAATATACAGGAACAGCGCCATTACCATTGCGATACGGCCCAGTTTGGAGGCAGTATCCGGCGTACTTCTTTTCAGAACCCACCAGGCCGCTACAACCACCAGGCCCGCTGACAGCATAACGTACCGGTGCTTGTGCAGATCGAAACCCAGGAGGGTTAACTGATCGGTGGCGGCATAATACGCACCGTAAGAAAAAAACAGCAGCATGATAACAGAAGCTAAGATCCCGGACTTGTGCTTGTTTCTAAACAGCAATTGGAGCAAAAGCCACACAACTGTAGTCGTAAGCAAGGTAGCACACAGTAACGGAAGTGCAGCAGAGAAGTCTGTAAACTCCCGGTTACTGACATACACATGCACGATTGGGAAAAGCGCGAATAGAAAGGGGTAAAGTGGAAACAAACGGAAATTTGCTGGCAACGTTGGCTGAGGCATAAAGTATGGCCTTTGGGAGCACTATTTTAATGGCATAATGCACAAATATAGCAAATGGTTCGCTATGGCCTACTTCGCAGCAAAGTATACCGGGTAGGAGCATCTCCAACAAAAAATAGACATCTTTTGCTTTAAACCCGAACACCTTGTAACTTGCAGTTGTTTATAAACAGTCTAAATAAAAACAACCAGAGGTGCTACAGAAAACAGAGGAACAACAGGTCCGCAAAAGTGTGCGCGACCTGAAGATTGGGGAACGTGGCGTGATCTGTTGCCTTCAGGACCCGGAAATGGGTTTAAAGTTGTTGGAAATGGGCTGTTTGCCGGGCACCGAGGTAAAGCTGAACAGCCGCGCGCCTTTCGGCGACCCGATCACCATCATCGTGAATGATTATACCCTCTCGCTGCGGTTAGACGAAGCGGAGACTATTTTGCTAAAGCCCTAGCACGGATACATGACTGTCATTACCCAGCCTGAGGAATTAAAGCAAACGCCGCCGCCTGTACGCCAGTCAGAGGCGCGGATTGCCTTAATTGGAAACCCGAACTCAGGTAAAACCTCCCTTTTTAACCAGCTTACCGGCCTCAACCAAAAGGTGGGTAATTTTCCGGGGGTCACAGTCGATAAAAAAACAGGGTATAGCCAGCTTACCTCCCAACTCCGGGCACAGATCATTGATTTGCCCGGCACCTACAGCCTGTACCCGAAGTCGCTGGATGAGCGCGTCATCATCGACCTGCTCTACGACCCGGCTTCGCGGCATTACCCGGATGTGGTGATCGTTACCGCTGATGCGTCTAATTTAAAGCGCAACCTGCTACTGTTCACGCAGCTGGCCGATTTGCGTATTCCGGCGGTGCTGGCCCTGAACATGGTGGATGTGGCCGAACAGGAAGGTGTAAAGATAGACGTGGCAGCCTTGCAGCGGGAACTAGGCGTGCCGGTTATCCCCATGAATGCCCGAAAAGGCATTGGCGTGGCCGCCCTTAAAATCATCATGACGCAGCCGTTAGAACCCACCCCGGTTTCTTTCTATGCTATTCCAGCCGAACTACAGCCCGTGCTTGACCGAATTCAGGCACGTTTTGAGCTGTCTACCGGGTATTTGGCCCTACAGTACGCCCACCAGTACAAAAACCTAAAGTTTTTGAAGGAGGAGGACCATGCCTGGCTCGATGAGCAGCTGCATGCGGCCGGCTTTGAGTCCATTGCCTTACAGGCCAACGAAACCATTGCCCGCTATGTGCGGATAAACGAGCTTTTGCTGGATGTGATGCGGGTGGAAAAGGCCGTAAAAGATGAGAAATTCAGTAACCGCCTGGACCAGGTGCTCACGCACAAGGTTTTTGGATACCTTATATTCTTCACCATCCTGTTCCTGATCTTCCAGGCTATTTTTGCGTGGGCCAGCTACCCCATGGACCTGATAGACCTGGGCATAGCCAACCTGAATGCCCTGATACAGGATAACTTCGAAGGCCCTCTGGTAAACCTGCTTACCGAGGGAGTGATCGCCGGGTTGGGCGGGGTGCTGATTTTTGTGCCTCAGATTGCCATTCTCTTTGCCTTTATCGCCATTCTGGAGGAAACCGGGTACATGGCGCGTGTCACGTTTATGATGGACAAGATCATGCGCAAATTCGGACTGAACGGCAAAAGCGTGGTACCCCTGATCTCGGGGGTGGCCTGTGCCGTGCCTGCCGTTATGTCGGCCCGTACGATCGAGAACTGGAAAGACCGCATGATCACCATCTTTGTGACGCCGCTGATGAGCTGTTCGGCGCGAATTCCGGTGTACACGGTGCTGATTGCGCTGGTGGTGCCCGAGAAATATTACCTCGGTTTCCTGAACCTGCAGGGCCTGGTGCTGATGGGGCTTTACCTGATCGGCTTCCTGGCTGCCATTTTCTCCGCCCTGCTCCTGAAAACGATTCTGAAGGCCCGCGAGCGCAGTTATTTCATCATGGAGTTTCCGGTGTATAAAATGCCGCGCTGGAAAAATGTGGGCATCACGATTATAGAGAAGTCTAAGGCCTTCGTGTTTGAGGCCGGAAAAGTGATTGTGGCCGTCTCGATCATACTTTGGGTACTGGCCTCGTATGGTCCCGGAGATAATTTTGAGGCAGCGCGTCAAAAGGCGTCAGCTGAGGCGGCGCAGCTAAACCTGAGCGAAGCACAGACAGAAAACCTGATCGCCGCAAACCAGCTGGAATCATCTTACGCAGGTTTAATAGGGCGCACCATCGAGCCCGTGATCAAGCCCCTGGGCTACGACTGGAAAATAGGGATTGCCCTGCTTACGTCGTTTGCGGCCCGGGAGGTTTTTGTGGGCACCATCTCCACCATTTACAGCATAGGGGAGGAAGAGAATGTGAGCACCATAAAAAACAAGCTGATGGCCGAGAAGGACGAGAACGGGGACCCTTTTTTTACACCAGCACGCGCCTACTCCCTCATGATCTTCTACCTGTTTGCCATGCAGTGCGTCAGTACCCTGGCCATTGTGCGCCGCGAAACAAAAAGTTGGAAATGGCCTTTGGCACAGCTGCTGTACATGAGCGGGCTAGCCTATGTAATGGCGTACATCACCTACCATATTTTTAGTTAGCAGCTTCCCTTATTATGCGTTTGTTTAGTGTATGGCCAA
Source organism: Pontibacter sp. GD13 (assembly GCF_058216355.1). Lineage (NCBI taxonomy): Bacteria > Pseudomonadati > Bacteroidota > Cytophagia > Cytophagales > Hymenobacteraceae > Pontibacter > Pontibacter sp. GD13. The sequence goes on from NZ_JBYZMQ010000009.1 coordinate 57,382, forward strand.
AATTAACTGGCTTGCGTATAATGCTATGCTACCTACACACGATTCTTCTAAACAAAATATAGCTGTCCCGTTTCTTAGCGGTTGGCCTATATAATTTGTCTTCCATTTGTAAACAGGTGGGAGCAAGTATGTTAAAGAAATTTGTTTTAGTTCCCTTGAAATTAGCGTTGTAACTTTTTTTCTTGCAAATGCTGCGTTTTATTTTGTTTAACTGAAGGATATTCTGTAAACTTGTTAATCTCTTACCTTAAACAAAGCTATATATGATAAGACAATTACTTTTACAAAATCCATTTCTTATAACTTAACCTGGCCATAATCTAATATCTCGCATATTGCATTGGCTATTTTATCCTTTCCTTCCGGCTGCTGTGGTTGAATAATACATTCAACTTGCTTTTGTTAACTTTTTTAAAAGTTATTGCATTATAGCTGCTTTAAATTGAAGGTTGTTAAACGCAATGCTGCACAAATACGCAGCTTTTGCAAGCCTTTCAAGTATGTGTGACTATTATATGGTTATGCTAACAATTTATTGTTTGTATCCCTGAGCCTGTGGCTCAAACTTATTTGTATTCATTATAAATGCTGGAGTAACTGTGCCAAGTTCCCTTTTATTTATGATCAATGGAAATAAGATTCTACTAACCTGACTGATTCAGGCTGCTAAAACCAGCCGATTAGTAATAAAACAATAATTAATATTCACTTACCTCAAACAAACAGCACAATGAAAAAACTATTATTGTTGACCTTCCTGCTGGTCTCCTGCTTGCTGCAGCAAGCAATGGCGCAGAGTAGGACCATCACCGGTAAGGTGACTGATGCATCCACAAACCAGCCGTTACCTGGCGTGACGGTTATGGTAAAAGGTACCTCTGTAGGTACTGCAACATCCGCTGACGGTACATACAATTTAAATGTACCGCAAGGCGGAACTACCTTACAGTTTAGCTTTATCGGCTATCGCACCATGGATCGCGCCATCGGTAATGCAGCTTCTGTAGACGTGGCGCTTCCTTTAAACATGGAGCAACTTTCTGAGGTTGTGGTAACAGCTCTTGGTGTAAAGAGAGAAGCCAGAACCATTACGTATGCATCGCAGGAGGTTAACGCTAAGAACCTGAACATTACGCAGGGTGTTAACGTGAAAGACGCCCTGGCCGGTAAGGTAGCAGGTGTGCAGATCAACGGCCAGGCAGGCTCAAAACTGGGCCAGTTCGGTAAGCTTCGTATCCGGGGTGCTATCTCCCTGACAAGCGATAGCGATCCGCTTTACATCGTTGACGGTATCCCGACTCCGGACCCTAACGACATCGACATGAACAATGTGGAGTCGGTTAACGTGCTGAAAGGACCAAATGCGACATCACTTTACGGACAAAGAGCTGAAGCCGGTGTTGTGGTGATCACAACTAAAAAGGGTACAGGTGGCTTAGCCGTAGAGCTTACAAACGCTACTACCTGGGATAAAGTGGCTTACCTGCCTAAGTACCAGAACCTATATGGTCAGGGTTATGAAGGGGACGATTCTTTCGCTATTTTCGAGTTTGATCCATCTATCCACAGACCTGAGTGGCAGGTATTCGACGGCAAACGTTATATTCAGTGGGATAACAACTACGCTGATGAAAGCTGGGGTCCTAAAATTGATGGTGGAGACTACATTCCGTGGTATGCCTGGTGGAAAGGAACAGATGCAAATCCAAATCCTTACTTCGGCCAAACGGCTAAGTATACAGCGCAGCCAAACAACATCAAGAATTTCTACGATACAGGTCTTACTAAAAAGAACGGTATCGCTGTAAGCGGCGGCACCGAAAAATTTAATGCGCGTTTAGCTTATACAAACCTGGACCAATCAGGTATCACGCCTTCTACAGACCTGATGAAGCATTTTGTGAACACCAACTTTGAGTTTAAAGCAACAGATAAATTAACTGTAAATTCAAACATCCGCTTCACAAACTCTACTATCCACGGTGATTATGACGATGATTATGGCAACCAGACTTCAGGTTCTTTCAACTCTTGGTTCGGTCGTGACATTGACATCAGCAAATTAAGAGAACTAAAAGACCTGACAACTCCTGACGGGCACTCTGCCTCTTGGAACTGGTGGGGCCCTGACTACTACTCGTACTATGGCCCATCAGCCCCTGGATTCACAAAGCCAGCTTTCTGGTTCAACCCCTACACATTCCTGGATCAATACGATCAGCAGCGCACCAACAATAACATAGCGGGTAGCCTTTCTGCTGCTTACCAAATCAACAACAACTGGGACTTCTCAGTAACAGGCTCCAGAAATGCAACGAACTACGAGTCAGAGTTCTTCTTCCCTTTCTTCCTGTCTAACTCTGCCGCTCCTGAACTTTACAACGCATGGTCTAACAGCTTTGGTAAATACCGCAGAGCAAACGCTGAGAACAACTTCAGCTCTTTGTTGAAGTACAACAACAAGTTCGGCGATTTTGACCTGAACGCATTTGTGGGTGGTAACATCAGAACAAACGACTATGAGAGCATAGAAGCCTGGATGAACGCCGGGGCTAAATCTGGCGGCCTGATCATCCCGGACCTGTACGACTTCTCCAATGCTGGCGAGGTGCCAACACCTTCTACGTTCCTGTATGAGAAAGAAGTGAGGAGTATCTATGGTAATGCTTCCTTCGGATATAAAGACATGTTGTACCTGGATGCCAGCTTAAGAAGAGACTGGAGTTCTGCACTGCCTGCCGACAAGAATGGCTATAGCTACCCATCTGTGGGTGCCAGCTTAATTTTCTCTGAGCTAGTTAACTTCGATGCACTGTCGTTTGGTAAGTTAAGAGCAGGATGGGCACAGGTAGGTAACGATGTGGATGCACTTCTCATTAACCCAATCTACCCAATCGCAGCTAAGCCTTTCCATGGCAACACGGTATTGATGTATAGCCCAACTACGCTGGTAGATCCAAACCTTATTCCTTCAACTAACACCTCAATGGAAGTTGGTTTTGATGTGAAGTTCTTTAAAAACAGAATGGGCTTAAGCTTTACTTATTATGATGAGAACAGAAAAGATGAGATCATCCCTGTAAGTATATCAAAAGCATCTGGATACAATGCCTTCCTTACCAATGCGGGTGAGTCTTCAAGAAAAGGTATTGAACTCGCTTTAGATGGCGATATCTTAAGATCAGAAAGTGGCTTTAACTGGAACGCGACCTTCAACTTCGCAAGAAACAGAACAACTGTTGATGCATTACCCGGAGACCTGAAAGCAATTACTGCCCCTGGCGGAACAACTGCTTTTGACTTTGTATCGGTAATTCATGAGCTCGGAAATAACTGGGGCCAGTTAAGAGGTACCGGTTTTGCGAGAGATGAAAAGGGTAACAAAATCCTGCAGCCTAACGGATTGTACGAAGTAGAAAGAAACCAGTACTTTGGTAGCGTGCTGCCCGACTTTACAGGTGGTTTGCTTAACAGGTTCAGCTACAAAGGTGTTTCTTTAGTTGCTTCTATCGACTTCCAGAAAGGTGGTAACTTCTTCTCTTTATCTGAGATGTGGGGTGAATCTTCTGGTCTGTTAGCAGAAACTGCAGCCATAAACGACAGAGGCTTTAACGTACGTGACGATGTTGCTGATGGTGGCGGCGTTCACGTTGTGGGTGTTGATCAGAATGGAGAAAAGGTAGATACCTATGTAAATGCAAACAGCTACTTTACGCAGTTCTACGGTAACAGGCTGGCAGAGCCTTTCGTGCACGATGCCAGCTTTATTAAGTTAAGAGATGTAAACCTGTCTTACGATGTTTCTAACCTGCTTAAGAAGAACTTCTTTGTAAAAGGTGCAACAGTAGGTGTGGTTGGCAGAAACCTGTGGCTGATGTCGGTATCTAAAGATAATACGCATCGTTGGGATCCGTCTGAATTGTCGCAGACTTACGGCGAGAACGGACAGTTGCCAGGAACGAAAAGCTATGGTGTAAATGTTAGGTTAACTTTCTAAAAAAATGAAAATGAAAAGGATTATATATTTATTGTTATTCGCTTCGCTCTCACAGGGTTTTGTGGCCTGTGAAACGGTGGACTTTGGAGACAAGAACGCGAACCTGAATGGCGCTGAAGAACCGTCTCCTGCAGGTCTGATGGCCAGCGCTATGATGTCTTACGCTACTTATACAGGGAGAGATGGGCTAATGAAGCCTACGCTTTATGTACAATACCAGGCTCAGGTAACCTACACCGATGAGATGCTGTACTCTGAGGCTCCGGCATCATGGTATACCTATTACGTGAATGTAATGTCTAATCTGGATGAGGTTATTAAGTATAACCAGAACGATGCTAACCAGGGTGCTGCCCTTAATGCACAAGGGGCACCCCAGAACCAGATTGGCGTTGCCATGATCATGAAAGCGATTGTGATGAAGCGCGTGACGGACACTTGGGGAGCTGCTCCATATTCTCAGGCGTTCCAGGGCTTAGATAATATTTCACCTGCCTATGACAAGCAGGAGGATATCTACAAAGCGCTTATCAGCGAGCTAAAAGCTGGTAGAGATATGCTGGATGCTTCTAAGGCACTTCCAACAGGTGACATCCTATATAATGGCAATGTAACGATGTGGAAGAAGCTAGCTAACTCTGTGCTTTTACAAGCAACTTTACAGTTATCCAAAGTTGATGCGGCTTCATCTATTGACGCAGCTGGCGAGTTCAAAGCTGCTTTAAACGATCCAGCGGGTGTAATTGATGAGATCAAAGAAGAGGCATGGTTTCAGTATGAAGACCTTACAGGCTTCAGAAATCCATGGAATGCCAACAGAACGCGCGACTACTTCCTGACAGGTGAGTTTGTGGACGCTTTGCAAGGTGATCCAAAGACTACTTCACTGAACCCTACATCAAACACAACCTCTGATGCAAGAATTGGTGTGTGGGGTAAGTCTCTAACAAGAGAAGGAGTGCCTTACGGCTATGCCGGTGGAAGTGGTTCTGGTAAAAATCAGGTATCTACTTTATATTATTGGAATAACACTTCGGCGTTGCCACTCATGACAGCCTCTTATACTTATCTGAACAGAGCGGAAGCGGCTAAGCTTGGCTGGACAAGCGAATCTGCTACTGAAATGTTAGAGAAAGGAATTGTGCTCTCTTTCCAAACACTTAATGAGCATAACATTGAAACTGCAAGAGCAATAAAAGACGAAAATGTTAGAAAAGATGAATTAGCTAAATTGCAGGCTTTGCTTGATCAAGCACCGGCTTATGCTGCTGCCCGCCTTGCTGACGCATCCACTGTTGGACTGGCTCAGGTAATTGGCGAGGAGAAGTGGAAGAGCTTGTTCGGAATGGGCTTTGATGCCTGGGCTGAATGGAGAAGAACAGGATACCCTAACCTGAAGCCTGCAAAGGACTATCAGAACTCCGGTATGATCCCGACAAGATACCTGTACCCAACTGAAGAGGTTAACCTGAACAATGCTAATTACCAGACTGGTGTAGCTGGCTTATCTCCTGCTAAGGATAGCAACACCGCCCATGTTTGGTGGGATGTTGACTAATTGAATAGTTAGATTGTGAAGTAGATAGATAAGAATACTAAATTTTAGTCTTCTTCATTGAAAAGGCCTCCGGATTCCGGAGGCCTTTTCTTTTAACCAAAAATGGGAACTCAACATACAAATGCTAAAACCATTTTATGAACGAAGGAACTCGGGGAAACCTATTTGTAGATTAAAAAAACCGCTGGTTGTTTGTGGATATCCGGCAGCTTGCCTTTCCATTGCTGAATGGTTTTGGTCTGGATAAACTCGTGCTCCGGCGAGGTGATGTTAGCGGCAATGCACAGCCTGGTTTCAGGGTGCAGGGTGGCGAGTAAGTCATCGAGCAGCTTGTTGTTGCGGTAAGGCGTTTCCATAAAGATCTGGGTCTGGTTCAGTTGCTGCATGTCTTTTTCCAGTTGGCGCAGCGCCTGCAGCCTGTCCCGCTTCTCGATGGGCAAATACCCATGAAAGGCAAATTGCTGGCCGTTAAAACCACTGGCCATCAGGCTTAGAAGTATGGCCGAGGGGCCGGCAAAGGGCACTACTTTTATACTTTTCTGGTGTGCATACTTTACCACCTCGGCACCGGGGTCAGCCACGCCCGGGCAACCGGCCTCCGATATTATGCCCGCGTCCAGGCCTTGTTCCTGTAACGGGAGAAGGGATGCCTGCACCTGAACAGCGGTGGCGTCCTTGTCTATCTGCACAAATTTCAGCTCTTCTATGACCAGTTCCGGGCAAATGCTTTTAACGTAGCGGCGGGCCGTGCGTAAATTCTCTACAATAAAATACCGGAGTTGGCGCACGGTCTCCACTACCTGCGGGGAAATCACCTGGTCAGCGGTGCCCTCTGCTAATACTGTAGGAATCAGGTACAAAATTCCGGGTTGTTTCATGGCTGCAAAGGTAGCGGTTTATTTATGGAGTGTGAAGTTGCAAGCAGGAGGAAGAAAAATGTCTCACCAAGCCTCGCAGCCAGTAGCGGGCTTTTTGGGGAAAAATATATAAACTTGAAGTTACGACATATGCCATTTAAAGGGGCTACTATATACGAGCATCCCCCTCCTAAAACAGAAGGGGGTTAGGGGAGATAGAATTTGACCCGTGTGGCTCGTGAGGAATCAACACCAATCTTACATGCATCGTAACCTGAATTCTCAGTCGATACTTAAAAAAGTGGTGACCAGGTCGTAAACCTGATCGGGGGCCTCGGCGTGCACCCAATGCCCTGCCTCGGGAATGGTCTCCAATTCTACCAAAGTAAACAGGTGCTCAATGTTTCCGTACAGGTCTTCCGAAGTAATGTAGTTTGATTTGCCGCCACGGATAAAAAGGGCATGTTTTTTAAACGGCACATCGGCAGTGATAGGGCCTGCAATTTGCTCGTAGTTTTTATCAAGGGCATCCAGGTTCATGCGCCAGCCAAAGGTATTGTCCTCTTTGCGATACAGGTTTTTCATCAGGAACAGGCGCACATCTTCGGTTCGGATGTATTTAGCCAGTTGCTGGTCTATCGCACTCCGGCTTGTGGCCTTGCTCAGGTCCACGGATTGAAGCGCATCAATGATCTCATCGTGGTGAGGCGGGTAAGCCTTGGGAGCGATGTCTACCACGATCAGCTTGGTAAGGCGGGTAGGGTACTTTAGCGCATAGTTCATGGCTACTTTGCCACCCATCGAGTGACCCATAATGGCGGGAGTGGGTATTTGCAGGTCATCCACCAACTCCAGTACATCGGCAGCCATCACATCATAGTCGTGCTGCTCGCTGTGCGGTGACCGGCCATGGTTGCGCAGGTCTACCAGAAACACGTTGTAATGCTCGGCTAGTCTCTTGGCCAGGGTTGCCCAGTTATCCAAAGTTCCAAACAAGCCATGCAAAATCAGCAGTGGCTGCCCGTGACCCATTTCCTTGTAGTGTAACTTCATAATGTCAGGTGCAATTTTCATGAATATTTAAGCCTCAGGATGAGCAGTATACGCTGATTTTTTACCCACCCCTCCCCCTCCAAAGAGGGAACTACGTGCGCGAGTATAATATCCCTCACCGGAGGGATAAATTTGTCTTCAATGTCAAACACGCTATGCCGTAAGTTATGCGTTAGCGCAACTTGTGGCTATGTATGAGGCCAATTTATAACTAGCGTACTATTCAAAGCTATATTTTGCCAGTTATAAACCGGCCACCAAGTCCGATCGCCAGTTAACGCTTTGCTCAAACTAGCGGCATCTAATTATATCGTTGCCATTTTCCCCTACAAGTTTAACCCTGAAGGGATGAGCTTGGCTTCAATGTCAAACCCGAGTGCATTAACTTCTAGGGAGTACGAAAGCAGTAGGCAGGCAGCTGAATTAAACCACCTGAATCAGTTTCTCATCCGGGTTCCGCTTCTTCAGAATGCCAAAAGGCTGTAGCTGCAGGCCATATTGCGCAAACACTAGCAGCACTTCCTCACGTCCGGCAGGGTCTACGGCTACCAGCAGGCCGCCGCTGGTCTGCGGATCGCAGAGCAGGTGCATTTGATCTGGGGTCAGGTCAGCCAGTTTGTGGCCGTAGCTGTCGAAGTTACGGTGGGTGCCCCCGGGTATGGCTTTTTGCGCCAGGTATTCCAGGGCTTCGGGCAGCACCGGCACCTTATCAAAGTATACTTCTGCGTTCAGGTTACTGCCCTCGCACATTTCGGAGAGGTGCCCCATCAGGCCAAAGCCTGTTACATCGGTCATGGCTTTTACCTGTGCCAACTGCCCCAGCGCTGCCCCTATTTTGTTAAGCTGCATCATTTGCTGTGGGGCCAGGTGCGCATGCTCGTCTTTCAGAATGGCTTTTTTCTGTGAGGTGGTCAGGATGCCCACACCCAGCGGTTTGGTCAGGTACAGTTCGCAGCCTACAGTGGCGGTGTCGTTCTGCTTCAGGTTCTGGATGTCTACCATGCCCGTTACGGCCAGGCCGAAGATCGGCTCTGGGCTGTCGATGCTGTGCCCGCCAGCAAGCGGAATACCGGCCTCGTGGCAGATGCTGCGGCTGCCTTCTATCACACGGCGGGCTACTTCTGGCGATAGCTTGTCAATCGGCCAGCCCAGTACGGCAATCGCCATCATGGGGGTACCACCCATTGCGTACACATCCGAAATGGCATTAGCGGAGGCAATGCGGCCGAAGTCGTAGGCATCGTCCACGATCGGCATAAAAAAATCGGTGGTGCTGATAACGGCCTTGCCGTTGCCCATGTCATACACGGCAGCATCGTCGCGGGAGCTGTTGCCTACCAGCAGATTCTTCTCCTCGGGGTAGTGGATGTCGGAGTGCAGGATTGTGTCGAGCACTTTCGGCGAAATCTTGCAGCCACAGCCAGCGCCGTGGCTGTACTGGGTAAGCTTGATGTCTTGCGCAGGGGTTTCTTCCATAGCTATAGTAAGTTATGCTTTTTAGCGAACTGCACCACTTGTGCAGCGTTTTCTTCGGGGTCTATACTTTGGAGAGGCAGCGGATGCACATGCCCCCTATTGGCCAGGTCAAAAGTATAAGTTTTATCATAATAAGATAAGGCGATCTCCACCATTTTCTCCATATCGCCGAGGGCAATGGCAGCCAGGGCCTCTTTGGTGGCCAGGCCCCCCAGTCGCTTCTGTATCTTCAGAATGGAGGTCTCCAGCAAGGCTTTATCGGTTTGGCAGTACTCCTGTGCCAGTTTTTTGATGCGCAGTTCTTTCGGTATCCGGAGTGCGATGGTGGGGGCAGCCTGCATCTGCCTGTGCAGGGGCAGGGGCATCATTACGCGGCCAATGGTCTTGCTCTCATCTTCCAGCCACAGCGCTTGCGCTACGGCAGTCTGGCGCAAGGCCATGCCCAGCAGGTTCTCAAAATGCTCGGTGCTTGGTTGCGGGGCCATGCCGATACTTCCGAAGGCAGAACCTTTGTGACTGGCAAGCCCTTCCAGGTCTATGGCTTGTTGGCCAAGCTGTTGCAGGTAAGGCAGGATGTCGGTTTTGCCGCTGCCCGTTAAGCCGCCAAGTATGAGCAGCCGGCGAGGCGTGCTGAATTGCTCCTGCATCAGGTGCCGATACGTTTTATACCCTCCCTGCAACAGGTGCACTTTAAAACCCGCGAAATCCAGGAGCCAGGCCATGGCACCGCTGCGCATGCCGCCACGCCAGCAATGCACCAGCAGCTCTTTGTCTTTAGCCAGTCGGTTGGCGGCTTTCACGAACCCGGACATGCGGGGGCCAAACAGGTCGAGGCCCAGCAGCACGGCCGGGTCATGGCCCTGTTTTTTATATGCGGTGCCAACCAGCGCCCGTTGGTCATCATCAAAAATCGGGAAAGAATGGGCCGCTGGCATATGGCCTGCCGCATACTCTTTGGGCGCGCGGGCATCCAGTACCGGCAGTTGTTCCGCTAGTTGTAAAAACTCCTGTATGCTAATTGTATGTACCATCTACTTAAGCTGACGCAGGTATAGCTGTATAGTGTTCTCCAGGCCAAAGTAGAGGGCGTCGCAGATCAGGGCATGGCCGATGCTTACCTCCATCAGGTTCGGCAGGGTGTCGTGCAGGTACTTCAGGTTATCCAGGTCGAGGTCGTGGCCGGCATTCAAGCCGATGTTGCAGGCCTGCGCTTTTTGAGCTGCGGCCAGGTAAGGCGCAATGGCCTGTTCCCGGCTGGCGCTGTAGCGCCGGGCGTAGTCTTCGGTATAAAGTTCGATCCGGTCTGTGCCCACAGCCGCTGCGCCCGCTACCATCGCCACATCAGGGTCCACGAAAATAGAGGTACGAATCCCCAGTTCTTTTAGCTCCCCGATCACATCTGTCAGAAAATCTTTGTATGTTAGGGTATCCCAGCCCGCGTTGGAGGTAATGGCGTCGGGGGCGTCGGGCACCAGGGTGGCCTGCGCGGGGCGTATTTCTTTCACAAGCTTCAGGAAATCAGGCGTAGGGTTGCCCTCAATGTTAAATTCAGTGGTCACCACCTGCTTCAGGTCATACACATCCTGGTAGCGGATGTGGCGCTCGTCGGGCCGCGGATGCACCGTGATGCCTTGGGCTCCAAAGCGCTCACAATCCTGGGCCGTTTGCACCAGGTTAGGCCTGTTGCCGCCGCGGGCATTCCGTAGCGTGGCTATTTTGTTTATATTTACACTCAGTTTGGTCATGGGAGTCTGGCTGCAATATTTCAGGCTGTTCAGGCCTTTTACTAATGAAAGACTAAAATTAGTGTAATTTTGTTTAAGATGACACCCCATACCCCGGACGGCAGTCACGTATAACAAACGCACTGCCGCAGGAACAGCGGCAACAAAACCGTTTAAAGTATAAACCAACATAAAACTATGGCATTAAAAGAACGCATCAATACCGACATCAAAGCGGCTATGCTAGCCCAGGACAAGGGCCGTTTACAAGCCCTTAGAAGTATAAAATCGATGATCATGCTGGCCGAAACAGAGAAAGGCGGCACCGAGGCCCTCAGCCAGGACACCGAGATGAAGCTCCTGACCAAGGCGGCCAAGCAGCGCCGCGAGTCGGCGGAGCTTTATGCACAGCAGAACCGCACCGACCTGGAGGAGATAGAACTGCAGGAACTGGCCGTGATCGAGGAATACCTGCCCCAGCAATTGGATGAGGGCGATCTACGCGCGCGTTTGCTGGAGATCATACAGCGTGTTGGCGCCACCGGGCCCTCCGATTTGGGCAAGGTAATGGGCGTGGCCTCCAGAGAGCTGGCCGGGCAGGCCGACGGACGGGCTATCTCCACTACTGTAGGAGAGCTGCTCAACAACACCGATTTTTAAAGTATAAGTAATTACGTGCCAGAGCCCGGGCAAAGTATCGCCGGGGCTCTGGCTATACTTTGCCAAACTATAACCGAAGCGATTGAAGCAGGCCCTTTGACTTTGATCAGGACTATATGAGTACGTTTGATTTTTTCTTGGCTTTGCCCATTCTGTACGGTGCTTTTCAAGGCTTTCGGAAGGGCTTGCTTTTAGAGCTGGTATCGTTGGTGGCACTGGTGCTGGCGATACTGGGTGGCCTGAAGCTGCTGGACACGGCCTTACCCGTAATGGAAGAATTTGTTGGCGACGCACACGGGCTGCTGCCTTATGTTACGTTCCTGGTCGTATTCGTCGGCATTATCCTGCTGATCCATGCGGGAGGCCTTATCCTGAAAAAGGTAGTTGATTTCACGCCTTTCGGCCTCTTCGATAACGTGCTGGGGGCACTATTGGGCGCCCTGAAATGGTGTGTGGCCCTAAGTCTGCTGCTCTACGTGTCAGATATGGCCGGCATCAGCGTGTCCGACGACACGGCAGCTGCCTCTATGGTGTACCCGGTGGTGCTCAAAACCACCCCTTATGCCCTGGATATACTTGGGTATGTGTTGCCATTTGTCAAAGCGCTGATATTCTCCCTGAAGCAGCACTTTTAAGCAGGCAGCGAGGCAGCAAGTATAAAAAAGTATAAAAAAGAGGCATGCGAAGGCATAATCTCTTTTTGCGACGTGTTTCTATACTTTGAGGTTGACATCACGCATGATTATTCCGCCACCTGCGGCAGTTAAAAACCAGCGGCGATATGTGTAAGTTACATGCCCAAACGCTTTAAATTCATTAGCCCCATGCTGTTGCTGCTCGATAACTTTGACTCGTTTACCTACAACTTGGTCGATTACTTTGGGCAGGCAGGTGTTACGGCAACAGTTGTTCGCAACGACGTGCCGCTGGAGCAGCTGAAACAACTGCCCGTGAAAGCGGTTGTGTTGTCTCCGGGGCCTGGGGTGCCACAGAAGGCCGGCAGCCTGATGGACACGATCCAGTATTACCATACCCGCGTACCCATGCTGGGTATTTGCCTGGGGCACCAGGCACTGGGGGAGTTCTTTGGGGCCAGGCTGGAGAAAGGCATCCGGCCCATGCATGGCAAGGTGTCGGAGATCAGTTGCGTGCCGGATCCGCTTTTCGAGGGTTTGCCGCTGCAAATGTCCGTGGTGCGCTACCACTCGCTGGTGCTGCGCCAAGCCCCGGCCAGCCTTGTTCCGTTGGCCTACACCGCAGCCGGGGAGTTGATGGGCTTCAGGCACAAAACGCTGCCGCTTTACGCGCTGCAGTTTCATCCGGAGGCCGCCTTAACCACTTATGGGCTCCAAATACTTCGAAATTGGGTTAGTATTGCTAATATTGCAGACTAATTAATCGTATTTCGCAAAAAATACGTTTCTTTTACAAAGATTACGACACATGGATTTACAGATAAAACAGGAAGCTGGATTTAAGTACATCGACGAGGGGGAGGGCGAGGTAATGGTTCTGTTGCACGGTTTATTTGGTGCGCTCAGCAACTGGCACGGGGTAGTAGACCATTTTTCAAAGCAGTATCGTGTGGTGATTCCCCTTATGCCGATCTACGAAATGGCGCTGCACAAAGCAGGGGTGCCGGGGCTGGTCTCTTTTGTAGAGGACTTTGTAAAGCACATGAAACTTCAGGACCTGACCCTGCTGGGTAACTCCCTGGGAGGGCATGTGGCACTCGTGTATACCCTGAATAACCCAAACCAGGTTAAGCGCCTGGTATTAACGGGCAGCTCCGGTTTGTTCGAGGATTCGATGGGCGGCTCGTTTCCGAAGCGCGGCAACTACGACTACGTGAAAGAGCGGGTAGCGTATACGTTCTATGACCCGAACACCGCCACCAAAGAACTGGTTGACGAGGTGTTTGACATTACCAACAGCAACGCGAAATGCCTGCGCATCATCGCCATCGCCAAGTCGGCGCAAAGGCATAACATGGCCAAGGACATCACCCATATAAAAGTGCCGACGCTCTTGATCTGGGGGCTGAACGACACGATTACTCCCCCCATGGTGGCGCACGAGTTTAACCGGCTGATGTCCACTTCAGAACTGTATTTCGTAGATAAGTGCGGGCATGCCCCCATGATGGAACATCCGGAGAAGTTTAACAGTATCTTAGATAAATTCTTAGCCAAAACATCCATAACCGAAACCGCAGCATGATCGCAGAAGAACTCATCAACCACATGATTCCACCGCTGAAGCTCTATGACACCGTAGAGAAGGCGTTGCGTTGGATGGATGAGTTCCGGGTGAATGAGCTGCCGGTGGTAAGTAACCGCAAGTACGTGGGGCTGGCCACCGAGCTGTCCCTGATTGAGCTTCCGGAGCGTTCGCAGCAACTAAAGGAGCTGGAACTGGAATACGAGGACGTGCATGTGCAGGGGCACCAGCATTTTTACGATGTGATGGAAGCCGCCATCAAGAATAAGATCCAGGTGGTGCCGGTGCTCGACGAGGAGCAGGATTACATGGGCATCATCACCATCAACGACACGCTGGCCGCCTTCGGGCAGATGTCCGCCTTGCAGGGGCAAGGCAGTATTCTGGTGCTTTCGATGCCCGAGCGGGATTATTCGCTTAGCCAGATCAGTAGGTTGATAGAGGAGGAGAACACCAAGATACTGAGCGCCTACGTTGCCCCGGACGAAATGGACCCTTACAAGATCAAACTCACCCTAAAGCTGAACACCACCGATCTCAGCCGGATTATTGCCACTTTGGAGCGTTTTGAGTACCGCATTACCGCGCAGTTCAACGACGGTACCGACTACGACGTGGGCCGCGACAGGCTCGACATGCTGTTTAAGTACCTGGATATTTAAGCACATGTTTAAAATGCATCATGTGGGTGGCCAACTGCCCCTGTATATTATCTCTTCCGAAGCATTTCAGGTACCTGGGCACGTCGTTTTCCGCAAAGGCCGGGAGTCGCCATTTACAATCTTAAGCGCTGCTGCAAAGCCCCAAAATAACTTCTGCTTACCTTTTTCTATGCAGTTTGCGCCTGTAAAACCCGAATTTGAAAGGGCGTTTAGTCAGCTCAGGAGATAATGCGCCAGTTTATTTTTATACTTGCCCTTTGCCTGCCGGCAGTGCTGCAGGCTGCGCCCTGCCCCAACCCGGTCGTGGCAATAGAGAGCGTGTCTTTTACCGGCAACGAGGTAACCAGAAATCAGGTGCTGCTCCGGGAGCTTACCTTTGCGCCCGGCGACTCAGTGGCTAACCATGCGCTGGAAGCGTTGCTGGAAGAAAACCAGAAACGCCTTTTTAACCTGCGCCTGTTCCTGCATGTGAACTACTCCTACACCTGCGCCGAGGGCCTGGTGCGGGTGCAATATGAGGTGCAGGAGCGGTTCTATCTGTACCCCATCCCCATCCTGGACTTTGCAGACCGGAACTTTAACGCCTGGCTCGAGAAAAAAGACTGGAGCCGGATTGACTATGGCCTGAGCCTGGTGCGGCGCAATTTCAGGGGGCGAAACGAGGAGGTGCGCCTGCGGGTGCAGCAGGGCTTTAACAAGCGGCTGGAGCTCTCGTATCGGGTGCCCTACATTATCCGGAAGCAAAACCTGGGTGCGGAGGTGGCCGTTTCTGATTACCGGAGCCGCGTGACTAGCTACACCAATCTGAACAACAGGCAGCGCTTTGTGGAGCAGGAGGAGGTACTGCCCATTAAGCGTACATCTGTGGCGGCGGGCATCGTTCACCGCCAAAGCGTGCTGCGGCAGGAGGGGCTGCGCCTCTCGTACCATAACGAGCAGATATCGGACTCCGTGCTCCGGCTAAACCCCGACTATTACACGCGCGCCCTTACCGAACGGCAGTACCTCCGGCTGGAGCTGTATAAGGTGGTAAACCTGCGCAACAACTTTGTGTACCCGCTTACGGGTAGTTATTTTGAGGCAGGCGTGGCACAAACCTTTTTTCTGCAAAATACTGGCTCTCCTTTTACCACGGCACGGGCAAAGTATGTCAGCTACCTGCCGCTTTCGGATAAGTATTTTTACACAGCGGGAATAGAAGGGCAGGTGCGCCTGGCCGGCAGCCATGCCTTTGCCGATAATATTGCCATGGGCTACCGCTCGTACGTGAGGGGCTACGAGCTGTACGTGGTGGGCGGGCAGCACTACGGGCTTTTTAAACAGGGTATAACGCGGCAACTGCTTGACATTAAAAGTATAAAGCTTAAATTTATAGATAACCCGAAATTCAACAACATCCCGCTGGCTGTTTACCTGAACGGCTTTACAGACGCGGGATACGTGGTGGACAATATTTTTGGGAAGGGCAACTCGCTGACGAACCGTTTTTTAGCCGGCGGTGGGCTCGGGTTGCACGTGGTCACGTTCTATGATTTTGTGTTTCGCTTGGAGTACACCCTGAACCGGGAAGGCGACCGCGGCTTTTACTTTAGCGGGCGCATACCCTTTTAAACCGAACCAGTAATGAGAATAGCTATACTCGGCAAACCATTCAGTGATAACATCGCGCCTTTTATCCAGATGCTCTTCGATGAGTTGCTGCGCCGGAAAGCGGAGCTGTTCATGGTAGAGCACTTTCAGCTATACTTGAAAAACACGCTGAACCTGCCCACCGGCGTCCAAACGTTTAACCGCGGCGACAAGCTGGAAGGTGTGGATGTGGTGCTGAGCATTGGCGGCGATGGAACGCTATTGGACGCGGTTACGTATGTGGGAGCCCAGGAAATTCCCATACTGGGCATCAACACGGGCCGGCTTGGGTTCCTGGCCACCATTCCCTACGATAGCATCAGCATCGCTATTGACGCCCTGTACAAGGGCCATTATACTTTAGACGACAGGGCGCTGATACGGGTAGACTCGGACCAGGAGATGTTTGACGGGATCAACTTCGGCCTAAATGAGTTTAGTGTGCTTAAGCGCGATAGCTCTGCAATGATCGTGGTGCATACCTACATCGACGGCGAGTACCTGAACTCCTATTGGGCCGATGGCCTGGTGGTGGCAACCCCCACAGGCTCTACGGGTTACTCCCTTAGCTGCGGAGGACCCCTGGTGCTCCCTCAGACCAACAATTTCGTGATATCCCCCGTATGCCCGCATAACCTGAACGTGCGCCCCATGATCGTTTCTGACCGCAGCGTAATCTCATTTGAGGTAGAGGGCAGGAGCAGCGGTTACCTGGCCTCCTTAGACTCCCGGTCCACCCCCGTGGACATGTCGGTGCAGCTGGCGGTGCGGCGTGCAGATTTTTCAGCCCGGCTTATAAAACTTCATCATGTTAACTTTCTGAGCACCCTCAGGAGCAAGCTTAACTGGGGATTAGATAAAAGAAATATAATTATAAGGTAATTTATATTAAATATGCTTTATGTTACTTCTTTTACAGCGAATTATCCTTAATTTTGCTTAATAATTAATAAGTTGGGTGTTACCCCTCAATTGACTCCCAATCTTTGTAATTGCTTTGTTTATGAGAAGTCTCTACGCCCTGATTTTACTGTTTGTCCTCACCATGACCTTTATGGCCATGGATGCGGAGGCTCAGCTTTTCACGATGAGGAAGCGGTATGGCTCTGTTGGATTTAGCTTAGGGGCGATGAACTACTTTGGGGATATCGTGCCGGAGCCTGATTTTACAAGTCTGCGCTTTAAATCCACGCGGCCCAATGTGGGCATTAGTTACACACGCAGGTACCGCCCGCGTATTTCCGGTAAGGCCGCATTCCACTGGGGCCGCATCATGGGCGACGACATGCTGAGCGCTTCCATTAACGAATCGCAGAATATGGGCCGGTTTGGTCGCAACCTCTCGTTCCGGAACGATATAAAGGAGCTGAGCCTGGTTGCCGTGGTTGACCTGTTTGAGAACCGCCAGACCTACCAGCGCCGTCCGGACTTTGTGCCCTACATGTTTTTCGGGCTGGCTGTTTTTCATCATAACCCCAAAGCATATTATGAGAACGGCACCTTCCCGGGCATTACCCCAGAGGACGATATTCCTACAGGTTGGTACGAGCTACAGCCGCTGGGCACCGAGGGGCAGTA
Organism: Pontibacter sp. GD13; assembly: GCF_058216355.1. NCBI lineage: Bacteria > Pseudomonadati > Bacteroidota > Cytophagia > Cytophagales > Hymenobacteraceae > Pontibacter > Pontibacter sp. GD13. The sequence goes on from NZ_JBYZMQ010000009.1 coordinate 74,796, forward strand.
TGCAGAAGGAGATTACCCCGACCCATACAAGAAGATAGGGATATCGATTCCATTTGGTGTAGGACTACGGTACAAACTGGACCGAAACTGGGATTTAAGCCTGGAGCTTGGCTGGCGTAAAACCTTTACAGATTACCTGGATGACTCCAGTGGGGGGTATGCCTTTAAAAGCGACATCTTGAACGGCGGAGGCAGCAACCCGAAGGCTGCGGCCTTGCTCTCAGACCGCAGCGCCATGAGCGGCTTTGGTACGGTGCCGGACCCAAGCGGCACTCCTTACTCTATCATCACCTTCCCGGATGATTACGGCACGCCCAATAACCAACGCAGAGGAAACAGATCGGACGACGACTGGTATATTACCACCAGCTTAACCATCAATTACATTCTTTCGCCTGGGGTGAGGAGCCCGAAGTTTAGATAATAGAAAAAGCAAAGCATCGTTATTTTGTAAATTCCGTTATCTACCTACATGAATTTGAAAATAACTAAACGCGTGCCCCTGCTTTGTGCTTTACAGCAGGTTGGGATCTTTCTTCTGTTTACGCTGCCTGCTTTCGCCCAGAACTCGGTTTCCACTAGTGAGATCGGGGTAGGGATCGGAGGTGCTAATTATAAGGGTGAACTTGCCCCGTCCTATCGATTCTTAAATAATCAGCCAGCCCTTACTGTTTTTTACCGGCGCGATGTCTCGCAGCCCATCACCTTACGGGGTGGGCTCTTGCTGAGTCACCGGATAATTGATGACAACACCTTCAGCGACAAGGCCTTTGACCTGCCCCTGCCGAATTACCGGGAAGCAAATGCGGCCATTTCGGTGGCAGAGCTCTCTGTGGTGGCCGAGTATAACTTCCTTGATTACTACGACCTGAGCCAGAAGATCCGTGTGTCGCCTTACCTGTTTGGCGGCGTATCGGGCATTGTTTATAACGTGCGCTTATCCACTGAAAACAATGACCTCAGCGGCCAGCTGATGAAGCCATTCGAGACAAATCTGGCCATTGCCATTCCGTTTGGGGTGGGGGTAAAATACGCCTTAAGCAAGCACTGGAACCTGGGCCTGGAGTTTGGGGCCCGTAAGCTCTTCACCGACCAGGCAGACAATTTATTTGAGATTGATGGCAAGACCCTGGCCAACCCTTACGACAATGACTGGCTTTTTTACAACGGAATAAGTATTTCTTATACTATTTATCAGGTAAATTGCCCCCCTCCTTACAAAAACAAGCCCGGAATTTTAGATTAGGACATTAAACTTTCACAAATTTGTCTTGCTTTTAGTAACTTGCAAGGAAATTGTGTTTTAATGCAGCTTAAAGAGAAAGTAGACTTAAACAATTTACCCAGACATATTGCCGTTATAATGGACGGAAACGGGCGCTGGGCGAAGAAACGGGGTGGTTTGCGCATATTCGGGCATCAGAGCGCGATTACGGCAGTGCGCGAAACTGTAGAAAGTGCGGCAGAGCTGGGGGTAGAGTATTTAACCTTGTATGCTTTCTCAACAGAAAACTGGAAAAGACCGGCAGTGGAAGTGTCGGCTCTGATGCAGCTGCTCGTCTCCACGATCCGAAAGGAAACCGCTACACTCAACAAAAATAATATCCGCTTACAAACAATTGGCAATACCGCGAGCTTGCCGGCTTCTTGCCAGCAAGAGTTGCGCGAAGCCATTGAGATGACCAGCCAGAACAGCCGCATGACGCTGGTGCTGGCCTTAAGCTACAGTGGCCGTTGGGATATTACCCAAGCCATGCAACGACTTGCGCATGAAGTGGATCAGGGTATTATACAGGAAGATACAATTGATGAATCTACTGTAAGCCGGTACCTGTCGACGGCAGGCATGCCAGACCCTGAGCTGCTGATACGCACCAGCGGTGAGCAGCGGATAAGCAATTTTCTGCTGTGGCAGTTAGCTTATACTGAATTATATATCACGGAGTTGCTTTGGCCTGACTTCAGGAAAGAGCACTTATATGAAGCAATCGTTTCGTACCAACGCCGCGAGCGCAGGTTCGGGAAAACCAGTGAACAACTAACCAAGTGAAAATATTAATGACAAGATGCATCTGGGTGCTTGTGTTTCTGTTAATAGCAGGCACAGCTTCGTCTCAAGTTCTAACCAAGCCTTCGCCATCAAACCCTATAGATTACGCGCAGCCGCAGCAATATACCATTGCAGGTATTACGGTAAGTGGCGCTAATTTTCTAGACCCCACCGCACTGATCTCGGTAACAGGCCTAAAGGTTGGCGACGAAATTACGGTGCCCGGCGAGGATATTAGCCGTGCCATCCAAAAACTATGGGAGCAGGGCATTCTGGGCGATGTGGAGGTGTTCGTGACCAAAACGGAAGGTAGCCGCATCTGGTTAAACTTTACGCTGAAGGAACGCCCGCGCCTGGCAGATTTCAGCTTTAGCGGAATTAGCAAAACGCAGGCAGACGCCCTGAAAGGCAAAGTGCCCTTGCAGAAAGGTAAAATTGTGACGGATGCCGTGCTGAACAGCACCCGTAACGCGATCCGGAAGTATTACAACGAGAAAAGCTACCTGAACGCGAAGGTAAACATCGTGCAGCGGCCTTCCACCACGCTGCCCAACAGTGTGGTGCTGGATATTGCCGTAGACAAAGGAAACAAGGTAAAGATCGGGGAGATCGAGATAGTGGGCAACGAGGCGTTCACGGATAAAAAGCTGAAGCGCCAGCTTAAAAAGACCAAGGAGAAAAAGTTCTATAAGATATTTACCTCTTCTAAGTACCAGAAGAGCGAGTACGAAGCCGACAAGGACCTCTTGCTTGACTTCTATAATGCGGAAGGTTACCGGGATGCAACCATCGTTTCTGACTCAGTTTACCGGATCAGCGATGACAGGCTGGGTATTAAAATTACAGTAGACGAGGGCAACCGCTATTACTACCGCAACATTACCTGGAAAGGAAACTATATTTACGACGATGCCTACCTGAGCAGAGTGCTGGGCATCGATAAAGGAGACATTTACAACCAACAGGAGCTGGAGAAGCGCCTGACTTATAACCCCACCGGAGGAGTTGATGTGTCGGCGCTTTACCAGAACGACGGCTACCTATTTTCCAGCATCGACCCTGTGGAAGTGGCAATAGTCGGTGACTCGATTGACCTGGAAATGCGCGTGACAGAAGGGCCGCAGGCAACGATCAATAAAGTAACGGTATCGGGTAACGACAAAACCAGCGACCACGTGATCTTGCGCGAGCTGCGCACCTTGCCTGGCCAGAAGTACAGCCGCGACGACCTGATCCGTTCCCGAAACGAACTGGCCGGACTAGGTTACTTCGATCCGGAGCAGATTGGCCTGGCACCTATCCCGAACCCGGCGGATGGAACCGTAGACATCAATTATAGTGTGGTAGAGCGGCCAAACGACCAGATAAGCTTATCCGGCGGTTGGGGTGGCCCTATTGGCGCGGTAGGTACTGTCGGTTTAACGTTAAATAACTTCTCTACGCGCAAGCTCTTCAACTTATCAGAGTGGCGGCCAATCCCAAGTGGCGACGGACAGCGCCTGTCGCTGAACGTGCAGGCAAACGGAAAGTACTACCAGTCGTATTCCCTGTCGTTTACAGAGCCATGGTTAGGAGGCCGCAAGCGCAATTCCTTAACAACCAGCCTGTTTAAAACTGTCAGGCGCATCCCGAACTCTGAATTGGATCAGCGCCTGAACGTGGATGGCGGCGCCATTAGCCTGGGCCGACGGCTGAGCTGGCCGGATGATTATTTTTACATGAATCACTCGCTGTCTTACAACCGCTACAAATTAAACAACTACCAGCTCTTCCCCGGCTTCGACGACGGTATATCGAACAGTATATCCTTTGTGAACACCATCGGACGTAGCAGCATAGACAATCCCACGTTTCCGAGAAGAGGCTCTGCTATCTCGTTAAGCGTAAACCTTACCCCGCCGTATTCGCTGCTTTCCGACAGGAAAGACCAGTTTGAATACATCGAGTTTAACAAATGGATGTTTGATGCATCGTACTTCATAAACTTGGCAGGGAATTTGGTATTGAATACAAGAGCGCACTTTGGCTTTTTGGGAACATATAGCTCGGATGAAGAGATCGGCCCTTTTGAGCGCTTTAAGCTGGGTGGTTCCGGTTTAGGAGGTGGCAACATCTTTGTAGGAACCGAATATATCGGCTTGCGGGGTTACGACGATGAGAAAGTAGTGAACAACGACAATGCGACGTTGCGATCTGCGGGTGGCGTGGCTTATGATAAGTTTGTGCTGGAGGCCCGTTACCTGATCTCTCCAAACCCGGCGGCTACCATTTATGGCCTGGCGTTTTTGGAAGCTGGTAACAACTTTGGCTCTTATGACAGGTTTAGCCCCTTCAAGCTCTATCGCTCAACGGGTGTGGGCGCCAGAATATTTATGGCAGCCTTCGGTATGCTGGGCTTTGACTACGGTTGGAGACTGGATACCCTGCCGGGTGGCCAGAATGATAAGCGCGGAATGTTCCACTTTATCATCGGGCAGCAGATACGCTAAAGAGGAATTAGTATGAAGAAGTTTTTGTTCATCTTTTTAACGGGCTTTTTGCTGGCGCATGTTTCGCAGGCACAGAAGTTTGGCTATATTGACTCAAATTTTATCCTGAGCAAGATGCCTGCCTATAATAAAGTGCAGCAGGAGATGGACAAATACGCTGATGCCTGGCAAAAGGAAATCGAGCAACTGCAGCAACAGACAGATAAGCTGAAGCAGGATTTTAAGGCTGAGGAGGTTCTCCTGACAGAGGAGATGAAGAAGAAACGCCAAGCCGAGATAGCCAAGAAAGACACTGAATTAAGGGATTACCAACGCAAGATATTCGGTTACGAAGGCATGATGTTTAAACGTCGCCAGGAACTGATGCGGCCTATACAGGACGAAGTGTTTACAGCTGTTGAAAAAGTATCTAAGGCAAAAGGCCTGCAGATCATGTTCGATAAATCAGGCGACCTGGTGATGATCTACACCAACCCTGTGCATGATTACACAGAATACGTGCTGGAAGAACTTGGATTAGCGTCTGATAAGCAGAATGCGCCGGGAACCAGGCCTGTAAGCGGTGTGGTGGATGACCCAAACAATTTACCGGAGCCAGACTCTACCAGCACGCAGCAGGAAAGTCCGCCGGCAACTAAGAAACCAGCAACCAAAAAGAAGTCTAAAAACTAAACTCTGATTATTTAATTTACCAACCAATGATGAACAAAATCAAAACCTTAGTAGTAGCGTTTTTACTTGTTAGCTTTGCGACGTTTGCACAAAGTAACGACCAGCCTCTAAAGATTGGTTATACGAATGTGGAATACATCCTGCTGCAATTGCCAGAGAGCAAGGAGATAGAGTCGCAGCTGAAAACGCACAGCACACAGCTTGAGAACCAGCTGAAGACCAAGTATGCTGAGTACGAGAGTAAGATGCAGGCTTATGAGAAAGGAGCCTCTACTATGGACAAAACGATCCGTGAGGACAAGGAGAAGGAGTTGATGAACCTGAACAACTCTATTCAGGAGTTTCAGCGTAATGCACAGGCTTCTCTTCAGCAAAAGGAAAAGTCTTTGGTAGACCCGGTTATCACCAAGATTGACAAGGCAATTAAAGATGTGGCCAAGGAGAATGGTTTCACATATGTTATCAGCAACCAGGCACTTTTAGCCGGACCTGAGGACGGCGATATCTCCCCACTTGTTTTGAAGAAACTGGGTGTAGATCCATCTAAAGTTCAGCAAACACCAGAGCCGGCGGCCTCTAAGCCAGTTGCTACACCGGCAAAAACGCCGGCAAAAACACCAGCTAAGTCTTCTACCAAAAAGAAGAACTAGTAGCACTAATTTCTATAGTTTGAGAAAGCCGATGTATCTACTTCGGCTTTCTTTTTTTGTATTAGTACCAGTAAATTATAAAAGTACCCGTGGCTTATTATATTGATAAGGAAGAAACTGCAGAAGATTCTGATGAACTTTACGAACACCACCGTATCGTGGTGGATAGCAGGCAATCGTTGTTGCGCCTCGATAAGTTTCTGATGGATAGGTTGCCAAATGTAACCCGGAATAAGTTACAGGGCGCGATTAAGTCGGAGGCGGTGCAGGTAAATCACAAGCCTGTAAAGGTCAGCTACAAGGTAAAGCCGTTTGATGTGATTACCATCACGCTGGCAGAGCCCCCACGCGATACGGATATACTGGCAGAGGATATACCCCTGGAGATTGTATACGAGGACGATGAGCTACTTTTGGTGAACAAAGGGGCGGGCATGGTGGTGCACCCCGCTTATAATAACTGGACCGGCACCCTGGTGAATGCCCTCGTATACCATTTGCAGAACCTGCCTACCTCGCGCAACGGAGAAGGAAGGCCTGGCCTGGTGCACCGCATTGACAAAGACACATCCGGCTTGCTCGTAATTGCCAAAACAGACTATAGTATGGCTTATCTGGCCAAGCAATTCTTTGATCACTCTATAGAGCGCACCTATTATGCTTTGGTATGGGGAGCGATGAAGGAGGAGCAGGGCACTATTACCGGCCATGTGGGGCGCAGTGCCAAAGACAGAAAAGTGATGGCGGTATACCCCGAAGGGGAGTACGGCAAGCATGCCGTGACGCACTATAAAGTGCTGCGCCGTTTTCAGTACGTAACCTTGGTGCAATGTAACCTGGAGACTGGACGTACGCACCAGATCAGGGCACATATGAAATACCTGGGGCATCCCTTGTTTTCTGACGCTACTTACGGAGGCGACAAGATATTAGCAGGCACGCCTAACGGTACGTATAAAGCGTTTGTGGAGAATGCCTTCAAATTAATGCCCCGGCAAGCGCTACACGCTAAGTCTTTGGGGTTTGTACACCCGGTAAGCAAGCAGGCCATTCATTTTGAAACTGACCTGCCTTCAGATTTTCAGGCGGTGCTGGATAAATGGAGCCTCTACGAAGATAAGCCGGAAAACAATTCGTAAACTTCGGTGGCTAAATCTTTCACCCGGCGTTTATGAACGTGTTTGTTAGTATGAAACATGCGCAACTCCATAAAAAAAAACCTGCTCCAATTAGAGCAGGTTTTTTTTTATGATGTCAAAAGAAGTGGGTTATTTCTTCTTCTTGGCAGTCTTGTTAATTTCAGTAAGCGCTGCTTTTGCTTGCGTGTTCTCAGGGTCTAGCTGCTGAACTGCCTGGTAATATTTTACCGCCTCATCTCGGTTTCCCTGCAGGTAGTTATAGTACCCTAAGTAAGTGTTAGCTTCAATAAGCTCTTTCTTATACTTATCAGCTTCAGTGCCGGCTTGCTTAATAAACTCCTCGTACATGCCCTTCGCCAATCCTTGCTCTGTCTCCGGGTCTTGGTTAGCTTGTGCACGCGCTCTCCAGATATAGCCGTAGGCATAGGTAGGGTTAGTTTCGGTAATCTTGGCGTATGTAGAATCCGCTTTCTTAAAGTCGCTGGCCATCATATACGCATTACCCATATGGAAATAATCCGTGTTAGAAGCGCCTAATTTATCCTGCTTCATTTTATACACCTCAATTGCCTTGTCATACTGCTGCTCACGGGCATAGGCGTTAGCCAGGTCATAGTACAGGTCGGCGTTGGCTGTATCCTTTTGGATTGCAATGTTCAGGTTCTCGATTGCCTTCTTCGGTTGGTTGTTCTTACTGTAGATTTTGCCGAAGTAAGCGTAATCTTCCGCAATCAACTTGTTCTGGTCAACTTTAGAGAGGTAAGTGTTCATAGCCTCCAAAGCTTTCTCAGGCTTGCCCAATTCCAGGTAAGAATATGCTCTTAAGCGGTTCATAACCGTGTTGGCCGGGTCTTTTTGTAATACCTGCTCTACCTCCTTTAAGGTTTGGTCATAATTTTTAGTTAAGAACAGGAACGAGGCATACTTTGCCCGCGTCTCCGGCGTATCTTCTGCCATGTCCACGTATTTCTGGAAAGTGGATAGAGCCTTGTCGTACTGTCCGGCAAAGTAATACAACTCACCAAGGTCGCGGTAAGCAGGTGCATAATTCGGATCGATCTCAATCGCTTTCTTAAACGCGGCTTCTGCTTCGTTATAGTTACGGGAGCTGGTATACAACTGGCCTCTTCTTAAATAGGCTTTCGCATAACGATCGTCTAACTGTATGGCTCGGTCATAATTTGTCATGGCCTCGCCACCTTTCTTTAGGGTAAGGTAAGCATCTCCCAGAATTAGGTTGGCAACCGCATTGTTCTTGTCGCGGTCAATAGCCTGTTTCAGGTAATCAATGCCTTTGTTGATCTCTGCCTCCGTAGCATTCGGCGTGTTTACATAAGCATCACCTATCATAGAAAGCACGAAAGAATCTTTCTTGCCTCTGCCTCTCAATGCTTCTTTAAAATAATCTTCTGCTTTATTTTTGTCGCCTTTCTGAAGGGCCACTTTGCCTAAGCCAACATAGTTGATAGAAGACTTCTTGTTTTTGGCTATGCCCTGGTTAAAATAATATGCGGCAGAGTCTAACTTTTCAGTCTTCAGGTAAATATCGCCCATTGCAAAGTATGCATTGTCGGCATCTTTACTACCCAGCTGCGATTTGTAGATAGATTTAGCTTCTTCATAGCGCTCTAAGTCAACGGCTTTTTGTCCTGCACCACTTTGTGCAAAAGCTGCTGATGCAGGGAAGGCTGCCGCCATTAGAACTACAAACTTCCAGTTATTTGTCATGGTATTCAAGTTTAGTTGTTTCAGTTTAGTTTAAGAAAAAGTATTTAGTTGCGAAAGCCGACAACGCGTACTGGCATTGTGGCAGGCACCAGGCCCGATTTCAATATGATCCGCTGCCCTTTGTCGCCTGCCACAAATGATGCAAATCCTGTGCCAAGCCCAGTACGGCCTTCTGTGCTAATGATATATAAGTACCTGCGCAAGGGATAAGTGCCCTGCGCAATGTAAGCCTGAAAAGGTTTGTAATAGCTATCGGTATGCAAGGGGTTGGGGTCACGACTTATGCCGATTACCTTAATTCGCTTCTGAAATCCCAATGCTGTGGAGTCATCAAAATCGCTGATCCAGTTTACACCAATTACGCCTATGGCGTTTTCGTTTTCTGTTACATAGTCTATCAGTGCATTATGCGATTTTGCGGCAAATGTATTAGGCGGCAATTGCTGCGTTGCTGTTAAGGAGTCCCGGACATACCGCGCTGTGCTAGAATTATTGTTGTCGAACACGATCGTAATGTCTCCTAAATTAGAATCCGGGTCTAAGTCCTTCCATGATTTTGCCCGACCTGAGAATATTTTCTGCAGCTCTTCTACAGTTAGCAAGCTGTCATTGTTGTTGCGGTTTACGATGAGGGCAATGGCATCGATCGCTATTTTAGTGGATCGGGGTATAAGTTTCTTTTTTTCGAAAACTGCCGTTTCGCTGGGCGACAGCTCCCTGGACAGAACAGCTACTCTGATGCTGTCGTTCAGCAGGTCTTTCACAACTTCCCCCTCTGGTTTGTAAGCCGCGTTAATATCTGCGTACTTGTAAATGCCCTCAAAGGTATCTACCTGGCTCTCCAGGATCGGTTTAAAAGTTTCATCCACACTGATGTTTATCTTGCCGGTTGTCGGTGTATCCAACTCGGTCCTGGGGTCTCCGCCGCACGAAAATAAACTAAGGAGTACGTTGCTTGCAAGTAAGGTGACTGTCTTATTCTTCATCCTGTTTATTTTTAGACTTTCTGTTAAGCTGATAAACCCGTATGAACCTGGCTGCACCATAGAGTATGAGTATACCCCCAAGTATCATTCTTACTTCATACGATATATCGAGGTTGAACTGCTGCGTATCGATGAACATCAGAAACAACCCCAGTGCTACATACAGCAAAGTCATGAGCAAAGTGAACATACGTACAAACCTTTGGGCAAGGTTCCCTGCGGGTTTTTCTCTTTGAGGTCTTAGCATACTTTGTTATTGCCTTATATTATTATATAACCCCTAAAAATAGTGTTTATAGCCTTAATATGAAAGTAGGAGCACGCAAAACAGCTTGTTTGCCCCTACTTTTTCATACCTATCTTTTTACCTTATACTGAATCTGATCGGAACCGTATAGCGCACAGACACTGCTCTTCCGTTCTGCCTGCCTGGCTTCCATTCAGGCATTTCTCTTATCACCCGAAGTGCTTCTTCATCAGTGCCGGCCCCCAGGCCCTTTAATACGGTTGCATCTATGATTTTTCCGCTTTCTGATACAACAAAAGATACTACCACTAATCCCTCCAGGCCCTGACGCTGCGCCATAGCGGGGTAATTGATCCTTTTTGCTATGTATTGTAGCATAGCATTTTCGCCTCCTTTAAACTCGGGCATTTCCTCCACATAAATAAAGATCTCTGGCGCTGCTTTCTTGTCTCCCTCGCCAAGTCCGGTAGGGGGTACATCAGCCAGCGCTATATCAGGTATGGACGGCGGATTACCCTCGATCTTTTTGGTTCCGAAATCGGCATTAGCCAGGTCACTTTGGTCTGCAAGCGATGTTTCAGTTATAGCTGCTTCGTCTTTTACCACTTTCGGCTTCACGTATACTTCCGTTTTCACTTTCTCTTTTTTAGGTTGCACAACAGTTTCCGCTGTCTTTGGCTTCTCTGGTATTACGTTTGGAGGTATAATATCTATCAATGTGCCGGTATAGGTGTCGTTTGGCAGGGTGTGATCCACTTGTTCCGGGAAAAAATAATTCCGGATAATCGGTGCTATCAGCATTATTGAAAATACGGATGATGCTATGAAAACGGCCATAACAATATTCTTTTCATAAATACATCTGAGGTAAAATGCGCCGTAATTTTTGTTGCGATTCACGAATACCACTTTATTAAAAGTAGTGCTTAAGTAATAGCTCTTTTGCATGTTAGTAAATTTAGAGAATGAAAACTTTGCTTAAAACCGATCGGTTCTACCCTGAGCATTCCCCGTACAACACCTTTGTATTGTGCGGGTTGGGTAAGCAATTTTACGCGGACTTCATCCCTGAATCTCCTTTATTCCGGATTTGAGAGCTATCAAATCCGGATCTGAGCATTGTTTTAACAAGTCTTATGTTTCACATAGGGTTTTTGTGGATGGCTATCGCATAAAACAGAAAAGGCCCGCTGTGATAGCGGGCCTTTTCTGTTTTATGCGATAGTGCTTATTTGATCGTGAATCGGACAGGTAAGGTATAACGAACAGGTACTGTTCTACCGTTCTGCTTTCCTGGCGTCCACTTCGGCATTGTCTTTACAACGCGTACTGCTTCTTCATCTGTACCAGCGCCGAGGTTCTTGATCACCTGAATCTCAGATATCTCCCCTGTTTTGCTTACTACGAATGAAAGAACAACCAGTCCTTCAACTCCTGCACGTTGCGCTGCGGCCGGGTAGCGGATGTTCTTACTCAGGTACCGAAGCATCTCCGTTTCGCCGCCAGGGAAAGAGGGCATCTGCTCTACGTATGTATAAGGTTTCTCCTCTACTACTTCAGCCACCACATCGCTTGTTCCATTGATGTCGCCAAGATCGGGTGGCGCGTTTTTAACGCCTTCTACCGTTTTCTTACCGGCATCAATTTCTTCCAATACTTCCACGTCCGGAATTTCTTCCTCTTCCACTACTTCGTTATCGCGCTTTACAATTGGCGGTGTGTATTTTACACTGGCGCGAACTGGCGGCGGCGGCGGCGGAAGATCCGGCGGTGGCGGTGGCGGCGGTGGTGTTGCCTCATCAATTGGAGGTGGCTGGGCCAACTCTACTTCCGTTACAATGCGTTCTACCACTGCCTCTTCTTCTTCGCCAGCTATCAATTTACTGATCAACGGCACGCTGATAAATAAAAAGAACAATACTGTTGCGATAAGAGCGGCCTTAATGATATGACTATTGTAAAGTCTGCGAAGTAGGTAGGCACCGTATGCTTTGTTTCGTCCTGCAAAGACGATATCATCAAGCGATGCTTTTGATAACTTACTTGCGTCCATATCTATTGTCCGGTTTTTTGCTGAATAAGCTGCTTGTCATTGTCTGAAATATCGACAAGGGCAAACTTTCTTGTATCAGTGATTTTCAATTCATCTAAAATGTCAACTACATTCTTGTAGCGCGATTTCTCCATGGCCTTTATCATCACCGTCATCTTTTCATTTGACTTTACGCGTGGTGATAAAAGCACTTTGCGAATACCAGTTGCAGAGTAATCTGTGTCTACCACTTCCGGGTTCTCAGCTGGGTCGCCAAGGCCGAAATAGTAATACAGGTTATCATCTTCGCCCAGTATGATCGTCATGGCGTTACTCGCTTTCAGCGCAATCTGCTCCGTTTCGTCAACATCCTTAATCGGCATGTTGATCTCCATGGTCTGTGGCTTGCTGAACGTGGTAGTAAGCATGAAAAATGTAAGCAAAAGGAAGGCAAGGTCTACCATGGGTGTCATGTCCAGGTGGACCGACATCTTTTTAGCTCTTTTCTTCCCGCCCTTACCGGAGTCGCCTTTTTCTTGTATTTCAGCCATTTCTAGTCTCGGTTAAAGGTTTTGCGGTTTATTTTCCATGTCAGTAATCAGGTTAAACCTGTTTACGTTTCTAGCCTGCAGGGTGTTGATCACCTTCTGAACCGTTTCGTAGCTCACATCTGAGTCCCCTTTGATCGCAATTACCACTTTAGGGTTTGTAAGGCGCGTCTGTAAAATCCAGTCAGACAACTCATTGTTGGTCGAGTCAACCGGAATTCCAGGAGCGGTCTTGTCAAACGCCTTGCGGTCGTTGGTTTCCAGGGCCAGGTAAGACTTCAGTCTGTTCATGGGAACGCCGAAGTTCGCTAATAACGAAAAAGTTTCCGATTCTGCCGGACTGAAGCTAACACCGTACTTGCCTGCCATCTTGTTGAGTAGTGCTTCCTTTGTCTGCTTCCCGTCTACGCCAAAGAATACCCGGTCGTTTTTATCAACCGTTATGGTAATTACGTTGGATTCGGGTAGTTTGATCTCTGAAATGGACGATGGTGTATCTACAATCACCGCCTCCTCAGGAGCAAACTTTGTTGTGAGCATAAAGAAAGTAACCAGCAAGAAGGCCAAGTCCACCATCGGTGTCATATCCAATGTAGGTTTGGTTCTTTTTACTTTTACTTTAGGCATCTTCTTGTGTTAAATTCAATTAAACAGTTTGTGGTCTTACTGGAGCACCAGTAGTTTCGTGCTGAGCAGCGAATGTAGAGATAATGCTGAAGCCAGCCTCATCTATGCTATACGTTAACTCATCGATTTTGCTTGTGAAATAGTTGTATGCAATAATGGCAAGGGCAGAACCTGTAATACCTAGCGCCGTGTTGATCAAGGCCTCAGAGATACCGTTAGATAGTGCTGTTGCATCCGGAGTACCAGCAGCAGCCAGGGCCGAGAAGGCCTTGATCATACCAAGTACTGTACCGATCAAACCAACCAGGGTAGAGATAGATGCGATGGTAGAGATAACAACCAGGTTTTTCTCCAGCATAGGAAGTTCCAGCGCTGTAGATTCTTCGATCTCTTTCTGAATGGCAGCGATCTTCTCAGCTTTTAAAAGCTCAGGCTCGTTCTGCATTTCCTTGTACTTCAGCAATCCTGATTTCACCACATTGGCTACAGAGCCTTTTTGTGCGTCGCAGGCAGCAATGGCGCCGTTAATGTCACGCTGGTTCAACTTGGCAGAGATGGCACGCACGAATGCAGGAACACTCTTAGTACCTTTTGCCTTGCTGATTGTAAGCACTCGCTCAATAGCGAAGATGAATACCATCAGCACAAGAGACATCAGGATAGGAACAACCCAACCACCTTTGTATACAATACCTAAGTAATTACCTGGCATCGGATGATTCTCGTTGCTACCACCTTCGAAGTTTGCCGGGTTACCAAGCACAAACATATAGAGCAGGATACATACCAGAATTGCCAACGGAATAACGATAGAAGCAAATAACGAGCCACCAGTGCTGGCATTAGTTTCTACATTAGCATTTTTGCTTACTACTGCAGTCTTTTTTTCCATTTTTTTAAAGTTTAAAGTTTAGCTGTTTGTGTTGTGTTTAATTTGTTTGTGTTAATAGGTAATGTAAAATTTTAGCATTTAGTTCTTGATTGAATTTGCAATTTCTGCTTTTTCTCCAATTTTCATACACCCTAAAGCAGAAAATTTGAAAAAAATATTTCCGTTTTTTCAGTAAAGGACCTGTTTTTCCGAGTGAACAGCGCTTTTTACGTGTACGTACTCTTGTTGCTTTACAAATCTATATATTTTAATTTCTTATCCAAAGTATCTACATCAATTCAAGGCCTGTTTTCACATGCCGCTTCATGGCAGGTCGTCAGCTTCTGCTTCTTTAGGTAATTACGTGAAGTAAATTTCTAAGGTAATTTAATTGACTTTTCAAATCGTACTGCAATTGCAACGCAAACGCAATTCTTAAGGGATTCCCTCACTTCCGTACACCGCAAATCTATTCTCTGCCAAAGTATAAAAAGTAAGGGAAAGGAGCAGAGAAGCCACAACTAACCATTGCTTACTTTTTAAAACGCATTAAATATAAAACCTGAATAGTTAACTTAAATAATAAATTAGAGGTTTTTTGCTTTATTCCAATAATAGTCCATCTCGTTCAAGCTCATGTCCTGTAGTTGTTTGCCATCTTTGGCCGCCTCCGTTTCCAGGTACTGAAACCGTGCTATAAACTTCAGGTTGGTTCTTTCCAGCGCCTCTTCCGGGTTGATGTCGACGAAGCGTGCGAAATTTATCAACGAAAACAACACGTCGCCAAACTCAGCAGTGGCCTTTTTCTGGTCTATGGTAGCAGTGTCTTTTACGTTAAATTCTGCCTCAAACTCCTGCAGTTCCTCCTGCACCTTCCCCCATACTTCTGATTTGTCGTCCCAGTCGAAGCCGGCACCCCGTGCTTTCTCCTGAATGCGCATGGCTTTTACCAGGGCAGGCAGCGAGGAAGGCACGCCTCCTAAAACAGACTTATTCCCTTCCTTGAGTTTAAGCTTTTCCCAGTTCTGCTTCACTTCCTCTTCAGTGTTGGCGGTAGTGTCGCCGTAAATATGCGGGTGCCTGAAAATGAGCTTTTCGCATTCCCCGTTCAGCACGTCCGCTATGTCGAAGGCCTGTAGTTCGGAGCCGATGCGGGCGTAGAAGACCATGTGCAGCATGATATCCCCGATTTCCTTTTTTATCTCCTGCAAATCGTTCTTCATGATGGCGTCGGAGAGTTCGTAGGTCTCTTCTATGGTCAGGTGCCGGAGGCTGTCCATGGTCTGTTTCCGGTCCCAGGGGCAATTCTCCCGAAGCTCGTCCATGATATCGAGCAGGCGGTTAAAGGCCTGCAGCTGTTTGCCTCTTGGGCTGTCGTCAAAATTAGTCTCAGTCATATGCGTAAAGATACAAAAAACAGGGGCAAGATGCTTCGGATGCATCAGGCTAACAACTGATCAGGTGCATGTGCTGTGCGCACCATGAAGGGTAAATTCCGGATCTATTCAGCACGAAAGCTTCTTAAAGTATAAGTAAATGATTACTTTTGCATAGTAAATAAAGACGACAAGTGGCTTTAATAAAATCGATTTCTGGAATACGTGGTACGATAGGCGGACAGGCTGGTGAGGGACTCACGCCTGTTGATGTGGTGAAGTTTGCCGCTGCTTACGGAACATGGGTATTAAAAACGACCGGCAACAACACCATCATTGTGGGCCGCGATGCGCGCATCTCGGGAGAGATGGTGAATAAGCTGGTTTGTGCCACGCTGCAGGGCCTGGGCATAAACGTGATAGACCTGGGCTTGTCTACCACGCCCACCGTGGAGATGGTGGTGCCGGCTAAAAAAGCGGGCGGCGGCATTATTCTTACGGCCAGCCACAACCCCAAGCAATGGAACGCCCTGAAGCTCCTGAACCAGAAAGGCGAATTCATTTCGGATGAGGAGGGCAAGCTGGTGTTGGAGATCGCGGAGAAGGAGGCCTTTGAGTTTGCCGAGGTAACAGCCCTGGGCAAGTATAAAACATCAGACACTTCGATTAAAAAGCACATTAAGGCGATACTGGAACTGCCGTTGGTGGACGTTAAAGCCATTAAAGCCAAGCACTTTGCCATCGCGATAGACTGTGTGAACTCGAGCGGCGGCATAGCCGTGCCAATGCTGCTGGAGGCGCTGGGGGTAAAGCAGGTGGAGAAACTTTTCTGTGAGCCAGACGGCCATTTTCCGCACAACCCCGAGCCGCTTCCTGAAAACCTGCGCGAGATAGCAAAGGTGATCGAGAAAGGGAAGTTTGACCTGGGTATTGTGGTGGATCCGGATGTGGATCGGCTGGCCCTGGTGAACGAGGATGGCAGCATGTTCGGGGAGGAGTATACCCTGGTAGCTGTGGCCGATTACGTACTCAAAAACCAGAAAGGCAACACCGTGTCAAACCTTTCCTCCACAAGGGCACTGCGCGACGTAACCGAGAAAGCTGGTGGCGAGTATTTTGCTGCCGCTGTGGGTGAGGTGAACGTGGTGAACATGATGAAGGCACAGCAGGCTGTGATTGGCGGCGAGGGCAACGGGGGAATCATTTACCCGGAGCTGCATTATGGCCGCGACGCGCTGGTGGGCATCGCCCTTTTCCTGACGCACCTGGCGAAGTCCGGCATGAGCATGACGCGCCTGCGGGCATCTTACCCGAACTACCATATTTCCAAAAATAAGATCGAGCTCACCCCGGAGGTGAACGTGGACGAGGTGCTGCGGCAAATGCAGGCGCGCTACGCAAAGCAGCCGATCAACACTATAGACGGCGTAAAAATAGAGTTCGATAAAGAGTGGGTGCATCTGCGCAAGTCCAACACAGAGCCCATTATTCGTATTTACGCCGAGTCAGACAGCAATGCCACAGCGGAGCACCTGGCCAACAAGATAATTGCCGATATCAAGGAGATCATCTCGGTAAAAGCCTGATGTGTTGTAATTTTTATACTTTGTAACAGGCTCTTGACAGTTGCGCCAGAAGAGAAAGGAGGGTTTCCCTGTCTCCTGGCGCAATTTTTTATACTTTAGTAGTACTTTTAAGTGAAAACAGATGCTATGCGTGTTTATTTAGATAATGCTGCCACTACGCCTTTAGATAAGGAGGTTTTCGATACCATGGCCCCTTTTATGCTGGAGCACTTTGGGAATCCGTCATCCATCCATTCCCATGGCCGTGAGGTGAGGTCGGCTATCGAGAAAGCGCGCAGAACAGTAGCCGGCTTGCTGAACACCTCCCCGGCTGAGATATTTTTCACGTCAGGCGGTACCGAGGCAGACAATGCGGCACTGCGCTGTACCTGCCGCACACTCGGGATCACGCACGCCATTTCCTCGAAGCTGGAGCACCATGCGGTGCTGCACACCATGGAGCTGCTGGAGAAAGAAGAAGGTGTGCAGGTATCGTACCTGCGGCACGATGAGAGGGGCAACCTGGATCTGGCGCACCTGGAGGAACTGCTGGCCAGCCAACCAAAAACTCTGGTGTCCCTGATGCATGCCAACAACGAGTTGGGCAATATAAACGACATAGCGGCCATTGGGGAGATATGCAAAGCCCATGACGCCATTTTTCATTCGGACACGGTGCAGACCATGGGGCACTACAAACACGATCTGCAGCAATTAAACACCAGTTTTATCGTAGGCTCAGCCCACAAGTTCCATGGCCCAAAAGGGGTTGGCTTTTTATACTGCGATGCGAACGTCAAAATAAAACCCTTGATCCAGGGTGGCGCGCAGGAGCGGAACATGCGCGGCGGCACCGAAAACGTGTATGGCATTATCGGCCTGGCAAAGGCGCTTGAAATAGCGTATCAGCACATGTCAGAGCACCACACGCATATTCAGGGCCTCAAGGACCGGATGATCCACAAATTATCCGAACTAATGCCCGAGGTTGGGTTCAATGGCATGTCTGCGGAGGCGGACAAGAGCCTGTACACGGTGCTGAATGTAAACCTGCCTGCCTCCGATATAAACGAGATGCTGCTGTTTAGCCTCGACATCAATAAAATTTCGGCTTCCGGGGGAAGTGCCTGCAGCAGTGGTGCTAACGCGGGTTCGCACGTGTTGCGCGCCCTTAACATCGACCCTACCCGGGGATCGGTGCGCTTCTCTTTTAGTAAGTATAACACCCCGGACGAGGTTGACTACGTTGCTGACACGCTGGCAAAATTATATAAGAAAGAACCGGTATAGCACATAAGTATAGATCGATAATTACCGAAGGCCCCGGCAATATGCCGGGGCCTTTCTTACACAGGCAGGGTTAAGGCATAATAAAGTATAACATGAGAAGCATAGGCGTTTTCTGCGGAGCCAACTCCGGCACGAATGAAGTATACCGCAACGCGGCCGAAAAACTGGGCCACCTGATGGCAAAGCAAGGCATCAGCCTGGTTTACGGGGGCGGAAATGTGGGCCTGATGGGCATTATCGCGGATGCGGTTTTGCAAAACGGAGGCAGGGCGATAGGGGTGATCCCGCAGAGTCTGGTGGCTAAAGAGGTGGCGCACAACGGCCTGACCGAGCTGCATGTGGTGGAGACGATGCATGCGCGTAAAGCCATGATGGCCGCCCGGTCCGATGCTTTTGTGGCCATGCCCGGCGGCTTCGGCACCTTCGATGAGATCTGTGAGATCATTACCTGGAACCAGTTGGGGATCATCCACAAGCCGGTTGCCTTCTACAACGTAAACGGGTTCTACGATAGGTTGTTGGATATGGTGGATCATTGCGTGGCAGAGGGCTTTATCAAAGCGGATCAACGCGAAAAACTGATCGTGGAGGACGACGCCGAGCTGTTGCTGCAAAAAGTGCGAAACTTCTCTGACGAGTCCTCGGACTACTGGGTGGACTTTAAAAGGATATAATTGGAGCAGGATTCCTGTTGGGGCAACGCAGGCAAACAGGTATCATGGAGCAACATGACCCTAGTTGGTGGAGACAGCCCTAAAAGAACAAGCCACCGGAAACTGAATTCCGGTGGCTTGTTCTTTTAGGGGTCTGGGTAGCACCTCCATAAGGATGGCAAATTTTGCTTTAATTAGTGTTTCAGAATCATGTCCTTCACTGCCTCTACCCACTGGGGGTTGGAGTTAAGGCTTTCTACCAGTTGCCATTTCTCTCCGCCGGCCTCTAAGAAAAGCTCTTTAAACTCGGTGCCCACCTCAATGGTGGTTTCCAGGCAGTCGGCCACAAAGGCGGGGCTGTAGGCCAGCACTTTCCGTACGCCCTTTGCCGGGAGATCTTTCAGCACAAAATCTGTGTAAGGCTGCAACCAGGGGTCTTTGCCCAACCTGGACTGGAAAGAGACCGTGTACTGGTCTTCGCGCAGGCCTAGTTCGGCGGCCAGCAACCTGGAGGTTTCGAAGCAGGCGGCGCGGTAGCAGTATTTATTGCGCTTGTTGTAGGTGTTGCAGCAGGCGCCCAGTTTGCAGTAGCCGTGGTCGCTACCCTTCAGGATGTGGCGCTCCGGCAGGCCATGGTAGCTAAACACCACATGGTCGTAATCATCCTGGGCCATGTGTTGCTTGCCTAAAGCCGCAAATGCCTGTATAAAGCCCGGATCGTCACAGAACGAGGAGATGAAGTTTATGTTCGGGATCACCCACCAGTCTTTCACGATCTCCATCACCTTGTCCTGCACCGAGCCCGTAGAGGCGGAGGCATACTGCGGGAAAAGCGGCAGCACGATGATCCGCTCCACGCTTTGCTCGCGCAGCTCTTCCAGGGCGCTTTTTATGGTTGGGCTCTGGTAGCGCATGCCAAAAGCCACATGGTAGCCCTTGCCCAGCGCGGCCTGAAGCTTCAGCTGCAGGTCGTGCCCGTGGTACAGCAGCGGGGAGCCGCGCTCCGTCCAGAGCTCTTTGTATATCTTCGCCGATTTTGGGGCCCGGAAAGGGGCAATGACGCCATTGATCAGCGCATAGCGGGCAATGGCCGGGATGTCGATCACGCGTTTATCCAGCAGGAACTCGCGCAGGTACTTTCTTACATCAGGCGTATTCGGAGTATCAGGTGTGCCGAGGTTTACCAGCAGCACGCCAATTTTACCAGAGGCTTTTTTGCTCATCTAAAGTATAAAGGCTTATCAGGTTGCAAAGATACGAACTATAAACTTTCTCGCTGAGGAGAAATGTGCACATTCTGCGCAAACGCGCCTGCTAGTAAAGAGGGAAATGGGGCAAAATGTTCAGCCTATTTTAATGGCCCGGGGGCGCCGGCCCAATTTATTCTATCAATCTGTGAATCAATTATTCAGCTAGTGGGGTGGGGTCTCGTAAAAAAGAAGTAATTTTGCAACCTTAAATTTTAGTGTATGGCCGAATCAACGCATAAAGCCGGTTTTGTAAGTATAGTAGGTAAGCCAAACGTGGGGAAGTCCACGCTGATGAATGCTTTGGTGGGAGAGAAGCTGTCTATTATCACATCAAAGGCGCAAACCACCCGGCACCGCATCATGGGTATTCTGAACGGAGATGACTTTCAGATTGTCTATTCAGATACGCCCGGCATCATCAAGCCGCAGTACGCGCTGCACGAGTCCATGATGGGCTTTGTGCGCACTTCCCTCGAAGACGCCGATGTGATCCTGTTTGTGACGGATATTTACGAGAAGCACGACGAGGACGATGTGATCAAGCGCCTGCAGCACGCCGACGTGCCGATCCTGCTCCTGGTGAACAAAATTGACCAGGCGACAGAGGAAGAGCTGCACGAGAAGGTGGCGTATTGGGAAGAGAAAATGCACCCAACCGAGATTCTGCCTATCTCGGCCCTGCACAACTTTGGGCTGGAGCACCTGTTCTCGCGGCTGTTGCATTACCTGCCGCAGCATCCGCCCTTTTACCCCAAAGATGAGCTGACGGATAAGCCGGAACGTTTTTTTGTGTCGGAGATTATCCGGGAGAAGATCCTGCTCAACTATAAAAAGGAGATCCCTTACAGCTGCGAAGTAGTGGTGGAGGAGTTTAAAGAGGAAGAGGCCATTATCCGCATCCGGGCCGAGATCAGTGTGGAGCGCAAAAGCCAGAAGGGCATTGTGATTGGCAACAAAGGCGAGGCCCTGAAAAAAGTGGGCACACAGGCGCGCCTGGATATGGAGAAGTTCTTCCAGAAAAAAGTATTTCTTGATTTATATGTGCGCGTGAACGAAAACTGGCGAACGGACCAGAAACTGCTTCGGCGGTTTGGTTACAGCGAGTAAGTAGGCGCACAGCATAAAGCTTCGGAACAAGGTGTTCCGGGGGCACTTTAACTATTTTATTTTAATACGATGTCATCAAACATCATTGCAATCGTAGGCCGCCCCAATGTGGGCAAGTCTACGTTATTTAACCGCCTCATAGGCCGCCGCATGGCCATCATGGACAATGAGAGCGGCGTAACCAGAGACAGGAGCTACGGCCACGGAGACTGGATCGGTAAATACTTTACCGTAATAGACACCGGTGGCTATGTACATGGCTCCGAAGATATTTTTGAAGAAGAGATTAACAAGCAGGTGCAGCTTGCCATGCAGGAAGCCGACGTAATCCTGTTCATGGTAGATGTGGATGCCGGCCTGACAGGCCTGGATGAGGAGTTTGCCAGTGTGCTCCGGCGCACCGACAAGCCGATTTACATTGTGGCTAACAAAGCCGACACGCATGCGCGGGCGCACCAGATGGGTGAATTTTACGCACTGGGCGTGGGCACGGAAATATTTCCGATCTCCTCGCAGAACGGGGCAGGGACCGGCGAGCTGCTGGATGCGGTAGTAAAGCATTTTAAAGAAGAGGGTATAGAGGATCCGGACGCCGGTATTCCGAGGCTGGCCGTGTTGGGCCGCCCGAACGTGGGCAAATCCTCGTTTGTAAACCTGCTGCTGGGTGAGGAGCGCAACATTGTAACCGATGTAGCCGGCACCACGCGTGATGCCATTCACTCGCACTACAATGCCTATGGCAAGGAGTTTATCCTGGTAGATACGGCGGGTTTGCGCCGTAAAAGCAAGGTTAGCGAAGACATTGAGTTTTACTCGGTAATGCGCTCTGTGCGTGCCCTGGAAGATGCTGATGTGTGTATCGTGATGCTGGATGCCACACGCGGCATAGAAGCCCAGGACGTGAACATTATAGCCCTGGCCGAGAAGAACCGCAAAGGCATTGTGATCCTGGTAAACAAATGGGATCTGGTAGAAAAGGAAACCAACACGACCAAGGAGTTTGAGGAGGAGATA
Source organism: Pontibacter sp. GD13 (assembly GCF_058216355.1). Classification (NCBI taxonomy): domain Bacteria; kingdom Pseudomonadati; phylum Bacteroidota; class Cytophagia; order Cytophagales; family Hymenobacteraceae; genus Pontibacter; species Pontibacter sp. GD13. Next base: position 97,090 of record NZ_JBYZMQ010000009.1, read on the forward strand.
CGCAACCGTATTGCCCCGATCAAGTATGCACCCGTTATCTTTACCTCCGTGCTAACCAAACAGCGTATTCATAAAGCTGTTGAAAAGGCGATGGAGGTGTATGACAACAAAACACGCAAGATCCCGACCTCGAAGCTAAACGACCTGCTGCTGCCGGAGATAGACCGCTATCCACCACCAGCCATCAAGGGCAAGTTCGTGAAGATAAAGTACGTAACGCAGCTGCCGACGCACAACCCGACGTTTGCTTTCTTCTGTAACCTGCCGCAGTATATAAAGGAGCCGTATACCCGTTACCTGGAAAACCAGATCAGGAAACATTTCGGCTTTGAGGGCGTTCCGATTAAGGTGCTGTTTAAAAAGAAATAGTATTTAACGGGCAGGAAAAATGAAAAAGGCACTTGGTTTATTGCTCACAACGGGGCTGTTTGTGTGTGCAGCCTGTAACAACGCGCACGAGGCAGAAAACACAGAACACACTACCCAACAAGGCGGTGTGATAGAGGATACCACTGTGCTGGATGCCGATACAACCATTGCGCCCCTCGATACGGCTGCTGTTCTGTAGCATGTGATTTCAGGCAGTTAATGCCCTGATAGGATAAAGAAAAAGGCTACCAGATCTGGTAGCCTTTTTTGCTTTTAATATTTTTTTTGAACTATATTGTATTTGGCGCGTATTCGTTCTCATGCTCACCAGTTCACGATGGTGAGGGTGGATGCTATACAGGCAGCCGATAAATGTGTAATGTTAACCATCACCTAAATAAATAGAATCATGAAAAAATTAATGTACGCTTTCGCTATTACTAGCCTAATGGGCTTCTCTTCTTGTGATTCCCCGGCTGAGGAAAGAGCCGAGGACAGAGAAGAAGCTATTGAAGAAATGGAAGACGAGGCGGAAGACAGAGCCGACGAGATGGAGGATATGGATGTTGACATGGACACCACTGCTGTAATTGAATAAGCAGTTTGAAGGAAGCGAAACGATAATGGCCGGACCGAATTCCGGCCATTATCGTTTAAAAATAAATTGGGTCGATACAATTCATCTTGTAAAACATTTTACCTGGACTCGGGTGTTTACTCAAAAGTTAAATTGTTGTTAAACTTTATATAGTAATTATGAAGAAAGTATTATTTATGATGTTCGCCGCCAGTATCTTCACACTGGGCTCATGTAACTCTCCCTCTGACGAGGCCGAAGATGTAGGCGAGGAAGTAGAGGATGTAGCCGAAAAAAGAGAAGAACTCAACGAGGAGATCGAAGAGTATAACGAGGAAACGCAGGAGTATAAAGAGGCTGTAGCTGACGAGATGGATACTACGGTGGTAAATTAATAAACCATGTAAAGGCCCTCGCACCGGAAGGTATAGCGGGTCTTCAAAAGTATAAAAGCCCCGCTTCGGCGGGGCTTTTATACTTTTGCCTAAGTGCCCAGGCGCTTCTGGATCATGCTGTTCACTAAAGCGAAAAGATGCTTGGGCGTGTACGTGCGCCAGTGAATGTCATCCAGGGTTCCGCCGTAGTTGATGTAAGAGTCCAAATTGTAGTTTCTCATTTCGCTCAGCACGAACTCCTGAAACCCAAGCGCAACGATCCAGCCCTCTTCAATATCCTCGAACCATTCCTCGTAATAAGAGTCATCGGAGCCATGAAAGTTGAAGACGTTCTCGCCTATCAGAACAAAATACTTGATGCCCTCCTGTACAAGCGGGTCCACAATGTTCCGTTTCAGGCTCATGATATCGTTGTGCAGCGCGTCGTTCCATTCCCCGATCAGCTCGATCACGGCGAAACCAACCTCGTAGTTGGCGTATAAAATCTTAATAAAGAGTGTCTCAGAGTCTATCGCATCCCATTGTGGATGGATATAATACCCGTAAATTGTGTTGGTGTATTCGGTCAGGCTGTTTTCCGCTCCGTATAGGGGAGAACGCGGGTCCTCGTTCGCAGAATATGTTTCAAGCCAGTTATAAAACGGTTCTATACTGTGCATAACTCATCATAAATAGGCGCTTACACGGCGCTGCAATGCTTTAAATACTTAAAAAAATAGGCTGGGTTGGTTCTTTTTTCAAGCATTTCTGAAGTTTTAAAGCTAAATTAAGGAAACTGTCTGTAATAAGTAAGCGATATGAAGGGGTTCTGGCGTTCATTGTAAAACACTTGCCACTCATACTTAACAATTGGTGCCATATGAAATTAATGCGTTTCAAACCTGTTTTGCTAACAGGGATATTTATAAGCTTTTTGCTGCTGATGAGTACGGCTGCCCATGCAGACGGCCCGGATTATACCAAAGTATACCACCCCGTGATCAACGAGGCCGAAGCCAACATTCTGCAACAAAACTATACTGCGGCGCTGGCGGCATATGAGCTGGCGTTTTCAGAAGTACCTGATCCCTTTGCCCGTGATTATTACAATGCCGCGGTTTGCGCGCTGTTGGCTGGCAATGAAAAGCAAATGTATGGCTACCTCGAGAAGTTGGTTTTAAAAGGAGTGAGCCTTCCTTACCTGGAGAAGCAGGAGGTATTCTTACCGCTGCAGGGTACACGAAAATGGCGCAAGTTCAAAAGGAAGTATCCAAAATACCGGCGCGCATACAAAGCGCGCGTGAATGAAGACCTGCGTGCCGACCTGGACGAGTTGTATGCCCGCGATCAGTATTTCCGGCAGGCCAAGGGAGGGTACAGGGTTTACGGGGATACCCTCCGGAAAATTGAGGCCGCCAACACAGCTAAGTTTCTTGACTGGGTTACACAATACGGCTACCCCGGCGAGTCGCTGATTGGGGTGGCGGATACGTTGGAGCAGCTGCCCCGCTTTTATATTGTGGTGCAGCGCCAGACAAAGGCGCGAAAAGGGCACGACTTTACTAAGATGCTGACAGAAGCCGTGGAGCAGGGGAAGATGATGCCGCAGGCGGCGGCGTTTCTGCTGGACGAGCAGGCCGGCGAAAGTAAATACAGTTCGAAGGCTTTGGTGAAAGTGATCTGTAGCAAGTGCAAAGACGACAAAGATTTCGACGGCATTGATCAATACTTTGAAGTTGCGCGCACCGAAAAGGAACAGCAGGCCATCGACTCCCGCCGCCAACAACTAGGCCTGGACTCGCTGGAGGATTACCGAAAGAAAATACTCTTCAGTAAAACAGATAGCAGGTTTAAGCTCGGCAACGATTGGGCGGTATCTAATTATTATGTGCCCAGCAAAGAAGCCGCCAAAATAATAATGGAGAAACTGGTTGCCGCTGAATAATAAAGCTGGGTTGTTTAGGTATAAATGGGCGGTAGGCACCACGGTCTGGCCGTGCTTTTAATCAGGTGTTGCTAAATCTGTTCCTTTCCATTTCTGTAAGCCTCAATGGCTGCACGCACGTTACCATACTTACTAAGCAGGGCAGCAGCCCCCGGTTTTCCGATGTTCAGTTCGTCCATTAACATGCGGATGCCCCGCTCAACAAGCTTATCGTTGGAGAGCTGCATGTCCACCATCTTATTGCCTTTTACCTTTCCGAGCTTGATCATGGTGGAGGTGGTGAGCATGTTAAGGGCGAGCTTTTGGGCTGTGCCGGCTTTCATGCGGGTGCTGCCGGTAACAAACTCGGGGCCCGTAACAATCTCAACCGGGAAAGCGGCCGCTGCGGCGACGGCACTGCCTTCGTTGCAAACGATACAGCCGGTAACAATGCCCCTTGCGCGGCAAGCCTCTAAGCCGCCAATTACATAGGGCGTGCTTCCGGAAGCCGCAATGCCCACCACCACATCCTGCTCATTTACTGCATGCTCCTGCAAATCCAGCCAGGCCTGCTCCCGGTTATCCTCGGCAAACTCTACTGCCTTCCGTATAGCTGTGTCGCCTCCGGCGATAAGCCCTACTACCATGCCATGGGGCACCCCGAAAGTTGGGGGGCACTCAGAAGCATCCACAATACCCAGCCGGCCGCTGGTACCGGCGCCAATATAAAAAAGCCGCCCGCCCTGTTGCAGTTTCCCGACAGTGGCCTCTACCAGCCGCTCTATTTGTGGAATGGCTTTTTCTACTGCCAGTGGAACGGTTTTATCCTCCTGGTTTATACTTACAAGCAGCTGCTGGATGCTCATTTGCTCCAGGTTGTCGTAATGGGAGGCCGATTCGGTGCTAGACATAAGTCGTGTAGATGGAGGATTTTAAATAAGATCAGTGTCTTCAGCCAGCGCTATGCTGTTTCGCCGGGCGTTCCAAAAGTATGGATCAGCTCCTGGTGATACTTAATAAGGCCTTCGCTTGGGCTTTTAATAATGGTTTCAATGTGTAGCCCATACTTTAAGGCAGCTTGTTTGAGGATGTCGCTGAAATAATACGCAATAGACCCTACAAAATTCACCGGTAGCTGCTCATGGCCTTCATACTTTAGCACGTGCCGCTCGAAAAACTCGGAGAAGTTTTCGTAGATCATGGCGCGGATAACGGGGTTTTTCTGCTTGTCGTACATGAACTTTGCAAACGTAGCCATGTAGCGGCTCGGGATGGAAGAACCATAGAGCGTGTCCAGGATGCCGTCTTTTGTCAGGTTGTAGGTGTTCTTCAGCGACTGGGCCAGCTCATCGGGCAGCTCGCGGTACAGGTAAGCCTTGATCAGGAGCTTGCCCATGTACGCCCCGCTTCCCTCGTCGCCGAGCAGAAACCCCAACGACGGTACATTGTCCGTGATCTTTACCCCGTCGTACAGGCAGGTGTTAGAGCCTGTGCCCAGTATGCAGGCAATGCCGGGCTTGCGTCCGCACAGGGCGCGCGCTGCGCCCAGCAGATCATGGTCAACATAAGCCAGGCTGGCCGGGAAGGCGTGGCGGAGGGCGTCTTCCACGCGTTTGTTGCGTTCCGGTGAGCTGCAGCCCGCCCCGTAATAGTAGATTGCAGTGGGTGTCTGGCCCTTCAGTTGCGGAAGCAGTACCTCGTGCAATTCCTTGTAAATCTCGTCCGCTTCCTGGTACATCGGGTTAAAGCCAGCCGTCTGTACCTGAGCCAGCTCACTGTCTGCAGTTATAAGGCGCCAGTCTGTTTTTGTTGAGCCACTATCCGCTATAAATATCATCTGTAAAATTTTATCGTTCAAACCTAAAATACGGGCAGCACCAATATACGATTTTATTATAAAGTACGCTTAAATCTGTGCGGGTAGGTAGGCCGAGTTCTTTACAAGCCCGATGGCGTCGAATTTATCAAACACATACGCGGTGTGAGGGGCATCCTTCAGTTCCTCTGTCAGGTCTTGCCCTGCCCAGTGCTCATAGTGGTTGCCATCGCGCCAAAGCCTGGACTTTTTCACATCGTAGATAATGCCTTTGTAGGCCACCCAGATCTCGTCACGGTCCTGCCCGTTTCGGGATGCCAGTTGTTGTAAGGTATATTCAGGTAATGCCATGTAAATTAGTTAAGTTGAACTGCTAACTTTTCGCCCTGCTACAGTGCATTTTTATACAGTATTTTAAGTGTGTTAAAGGCAGGCAAGAAACAGGGCTGTACTTTTGTTGTTTAGCCGATTCGGGCCTGCGTCAGGATCCAGCGGTTGGGCACTTCCCCTTTTATAGCCTGCAGGTAATCCTCGTAGCTGCACGGTACGATGCGGCTGCCTTTCTCGGTGCTGAGGGGCTCTACCTCCAGCCACCACTTTTCGCTGTTCTTACTTTTATAAAACATCATCCGGTCCGGGTTGTCGTTGTTAAAGGCCACGGCATACTTGGTGAATTGCTTGCCATTGAAATCGATTTCGTTCTTGCGGTGATAAAAGCCCTCTATAAAATACCAGATCATGGTGGCAATGGTCATGGCCGTGATTCGGCGTTTGTCCAGCTCCGTATCATATTCGTAAATCCCCAGAGAGGTCAGGTTGTCGCTCATGCCGGCGTACCAGCAGATCTGGCAAGCCTCCTCGCCGGTCAGGCCAAACGGGTTGGCGGGCTCATAGCCTGGCGCGTCCTGGTGGCGAATGGCGGCTATATCGAATGTAAGCAGATCGGCAACGCGCACAACGGGCTCCATTTCCTGCACATTTGTGTGTACTTGCCCTACCCTATAAGCCTCAAAGTGGAGCTTTTCCAGCGTGGCCATCACCTCCGGCTCCACCAGGTACGACTGGTAACCGATCTGCCCCAGGCTGAAGAGGTAATTCGGGTCGTGCATTAGTATCTGCCGCAAATGCTTTTTGTTGGGAGCGGCTGTCGCGTCTTCGGTCATGTCCACGCTGCTGTCTACGGTTACCATGTTCACCACCCGATCCAGGTGCTCATACCCCAGGTACTGCCCAAGCTCCAGGTCATGCGACCCGCCGATGATGATGGGAATAGTGTTGTGAGAGATGAGCACCTCCACAATCTCCTTTAAACGCAGGTACGTGTCATCGAGGGTAATACCAGGGCGCAGGTTTCCCAGGTCAACAATCTGGCAGCGTCCGCTTCCCTTGTGCAGGGTGTACAGCTTTTTACGGACGATGCGGGCAGGCGCGGCGGCGGGCTCAGGCCCTTCCTCTGGCCAGCGCCCCCGGGTTTCGTTTACGCCAATTATCGCCATGTCAGCGGCCCGCCAGTCGGGGAACTTGCTCACAAAACGGTTGATGTAGGCCCCCAGGGTTCGGGGCTTGTTTAGTTTAACGAAAACATCCTCATTCAGGGGTTCAAAGAATATCGAAAGGTTCATGCCGTATTATGTGCAGAAGTCAAATATAAGAAAAAAGCCCTGTGTATATGGCTTGTGCCGGCAGGGCGTAAAACAATCTATAAATATAAGTCATGTTAAATATTTATGAAGCCCTTTGCGGAAGTTTTAAAAAAAATACCTAAAATGCAGTAAGTAAGGGGATGTTGACTGGCTCTATGCCCGTGATCGCCTGTAGACTGAAAAAGATACTCTAACCAATATACCATGGAAATTACCCGTACACTTGATCTCCTGTCCTATCAGTTGGAGAACTTCCCGCAACCAGACTGCCTTGCTGCCAAAGTAAACGGAACTTGGGAGAAGTATAGCACGCAGCAGGTGCAGGAGTATGCAAACAATGTGAGCCTGGGCCTATTAAAACTAGGGATTAACACAAATGACAAAGTGGCCATCATTTCCTTCAACCGGCCAGAGTGGGTACTGGCAGACTTTGGTATACAGCAGATTGGGGCCATTAGCGTGCCCATGTACCCTACGATTACGGTAGAGGATTACCGCTATATTTTTAACGATGCCGAGGTAAAAGCAATATTTGTGGCTGATGCCTCTCTGTATAGCAAGGTGGTTGCCGCTACCGCCGGCATGGACAACATCAAGGCTATTTACACCTTTGATAAAGTGGAAGGGGCAAAGCAATGGACGGAGGTGCTGGAGCTAGGCAAGGGAGAGGATGTGCAGCAGTTGGAGCCCTTGAAGGCGGCAGTGCAGCCAGACGATATCTTAACGATCATTTACACCTCAGGCACCACAGGTAACCCCAAAGGGGTGATGCTTACGCACAGAAACCTGGTGAGCAATGTATTGGGCACCGTGCCCTACGTGCCAGTTCATAAGGAGCACCGCGCCCTGAGCTTTTTGCCTTTGTGCCATATATTCGAGCGCATGCTCCTGTACCTTTATATGCGGGTTGGTGTTTCGATCTATTATGCCGAAAGTATAGAAATGGTGGCAGAGAACCTGAAAGAGGTAAAACCGCATGTGTTCACCACGGTGCCGCGCCTGCTGGAAAAAGTATACGACAAGATTATTGCCAAAGGGATGGAGCTAACCGGCGCAAAGCGCAAGCTGTTCTTCTGGGCGCTGGAGTTAGGTTTAAAGTATGACACCCGCACAGACCAGGGCTGGTGGTATAACCAGCAGCTGGCCCTGGCAAACAAGCTCATCTTTAGCAAATGGCGCGAGGCCTTGGGCGGGAACGTGATCGCGATCGTGTCGGGAGGCGCTGCGCTGCAGCCGCGCCTGGCACGTGTTTTCTGGGCGGCCAACATCCGGATAATGGAAGGGTATGGCTTAACGGAGACCTCGCCGGTGATAACTGTAAACCGCTTTGAGAAAGAGAACAACGTGATCGGTACCGTAGGGATGCCCATTGATGGGGTGGAAGTGAAAATTTCCGAGACAGACGGTGAAATACTTACCCGCGGCCCGCATGTGATGAAGGGCTACTACAACAAGCCCGAGCTGACCGACGAGGTAATTGACAAGGACGGGTGGTTCCATACCGGCGATATCGGGCAGATGATTGACGGAAAGTACCTGAAGATCACAGACCGAAAAAAGGAGATGTTTAAAACTTCGGGTGGTAAATACGTGGCGCCACAGCCCATTGAGAATAAGTTAAAAGAATCGGTCGTGATCGAGCAGGCCATGGTAGTGGGTGAAGGGCAGAAATACGCCGCCGCCCTGATTGTGCCATCCTTTATGGGTCTTCGGGATTGGTGCCTACACAAGGGCATCGCCTATACCACAGATGCAGACATGATTACTAAACCGGAGGTGCTGGAGAAGTATCAGCGAGAAGTACTGAAGGCAAACGAAGGCATGGCGCAGTACGAAACGGTTAAAAAATTCAGGCTGGTACCGAATATGTGGACAGTGGAAAGCGGTGAACTGACACCCACCTTAAAGGTAAAGCGGAAGAATATCGTCGCAAACTACAAAGGAGTGATTGATAGTATGTTCTAGAAGCCCTTGCTTCAGAAAAAGAAAAAGCCCCCTGTTACTTCAAACAGGGGGCTTTTTCTTTTTCTGAAGCAAGGAAGTATACTTTTTAGCCTTGTTGAAGTATAAGAATTGCTGTGGTTACTATAAGGATAACCAGAGGATGGGTAAGAGAGGCATGATAAAAAAATTTCATAAATAGTATGCAAGCATAACATTTTTTTCTATATTTGGTATATACCATTGTCGCCACATGAAGCCAGAAGAAACAGTAGACTATAATTTTAAAGTATGTTGGCATGCCATTTCGCGCATGTACAATGCCGAGGCGGTGCAAAACGACATTACAACATCCATCGGGTTTGTGCTGTTAAATATAGACCAGCAGGTTGGTACCCCGGCCACCAAAATCGCCCCTTTGTTGGGGCTGGAGGCGCGTAGCCTGACACGTATCCTGAAAAGCATGGAGGAACGAGACCTGATATATAAGGTGTCTGATGCATATGATAAACGGCTGGTGCGCATATTCCTGACAGAAAAAGGGCTGGAGAAAAAAGAGGTGTCACGGTTGACGGTGAAGCATTTCAACACGAAGGTGCGAGAGGAGATACCGCAGCAGGAACTGGATGTTTTCTTTAAGGTGTGCGGCCGTATCATGGGCTTAATCGAAAATAAAGAGGTTTTTTAATCCATAGACAACGATAGCTATTCTATGAAAAGAATAATTAAGAAAGTAGCGGTGCTGGGCTCAGGTGTGATGGGCTCACGCATTGCCTGCCATTTCGCCAACATCGGGGTGCAGGTGCTGCTGCTCGATATTGTGCCAAAGGAGCTTACGCCGGACGAGGAAAAGAAAGGCCTGACACTGGAGAGCAAAGCAGTGCGTAACCGCAATGTAAACAGCCATTTGCAGGCCGCAATCAATGCCAACCCGTCGCCGCTGTACCGGAAGTCCGATGCCAGCCTGATTAAAACGGGCAACTTTGATGACGACATGAAGGACATCGCCACCGCCGACTGGACCATTGAAGTAGTGGTGGAGAATCTGAAGATAAAGAAACTGGTGTACGACCAGGTGGAGCAGTACCGCAAGAAGGGCACGCTCATCACCTCCAATACATCGGGCATTCCCATCCACATGATGCTGGAGGGCCGCTCCGAAGATTTTAAGAAGCATTTCTGCGGCACTCACTTCTTTAACCCGCCGCGCTACCTGAAGCTGCTGGAGATTATCCCGACCCCGGAAACGGATAAAGCCGTGGTGGATTTCCTGCTGCACTACGGCGACCTGTACCTGGGTAAAACCACGGTGCTGGCCAAAGACACACCGGCCTTTATAGCAAACCGGGTGGGCATCTACGCCATTATGCAGGGCCTGCAGGTGATGAACAAACTTGACCTGACGGTGGATGAGGTGGATAAGATCACGGGTCCGATCATTGGGCGCCCGAAATCTGCCACCTTCCGCACCCTGGATGTGGTGGGGCTGGACACGCTGGCAAACGTGGCCAACGGCCTGTACCAGACCGGTGAGCAAGATGAGTCGCGGGAGTTGTTTAAACTACCCGACTACCTGCAGCAGATGCTCGAAAACAAGTGGCTGGGCGATAAAACCGGCCAGGGCTTTTACAAGAAAACGAAAGATGCCAAAGGCAAGACCGAGATCCTGACCCTGAACCTGAATACCATGGACTATGGGCCAAAGCAGCGCGTGAAATTTCAGAGCCTGGAGGCACTTAAGCCGATAGACGACCTGAAGAAACGCCTCAAAGCGCTCTCGAAGCAGGAAGACAAAGCCGCCAGGTTCTTCAACGAGTCCCTTTTCGGCCTGTTCCAATACGTATCGAACCGGATTCCGGAAATATCGGATGAGCTTTACCGGATAGACGATGCCATGCGTGCCGGGTTTGGCTGGGAACTGGGTCCTTTTGAGTACTGGGATGCCATTGGCGCCCGCGAGGGCGTGCAGCGCATGCTGGAGAACGGGTATACACCGGCCCCGTGGGTAGAGCAGATGCTGGAGAGTGGCAAAGAAGCTTTCTACATAGTGGAGAACGGCACACGCCGCTACTACGACATCCAGACCAAAGCCTACAAAGCCATACCGGGTGCCGAAAACTTCATCATACTGGATAACCTGCGCAGCAGCAGCGTAGTCTGGAAGAACAGCGGCGCCACCCTGACCGACCTGGGCGACGGCATCCTGAACGTGGAATTCCACAGCAAGATGAACACCATCGGGGGCGATATTATCCAGGGGCTGAACAAAGGCATCGAGCTGGCTGAAAAAGATTTCAGGGGCATGGTAGTCGGCAACGACGGCGCTAACTTCTCGGCGGGAGCCAACATTGGCCTGGTGTACATGTACGCTCTGGAGCAGGAGTATGACGAGATCAACTTTATGATCAAGCAGTTTCAGGACACCATGATGCGCATGCGCTATTCTGCCATTCCGGTAGTGGGCGCACCGCACGGCATGACACTGGGTGGCGGCTGCGAGCTGAACCTGCATTGCGACCATGTGCAGGCCGCTGCCGAGACTTACATGGGTTTGGTGGAGTTCGGTGTCGGGTTAATACCCGGTGGCGGTGGCACCAAGGAGATGACCCTGCGGGCAGCCGACATGTATGCCGAAGGCGATATCGAGTACAACGACCTGAAGAACGTGTTCCTTACCATTGGCATGGCCAAAGTATCCACGTCGGCGAAGGAGGCCATTGACCTGGGTTACATGCGCCAGAGTGATGGCATAAGCATCAACAGCAACCGCGTGATTGCCGATGCCAAGGCGCATGCTGTTATGCTGGCCGACGCCGGTTACACCCGGCCGGTGCAGCGCACAAACGTGAAAGTGCAGGGCAAGGGCGCTTTGGGCATGTTCCTGACAGGGGCCAACGCCATGTACACGGGCCGCTACATCTCAGAACATGATAAAAAGATATCAGAGAAGCTGGCCTACGTGATGTGCGGCGGAGACTTGTCGGCCCCTACCGAGGTAAGTGAGCAGTACCTGCTGGACCTGGAGCGGGAGGCATTCCTGTCGCTGACCGGCGAGCGCAAAACACTGGAGCGCATTCAGAGCATCCTGACAACGGGTAAGCCACTGCGGAATTAAAACTGTAGGGACCAGGTCGTGACCTGTACGCCTGTGCACCGGTGGTGGATGAACAGAATAGAAAGCATAGCTGCTATCATAAACAATAAAGTAATCGAACAATGAACAATGCATATATAGTAGCCGGATTCCGTAGCGCAGTGGGCAAAGCGCCCCGTGGTATTTTCCGGTTTACCCGGCCCGATGACCTGGCAGCCGATGTGATAAAGCAGGTAATGGAATCTGTGCCGGCCCTGGATCCTGAGCGGGTGGATGATCTGATCGTAGGGAACGCTGTGCCCGAGGCAGAGCAGGGCCTTCAGATCGGGCGTATGATCTCACTGCTGGCACTGCCCATGTCGGTAAGCGGCATGACGGTGAACCGCTACTGCGGTTCCGGCCTCGAAACCATTGCCATCGCGGCGAACCGTATTGCGGCGGGCATGGCCGACTGCATTGTGGCTGGGGGCACGGAATCTATGTCGATGGTGCCAACCGCCGGCTGGAAAACAGCGCCGAACTATAAAATAGCCAGCAAGCACCCCGATTGGTACCTGAGCATGGGCCTGACGGCGGAAGCTGTGGCGAACGATTACAATGTCTCGCGCGAGGATCAGGATGAGTTTGCTTTCAGGTCGCATCAGAAAGCCCTTAACGCGATAGAGAAAGGCTATTTCAAAGACCAGATCGTGCCGATCACGATTGAGGAAACCTATCTGGATGAGAACGGCAAGAAAAAAACCAGGAGCTATGTAGTGGACACTGACGAAGGTCCGCGTGCGGATACTTCATTGGAAAGGCTGGCAAAGTTAAAGCCTGTGTTTGCGGCTGGCGGCACGGTAACGGCCGGTAACTCTTCCCAGACTTCCGACGGCGCAGCCTTTGTGATTGTAATGAGCGAGCGCATGGTAAAAGAGCTGAACCTGGAGCCGATCGCGCGCCTGGTGAGCTATGGCACCGGGGGTGTGGACCCGCGCATTATGGGTATGGGGCCGATCGCTGCCGTGCCGAAGGCGCTGAAGCAGGCCGGCATGACCCTGAACGATATTGACCTGATTGAGATGAACGAGGCGTTTGCGGCCCAGTCCATCGCCGTGATGCGCCACCTGGGTTTCGACCCGGATAAACTGAACATAAACGGAGGCGCCATTGCGCTCGGGCATCCCCTGGGTTGCTCCGGTGCCAAGCTGTCGGTACAGCTGTTCAGCGACCTGCGCCGCACCGGTGGCAAGCATGGTATCGTAACAGCCTGCGTGGGCGGCGGACAAGGCGTGGCAGGTGTGTTTGAGCTTTTGAGATAACGTATTATGTATCACGACACACGAATCACGACTTGATAAATGCACAATTTTAAAGAGTTAAGAGTGTGGAAGGAGGCCATCGAACTGGCAAAGCTTGTATTTAAAACCTCCGCCCAGTTCCCGACAGAGGAAAAGTATGGTTTGAAGTCTCAGGTAAACCGTGCGGCCGTATCGGTTCCTTCTAACATCGCAGAAGGAGCTGGGCGAGGCTCTAATAAAGAATTTGCACAGTTCCTGAAGATAGCGTTAGGTTCAGCTTTTGAAGTTGAAACTCAGTTGATATTGGCAGAAGCCTTTGGATATGTTACTGCCTCGCAGCATCAGAAATTAGTACAGCAGGTTTCGGATGTGCAAAGAATGCTAAACGGATTGATAAATAAATTATAACAAGTCGTGATACCAGATACGTGTATCGTGATACGGAAAGACAAATAAGAAAGAAAATGGCAAATACTACAGAAAATAAAGCCGCATCCATCAATGGCGGCGAATTCCTGATCAAGGAAACAGATCCGCAGGATGTTTTTACGCCGGAAGAGTTCGGCGAGGAGCAACGCATGATGGCCCAGACCTGTCTGGACTTTGTGCGGGAGGAAGTAACCCCGTTACTGGACCGGCTGGATAACCACGAAGAGGGGCTGATGGAGAGCCTGATGAAAAAAGCAGGCGAACTGGGCTTGTTCGCTGTGTCTGTGCCCGAGCAGTACGGTGGCCTGAACATGGACTTTAACACCTCGCTGCTGGTAACTGAGTCAGTAGGGGGCGGGCACTCCTTCCCGGTAGCCTTCGCGGCGCACACTGGTATAGGTACCTTGCCCATTTTATACTTTGGTACCGAAGCGCAGAAGCAGAAATATGTGCCCAAGCTGGTAAGCGGCGAGTGGACATCGGCTTACTGCCTGACGGAACCCGGATCCGGTTCGGACGCCCTGGCGGCCAAAACCAAGGCAGTCCTGAATGAGGCGGGCACACACTACATCCTGAACGGTCAGAAGATGTGGATCACGAACGCGGGCTTTGCCGATGTGTTCATTGTGTTTGCACAGATAGATGGCGATAAGTTCACGGGTTTTATTGTGGAAAAAGACTATCCGGGTTTAAGCCTGGGCAACGAAGAGCATAAGATGGGCATCAAGGGCTCCTCTACTCGCCAGGTATTCTTCTCCGACTGCGAAGTGCCCAAAGAAAACCTGCTGGGTGAGATCGGAAAAGGCCATTTGATCGCCTTCAATATCCTGAACATTGGCCGGATAAAGCTGTGCGCGGCCACACTGGGCGCTGCCAAAAAAGTAGCGGACCAGTCGGTAAAGTATGCCAACGAGCGTCACCAGTTCAAGCTGCCGATAGCTAAGTTTGGTGCCATCAGGCACAAGCTGGCCGAGCAGGCTATTCGCATTTTCGCTGTAGAGTCTGCGCAATACCGCGCCGGCATGGATATTTACCGCAAAGAGCAGGAGTTAATGGCCGCCGGGAAAGACGAGAACGAAGCCCTGCTGGGTGCCGCCCGTGAGTTTGCCGTAGAGTGCGCCATGCTGAAGGTAGAGGGCTCTGAAGTGCTGGACTTTGTGGTTGACGAGGGGGTACAGATCTACGGGGGCTATGGTTTCTCCGCTGATTACCCCATGGACCGCGCCTACCGCGACTCCCGTATCAACCGCATTTTTGAGGGTACCAACGAGATCAACCGGATGCTGACGGTAGACATGATCCTGAAAAAAGCCATGAATGGCGAGCTTGATTTAATGGGACCGGCGCAGGCTGTGCAGCAGGAGCTGATGGCGATCCCGGATTTCGGAAGCGAGGAAGAGGGGTTGTTTGCCGCTGAGTACAAAGCGGTGCGCAACCTGAAGAAAGCCATACTCATGGTGGCTGGCACGGCCGTGCAGAAATACATGAACTCGCTTGCAAAGGAGCAGGAGATACTTATGAACATCGCTGACATGGCCATTAAAACCTACGTGGCGGAATCAACTTTGCTGCGTGTGGATAAGCTGGTGGGCATGAAAGGTGAGGAAGCGGTTGCGAACCAGATCGATATCGTGCGTGTGGTGGTGAATGACGCAGTGGATACTGCCTTGCTGGCCGGGAAAGACGCCATTGCTGCCATGACTGAAGGCGATGAGCAACGCCTGTTATACATGGGCCTGAAGCGCTTCACCAAAAAAGACCTTTACAACACCAAGGAAGCCCGTCGGCGCATTGCGGCTGCCCTGATAGAGGCCAATGAATATGTTTATTAATTTCTGACCATTTATAGTTTAAAAAGGCCTTCTCCTCTGGGGAAGGCCTTTTTTTCTGCCAGGGGCAGTAAAAAAATCCGGAATATAGCACGCAGAAGATTGTTTCGCGTGGAACTACGCGGCAGTGCCTAAACAGAAGAGTATACGATGCCAGGTTTTTTGCTAGCTGATCCGGCTCCAGTTCACGGCATTCGCGCTGAGCGACTGAATGTGCCGGCGCAGGTTGGTATTCTGCTGCTGTTCCAGGTGTGGGTCCGCTGTTAGAACGCGCTGTGCCGCCGCGCGAGCCTCCTGAAGAATGGGTGCGTCTTTGGCCAGGTCCGAGATAAGCAGGTCGAGCACACCGCTCTGTTGGGTGCCCATTAGGTCGCCGGGACCACGCAGCTTTAAGTCGATGTCGGCAATTTCGAACCCGTTGTTAGTGCGTACCATCGTTTCCAGGCGCGTTTTGCTATCCTTGCTCAGTTTATAGCCCGTCATCAGGATGCAGTAGCTTTGCTCGGCGCCGCGCCCCACCCGGCCCCGCAACTGGTGCAGCTGCGACAGCCCAAAACGCTCCGCACTCTCGATCACCATCACTGATGCGTTGGGTACGTTCACGCCGACTTCTATCACCGTGGTAGCCACCATAAGCTGCGTCTCGTGCTTCACGAACCGCTGCATCTCATAGTCCTTGTCCTGCGACTTCATCTTGCCGTGCACCATACTTACCTTGTATTCCGGAAAGGCGCGCTTCACACTCTCAAATCCATCCATCAGGTCTTTGTAATTCTCCATCTGCTCCGATTCTTCGATCAGTGGGTACACAATGTATACTTGCCGCCCAAGCTTTATCTCGTCCCGGATAAACTGGAACACCCGCAGGCGGTGCGAATCAAAGCGGTGCACGGTCACGATCTCTTTCCGGCCAGCCGGCATTTCGTCAATCACCGACACGTCCAGGTCGCCGTACAGCGTCATGGCCAGGGTGCGGGGGATGGGCGTGGCCGTCATCACGAGCACGTGCGGAATTACGCGCGGATTCTTGCGCCACAACTTAGAGCGCTGCTCCACCCCAAAGCGGTGCTGCTCATCCACAATGCACAGGCCTAGGTTCTGGAACTGCACCACATCCTCGAGCAGGGCATGGGTGCCCACGATCATCTTCATCTCCCCAGACCGCAGTTGCTCGTGCAGTAACCGGCGGTCTTTGGCTTTGGTTGAGCCCGTGAGCTTGCCCAGGTGAATACCCAGCCTATCGGCAAAAGCCTTCAGGCCAACGTAGTGCTGATCGGCCAGGATCTCGGTAGGCGCCATCAGCACCGACTGCGCCCCGTTATCTGCCGCTATGAGCATGGTGATAAAGGCCACGATGGTTTTGCCGGAGCCTACATCGCCTTGCAGCAGGCGGTTCATTTGCTTGCCAGCCGTCAAGTCGCCATAAATTTCCTTTACCACCCGCTTCTGTGCGTTGGTCAGGTCGAAGGTCATGTGGTTTTTATAGAACTCCGTGAGGGTGGGCACCTGGTTGAAAACCTGCCCTTTCAGGTCGGCTTTGCGCACCACCTTCTGGCGGAACAGGCGCAACTGTATGTAAAAGAGCTCCTCAAATTTTAACCGAAACTCAGCCGCTTTGTGTTTCTCCCCCGATTCCGGGAAATGAATGTTGAGCAAAGCGCTGCGTTTGTCCGTTAGCCGGTAATGGTCTATGAGCTCCGGCGAAAGGGTTTCCTGAATGTTGGGGGCGGCTACTTTGAGCAGGTGCTCCATCATCTTGCTAATCACCTTGCTGTCGATGCGGTGGGCTTTCAGTTTTTCGGTGGTGTTATAAACTGGCTGCAAAAAAGCATTGGTCTGCTTCTCCTCGCCCAGTTCCTCCAGCTCGGGGTGGGCCATGCTGAACCTGCCATTGAACTCAGTCGGCTTCCCGAACACAATGTAGTCGGTGTGGTTCTTTAGCGACTTCTGCATCCACTTCACACCTTTAAACCACACCAACTCCAGTTGGTCCCCGTTCTCGTCTACTAAAGTAGCTGCCAACCGCTGCTTCCGTCCTTCGCCAATCACTTCTTTGCCACGCACACGGCCGCGCACCTGCACATAGGGCATACTTTCGTCCAGCTCCGCCACCTTGTAAAACTGGGTGCGGTCCAAATAGCGGAAAGGGTAGTGCTGAATAAGGTCGCCGTAGGTGAAGATCTGCAGTTCTTTCTGCAGCAGCTCCGCCCGCATTGGCCCCACGCCTTTCAGGAACTCTATTTTGGTATGGAAGAAGTTACTCACGCTTGCTTAATATAATGGGTATGGCAAGTATAGGTGACAAAAATAAGCAAAAGCCCCGACAGGTGTAAATGCTGCCGGGGCTTTGTACCTGGTATCTTTTTTCTGAAGGTCCTGTGTCGTTACAAGGCTACCCTCAGGCCTGCATAGGCAGCAGGTAATTTCCCTTGAGTCTCAAAGCTTAGCTAAAAAGGGAAAGCTTAAAAGCTACCGTGGTTGCTTCTCTTTCCACTTCAGCGTGTTCAGCATGTGGATGATGTCCTTCTTAACAAAATCAATGACCGGTGCCAGGGAGTCGTTCTGCGTGGCGGTTCTGAAGTATAAAGCGCCCCGCAGGAAATGTTTAGTGGAATCGGTTACATAAAACTGAAACTGACTCGGCACCTCGCCTTCCAGTTCAAAGACAGAGGCAATGTCCCCGGTGGGGATCTTTACTTCCGTTTCCTCGATAGAGTAAGCCTTCACCTGGTGCTTGGAGGTCAGTCTGCGCGCATCCTCCGTCAGGTCGTTCAGCATTTGCTGGTTGTTGTTGATGTCTTTGTAGGTGAGCTGCACGTTTGCCCCGAGGCTTGGGTATAGGATGTTGATCCAGTGTGGCTGTGCAATCATAGAGGAATCGGGCCTGATTTTGGCGTGTTGGGAGTACTCAAACGTAAAGGGGTGGTCTGCCAGCAGCGGCTGGTAGGTTTGGGAGGGTAGGTCGATGCGGTTGTAACCTTTGGGTTTTGGGGTGTACTCGGCGCCGCAGGCTGCCAAGCCGGCTACCAGTCCCATCCACAGCAACACATGTAGCTTAGCCAACTTTGTGGTAGTTCTCTTTTTTATTTGCGACATTGATTTTTACTCGTTTAACGCGCTTTGCATCAGCAGATTCTACCGTGAAATGGAAACGGCCATAGGCTACATCCTCGCCCACGCGCGGAATGCGTGAGAAAAGCGCCAGCATCAGCCCGGCCACTGACTCGTTATCGCCCTTTACCTCGTTAAAGGCATCGAACGGAATTTCGGCAATCTTACAGAAGTCGTGCAAGGATGTTTTACCGTCAAAGATAAACGTATTTTCGTCTAACTGCGAATAGATGATGTCGTCCTCGTCGTCGAACTCATCGTTGATCTCCCCAACGATTTCTTCCACAATATCCTCCAGAGTAAGCAAACCGGAGGTAACGCCATACTCATTCACCACAATGGCCATGTGCACATGCTTGTCCTTAAACTCCTGAAAAAGGTCGGATATGCGTTTGGTCTCAGGTACAAAGAAAGGCGGACGCACCAACTGCAGCCAGTTAAAGCCAGCCCCTTCGTGCAGGTGCGGAAGCAAGTCTTTTACGTAAAGGATGCCCTCTATTTTATCAGTGTTAGCGGTGTAGACGGGTACCCGCGAGTATCCCCACTGTAAAATCTGCGGCACCAGCTCCGGTAGGGTTTCGAGGGCATTAAAAGCCACCACATCTATGCGCGGGCGCATGATCTGCTTTACCGTGATGGAGCCAAAATTTACCACGCCACGCAAAATCCTGCGCTCCTCAGGCGATGTGTCCTCGTTGGTGAGGGCCATGTCCAGGCTGTGATGCAGTTCCTCTATGGTATGGTTATAGCCCCGGATCATGTAGTTTTTTTCGATGTACGCGCTGATGGAGGCCATGAGCCACGACAAAGGCATAGCAGCCTTTTGTAGCAGATGAACAAACGGAGCGATGCGTTTAACGATACGCAGTTGCTTGGTTTGGACGTACACCTTGGGCAGCACCTCGCCAAAGAACACGATGAACAGGGTGGCAAACAGCACGCAAACGATCATGGGCCCCCACGATAACGCTTTGGTGCCGAACAAATGCCAGGCAACGTAAGCAAACAGCGTGATGAGGCTTACATTGATGGCGTTGTTGAAAACCAGGATCGTATTTAAGAGCTTGCGGGGGTTTTGCAGGAGTAGGTAGGCCTTACGCTCAGCACGATTTAGGCTGGTCTTGCACTTTTCCAGCTCCTGCTCTGAGAGAGAAAAAAAAGCTGCCTCTGCTCCCGAAAGGAGAGCAGAGAGCAGCAATAAGATAATGGCGGCGAAAAACGCGGCCAGGTATTCTATCCTGAGTTCGGTAAAAGAGTTTTGTACTACTTGAAATAAACTAAAACTCAGGGGGTCTCCGGAATCTAAACTTTCCAAAATTAAACTGTTTCGTTCAACATAGGGTTAGAACGGCAGGTCGTCCGGCTCGTCGTTCTGAGGGGCAGGCGCACCCGCGTTGCTGTAGTTGCTGCCGCTGTTGGAGCCCGTTGATGCCTGAGCATGCGACTCGCTACTGTTGCTGTTGCCGCCTGCGCCACCAAGCATGGTCATGTTGTCGGCCACAATCTCAGTGCTGTAGCGCTGTACGCCCTCTTTGTCCTGGTAATTACTGGTCCTGATCTTGCCTTCAATGAAAACAGACTGGCCTTTGCGCAGGTACTTTTCCGCCACTTCGGCAAGGCCTCTCCAGAGCACCACATTGTGCCACTCGGTTCTTTCCTGCTTTTGGCCGGCTTTGTCTTTAAATGTTTCGGAAGTTGCGATAGGGAAACGTGCTACTGCTACGCCGCCTTCTAAATGACGAACCTCAGGGTCTTTGCCCAGGTTTCCGATCAGGATTACTTTGTTTACACTTGCCATGTCTTTTTTTGTCTAAATAGTGAATGAAATGGGCTACTCCGGCAACCAAGCCGGAGGCAAATATGGCTTTCTGAACTACAAATCTACACTGATTTTAGTTCAGCTTATAAATATACTAAAATCTTCGCATCTTTCAAATAGCTGTTGATAAGAATCGGCTTCGGTAAAGCTTCTATTTCAGGGGCTGTATAAGCCGTTAAACGCGTTTCAGTCAGTACTTTGTCCTTTAAACGGGATTTTAGCTTAAAACGGTAAAAACGGGCGTTTATTTTCTGATGACTCAGGATGTGTTTGTAGTCTTTTTGGGGTGTGAGTTGTGTGGTGGCCGCAATGTCAATCCCGGCGCTTTCTAATTCCTGCTCCAGCATTTCAGGCGCAAGGTCTTTGCTCTCGTTCTCATACAGGTAAAAGTCGTATAGGCCCTGCCAAATGTCGCCTTCCAGTCTTTTCCGTAGGTAAAATTCTCCCTCAAACTCCAGCACAAGGTAATGGAAGAAGCGGGGGCGGGCAGGTTTTGCCTTCGACTTGACGGGCAGTTCCTGCACCATGCCTTTGTTAAAGGCGAAACAACTTTCCTGCAGCGGACAGAACAGGCAATCGGGCATGACCGGTGTGCACTGGATGGCCCCAAACTCCATGATAGCCTGGTTAAACGTGTCGGGCTCGCTGGCAGGCACCAGCTCATTGGCCAGCTTCTGGAACACCTTGCGCGAGGCCGGGGCTGCAATGTCATCTGTTAGGCCGAAGACCCGGGCAAGCACCCTGAACACATTCCCATCCAGCACGGCAACCCGTTCTTTAAAAGCAAAAGAAGCAATAGCCGCCGCCGTGTAGCTGCCCACCCCTTTCAGTTTCAGCAGCTCCTCATAGCTATGGGGGAACACACCCTGGTGCTTTTCCGCCACTACCTGAGCCGTGTGGTGCATGTTGCGGGCCCTGGAGTAGTACCCCAGTCCTTGCCAAAGGCGCAGCACCTCGTCCTGGGGTGCCGCGGCAAGCTCCTGCACGGTAGGGTAGGCCGCCACAAACTTCTGGTAATAGGGCAGGCCCTGAGCTACCCTGGTTTGCTGCAGGATAACCTCCGATAACCAGATATAATACGGGTTGGTGGTGTTGCGCCAGGGCAGGGAGCGCTTATGCCGGCCATACCAGCTGATCAACTTATGCGAAAAATGGGAAGGGGCAGGCATGGCAAAATAAAATTGGACGCAAATTGCTTACAAGGAACGGACAAAAGTAATCATTTGTTGAAAGGGCTGCACTGCTGGCAGGCCCTGAAATATTATACTACGGGGAGCGTTATGCAGTCGGAGTTGTGGCACGGCTCTTGTTTTAGGAGCGAAAGGGATGTTAAAATCGTAAGTATCAGGCTTTAATAATTTACCATTAAAGCTTTTACTTATCGAAAAGTAAAATTACCTTTGTGCCCCGAAAATCAGAGAATTAGTTGAGTTTCTGATTTTAAACATAGGAAAGTTATCTTATTATTAAATTTATAAAAATCTAAGAAAGTGACTAAAGCAGAAGTAATATCAGAGATTGCTGATAAAACAGGAATCGATAAGGCGGATGTTCAGGCAACAATTGAGGCTTTTTTCAAAGTAGTGAAAGACTCAATGGCCGATGGAAACAACATCTACGTGAGAGGTTTTGGTAGCTTTGTGAATAAGAAGCGCGCTAAGAAAGTGGCACGTAACATTTCTAAAAACACGTCTATCATCATTGATGAGCATTTTATACCGAGCTTTAAGCCGTCTAAAACGTTTATCCAGAAGATTAAAAACAGCAAAAAGATCAAAGAGCTGGCAACTGCTTAATTTTTTGTATCTTTGCAGTTCGGATTTTGTTTAATTCAATCGCACTTACCTAAGCAGAAAGAATGTCCCGGTCCCAAATACTGATCGTTGTTGCAGCCATCGCCTTGGCGGCCGCTATGTTCTTTCTGCCAAAAGTAGTTGTAAATGAAGACGACAAAGACACTTTAGCTACGGGCCAAACAGCGGCAGCCGCATCGGATGGTCATTCTGAAGATGACGGCCATAACCACGAAGCAACAGCTGAAGCCGGGGCGGATGTTCATCAGACAGCCACCCCCGATCAGCTGATGACATTGGCAACAGCCCGTGCTAAGTTTAACAAAACCACGGATACGCAGACGCGTAACCGTTTGGCAAAAGAGTTGGGCGAGGCTTATGCCGCTGCCTCTAAGTATGACAGCGCCGGTTATTATTTTGAAATTGCGGCCAAAAGCCGCGGTGGCGAAAAGACTTATAAAAAAGCCGGTGACGCTTACTACGAAGCATTTACATTTGCCCCTACCCAGGAACGCGCCAATGAGTTAGGTTCCAAGTCCAGGAGCATGTACGAGCAGGTGCTGAAAAACAATCCATCGGACCTGGATGCAAAGACGAACATTGCCATGACCTATATTGCCAGCACCAACCCCATGCAGGGAATCATGCTGCTGCGTGAGGTGATCGCAACGGATCCGAATAATGAGAAGGCACTGTTCAATCTTGGTATTCTGTCCATTCAGTCTAACCAGTACGATAAGGCTGTGGGGCGTTTCCGCCATTTAGTGGAGGTGAACCCCCAGCATGTGGAAGGCAACTTTTACCTGGCCGTGTCGCTGGCCGAAACCGGAGAGAAGGAAGAGGCCAAGGCCTTGTTTAACAAGGTGAAAGGCTTGAGCAACGACCCTGCCCTGGCGGCCTCCGTGGAGGAGTACCTGGCCAAATTAAATTAAATTTAAAGAAATTTTCAAAACATAAATTCAAGACTATGCCTTGCGGAAAGAAAAGAAAAAGACATAAGATCGCTACACACAAAAGAAAGAAGCGTCTTAGAAAGAACAGACATAAGAAGAAGTAATTTCTTCTGCGTTTCTTGAGGCCCACATTGCTTTGCAATAGTGGGCTTTGGTCTATACATCCAACTAATCTTTGAGAGAAATTGAGTAATGAACTAATCATCAATTCTACTCAAGATGGAGAGCGCATCGCCCTTTTACAAGACAAAAGACTGGTAGAGTATCACTTCGAGCGTAAAGACACAAATTACATCGTTGGCGATATTTTCCTGGGCACCGTCAAAAAGGTAATGCCAGGCCTAAATGCTGCTTTTATTGATATTGGCTACCAGAAGGATGCTTTTTTGCATTACCATGATCTGGGAGCCAACATCAAGACACTGAACAAGTACCTAAAAGTAGTACAGACTCAGAAGAACGCAACGCCGAAACTTAACCAGTTAAAATTTGAGCCTGAGATAGACAAACTCGGAAAAATAGCGGATGTCCTTAAAAAAGGGCAGCAGCTGTTAGTCCAGATTGTAAAAGAACCTATTTCTACAAAAGGCCCACGCCTGTCCTGCGAGATTTCTTTGGCTGGCCGTTTTCTGGTACTCGTGCCGTTTTCAAACACGGTAAGCGTATCCAAGAAGATCGTCAGCAAGGAAGAACGCACACGCCTCAAGCGCCTGATCACATCGATCAAGCCGGAAAATTTTGGCGTGATCATCAGAACCGTGGCCGAAGGGCGCGAAGTGGCAGAACTCGACAGAGACCTGCGCAACATGCTTGCTAACTGGGAAGAAGGGTTTCAGACGTTGAAGACCGCTAAAACCTGTGACAAAGTCATAGGGGAGCTTAACCGTTCTTCTTCCATTTTGAGGGATTTGCTAAACGAAAGTTTTGACAACATAGTAGTAGACGATAGTCAGCTCTATGAGGAGATCAAGACGTACATCGGAAGTATTGCGCCAGATAAATTAAAAATTCTGAAGCAGTATTCCGGCAAAACCAAAACCTACGAACACTTTCACATTGAGAAACAGCTAAAGGCTGCTTTTGGTAAAACAGTAACTATACCAGGCGGAGGATACCTGGTGATAGAGCATACCGAAGCCCTGCACGTTGTGGATGTGAACAGTGGAAACAAATCTAATACTGAAAGCGATCAGGAAGCTACGGCTTTAAACGTGAACATGATGGCTGCCAGAGAGGTGTCGCGGCAACTACGCCTGCGCGACCTAGGGGGCATCATCGTTATAGACTTCATCGATATGAAGTCGCCTGAAAACCGCCAGAAAGTATACGAGGTTGTAAAAGAGGAGCTGAAAAGAGACCGATCAAAGTCTACCGTCCTCCCAATTTCAAAGTTTGGCCTGATGCAGATCACACGGCAACGTGTACGGCCAGAGCAAAATATTATTACCGGAGAAGTTTGCCCGACTTGCGGCGGCACCGGTAAGATAACAGCCAGTATTCTGGTAACAGACCAGATTGAGGCAGCGGTGAATGACCTGCTGACAAGCCACAACCACAAAGGGCTGATAATTTACCTGCATCCGTTTGTGTATGATTATTACACAAAAGGAGTCTACTCCAAGCAGATGCAGTGGTTCTTTAAGTACTTTAAGTGGGTAAAACTTGTAAAAGATACCTCGCTGGGCGTCACAGACTTTAAAGTGATGGACGAACGGGGCGATGAAATTGAACTTCGCTCTTCTTATGTAGAAGAACCCGAGGTACTGGAAAAAGAAGAAGAGTAGCCTATACTCAAAACCAAGAAGCCGCCTGATCTTATCGGGCGGCTTCTCGGTTTTCAAATAAGCTGGGTAATGAACTAGAACTTCACGCCGATATCCAGTGAAAAGCCATTGTTTTTTAAGGAGATGTTCTTATCACCGAGCTGCTCGCTGTAGTAATCGTCTATATCAGACAAGCCCCTGTGGTAGGTCAGGCCGGCAAAGATCTTGGTGCTTTCACCCATCTGCATTTCGGCACCACCGCCCAGTATAGCGTCGGCTTCAAAAATGTTGAAGCGCTTGATCACCTTCTCGCTGTTAATAACTTTCTTGTCGTTCACGTTTGCGGCCACCTTCGTGTTTAGGGAGCCACCCACCTGGAAATAAACCAGCGTACCGGGTGCTACCTCGTTTGTAAATAATTTCAAAGAGATCGGAAGCTCAATGTACTGTAATGAGATATCGTCCTGTAACTTAACAGAGTTGCCGTTGCCATCGGTGCCGGAGTACGATATTTCGCTGCCTTTGCTGCGGTAAATCAAGCCGGTGCTGAAGGCATAGTTCTTCGAAAAGAAATAGTCGGCTACAACGCCCACTCCTAAATGCAGCTTGCTGCTCTCTTTCTCAAAGTTATACTTATCTTCGGCAATAAACCTGTTGCTGGAAATGGTAGGCGACAACATTAAACCGATCTCCACCTGCGCCTGAGAGGCATATCCGGCTAATAGAAACAATATTAAGAGTGTGATTTTCTTCATGGTCATAATTAAATTGAAGGGATAGTGTTACCCTAATACGTAATAACCCACTATTTTTGTACAAATATACAAGATAATGTATTATAGATTTTTAATACTTGCACTACTCCCCCTGATTTTTGGCTGCCAGCACAAAGCATGCGAAATACCCGAAGCAGTGGCCAACATTCCGGTTAAGGTGAACATAGAACGCTTGGAGAAGCCTTTTTATGCGGCGGACAGCAGGCAGGAAATGGCTGAGTTCCTGAGGGAGCATCCCCTTTTTGCGGATAAATACCTGCAAAGAAAGCAGTACCCCTCCGACTCTTTGTTGATCATGCCGCTGCTGGAGCTAACCTCTAACCCGTCCTTGGATACGCTGGTGCAGGAAGCCAACGCCCGTTTCGGAGACATGCAACAGGAAAAAAACCAGCTCGAAACTGCCTTTAAGTTTGTAAAGTATTATTACCCGACCTTTCAGGTGCCGCAGGTGAAAACATTTGTAACCGGACTGGGCACCATCGGCAACGACCTGTTTCTGTCGGATAGCCTGCTGGTTTTCGGGTTGGATTACTTCATTGGCAAAAACGCAAGCTATCGTCCGCAAGCCTACGATTACATACTGAAGCGTTACGAACGCGAGATGATGGTGCCTGCCGCCATGCTGCTACTTTCGAACCGATATAACAAAACCGATTTCTCTAACAGGAACCTGCTTTCTGAAATGGTGAGCATGGGCAAAGCCTATTACTTTGTGAAGCAGATCATGCCCTGTACCCCCGACTCCCTCATTATAGGCTATTCCGGGCAGCAGCTGGCCGATGTAACGCACAATGAAGGACGCATCTGGGCACACTTTATCGAGAAAAGCCTTTTGTATGAAAAAAGCCCTTTCCTGATAAATAAATACCTTGGAGAAAGGCCTTTTACCCCTGAGATAGATGCCAAAGCACCTGGGCGCCTGGGGGCATGGGTAGGCTGGCAGATCGTGCGCACCTACATGGAGCGCAACCCTGGGGTGACACTGCCTGCTTTAATGGCCGACACCGACGCGCAGAAAATTTTCAATGCGTCGAAGTATAAGCCCGAGAGGCGCAAATAAGCTGTCCTTTCAGCCAAGCACCTGATGCATATCCTCGTTTTTAACCAGCACCACCACAATCCTGACTGCCCGGCTACTTGCAGGCACTACACTTTTATACAGGAACTGGCAAAACGGCATCAGGTAACGTTGATTACAAGTGACGGATGGCGCCGAACAAAGTTAACGAATCAATACCCTTGGGTGCCGAAAGGAGTGATGCTTTATGAGTGTGCTTCTCCTTATGCCAATAAGATGGGGGTAGTGCAGCGGATGAAGTCCTTTAGCCACTACGGGGCCTATGCTTTAGCCAAAGGATTGACAATACCGAAACCCGATGTGATTTGGGCAGTGTCTACTCCTCTTACTACTCCCTGGGCCGCAGCGCAGGTAGCAAAACTGCGTAATGTTCCCTGGGTGTTTGAGGTACAGGACCTATGGCCACGGTTCCCGATTGAGATGGGAGCCGTAAAAAGTGGTCTAATGCAGCGTCAGCTCTATAAGTTGGAGGCAAACCTTTACCGCAGCGCCAGCCAGGTTATCACGCTCTCTCCCGACATGACAGCGCATGTGGAAAACATAGTAGGCAATACTCCCCGAAAGGTGCATACCATTTTAAATGGCACCGACCTTGATCTTGTACATGCCGTTAGTCCCCGGGATGTGGATAAGCTGCGCCAAAAGTATAACCTGGCCGGTAAACAGGTGGTGCTTTATGCGGGCACTTATGGCAGAGCCAACGCCATACCAACGCTCATGCAGGCCATTAAAAGTATGGCTGGGGATGAAGGAGTCGTGTTTTTACTTGCCGGGAACGGGTATTATGAGCCACGTCTTCAAGAGCTGGCCCAGGAACTGCCGAACCTACTGTTGCTGCCCCCCCAACCGAGGCATCAGGTCTCTGCGCTTTTTAAGCTGGCCAGCTTGTCTTTGGTTACGTTTAACGATTTGCCTGTGCTGGCAACCAACTCGCCTTCTAAGTTTTATGATAGCCTTGCCTGCGGCACCCCGGTGCTTGTCACCAACCCCGGCTGGACGAAAGATTTTGTGGAAGCCCATCGGGTAGGATGGTATGCGCCGCCAGCACAGCCCTTTGCCCTGGCAGCTACAATCCGTGAAGCGCTTAAGGAGCCTGAAAAGCTGCGCCAGGCAGGGGAAAACGGAGCCACCATCGCCAGCGCGCTGTTTGATAGGCAGCAAATGGTTACACGGGTAGAAGCTGTTTTGCTGGCTGCAGCAAACCACCAGAATTAAATAATCAGGCAATTATATTTTTTGGCACAAGGTTTGGAAACTTATGATTTATAGAGCGAATTGCATAAGACCATTTGCTCCTAAAAGTTTTAACTATCCAACCTTTACAGGAAATAGATGAAGAAGATTATAACCGTACTCGTATTGGGTGTGTTGATGGCAGGCACTACGTTTGCCCAGCAGGTGCCACAGAAAAAGCAACGCACAGAGCAACGTAGCAAACGCGTTGAAAAAAATAAGAAAACACCTTCAGAAATGGCGGCTCACCGGACAGAGGCGCTTACCAAAAAGTTAAACCTGAACGACGCGCAGCAACAAAGCCTTTTGGCCCTCAACCTAAAGTTTGCCCAGCAGAAACAAGATCTGCAGGCTAACCGGGGACAGGCCAGCGACAGAGAAAAGATGCGCAACGAAAGGCAGGCCATTAAAGCCCGTTATCATGCCGAGTTGAAAGGTATTCTGGATCAGAAGCAATATGCCCAATATGAAGCCCGTCGGGAAGAGATGAAGGCCAAACACCAGCAACTCCGAAAAGGGCGGCGAGAAGAGAAGCAGTAAAAAAGCTAACATAAGAGAATGCAAAAGGGGGAGGCTATTGGCATCCCCCTTTTATTTTAATGCTCTGGGGTGCTACTCTTTCAATACCATATCTATACACATAACCGCTCCCAGTATTAACAGACGGATATTGTTGTCTTGCGGTACCTAGTCGGTGATAGATAGCATATAATTATCGGCAGAGGTAAACAATTCCTTCCCGATACCCGCCCACTTTTTACTCACCTGGGCAAATTCCACATGCTCTTTTATAAACTTAAAATCCCAGCTTGTCCATTTGCCCTTTAGCGAGAACAGGTAGCTGCCGTCGGCATCCTCGATTTCAAACTTGCCGCCGATCGAAAAAAACTTCTGTTTCATTCGGCCCACTACCTGGTCGTTCTCATCCAGCACTTCCACGGTAGACATAAAAAAAGCAATTCCTCTGCGCACCGTCAGCACTTTTTCGCCATCCGCATTTTTGATCTCGATATGAAAGGGCGTCATCCGTTTATATTCCGTAAACCGGACAATTTTAGTAAAAAAACCCAGTTTCTCCTCACGGCAGGTCATGATCATCTCCTGCGTTTGTGGGTTGAAGATATCGTAATTGTTGGCGGCTTTAAACATGCCGGTGTGCTCTTTTACAAAGTATGCGTTTTGATTCAGGGTAGGGTGCATAAAGGAACAGCGACTTGGATAATTATAAAGTGGTTTTAAGTAAGCATCTTCAATATAGCTAAAATATAATATAAACCCTTATCCTATTTAATCCAGAAGGGTGCAGATCGGATAATCGGAAAGTGTGAGCTGAACAGGTATTACCTTAAAAGTGCCGACACTGGCATTTGCACTTAATTGAAACTTCAAGCGTCTTTATTATAATTTTTTATTAATTTAGACCAATTCTTTACCGGTAAAGAGTAGTTACACTTTATTTGATGATTGATAGCCAAGACGTCTTATTTAAAGACATGGAAGCGGTAAGGCAGATTTCGGTGGTGCCTGCAATGCTAAAGGTGGTTTGCGAGACAACAGGGATGGGATTTGCTGCCGTAGCCCGTGTAACAAACGATAGGTGGCTGGCATGCAGCGTGTTGGATACGGTTGAGTTTGGGTTGAAAGTAGGAGGTGAGTTGAAGGTTGAAACGACCCTTTGCAATGAAATAAGGGGTCACCTCCAACCTGTTGTTATTGACAATGTGGCCCAGGACCCACTTTACAAAAATCATCATACCCCACAGCTTTATGGGTTGCAGAGCTACATTTCGGTTCCCATCATCTTAAAGAATGGCACCTTCTTCGGGACGCTGTGCGCCATAGACTCCAAACCGGCAGAGATAAAAAGCGATAAAGTTGTGAACATGTTCACTATGTTTGCCGAACTGTTGTCCTTTCATCTGCAGAGCCTCGAACTGTTAGAAAGAAGCCATACCGCCAATATTGAATTACAACAGGAGAACAGAGCCCTGACGAGTGCCAACTTTGATTTGGATAACTTTGTTTACACAGCCTCTCACGACCTGAAGTCGCCTGTAGCCAATATAGAAGGTTTATTGGCTGCCCTTTCTGAAACTTTAGCCCGTGAAAACTTGGATAGAGATGAAGTCAGGCATATTGCCAGGCTTATGAAGTCCTCGCTAAAGCGTTTCGCTACCACTATCAACGACCTGACCACCATCGTCAGAATAGATCAACCAAGTGTTGCTGAACAGCCTGCAGTCATTGACATGTTGGAAGTGATGGAGTCTGTTAAGCAGGATTTGCATAATCAAATCGTAGAAACACAAGCCAAAATTGAAGTAACGGGTCAGGATAACCTGTTGATAAACTTCTCGAAGGCGAATTTCAAAAGCATTATTTATAATATCGTGAGTAATGGCATCAAGTACCGTTCACCGGAAAGGACCCCGCAAATACACGTGCAGGTAGAAGCGGTAGGCTGTGCAACGCATCTTACCATTACAGATAACGGCCTGGGCATCCCTCCAAATAAATTAGATGGTATATTTACAATGTTCAAGCGCTATCATGATCATGTGGAAGGAAGCGGCCTCGGCTTGTATATAGTGAAAAGAATCCTGGATAATGCTGAAAAGCGGATAGAGGTGCGCAGCACCCTCCATGAAGGCACAACCTTTACCATCATACTTTAATAATTCCGTACACCCAACTCATAAAAGCCTGCTGCAACATGTATTTGCAGCAGGCTTTTTGTATTTACAAAGCGCCCAGTTTATTCTCAGGGTCGTCCGGAATATTTGGAAAGTTTTTCTGAAAAAAGGCGCAGAAGTGGGTTAAAGGGCATTCTTCGCACTTCGGCTTTCGGGCAATGCAGATGTAGCGGCCATGAAGTATAAGCCAGTGGTGTGCCTTTGAAACAAGATCATTCGGAATGTTGGCTACGAGCTGCTTTTCTACCTCCAGCGGTGTTTTAGCGACTTTGGTTACGAGCCCCAGCCTCTTGCTTACCCTGAACACATGTGTGTCTACGGCCATGGCCGGCTGGTTCCAGATAACCGAAACTATGACGTTGGCAGTTTTGCGGCCCACGCCCGGTAGTTTTACCAGATCTTCTACCGTGCTGGGGACTTCGGAGCTAAACTGTTTCACCAGCATTTTACCCAAACCAGCCAGGTGCTTAGCCTTGTTGTTGGGGTATGAGATACTTTTGATGTAAGGGAGAATATCCTCAGGGGCAGCTTCAGCCAGGTGCTCCGGCTCCGGGAAAGCCTCAAACAAGGCAGGCGTTACCATGTTCACGCGTTTATCGGTGCACTGTGCGCTTAGCACAACGGCCAACAACAGCTGATAGGGGTTTGTATAGGCCAGTTCGGTTTCAGGCTCCGGAAAATGCTGCGTAAAATACGCAATCAGGAGCTTGTAGCGTTCTCGTTTAAGCATAAAAAAAGTTTGCAGTTGTTACAACTGCAAACTTAAGCTTTTTGAATAATTTAGTATGTTCTGAATGGAGCGGTCGCTTGGGCTTTTGAGCGCGCCACCTAAAAGGTTCTGGATCTGCAGGAGGTCTGAGCAGCTTTCGGCCAACTCGTTGTCATGCTTAAAAGTCGACTCCAGGTGTTGGCGGGCATCGGCTGCCAACTCATCATAAACATACTGGATCAACTCATTCTGAGTAGAGGTTTTTATCATATGCGAAATTAGTTTTTAGCATCTTCTTCCTCAGGTTGATCAGCGCATAGCGCATACGCCCCAAGGCAGTGTTGATGCTCACGCCGGTCGCGTCGGCTATCTCCTGAAAGCTCATGTCAGCATAATGCCGCATCATAAGCACTTCCCGCTGCGTTTGCGGCAGCGTTTGGATCAAGTCTCTCAGGCGCGCATGTGTGTCCTCTTTCACTTGAATAGACTCCGCAGAGTCCTCGGAAAAAGCCATGGTGTTAAACACATTGCTGCCATCGTCCAGCGTGATCATCGGGCTCCTTTTCTCTTTACGGAAAAAGTCGATCGCCAGGTTATGGGCGATGCGGCATATCCACGAAGAGAACTTGCCTTCTTCATTGTACCTGCCGCTTTTCATGGTGTGGATAGCCTTAATAAAAGCATCCTGCATCAGGTCTTCGGCAATGTACGTGTCCTTAACAATTAATAAGATCGTTGTGTAGACTTTGTTCTTGTGTCTGTTTACAAGCTGTTCAAACGCATTTTCTTCACCTGCGATATAGAGCGAGACCAAAGCAGAGTCGCTCAGCTGGGTAGTTGTATTCATCGTAAAGCTACATTAGTTTAACGTAGAGCTTTATATCATATTGTTGCGCTTAGGGGTTTTTGAACAAACTTTTTTTGAAGTGTAAATCAAATATATGTAATACATTTTGTTCGTGCAAGAGGAAGCGGACCAGTCTGTGAAAAAAGTTCAGGCTTTAGGTACTAGCTGCCTCTCAGCGCACGTTCTCAGGGTTATTGATTTTTTGTTATACGTTAGGAAAGTATAAATGAGAGTGCTTTTCTTTCAATTTAGTTTTCCACATATAGCTAATAGCTGGTATTCAGCCGTTTCTGTTTAATTAAGGCACTATTTTTACCTTCTTTGCTGACGATTTTATGCTGCGCGCCTGTAAAAATTATGAGCCTGGCCTTTTTAAGAAGCCATGAACATGCACATCTTCATCCGGAATATGCTGTCAATGCGCAGAGTTCTGTGGGTGGGCTCTTCTGTATAAGGCCTTAGACTGGCTGTCCGTGACCTGGCAAATAAGTGTGCCCAGCGTTTGAAGTGCACTGGGCTGGTTGGCAGGTAAAGGTGCTTTCGGGAGGGATGGCTTTTATACGGCATGCTGCCGAACAGAATTCTGCCCGAGAAAATGCATAAGTTGACTTTGCCTGTCAACTTATGCATGGAAGTTAAACGCCGCTGACAGCAGGGCATCCTTATTCGTACTGTCGTAAAAAATACCTGCCAGCGCATTTACATCAGCCTCATTTGCAGTGTCAGTTTTCATGCGTAACACACGACGGATGTCTGCTTGTTTTGAGTTGTGATGAATAAAGTCCGCACTTGGCAAATTTTTATTAGAGAATCTCCAGCTATACTTATTGGAGGCAAAGGAGCGGTAAAATCTTTTTTGACGGCTAAAATC
This sequence comes from Pontibacter sp. GD13, assembly GCF_058216355.1. Classification (NCBI taxonomy): domain Bacteria; kingdom Pseudomonadati; phylum Bacteroidota; class Cytophagia; order Cytophagales; family Hymenobacteraceae; genus Pontibacter; species Pontibacter sp. GD13. The sequence continues at coordinate 130,012 of NZ_JBYZMQ010000009.1, forward strand.
AACCTAGTTGCTTAAATGTTTGACTGCTGTTATGACCACTTAATGCTTCAGCGCGCCAAGGCTTGCAGCACGTTAGGTGCAAGTAAAATAGAACAGCTGGCATAAAAAATCCTTCGAAAGAGCTGAGGGGCCTAACGAAGGATCGGAGTTGGTTCTAAGTGGAATCTACAAAGCGTTATCTTCTGCTATACCCCTTCAGGCGGTTTAATATAAGGAGTATGCGACGGTTAATATCACGTTCTTCCACAGCTTTGCATTGTGCTGACAGGTCGGAGGGCTTTCGGAGCTTTTCTTCCAGGGCTTTCAGGTGTTCTACATAGCAGGCCAGTGTGGTGCACGACACATTCTGGAAAGCAGTTTCCATTTTTTCGTCTGTTGCGTGCTCTTTTTTATATTTTAGGTTAATGGCCTTTGCTATTTCCACATTTATCAGATCCGTAACAGCTTCATCCGTGGTGATCTCCTGTTGACATACTTTCTTCTCAATGTTCTCCAGCAGGTCTCTTATATCATGTAATTTCATATGTTAATTTATCAATGGGTAAATAATAAATTAGGCAACGTCTTAATGTTCTCCTGTATACTTTTCAGGAGATATAGCGTTGGGTTGAATTTGATTGTTTATAAAAAAATAATAGCTCAGCGACTAAGATAACATAAGCACAATGGTCTGATTACATTCAACTAAAACAGGTGCCAATTAGCCGGGTCATTTTTCGAATTGATAACGAATCGTGAATTTTTATACTTCGTTTTAGCAGGTTGTGTTGCGGTTTATAGCTTTTACTGAGGGAATAAATTCAACCGGCTCTTACAAAGGCGGCTTGTAACGGCGATGGTGTTTTGTAAGTGTCTGTAAATTAATATTTTGTTTGTCGGGGAGCTAGGCGTTTAATTGCCAATTAAATAATATACTTCATTGCAGCTAAAGCTTCAGGGTGTTTGCTTAATTTTGTGGTTTAGAAAATGGCACAGCAACGACTCAGATGAAGGATAAGTCCACAAATGATCCTTATGCGGTTTTAAGGATACCAGAGTTCAGGCTTTACATAGCAGCCAGACTGTGCATTACGCTGGCGATGCAGATACAGGCGGTAATTGTGGGCTGGCAAATCTACGATATCACCAAAGATCCGCTTTCGCTGGGCCTGATAGGGCTGGCAGAGGCCGTTCCCTCCATCCTGGTTTCGCTGTATGCCGGGTATGTAGCCGATGTGGTGCCCCGGAAAAAAATAATATTGTCGGTTATTGCCCTGTTGTTGCTTTGTTCAGCAGCCCTGCTGTTCTTTACGCTGGATGTAAGCCAAGTATTGCAGCAGAACGGCGCCTTGCCTATTTACAGTGTTATCTTTATTAGTGGTATTGCCAGGGGCTTTATGGGGCCGGCCATTTTTTCTTTTATGCCCCAGCTGGTGCCTTCCAAGCAACTGTACGCCAACGCCATTACCTGGAGCACCACCACCTGGCAAGCGGCCTCGTTGGCCGGACCCGCCATTGGCGGCCTTATCTACGGCTTTTTTGGGGTAACCGCAGCATACACCACCGACGTGAGCCTGGTGGTGCTTTCCTTGTTTTTCTTCTCCCTGATCGGCGCGCGGGCCCTGCCCGAAAACGCCAACCCGCAAAACATGCAGGACAGCCTCCGGTCCGGCATCCAATTTGTATTCGGCAACCAAGTGATATTGAGCGCGATCTCCCTCGATCTGTTTGCCGTGCTCTTTGGGGGTGCAGTGGCGCTGTTGCCTGTGTTTGCATCCGATATACTGGACATGGGCCCGGAGGCGCTGGGCTTCATGCGCGCTGCGCCTGCCATTGGATTTGTGCTGATGGCCGTGCTCATGGCTTATTTCCCGATAGCGGCGAATGCGGGTAAAAAGATGCTCTGGTGCGTGGCGGGATTCGGGGTGTGCATCGTGCTCTTTGGTTTGTCCACCAACTTCTGGTTCTCGATGGTGCTGCTCGCCCTGAGTGGTGCTTTCGATAGCATCAGCGTCATCATCCGTTCCACCCTCATACATACCCTAACCCCGGAGTACATGAAAGGTCGGGTGTCTTCTGTGAACAGTATTTTTGTCGGCTCCTCAAACGAGATAGGCGCATTCGAATCTGGGTTCACGGCCAGGCTTTTTGGTGTGGTGCCTGCAGTCGTTTTCGGGGGCCTGATGACCCTGGGCGTAGTTGGCGTAACGGCTTTAAAGGCGGATAAATTGCGTACCCTTAATCTCAACCCCGAGGTAGCCGCGGTATAAAAACAAAGCGCGCAGCCCCAACCCATTCCGGGTGCAGGACTGCGCGCTTCTAAGAGAAAGGCAGGCTTAAGCGCTGGCTTCTTTTTTTTCTTTGGTCTGATTTTCGGTGGCGCTGGCGGCTTTGGCCTTGTGTGGGCGGCGGTTACCGAAAGTGCCTTTGGTGATTTTCCCTTTTCTTGATTTTCTATCTCCTTTTCCCATAAATGGTTTTTTAAAGTGTGTATCCACTCTTACGCAAACTATACCAGAAGAGGTAACAGACCTGAAAACTTTACTGCCGGCAGGGCCCGCGACAAAGCAAACAAAAGCTAAACCTTTTAAGAGCGGCGGGTGTTACAAAAAGATGCTTCAAACCTTAAAATGTAATGCCTGCGCCCCCTTTTCTGTTGCCAAACGCATCGGTAAAAACGGATTCGGCAAAGGCTTTCTTAAAGAGGTCAGGTATTTGTAACTTTACACGATTATCTAAAGAGAGAAACAACCTGCGCCGCTGCAATGCTTTACGCTGCCAGGTTTAAGCTTGTATGGCACACACACCAGATTATAACATAGACGAGCTGGACGCTCGACAGAACATCATCATAAAAGGGGCGCGGGTGCATAACCTGAAAGATCTCAGCGTGGCGCTCCCGCGCAATAAATTCATCGTCATAACCGGGCTTTCAGGCTCGGGCAAGTCATCGCTGGCCTTCGATACACTGTATGCCGAGGGCCAGCGGATGTACGTGGAAAGCCTGAGCTCTTACGCACGCCAGTTCCTTGGCCGAATGGATAAACCAGACGTGGACTACATCAAAGGCATTAGTCCGGCGATCGCCATCGAGCAAAAGGTAAGCATAAAGAACAACCGTTCTACCGTAGGCACCAGCACCGAGATATACGATTACCTGAAGCTGCTGTATGCCCGCATCGGGAAAACGATCTCGCCGGTGTCGGGGGAGGTGGTGAAAAAGGACAGCGTGACCGATGTGGTGGACTTCGTTTTCTCGTTGGAGGATGAGGCCCGGGTGATGATATTGGCGCCGCTCCTGCAACCCCACGACCGTACCCTTGCCAAAGAACTGGACCTGCTGCTGCAAAAGGGCTATTCGCGCATTTACGCCGACGGCCAGGTATACTTTATAGAGGAACTGCTGGAGCAGAAGAAGCCGAAACTGGGCAAAGAGATCTATATCCTCGTCGACCGTGCCGTGATCTATCAGTCGGATGAGGACCTGCAGTTCCGGATAGCGGATTCGGTGCAGACTGCCTTCTTCGAAGGCCATGGCGAGTGCCGCGTGCTGTTCGGAGAAAACGAGGAGCGCGTGTTCTCTGATAAGTTTGAGCTGGATGGCATGGTGTTCGAGGAGCCTTCGGTTAACTTTTTCAGCTTCAACAACCCTTACGGCGCTTGCCAGACCTGCGAGGGTTTCGGCAGCGTGCTGGGCATCGACCCTGATCTGGTAATTCCGGACAAAAGCCTGACGATTTACGAAGGGGCCGTAGCGCCCTGGCGAACAGATAAAATGAACGAGTGGCTGCAGCCATTGCTGAAAAATGGCATTCGCTTCGATTTCCCGATTCACCGGCCCTATAATGAGCTAAGCGAGGCGGAGCAGGAATTGCTCTGGACGGGCAACAAATATTTCGACGGCCTAAACGACTTCTTCCGGCATGTGCAGCACCAAACGCACAAGATCCAGTACCGGGTGCTGTTGTCGCGTTACCGTGGCCGCACCGCCTGCCCCGACTGCAAGGGCTCGCGCCTGCGCAAGGATGCAGGCTATGTAAAGGTAAGCGGTAAAAGTATAACCGACCTGGTGCTGATGCCCCTTACCCAGGTGCTGCCGTTTTTCCGTAACCTGGAACTGACACAGCATGAGCAGAACGTGGCCGAACGCCTGGTGATAGAAGTGGCGAACCGCTTGGGCTACCTCGAGCGCGTGGGCCTGGGCTACCTGACGCTTAACCGCCTTTCCAATACCCTGTCGGGAGGCGAGAGCCAACGCATCAACCTGGCCACCTCGTTGGGCAGTGCCCTTGTCGGTTCTATGTATATCCTTGATGAGCCAAGTATCGGTTTGCACCCCAAAGACTCGGAACAACTGATTGGCGTGCTGCGCACCCTGCAACAACTGGGCAACACCGTGATTGTGGTAGAGCACGAGGAGGAAATGATGCGCGCCGCCGACCAATTGATCGATATCGGCCCGGAGGCAGGCACCGGCGGGGGGCATCTGATGTTTCAGGGCTCTTTTGAAGAACTGACTCAAAGTGCCGACACGTATACAGCAAAATATCTGTCAGGGAAGATGGAGGTGCCCGTGCCTGCCCAGCGCCGGAAGTGGCGCAATGCGATAGAGCTGATAGGCGCCCGCGAGAACAACCTGAAGAACCTGAGCGTGAAAATTCCGCTGAATGTAATGACGGTGGTAACAGGCGTGAGTGGTTCCGGCAAATCAACTTTGATCAAAAAGATACTGGCCCCGGCCATGCAAAAACTGCACGGTTCCACCTCAGAGGCCACAGGTAAGTTTGATAAACTGGCCGGCGATTACAACAAGGTCAGGCACGTGGAGTTTGTGGACCAGAACCCCATTGGCAAGTCCTCGCGCTCTAACCCGGTAACGTATGTGAAAGCCTACGATGCTATCCGGGCCCTGTATGCCGATCAGCCGCTGGCCAAAGCCCGGGGCTTTAAACCATCGCACTTCTCTTTTAACATAGAAGGAGGCCGTTGCGAGGTATGCCAGGGCGAAGGCCAGGTGAAAATTGAGATGCAGTTTATGGCCGATATCTACCTGACCTGCGAAAGCTGCCACGGACAACGCTTTAAACAAGACGTGCTGGACGTAAAGTATAAAGAGAAAAGTATCTCTGATGTGCTGGACATGACCATTGCCGACAGCATCGCGTTTTTTGCCGACCAGACCAAGATCATAGAAAAATTGCGGCCTTTGAATGAGGTAGGGCTCGGCTATATTCGTTTGGGGCAGTCGAGTAACACGTTATCGGGGGGGGAGGCCCAGCGCGTCAAGCTGGCATCTTTCCTGACCAAGGGAGCGCAGCCGCACCAGGAAGACATCCTCTTTATTTTCGATGAGCCCAGCACGGGCCTGCACTTCCACGACATCAGCAAGCTGCTCACTTCCATTAACGCACTCATTGAGAATGGCAACACCGTCGTCATCATCGAGCACAACATGGACATCATCAAATGTGCCGACTGGATTATAGACTTAGGCCCGGAAGGAGGCATTAACGGCGGATACCTGTTGTTTGAAGGCACCCCGGAAGACATGGCCAAACTGGAGGATAACCATACCGCCCGGTTCTTGAAGGGAAAGTTGTAAGCAGCAAGTATAAAGTTGAGGTATGGGGAGGCCGCTGCAACTATATGTGCAGCGGCCTTTTTGTTTTCCGGTTCCAAACACCCCTTTATCCCCTCCTTGGTGTATAGGGGGCAGGGGTGGTTTGTTTTACACCTGCTACAAAGTATAAACCAAATTTTCCTATCTTGCCGTAAAGCAGCGGAGGCATTAAAACAAAATATAACCATCATCAACTCAAACTATAAAACATGAGAAAACAGATCGTTGCAGGCAACTGGAAAATGAACAAGACCTACGAAGAGGCGCTTTCGCTGGTGTCGGAGATCGACAACATGGTGAAAGATGAGGTGACCGGCGAAGTGACGGTGGTGATCGCGCCCCCTTTTCCGTTTCTGCAAAGCGTGGGCAAGCTAACACAGGGCAACATCAGGATGCACCTGGCTGCCCAAAATGTGAGCGAGCATGACAGCGGCGCCTTTACCGGCGAGGTGTCGGCTAGCATGCTTAAGTCGGTGGGCGCGGAGTACGTGATTATCGGGCACAGTGAGCGCCGCATGTACCACCACGAAGACGCGCAGACCCTTTATAAGAAACTGAAAGCAAGTATAGCACAAGGCCTGAAGCCGATCTTCTGCTGCGGCGAGCCCCTGGAAGAGCGCGATGCCGACAACCACTTTGCGTATGTGGGCAAGCAGCTGCACGATAGCCTGTCTTACCTCAGCAACGAGGAGTTTGACCAGGTAGTGGTGGCCTACGAGCCGATCTGGGCGATTGGCACCGGTCGCACGGCCAGCAGCCAGCAGGCCCAGGAAATGCACGCTTATATCCGTGAGCAACTCTCGCGCATGTTCGATGCGGAGGCTGCTTTTAACACTTCTATACTTTACGGCGGCAGCTGCAACCCGGGCAATGCGCAGGAGCTGTTCGCGCAGGAAGACGTGGATGGCGGCCTGATAGGCGGTGCATCCCTGAAATCCCGTGACTTTACGGCCATCATCAAGTCATTCTAACTAGAAATTTCTTAAAATATAAAGGCTGCCGATGCAATTTGTCGGCAGCCTTTTTTGTTAGCGCATATAGTTAAATTGATTAACTTTAAACTATGCATTTATTCTTCACTCTTTGGCTGGCGTTCATGCCCCTGCTTACAGCGCCGGTTGCTGCCCCGGCACCTGCCGTTAATGTCCCAATTGCCCGCAACTTTTGCAAAGTATACGGCTCTGTATACCTGGAGCGCGACCCAAAGTATAAAAACACAGCCGCTTTTACAGTTTTCCTGAACGAGGAGGAAGCCTTTGCGGACATGGTGGTGTACCGGGAAAATAACAAACTTTTTGCCGATGGCACGGCTATCTGGTATCTTACCCCGAGCAAAGCTTTTGCCGATCATGTGCTATATGTAACCGAAAACCGTAATTTCGCAGACTTTACCGTGCATTATACCGATGTGCGCTCGTTTGCCACTTGCCGCGAATAATACAACAATGGATTTTATAGAAGTAACCCTTACAGTAAACGCAGATTTTGCGGATATACTTACAGCCGAGTTGGGAGAACTGGGCTTCGACGCTTTTGTGGAAACAGAAGATGGCTTTAGCGCCTACATTGATGAAGACAAGTACTCGCAGGAGGAACTGGAGGAGGTATTAAACCGCTACAAGGACCTGGTGCAGGTGGCCTATGCCACGCAGAAAATTGAGCGCCAGAACTGGAACGAAGAGTGGGAGAAGAACTTTGAGCCCCTGTTCATAGGCGGAAAAGTGTCGGTGCGGGCATCGTTTCACGAGAAGCCTGCAGCGGCAAAGTATGACATCGTGATCAACCCGAAAATGTCGTTCGGCACGGGCCACCATGAAACCACCACCCTCATGATCGAGAACCAACTTACCCTGGACCACCAGAGCAAGCGCGTGCTAGACATGGGCTGCGGCACTGGTATTCTGGCGATCATGGCCGGAGAGTTGGGTGCTTCTGAGATCGTGGCAGTAGAGATAGAGGATTGGACCGTGGAGAATGCCCGTGAGAATGCCGCGCTAAACGGCTACGAAGCCATTGACGTGCGCCTGGGCGGCGCCGAAACCATTGCCGGCGACCAACCTTACGACATCATTCTGGCCAACATCAACCGGAATGTACTTTTAGATGATATGCCGGCTTACAGGGCTGTTCTGAAGCCAGCAGGCTGGCTGTTGTTAAGCGGATTCTATACCGAAGACCTGCCCCTGATCCAGGAACGCGCAGCCGAACTAAAACTCAACTTTGTTTCGCACCGCATAAAGAACAATTGGGTGTCCGCCATTTTTAAAGCAAACTAACTTACTCACAACTCAGGCTTTTACACGTTCCGCTATGAGGCACAAACTTCTACCCTTCTTTTTTTTCTTAACCCTTATTACTGCACAGGCACAGTCCAAACTATCGGACAAGCCCGCTGATTTTGTGGCCGATGTAAAAGCCATGCTGATATCGGGGAAAGCCGAAAACCCCGAAAAGCTGGCCGCCGACCTGCAGCAAGTATGGGACAGCGGCAACCTGACCACCCGGCAGCAGAAAGAAGTGATCGACATTGCGCAAAACCTCTACAAAAAGCGCATGCGCGTTAATCCGCACTTCTCTGACTTCTTTACCATGGTAACCGCTGGGGTAAATAACCAGGGCATGCGTGGCAAGCAGCTGGATGAGATGCTGGATGTTACCGCCAAGGCCGTACAACAGGAAGAGGGTAAGCGGCTGGAGCAATTCCTGCACGCAGCCAGTCTGTACCTGAGCACAAACCGGCTTTTTCAGAACGCATACTACAGCCTACGCGCACCCAAAAGCAGTTTCAGCTTTTCCTACGAAGGCGCCAGCAAGGCCACCGGTACCACCGACGATGTTGCCAGCAGCTGGGACAACGCCTCCTGGGACGATGAGGTGAATGAAAAGGGCGAAGTAATAGCCGATGATGGCTGGGGGACAATAACCTCCGCTCCCAAAAAAGAGGACAAGAAGAAGGCCGAGAAAAGCAGGAAAGAAAGCATCAGGCGACAGTTCGTGCCTGAGCAGCCGAAGCTCAGCGGCCCGGTGCTAAAATTGGAGAACGCCAACCTCACCTTCGTTACCCCCTGGGATTCTACCTCCATCCAAAACACGCACGGCCACCTGATGCTAGCCAACAACCTTTTTGTGGGTGAGGCCGGCACTTTTACCTGGAAAGTGAATGGCGAACCTGTAACAGCAACGCTCAGCAAGTATAACTTTACCACCTCCTTTGCCGGATTCAAGGCCCCGGATGTAAGCATCGCCTACCCGGCCATGCTCGCCATGCCCGTAGATGGAGCCATGGAATGGCTCAGCGGGAAGCGCAAGACCAGTGCCTATCCCTACCCTAAGTTCTTTTCGTTTACCAACGATGCGCAGCTGCGCACGCTGGGGAATAACATCAGGTACACGGGAGGTTTCTCGCTTATCGGAAATGCGGTGGGCAGCAAATCATTGGATAACAGTTTGTCTGAGATTGTGGTTTCGCATAACGGGGAACGGAAGTTTCGCTCCAAGGCACGCAGTTTCACCATCAACGACTCGCTGATTATGGCCAATCGTGCTTCTGTGGCCATTTACCAGCAACAGGACTCTCTCACGCATCCGGCCATGCAGCTGCGTTTTTCCAAGCCCGATCAAACCCTCACCCTTACAAAAGACAAGGGGCCGTATGCCAGCACTCCTTTTTACGATACCTACCACAAGCTCGAGATCACGGCCGAGCGTTTGCTCTGGGATCTAAAAGCCCAGGACATCGATTTCTCCATCATCAATACTAAAACGCTGGTGCCCGTGCAACTGGAGTCCAAACATTATTACTCTAACAACCGATACCAGCAAATGGTGGGTATTGCCCCTTTCCATCCCCTGCAGGTGTTGGTGGGCTATGGCGCCAAGGCAAAGAGCAACACTTTTTTTGTGTCGGAGGTGGCGCAGGCTACAAAATTGAGTGAAAAGGCCATTCAGGAGGCCGCACTTACCATGCAGCATGCCGGCTACATCGACTACGACCCCGCCTCCGGCTACATCGAGCTGAAAGAGAAAGCCTGGCACTACGTGAAATCATCGCGCAGTTTAACGGATTATGACCACTTGGTGATCAGATCGGTGGTGCCTTCCGGCAGAAACGCCACCCTGAACCTGGCGAATAACAAACTGACTGTGCGCGGTGTGGATAAGATCACCTTCAACAACGATACCGCCAGCGTGTATGTGGTTCCCCGCAAAAGCGAAGTGCACATACTTAAAAACCGCGACATAGAGTTTGACGGCAATGTGTTTGCCAGCAGCCTGGCCTTTAAAGGCAGTAAGTTCCGGTTTAACTACGAGGAGTTTACCATTGATCTGGTGAAACTGGATACCGTTGCCTTAATGTCGCGGCAGCGCCGTTCCGGAAAAATGACCAACCAGGTACTGACAGGAAAGGGAGGCGCCCTGACCGGGAAACTTTACATCGATAAGCCAACCAACAAGTCAGGGGAGGAGCATTTTGCCGAATACCCCAAGTTTGATGCCCCGGTGGGTGCCCAGGTGGCTTTCGCCAGGCCCGATGTGGCTGCAGGCGCCTACGACAGCACGGTGTATTTTAAAATGCCCCCCTTCAAACTGGATAGCCTTAGCTCAGGCAAGAACGTGATCGGCTTTGACGGCACCTTCAACTCAGGCGGCATTTTCCCCCCGATCAAAACCAAACTGATCATGATGCCGGATAAAACCCTTGGCTTCTATTACCAGCCAGCCGCCGCGGGTTTAGCGGCCTACGGGGGCAAGGGCATCGCCTTCGATACCATTATGATGAGCGCCAGCGGCATACAGAGCAAAGGCAAACTAACGCACCTGACCGCCACCTTGCAGGCGCCGGCTTATACGTATTATAAAAATTCGGTCGTTACAAAAGCCGGCAGATCGGTCATGATCGCAGAGCAAACATTGGGGGGCACGAAATTCCCGATGGCCAAGCTTACGGGTTTCGAGATGAACTGGCTTCCTAAAGCCGATACCATGTATCTGCAGACCCAAAAAGAGCCGATGAAGATTTACCAGGAGGAGTTTGCCTTTAAGGGCGTGGCCAAGCTGTCGCCGGGTGGTTTGTATGGCGCTGGCGTAGTGGATAACCCTGTGGCCAACGTTACCTCGCCGGAGCTTCATTTTAAGCAGCGCGGTATGAGTGGCAACCATGCCACCATGATCGCCAAGTCTGATGTGGCAGGCAGGCCCGCTATCAAAGCCCAGGACATGGCCTTTGAGTATGACCTGGTAAAAGGCTTTGTGGACTTTGAGAGCGAGCAAAAAGGTGTGGCAAGTATAGAGTTTCCGAAAGCACAGTATAAAACATCGATGAGCAGTGCCCGCTGGGACATGAATGCGCAACGGGTAAGTTTAAAAGCCGATGAGAATGGAGCCAAGAACTGGTTCTACTCCCAGCATCCGCAGCAAGAGGGGTTGCGTTTTATTGCCGCCAGTGGGGTGTATGACTTAAAGGCGAATACCTTGCTGGCAGGTGGTGTGCCTTACATTACAGTAGGCGACTCGTATGTGGTGCCCGATAGTGGGAGGGTGTCAGTAGCAGCCGACGCGACCATTAAAACCTTGCGCAACGCAAAAATATTGGCCGACAGCGCGCAGCAGTACCACAAACTGTACGCGGGTACAATTGATGTGCTGTCGCGCAAGGCTTTTAAGGGTACCGCCAAGCACGACTATTACAATGCCGCCTCCGACTCCTTCCAGCTGCAGTTTACCAAATTCGTGTATGGCAACCCGAAGGAAAAGAAAAAGCCTATCTACACGTTTGCCGAGGCCAAAGCCGACGAAAAGAAGCCATTCTACATATTTCCACGCATCTTATACCGGGGTAACATCGTGTTGAATGCCATGAACGAGAACCTGGATTTTGACGGGGACCTGAAGCTCAACTTCACGGGTAACCCCGCAGACTCTGACTGGTTCCCGTACAAGCAGGAAAGCCTGGACCCGAGGAATGTGCGCATCCCGATCATTAAACCCATGACCGCCGACGGCACCCCTTTGTTCACTGGTCTGCATGTTTCCAGGGGCAGCTCAAAACTTTATAACACGCTCGTATCCAAAAAACAAGCCGACGAGGATCTGGACCTGTTTGTGGTGGATGGCTTGCTATCGTACAACAAGGAGAAAACGGAGTTTAAGATAGGCAGAGAGGGCCGCGCGTACGCCAACTCGTATGAGGGCAACATGCTGCTTTATAACGAAGCCACCAACACCATCCGTTTCGAAGGTAAAATGAACCTGGTTAACCCCATGAAGAATTTTGCCATGGAAGTGGCCGGCAGCGGAAACGCCAAAGTAGACAGCAGCCGTTACGACCTGGACACGTTTATTGCCTTCGACCTGACAGCCCACAGCAATGTGCTAGGCGCCATGGCCAAGTCTTTGAAAGAGAATGTAGGAGGGGCTCCGGAAGCACTGGACAAGAGTGACGCCGCGCTGTATAAGCTGGCCGAGTTTATCGGGGACAGGGAGGTGCGACGTTACCAGGAGAAATCGGCGGTAGCCTATGTGCCGCTCCCTTCTGTTTCCGGAAAGCTGGTGCGTAGCCTGCTGCTGAGTAAAGTGAACCTGCATTGGTCTAACGAGCAGAATGCCTGGTATAGCACCGGTAAACTGGGTGTAGCCGGCATCCTGAAAGAGGACATCAACGCGCAGCTCGATGGATACCTGGAGGTGAGGCAGGATATGAACGGAGAGCCGGCTGTGTCGCTGTACCTGCAGGCTAACCCCTACTCCTGGTACTATATCAGCTTTTTCGAGAATGGTTTAACGATTGCCTCCTCTGATAACGAGCTCAACAAGCAAGTACAGGCCAAGGCAAAAGGAGGCCGTGGCGGCGGCGCTAACTACGGGGTTTACCCAGGCGAGGAGATCGACAAGAATATGTTTCTGGAGCATTTCAGGAAAAGTTACCTAAACGGCGAAAGTGGTTTTAAGGCAGCGAACGGGCAAACCCTACAAGAGCCTGCCAGTACCCCGGTTGAAAAGGAAGAAGTTCAGAAGAAAGACACCAAAAAGAAAAAGAAGGGTGACAAGGGGAGTTAACCATCCGTGATAGACATCCCGTATATAGTTAAAGTAAAACATGATTTTTGGAGTTTAAATTAAGTTATGCCTATATTTGGGCTTGTTTTTAAGCCTGTGCAGCGTTGTTGTTTGCACTTTAATCACAAGCAGGCATGCGCCCTAAAGGCAAAAGATTAGTTACTACATGGATATTTTAATAACAGCTATATTATTTGTGGCCGCTTACCTGATCGGTTCAATCTCAACCGCTGTCTGGTTGGGCAAGGCCTATTACGGCGTCGATATCAGGCAACACGGCAGCGGCAATTCCGGTGCTACCAACACGTTTAGAGTATTGGGCAAAAAACCTGGTACTGCAGTCATGCTCATCGATATCTTTAAGGGTTGGACAGCCACCTCACTGGCTGGTTTCCTGGTTATCTTCAATATCATACCTCCTGATAAGCTGCTCATTTTTCAACTTATATTGGGTGCTCTGGCCGTTGTGGGGCATATCTTCCCGGTATATGAGCGTTTCAAAGGCGGTAAGGGCGTGGCTACTCTGCTGGGCATGATGCTGGCTATACAAACCGAGGTGGCTTTAATGTGCATGGTGATTTTTGTGATCGTGCTCTTTACCTCGCGTTATGTCTCGCTGGGCTCTATGATTGCAGCGCTGGCATTTCCCATCTTGTTGTTGTTGCCGCGCTTTCATCCGGATAACCCCATCCTGATCGTGTTCGGGTTTATACTTTTTGCCGTAGTGGTGCTTACGCACCGTAAAAACATTAACCGCCTGATTGCCGGCGAGGAGAGTAAAGCCAATATTAACCTCGGCCGGAAAAAATGACCACTTAGTCTTTCTTGTAAAGCCTGCAATACTTATCAAAAAGCTATCCTGTTCTATAAGGGTAGCTTTTTTTGTAACTTTAAGCCGAAACAAAAACGTACCTTTTGCTATGATGAACCAATATATCAACGAAAACAAAGACCGTTTTATAAACGAGTTGCTGGATATGCTGCGCATTCCGTCTGTTAGCGCCGACCCTAAATTTAAACAGGATGTGCTTGCAACAGCGGCGTTTGTGCAGCAACGCCTGCAAGAAGCCGGCGCCGATAACGTGGAACTGGTGGAAACGGCAGGCTATCCGGTGGTATATGGCGAAAAGATGGTGGACCCAAGCCTGCCAACCGTAATCGTGTATGGCCATTATGACGTGCAGCCCGCCGACCCTTACGAGCTATGGAACTCGCCCCCGTTTGAGCCCGTGATAAAAGACGGAAAAATATACGCGCGGGGAGCCTGCGACGACAAGGGGCAAATGTACATGCACATAAAAGCCTTCGAAACCATGATGCGCACGGGCACCTTGGCCTGCAACGTGAAATTTATGATAGAAGGAGAGGAGGAGATCGGCTCTGAAAACCTGGCCACGTTCGTGAAAGAGCACAAGGAGAGGCTGCAAGGCGACGTGATCCTGATCTCCGACACCGGCATGCTGGGCAACGACACCCCATCCATTACCACCGGCCTGCGCGGCATGAGCTATGTAGAGGTAGAAGTGACCGGCCCCAACCGCGACCTGCACTCCGGCCTTTATGGCGGCGCAGTGGCCAACCCGATCAACATCCTTTGCCAGATGATCGCCTCCCTGCACGATGAGAACAGCCACATCACCATTCCTGGCTTTTACGACAACGTGGATGAGCTAAGTGCAGCGGAACGGGCTGAGATGGCACGGGCTCCTTTTGACCTGGAGAAATATAAAAAAGCGTTGGATCTGACGGACGTGCATGGCGAGACAGGTTACGTGACCATGGAGCGCAACTCTATCCGCCCAACCCTGGATGTGAACGGGATCTGGGGAGGCTATACCGGTGAGGGTGCCAAAACGGTTATCCCATCCAAAGCGTTTGCCAAGATCTCCATGCGCCTGGTGCCGCACCAAACCTCAGCCGAAATCACTGAAAAGTTCAGGAAGCATTTTGAAAGTATAGCGCCTGCCAGTGTGCGCGTGGTTGTAAAACCCCACCATGGCGGTGAGCCGGTGGTAACCCCTACAGATTCCGTTGCCTACCAGGCCGCAGCCAAAGCATACGAAGAGACCTTTGGCGTTAAGCCTATTCCGGTGCGCAGCGGGGGCTCTATCCCTATCGTGTCTATGTTCAAGTCTGAGTTGGGGCTGGATTCTGTGCTGATGGGCTTTGGCCTTGATTCAGATGCGATCCACTCGCCAAATGAGCACTTCGGCGTTTTTAATTACATGAAAGGCATCGAAACCATCCCCTTGTTCTACCAGCATTTTGCAGAAATGAGTAAATAGCAACCAGGCGTTTCGCAGGGAAAACAGCAAGCACAGCGGCCCGGCTATTTTATTAGCCGGGCCGCTGTGCTTGATGCGCCTGACCCGTTAAGGAAGCGAGGGCCGTATCAGGTAGCCAATGCTCAGCTTAAAGCCAAAGTTTTTTTGGTCTAGTTCTTTTGAGAAGGAGCGCAGGCCGCCCGTGTTATGAAAGCTCATGGAAAAGCCATTGTCCAGCTCTATCCCAACGCCTGCTGTGTAGCCGTAGTCCCAACGCTCGAAATCATTTATGTGCAGGGGGTATTTCCCTATCTCCACCGGGTCTGGGTCTTCCAGCGTGGAACTGTCCAGGATACGGACTCTTGTCTCCTCGGCCACCAAGTAGCCTAAGTACGGGCCCCCGAGTACAAATAAACCTCCTTTTTGCAGTTTAAGCTGTAACGGCAAGGTTAGGTAATGCAGCCTGTGGTCATCTACCAAAGCTTCTGAGGGGCTGATCGGGAAGCCATCGTAAGTGAATCCTTTCTGGTCGTACTGCAGTTCGGCCTGCACGGCCAGGCGCGATACAAACTCGTAACTGCCCACAAAGCCGCCATGGAAGCCTGCTAAATAGTTTGTGAATTCTGCAGGTCCGTCATCGCCCTGAACGCGGGTAAAGCCCCCGCCGATAATGGCACCAAATCGGGCAAATTGTGCCTGCGCCATTAGAAGCGGAGCAAGGATAAACAGGAGCGTAAAAATAGTTTTTCTCATCGTACGGGCTAGGTGGTAAAGCAATACGTTTTACTGTGTTACCGCTAAATTTGTTTGCAGCTACCTGGCATCAAAAAAGCCGTCCTCACCCAAAACAGGGAGGACGGCTTTTTTAAAGAATGCGCTTAAATTATCTGCCGCCTGGCAACATGAAGGCCAGGGTTACCATAAAGGTAGAGTGGCGGGCATTAGCCAGGTCCCCGTCGAAATAATCATTGGGGGCATCCTTGGCAAAATCAGAGAAACCGCCGTTATAACGCACGCCAAAACTGATGCCGTTATTTGATGCAAAACCAATACCAGCGGCATAGCCCAGCTCAAACTCTGATAAACCTTCTTTGCTCTTCTCATCGCGGGTAGTAGACTGGAGGTTACCGTTTAAATAGGTTTTTGTCTCGTTGTTTACGCTTAGCAGATAGCCTGCCTGCGGACCAGCCTCAAAATATAAGGGGCCAGCTTTAATTTTAGCCAGTATCGGCAGGTCCAAGTAATTGTAATTCACTTTGCCCTCTCTGCGTCTTGTGTTGCCCAGTAAGGTAACTTCTTCATCGCTGTTTTTGAAACCCTTTACAGAGTAAAGCAGCTCTGGCTGAATAGAGAAGAAATTATCCACGATACCAAAGTTTAACACGGCTCCTCCATGAAAGCCAACCTTGTTATCAAAACGACTCTCATTACGCAGGTCGCCTGAAAGGTTAGAAATATTGGCACCACCTCTAATACCGAAAGAGGCAGTTTGAGCCTGGGCAAAAGAGAATGTGCCGAATACAAATGCAAATGCAATAAATAGCTTTTTCATAATCGTATAAAGTATGGGTACGCTCTGAATAACGAGCTGTAGCCGGTTAATGGGATAAGTTAATGGTTAAATTTATGTCTATTTTTGAACTGGTTGGTACAACCTATTGATAACTAGAAAGAAAAATAAAACAGCTATCAGGAAGTTGCCCCGGTACATGCATGCAAGAAATGTTTAGCAACAAGCAGGCCAAAATATTGCGGTTGCCTATATAGCTTGTATAAATATTTCTTTGAGGAGGCCGGCTCAGTGTTATGAGGTGGGTTAAACCATTAGAGCCCTTCTCGGGCTCTAATGGTTCATAGTTAATATTCTGTACTAATACGGCAGTTCTTATCTGGTTGGTAGCGTGTACCCCAGGGTTAACATAAACACGTTGTTACGTGCATCTGAAACGTTTTCATTTTCATTTAGTTTAGATATATCGCCATTATATCTTACACCAACGCTTAAACCCAGCGGTGTGGCTGACAAACCGATACCGGCGGCATAGCCAAAGCTGGTTCGCTTAAACTGATCCAGGTCATCATCAATGTTTACACCCTTAGACTCAATGTCGCCACCAACTCGGAAAGACACCTGCGGCCCTCCTTCAAAATAAAGCGGCCCGGCATTCACCCGCGCCAGCACCGGCACGTCCAGGTAGCTAATTTTGTACTTAAAGCTATCATCCTTCGATTCTGCTCCTTTTGTGGAGAACAAAAGCTCCGGCTGAATCGCAAAAAAGTTGTCGCTGGTTAGGATAAACTGTGAGGTAAGGCCAGCATGGAAGCCAAACATCCTATCCAGGTTGTCGGCATCATCACCTGAAAAACCGGAGTAGTTCGCGCCAGCCCGAATACCAAATTTAGGGGCCTGCATTTGTGCCTGTGCGGCAACTGTGGTTACAAAAGTCAATACGAGTAATATCAGTGTCTTTTTCATAAGTTCTTTTTTTAGATGATTGTTAAACACGGGCAAAAGAGCATGCTCAATTTTGCTTAATGTAACCCTCTTACGCAAAGGCATACTTTAAGTCTTTAAAAATTATAAGAAATTTTGTGGGCGTAGCCAGGCATAGCGCAAAGAGAAAGGTGCGGCAAGTATTAAAAAAGCAGCGACACCATGTGCCACTGCTTCTCACTAAATAGCTATCTATATATAATTGAAAGCGTTACAGATCAACCTGCCCACCCCTCGCGGTCCAGGCTTCTGTACTGAATGGCTTCTGCTAAATGTTCTATTTTTATTCCCTCGCTTCCGGCCAGGTCGGCAATGGTTCTGCTTACTTTCAGGATGCGGTCGTAGGCGCGGGCCGACAAACCCAGGCGTTCCATGGCAGTTTTGAGCAGGGTGCGTCCCGCTTCGTTTATCTGGCAAAGTTCTTTCACCATCTGCGAGGGCATCATGGCATTGGAATGCACCGACGGTGCATCCTGAAAACGGGTTGTCTGACGCTCTCGGGCTTCCACCACGCGTGCCCGAACGGTTGCGCTGTCTTCTGACTTTCGGGTGGCGGTCATCTCATCGAAGGTAACCGGTGTTACCTCCACATGCAGGTCTATGCGGTCCAGCAAGGGGCCGCTCACTTTGTTCAGGTAGCGCTGCACTACGCCCGGGCCACACACGCATTCCTTATCAGGGTGGTTATAATAGCCGCACGGGCAGGGGTTCATGCTGGCCACCAGCATAAAGTTAGCCGGGAAATCTATGGTGGTTTTGGCCCTGGAGATCGTTACGCGCCGCTCCTCCAGGGGCTGTCGCATTACTTCCAGCACGGTGCGCTTAAATTCGGGGAGTTCATCCAGAAACAGCACCCCATTGTGCGAGAGCGATATTTCGCCGGGCTGCGGATTGCTGCCGCCTCCCACCAGGGCAACATCCGAAATAGTATGATGCGGGGAGCGGTAGGGGCGGGTGGTAAGCAGCGAGGCGGCCTCTCCCAGCTTGCCCGCCACCGAATGTATCTTTGTCGTCTCCAGTGCCTCGTGCATCGAGAGCGGGGGCAGCACCGATGGCAAACGCTTGGCCAGCATCGTTTTACCAGCCCCGGGCGGGCCGATCATGATCACGTTATGTCCGCCGGCGGCGGCAATCTCCAGGGCGCGTTTAATGTTCTCCTGCCCCTGCACATCGGCAAAGTCGGCGGCATACTGGTCTACGGTGTTCTGAAACATCTCGCGTGTGTCCATGGCGATGGGAGGTATTTCGCGCTTGCCGTCCAGGAATTCGATGGCCTCCAAAATGTTGCTGACACCAATCACCTCCAGGTTGTTCACGATCGCCGCCTCCTGCGCGTTTTGGGTCGGGAGTATAAATCCCTTGAATCCTGCTTTGCGTGCCTGAATGGCAATGGGCAGCACGCCTTTGATCGGTTGCAGCGAGCCATCCAGCGAGAGTTCGCCCATGATCATGTACTGCCCGAGCTTATCGGGGGCAATTTGCCCGGAAGCGGCAAGTATGCCCATGGCAATGGTCAGGTCGTAGGCAGTGCCTTCCTTGCGGATATCGGCGGGCGCCATGTTGATCACCACTTTCTGGCGCGGCATTTTAAAATTGTATTGCTTCAGGGCAGACTCGATCCGCTGCTCGCCTTCCTTTACGGCATTGTCTGGCAGCCCTACCAGGTAGTATTTAGTGCCTGGGCTTACATTCACTTCTACGGTTACAGTGTAGGCATTTACGCCCTGTACGGCGCTGCCAAAGGATTTTATGAGCATCTCGTATAAATAATTCCGATCAATAAAGTATAGCGATTTGTGCGCTAACACACGCCTTCGGCACAAAGTTCTACATATTGTACTTAAATAAGAGTGATCAGCAAAAATAACTTTAGAGAGCGGAGGCTGCTACTGTTGAGCTGGCTTCTTGAGGCGGGTCATGTCGGGGTGAATAGGCAGGTAAGACGCTGTTACGTTCTCCCCTTTTTGGTGCACCGTAATAGCAGTGCATACGCTATCGGGCAGGGTAACCTCGAAGGCAATGCCTTGCGGCTGATCATCGTAAATGTATACTTGTTGTTTTTGTTGGTTTGTATAAAAGGCCAGAGGCTGCAACTTGTTAAATACTTTACGCACGCTGGCAAACTTATCACCGGTACTTAGACCACGTTCAGTTTTATACTGAGGCGAGGTAACCTGTATCTGCTGCACTTTAGGCGGATCGCCGCTGCCATCGAAATTGTTGACGGTGTACGCCGCCACGTAATGGCGCTTCCCTGCAGGATTGTCGCTGATCCAAAACTGCAAAGCCTTACCCATGGCAGCATCCCCGCTGTCTGGCTGGCCCATAACCTGGTGCAATTCATCCGCAGACATTAATAGGTTGATAGGACCTACGCTTTTGCCAGGAATGATAAGAAAGGCAGGGTCGGGCGTTTCAGGTTGCTGTGCGGTAATAGCTGTCGTGTCGGTAGCGGCGGGACCTGTAACTTCGGTCTGCTCTTTGTTATCCTGAGGCTCACAGGCAAGCAGGCCCAGCGCCAAAATAAAGTATAGGATGTGGTTCATAAGTTGATGCCGCTTTCAGAATGAGGCTGAATGCAATATCCTTTACATACGTACCATACTAAGTTGGGAAGGCATCCTTGCTGCCTGTAACAGGTGCGCGTTGAAAGATAAGGTATAATGTGGGTTACTGGAATGTGTGCTGCCTAAGGCAATGTTGCGGTACCCGGTATAAAAAATACCCGCGGCTATCAGGAGTATAGCTGCGGGTATACTTTGGGTGTATAAAAAAGCGATTTATTGGCTAGGCCAATTTTTGCTCAAGCAACAGGATAAGAATATGGATAACCTTGATATGGATCTCCTGTACCCGATCTGCGAAGCCGAAATGCGGGACCCGTATCTCAACATCGCACCAGGAGGCCAGCTTCCCGCCATCCTTGCCTGTCAGGCCTACCACTTTCATGCCCCTGGCTTTGGCGGTTTCAGCGGCTTTTAGCACGTTGCCCGAGTTGCCGCTTGTGCTAATGGCCAGCAGTATATCGCCTTTATTACCCAGTGCCTCCAGGTAACGCGCAAAAACGGCGTCGTAGCCATAGTCGTTGCCTACGCAGCTCATGTGGGTGGCATCGGAAATGGCAATGGCCGGCATGGCCCGCCGGTTTTCGCGGTACCGGCCCGTTAGCTCCTCGGCAAAGTGCATGGCATCGCACATAGAACCGCCGTTGCCGCAGCTGATAATTTTGGCGCCACTGCCAATGGCTTCTGCCATGGTGTTGGCAGCAAGCTCAATGGCGGTTATGTTACTTTGGTCGGCAAGAAACGCGCTGAGCACATGCTGTGCCTCTGTTAACTCTGCCAGTATTAGGTTGGAGGTCATGCTTGTTTTAGTAGTCTCACCTCGGCCGCTGTTTCTTCGGTTTTCGGTAAGAAGGTGTTGCTCCTGAATTCCTGACGCTTTTCATAGAGGTCAGCTTTCAGGCTGTTAATTTTAAGCTGCGCCAGGTGCCGGTCATACTTCAGGTCCGCCACATAGAGGCGCCCGGCAGCCAATCGCGCAAACATGATCACGCCGCCAATAGCCACGATGGCTTTGTAGAGCAAAAGTACCTGGTCTTCGGTGCGGATATCTAAAATAGCGGTCTCGTTGAGAAGTGCGGTTAACAATAAAACGGTGAACACCATGTAGGAGATCACCAGGAAATCAAGTAGTGCTAAAAGTGCTTTCATAATAAGGGTAAGGGCTTGTGGAACATATACTTTTCTAAAGCTAAAAAAAATATGATTCTTTCCAAACGCTAGCCGCTAATTCCTTGTTATTACCAATGTTAGCTAAAAAATAATACTATTAATCCGTTATACGGTCAGCTGCATCTGTGTTAATCTGGCATACATGCCACTGTTTTGCAGCAGCGCCTCGTGGGTGCCGCGCTCTATAATGCGGCCCTGCTGGAGCACCAGAATCTCATCGGCGTGCTGAATTGTGCTGAGCCGATGCGCAATGACCAGCGAGGTCCTGTTCCGCATCAGGTTTGTAAGCGCCTCCTGCACCAGCTTCTCCGATTCGGTGTCAAGCGCCGAGGTAGCCTCGTCGAGGAGCAGGATGGGCGGGTTCTGAAGTATGGCGCGGGCAATGCTCAGGCGCTGCCGCTGCCCGCCGGAAAGTTTGCCGCCCCGGTCGCCGATCATGGTCTGGTAGCCGTGCTCCGAGCTGCTGATAAAATCATGGGCGTTGGCGATCCTGGCCGCCGCCATTACCTCAGCTTCGGTGGCATCCGTCTTGTTAAAGGCGATGTTGTTGAAGATGGTATCGTTGAAAAGAATGGACTCCTGGGTAACCACGCCTACCTCACTGCGCACCGACTCCATGGTATAATCCCGGATGTCGTGCCCATCGATGAGGATGGCACCGTGGGTAGGGTCGTAAAAGCGCGGGATAAGGTCGGCTAGAGTGGATTTGCCGCCTCCGGACGGGCCAACCAGCGCCACAGTCTTTCCTTTCTCAATGGTGAAATTAATATCCTGCAGCACCGGCTTATCGCCATAGTCAAAACCCACATCGATAAACTCGATCTGGCGCTCGAAACGGGGCAGCACTTTCGCGTTGGGCTTGTTCACGATCTTTGGCTCGGTATCGATCACTTTCAGCACCCTTTCCCCGGAAACCAGGCCGCGCTGGATATTGCTGAACGCAGCCGACATGGCTTTGGCCGGCACCAGTACCTGCGAGAAAAGTATGATGTAGGTGATGAACTCTGCCGGCTGCAGGTCTGATTGCTGGGTTAACACCAGGGTGCCCCCGTAAAAAAGCAGGCCTGCCACTACCGTTACACCCAAGAACTCGGAAAGGGGGGAGGCCAGGTCGCGCTTATTGGCAATAGACCTTTGAATGCGGGCGTAGCGGTTGTTCTGGTCATGAAACTTGCTAAGGATAAAAGGCTCGGCATTAAAAGCCTTTATTACCCGCATGCCGCTCAGGGTCTCATCTATAATGGTCAGGATAAAGCTAAGCGAATCCTGGCCCTGGCTGGCCTTGCGCTTAAGTTGTTTGGAGATGCCGGAGATAATGCCGCCCGAGATCGGCAGCAGGATCAGGGTAAACAGGGTGAGTTTAACCGACATGGTGAACAGGATGGCGAAAAACGCGATAATGGCAATCGGCTCCCGGATGATAACGGTCAGTGTGCTTACTACAGAGCTCTCCACCTCCTGTATATCCACTGTGAGGCGTGTCATGAGGTCACCTTTGCGCTCGTTGCTAAAATAGCCCAGTTCCAGCTCCGTTACGCGCCGGTATACTTTTTCGCGCATCTTTTCTACCACGTGTGCCCGCAAAGCGCCGATGATCCGGAATGCCAGGTAGCGGAACAGGTTACTGAAGAAGATAGACACCACAATGATGATGCAGACAAACAGGAGGGCACCCAGGCGGCCTTCTTCCAGTATAATCTGGCCGAAGTGGAAATTAAAAAAGCTTTTGATGAAATCGATGGTAAAGCTAAACTCTGGCTTAGTGGTGGCCATAACAGCGGCTTCCTCAGAGCCAACCTGCCCAAACAAAACATTCAGCAACGGTATAATGAGCGTGAAGTTGAACAGGCCGAAGATAATGCCCAGAATGGTGTACAGGGTATAGAGCGGCACAAACCTGCTGTAGGGTCTGGCAAACTGAAGTATGCGAAGGTATGTCTTCATGGTATGTCTGGGGTTGCCGGTTGTTTCTGCTGCACAATGCCCTTGACGCGCCTGGCAACCAATGTGGTAACCAGCCCCGGTTCCCCTATCATGTAATTACTGGTTTACAAAAAGCCTGCCTTCGGAAACCCGGAGGCAAAGCCGCCGCAAAGATACTTAATAATAGGCAGATTGGAAGGAAAGTAAAACCACATGGTAAGAGGGGCCTACTTGTGGCTCCTTTGCCTTATATAAAGGAGCCACAAATGAAAGTTGCATCGCCCTCGCCATGTAAGCTACCCGGCACTTGCCAGCCTAAGCCTCGGCTGTCAACAATAGAAGAAAAGCTTCAGCTTAAAACTCGTGCAGCCTTTGCGGAATGTTCCAGCGGAATGCAAAAGAGCCAAAGGCAGTGTTGCGATCCGTGGCGTTTAGCTCTGCATCCGTGCGGCGCAGAATGCCCTTCAGGTCCAGGAACATGTTATGGCGCAGCTGAAAGGTGGCCGTCAGGTCGAGGTGGAGTTGGTTGGTGGTATTGCCCTGGCCGATCTCGTTGCCGTAGTTGGATACCCGCGTGGTGTAGGGCAACAGCACATTGCCGCCATAGTTCAGCGTGTCGGTGGCGGTTACGATGTCCTGGCCAAAGCGCGTGGCAATGGCTTTACCGGTTAGCATCAGGCGCGGCATAGGCTGGTAGTAGATAATGCCCACGAGCTCAGCCAAGTTGGCCCCCATGGGGTGAGCGAGCGGTTGCCTGTAGTGCTGGTAGTTGGTGGCGGAGGTACGGTGCTGGTATGTGTAGGGGCGGATGATATTAACCTCGCCCTGCAGGTCGAGGTTGGGCAGGCCAAAGGCGTTGATGTATTTGGCACCCAGTTGCCCGGCCTGTTTGTTTGCCCACCAGCCGTTCATCGCTTTTACCTCTTTCAGCAGAAACTCATCTAGCTGCAACTGTCCGTAAAGCTGCACCCTGTTGTAGATGTTCCAGCGGAAGTCTGCCCCCACCATGGCGTTGTCCTCGCTGCCGAGCGCCTGCTCAATGGCCCTGTAAAAGATGACCGGGTTCAGGTACTGCAACTCGAATTTGCCTTTGTCGCGCGCGAACACCACCTGCTCAAACACACCCAAGTTCAGGTTATCGGTTACGTTAATGCCCAGGCGGTGCAGGGCCATGTATTTCTTAGGCAACAGCCTGTCGCCTCCGCCACGGCGAAACTCGGAGGTAAGTTCCTGAAACAAGTTCATGTAATGCAGCTTCCACACGCGGGTGTTCAGCTTCAGGAAGAAGGCCGGCGGGGCGTAGTCGGAAAGGGCCAGCGAGCGGTAGCCATCGCCGATAAAATGGCGGTCGTGGCCCAGCTGTATTTCCACGTGTTTGCTCAGGGCATAGTTCAGGTAACCGCGGGCCGTAAAAAAGTCGTACCCATCTGTCTTAAAGTTTTTCCAGAAGCCCTCATGGGGCACCACGCCGTCGCGCCGGATGCGGTCCATGACGTAGGCTGGAAAGCGGGCCTGGTTCTCACCAATGAACGTGTAAAAGCCGAAGCGCTTGTCGATGCTGCCCTCGATCTGCACGCCCCTGGTGTTCACGTAGCGGATGCCCTCCGTCTGGTTGTCGAGGCCCACCTCCAGGTGTAGCACGGGGTTTACCCTGATGGAGAAATCCTCGTTCTCGAAATGATATAGGTCTGTCTGGTTGCGGTAAAAATACTTCAGGATGGGTTCGCTGTCGTTGTTTTCCTGGCTGGTGTAGTTCCAGTTGTCGTTCAGGAGGTAGGTAGTGTTAAAGGCATCTACTCGCGTACGGACATTGCGGGCACTGATCTCGGCCAGGTTGGCCACATCCTGGCGTCCGTAGGGGTGAACAGCCGTCTGGAGGGCAGGCACCTGGTCACCGTACAAGATCTGGTAACGACCTATCCAGTGGTACACATCACGGTTATAAGGCACATACACGTCCTGGGCCTGGGCGTAAGATCCGGTGAGCAAAGCAAGTGTCAGGGCACAAAGTATAAATCTCATGATGGTGGTTTTAGCAAGTTATGGCAGCTATTAAGTGCGAATGTACTCTTTTCTAAAATTATTGTTCAGGAAACGGCGCTGAATTTATACTTTAGCAGGACAGAAAACACACAGCCCCTCATGTTGCGCTACCTGCCCCATCAAGAGATAAACAAAGAAGCATGGAATGCCTGTGTTGCAGCCTCGGCAGAGCACATGGTGTATGCCTTTGCATGGTATCTGCAGGAGGTGTGCGATCGCTGGGATGCCGTGGTAGAGGAGCAGGAGGGGCACTACGTCTCAGTATTTCCTTTGCCGCTGGGCAGGCGCTGGGGCCAGTGGGGCGTACAACAGCCCTTTTTTACGCAGCAGCTGGGTCTTTTTACTACAGCCAAAAGCACGTGTAAAAGTATACCGGATTACCTGGCGCTTATCCCCCCTAAGTATAAAAATGTGTACCTGCAGCTGAACACCGGTAATGCCCAACCCCCGGCAGGTGCTTTTGATTTGCAGCAGGTAAGCCGGGTCACGTATCACCTGCATCTGAGCCCAGCCTATGCGTGCCTGCTGCGTGGCTACCGCAACCGCCATAAACTGCACAAGGCACAGCGCGCGGGGATAACGGTAAAACCACTGGCAGATGTAAAGCCGCTGATTGCCCTGTTTAAGGCTACCAAGGGCCAGGAACTGAGCGAAGTAAAGGCAAAGCATTACCGGCTGCTGGCCAGGCTGTATCAGGTGCTGGCCCAGCGAAAAACCGCTGCGCTGCTGCAGGTGGCAAACGAGGCAGGCAACCCTATTGCAGCCGCTCTTTTTATCCTGCAGCCCGAAAAGGTGATCTTCCTCTTTTCCGCAGCCTCGGAAGAAGGGCGCAAAGCCGCCGCCATGACCCTGCTGCTGGACCACATCATCCAAAAATACGCAGGCAGTAACCGCATTCTCGACTTCGAGGGGAGTATGGTGCCCTCGGTGGCAAAATTTTACGCAAACTTTGGGGCCACACCAATCAACTACGTATCTTTAGCAAAACGACACAAACCCTGGTACCTCCAATGGAAAGACGCAACCTCTACATCCTGACCGAAACTCCCTCCCTGGCAAACCACTACATTGCCGAGCTGCGTAATGTGCACGTACAGGGTGACAGCCTGCGCTTCCGTCGGAATCTGGAGCGTATAGGGGAGTTGCTGGCGTACGAGATATCTAAAACGCTGCCTTACGAGGTGAGCCGCATTACCACGCCCCTGGCCGAGACAGAAACCATGCTGCTCTCTAACCAGCCGGTGCTGGCTACCATACTTCGGGCCGGTTTGCCCATGTACCAGGGCATGCTCAATTATTTTGATAAGGCCTACAGTACCTTTGTGGGCGCTTACCGGGTAGAAGAGGAGAACACCGAGCTGCAGATTAACATGGAATACCTGGCCTCTACCGACCTGCACGATAAGATCCTCATCCTGGCAGACCCGATGCTGGCCACCGGCAGGTCGCTGGTGAAATCGTATCAAGGGATGCTGCGCCACGGCAAACCTGTTCAGGTACACATTGCTGCGGCTATTGCCTCCCCAGAGGGCGTAGCGCACGTGCAGCAGGAGATTCCGGAAGCACTTGTCTGGCTGGGCACCATGGACAGCCACCTGAACGAACGCTCCTATATCGTGCCGGGGCTGGGCGATGCCGGCGACCTGGCCTTCGGACCCAAGATCTAATCCTGAACTTTAAGCGCTGCCCTCCTGTTTGTTTTTATAAGCAGTTAATATTTAATAATTTATATAAACTTTGTATTTGATAATTTATATAAATTTTATGCGTGCTGTGCGTATACTACGGTATACAAGTCCTCCCTTTTTTAGAGTACAATTTTAATTGAATGCTGTGTTGGTAGAAATCCTGAAGTACCTGTCGGTGTACTTAGTGAGTATGGTGAAATTTTTTGGAGGTCCGGTAACCGGGGCAAGCCTGGGCTTAACGTATATGGAGTCGGTGCTGTTAACGGTGGCAGGGATGATGACCAGCGTGGTGATCTTCTCCATTGTTGGCCGTGCTTTTTCAAAAAGGATATCGGCCAATAACCGGGCAAAGCGCAAACCCATCTTCAGTAAAAAGAACCGGCGCGTCGTGCAGATCTGGAATAAGTTCGGGGTAACAGGCATCGCTTTTTTAACGCCTATCTTGCTCACGCCTATCTTCGGCACGGTAGTGGCCTCGCTTTTCGGGGCATCTCGCAAGCATATCTTCCTGCACATGCTCTGGAGTGCCATTTTTTGGAGTGCGTTGCTAAACCTGATGGTTTTTGAGTTCGGCAGTATCGCCACCCGTTTTTTCTAACACCTTATATACGGGCAGGCTAAACCAAAAGAGGCCCGAAGCATGTGTGTGTTTCGGGCCTCTTTTGGTTTCATTTCTTCCGGCTGCTTTTCTTCGTCTTCTGCCAGTAGGAGCTTTTCGGGTCGCCTTTCTTTTTACCTTTCTCGAAGTTAGACTTGTGCCTGCCTTTCTTCTCATGGAAGGCACCTTTGAAGTCCGGGTTATCGCTTCGCTTCTGGTGGTCAATGTCGCGGGCAATGGCCTGCTGCTCTTCAAATGTGATGTCGTAGATCTTTACTTCCGGGGGCATAGGCTGTTCCGGTATCTGCATCCGGATCAGCTTCTCGATCTTGCGGATGTGGTACATCTCAGCTGGGTTGGCAAAGGTAATGGCAGCGCCCGCATTCTCAGCACGGCCTGTTCGGCCAATGCGGTGCACGTAATCTTCGTACACAAAAGGCACATCAAAATTGATCACGTGGCTCACCATGGTTACATCTATGCCGCGCGATGCCACGTCGGTTGCCACTAAAAAGCGCACATCGCCCCCTTTAAATGCCTCCATGGAGTTGATGCGGGTATTCTGGCCTTTGTTGCCGTGTATGGCCCGCACCTCCCCGTACTCGCGTCGCTCCAGGAACTTGGCCACGTCTTCCGCATTCTTCTTGCTCCTGGTAAAAATGATCACGCGGTTAAACGTTTCCTTATCCTGGATGACATGCTCCAGCATCGCAATTTTGGTACGCAGGTTGGGTACCTGGTACAGCACCTGGCTTACGGTTTCCACGGGTGTGGCCTGGGGGGTTACTTCGATGCGGGTCGGGAACTCCAGGAACTCTTCCGACAGCTCCACCACTTTCGGGTGCATGGTGGCTGAGAACAAGAGGTTCTGGCGTTTGCGCGGAATCACTTCCAGCAACTGGCGGATCTGTGGCATAAAGCCCATGTCCATCATCTTGTCAGCCTCGTCCAGTACCAGTGTTTTCACTTCCTTCAGGATCAGTTCACCTTTCAGATATAATTCCATCAGCCTTTTTGGCGTGGCAACCAGTATGTCAAGGCCTTTATTTATAATTTCTATTTGTGTTTTGGGGCCTAGTCCGCCATAAATTACGGTGTGGCGAATGCCGGTGTATTTGCCTAGCAGCGTAATATTCTCTTCTATCTGCATGGCCAGTTCGCGGGTAGGGGCCAGTATAATGGCGCGTGGGTTCATGCCCTGCGCATATTTCACCTTCATCAAAATAGGCAGCAGAAAGGCAGCTGTTTTGCCGGTTCCGGTCTGGGCGATACCCATTACGTCGTGGCCACCCATTATTACCGGTATCGCCTTTAACTGAATAGGTGTTGGCTTTTCGTACCCGGCCTCCTCAATGGCGTTCAGCAACTGCCTGTTCAGCTTAAAATCCTCGAACGTGCTTATCTCTTTCTCTGCTTCTTCGGCCATGGTAATAGTGTGTTGTGGGTAATGTTGACTTACAAAAGTACATGAATTTTATGGTTTAAGGGTGAAGATTCACGTTTGAGTCAGGAAAAGCCAGTAGCATCGCGTATATTAGCTTTTCTGTAACTTGCACAGCCTCTATGAAATCCATTCTGATTAAAAACGCACAACTCGTAAACGAAGGAAGTATAACTACTGCCGATGTTCTAATCCAGGACGGGCGCATCGCGCAGATCGGCCAAGGCATAACCACCGAAGCTGGCGAAACTATTGATGCCACTGGCCTGCATTTGCTACCCGGCGTGATCGACGACCAGGTTCATTTTAGGGAGCCGGGGCTAACGCACAAGGCAAACATTCAAACCGAGGCGAGAGCCGCTGTGGCCGGGGGCACCACTTCTTTTATGGAGATGCCCAACACCGTGCCGAACGCCACCACCCAGGAACTACTGGAAGACAAGTATAAAATTGCTGCGGAGTCCTCGTTGGCAAACTACTCCTTTTACATGGGTGCCACCAACGATAACCTGGCCGAAGTGCTGTTAACCAACCCGAACACGGTTTGTGGCATCAAGATCTTTATGGGCTCCTCAACGGGCAATATGCTGGTAGACAACGAGCAGACCTTGGAGCAGATATTCTCCAGGGCCCGGTTGCCCATTGCCGTACATTGCGAAGATGAGCAGATCATCCGCGATAGAATGGCTGTGTATGAGGAAAAGTATGGGGAGGATATCCCGATAGAGTGCCACCCGGAAATCAGAAATGAGGCGGCTTGCTTTAAATCGAGTTACCTGGCCGTGAAACTGGCCGAGAAACACAACACGCGCCTGCACATCCTGCATATTTCCACGGAGGAGGAGCTGAAGCTGTTCCGAAACGATATTCCGCTGGCACAGAAACGCATCACCGCCGAAGTATGTGTGCACCACCTCTGGTTCGATAAGCAAGATTACGCGCAGTTCGGTACGCAGATAAAGTGCAACCCGGCCATTAAGGAGCATCGTCACAAAGAGGCGCTCCTGCAGGGGCTGCTCGAGGACAAGCTGGACGTGATCGCCACGGACCACGCCCCCCACCTCTGGGAGGAAAAGCAAGGCAAGTATAAACAAGCGCCATCGGGGGTGCCGCTGGTGCAGCACTCCCTGCAAATGATGCTGGAGTTTGTGAAGCAGGGAAAACTAACGCTGGAAAAGATGGTGGAGAAAATGAGCCACGCGCCGGCCATACTTTTTAATGTGCGCGAGCGCGGCTTTCTACGGGAGGGCTACTGGGCTGACCTGGTACTGGTAGATTTAAACAGGCCTTACACCGTAACCAGGCAAAATACTTACTACAAATGCGACTGGTCGCCTTTCGAAGGACATACGTTTAGCAGCACCCCCACGCATACCTTCGTTTCGGGGCACCTGGCTTTTGCCAACGGGGCTTTTGATGAGAGCAGGAGAGGCGAGCGGCTGTTGTTCGACAGGTAAAATATTTGCACAAAAATGTGCCGTAGCTATTGCATTGTGTGGTTTGCTGCGTATATTTGCACTCTCAAATAATACACGGTGGTTGTAGCTCAGTCGGTTAGAGCACCAGATTGTGATTCTGGGGGTCGTGGGTTCGAGCCCCATCTTCCACCCCAAGCCCTTGAAGCAAACCTTCAGGGGCTTTTTTATTTGGATAGATCTGGAATATCTGGTTTTCAGCATCTGGCGCGAAAAAAACATAGCACCGGGCAATTAAAACCAGTTATTCGGAATGAAAGGAATCAGTCATTCAAAATTAAAAAAGATATGAGCTTAACAGTAGTAGGTTCGATGGCGTTTGATGCGCTGGAGACACCCTTCGGAAAAACAGATAAGATCGTTGGCGGTGCGGCCACCTACATTTCCCTGTCGTCTTCATACTTTGTGAAGCCGGTAAATGTCGTGTCGGTGGTGGGCGGCGATTTCGACCAGAACCACATCGAGCTGATGCACCAGCGTGACATCAGTACGGAAGGGGTACAGGTAAAGGAGAATGAGAAGTCTTTTTTCTGGTCTGGCCGCTACTTCAACGACATGAACAGCCGCGAAACGCTGGTGACAGAACTGAACGTGCTGGGCAATTTCGATCCTATTATTCCGGATAGCTACCAGGGGTGCGAGTACCTGATGCTGGGCAATCTGGCGCCGCAGGTGCAGCGCACCGTGATAGAGCGTTTAACAAAGCGCCCGAAGCTGATTGTGATGGACACCATGAATTTTTGGATGGACATTGCCCTGGAGGAGCTCAAGCAGACCATGGCGCTGGTGGATGTGCTCTCGATCAACGACGAGGAAGCACGCCAGCTTAGCGGGGAGTACTCTTTGGTGAAAGCTGCTAAGGTGATCATGGCGATGGGGCCGAAATTCCTCATTATCAAAAAAGGAGAGCATGGTGCCTTGCTGTTCCATGAGAAGGAGGTATTCTTCGCTCCGGCCCTGCCGCTGGAAGAGGTTTTTGACCCAACCGGCGCTGGGGACACCTTTGCCGGCGGCTTTATTGGCTACCTGGCCAGCTCTGGCGATATTAGCTTTGCAGGCATGAAGCGCGCCGTGATCTACGGCTCGGCCATGGCTTCTTTCTGCGTGGAGAAATTCGGCACAGAGCGCCTGAAAAACCTGACCAAAGAAGAGATAGAGCACCGTGTGCAACAGTTTGTGAACCTGGTTCAGTTTGAAGCTGCGCTGTAGTACTGCTCTTTAGTATACAAGGTATGAAAGGGAGGCCGCGGCTTCCCTTTTTTTATTACTGCCTGTCGTGCGCATGGAAGGCAAATTAAACAAAATTGTAACAAAATAGGGTGCGTAGGTGTAAAACTGTGTATAGACTAACGAGGAGATAGGATTATGAGCATAAAGAACGAAAATAAAAAAGACATAGAGGAGCTGAAGAAAAATAACCCTAATCAGGAAGATCCGAACAAACCGATGGGAAACATTAATGACAGCCCTAATCGCAACGCACTAAACAAAGACGCTACCAAAGTACAAAACCCGAACCGCAATTTAGCGAAGGGTGGCAATAACACGCCAGACAGGAAGTAGCGCAACACAAGCAAAATAACAACTATGAAAATATAAAAGGAGGATGGCCCAGGTGGCTTTCCTCCTTTTTTTGTGCAGATGGGTAGAGGCTGTATGTGTACAATTGCTTATCTTTCGAATGCTCATAAAGCTTACGCATGTACAAAACTGACATCTGCATACTTGGTGCCGGCCCAGGCGGCGCTACAACTGCCCTGCACCTGGCCAATAAAGGAATCTCTTCTGTATTGATTGACAAGGCCACCTTTCCCCGCGACAAAGTATGCGGCGATGCGCTGAGCGGAAAAGTGGTGAACGAGCTTCGCCGTATTTCGCCCGACCTGCCCCACCTTTTCAGCCTGGAGCAGGAAGTGCAGGTGCCCTCGTGGGGCATCCATTTTATCTCGCCTGGTGGCAAAAAGCTGAGCG
Organism: Pontibacter sp. GD13; assembly: GCF_058216355.1. Classification (NCBI taxonomy): domain Bacteria; kingdom Pseudomonadati; phylum Bacteroidota; class Cytophagia; order Cytophagales; family Hymenobacteraceae; genus Pontibacter; species Pontibacter sp. GD13. The sequence continues at coordinate 162,298 of NZ_JBYZMQ010000009.1, forward strand.
TGCCCTTTAAGTATAACTACAAGCCCGAGGAGGACGCGCCTGCGGGGTACATTTCCAAACGCATCGACTTCGATAACTTTTTAGTGCAGCAGGTAAGGCAGCGTCCCGAGATCGAGCTGCTCGAAGGGGTGGATGTAGCCAGGTATGAGCGCCAGCCAGATGGGAGCTTTTTGCTTTCAGATAAAAGCGGCAACGCGCGAATAGCGGCTAAGTTGCTGGTTGTGGCCAATGGGGCGCAATCCGGCTTTTCGCGGCATGTGGCGGGACTGCAACAAGAGCCAGAGCATTTCTGTGCGGGACTGCGCGCCTACTATAAAGGTGTAGAAGACCTGGACAAGGATAATTTTATTGAGCTCCACTTCTTCAAAGATTTTCTGCCGGGTTATTTCTGGGTCTTCCCGCTTCCGAACGGCCATGCCAACGTAGGGGTGGGCATGCTTAGCAGCGCTATCAGCGCTAAAAAGATAAACCTGAAAAAAGAGATGCTCCGCATGATCGAGACGCATCCGGAACTCCGGAAACGCTTTGCCAGGGCTGAACTGGTGGGCGAAATTAAAGGCTACGGCCTGCCGTTAGGCTCTAAAAAGCGCTCGCTGTCAGGCGACAACTACATGCTGGTAGGCGATGCCGGCGCTTTGATAGACCCCTTTACAGGCGAAGGCATCAGCAACGCCATGATCAGCGGACGTTGGGCTGCCGAGCAGGCAATAAAATGCCTGGAGCAGCAAAACTTCTCCGCTCCCTTTTTACAGCAATACGATAAAGCCGTGTACAACCGCCTCTGGAAAGAGTTGAAACTAAGCCGCCAGATGCAGAAGCTATTGAATTATCCCTGGCTGTTTAACCAGGTCGCGAATAAAGCCACTAAAAACCAGGCCCTGGCCGAAACAATTTCCTGCATGTTCAACGACCTGGACCTGCGGGAGCGCCTGAAGCAACCGTCGTTTTACTTTAAACTGCTCTTTAATTAAAGCCGCAGCAGTCTGAAAATGGTAGTGCATTATGCAGCGGCTAAAGCTGTTGCTGCTAGAGTTATCCCTGGCACTTGCAAGGCTTTTTTATAAGTAAAAATTATCAGAGGCGCCCATACCGCCAGTTTGAAACCCACTACCATGCTTTACTATCAGTTGCCGCTGCAGTTAAACTGGCAGTATGATTTTCTGAAAAATATGTGGCAGGCTGAAAGCTTGTTCCCCTTCTCAAAACGCCTGCTTTAGCCATAACCTGAAGTTCTCCTTCTCCGCTTCTGTCGCATCAGGTCTCTTTTCCACTGTATACTTTCGGAAGTAACCCTCATGGTTTGGCTCCATGCGCACTACCCGCAAATGCTTGCCGCGGAACAGCGTAAACTCCGCCTGCTCTTTTGAGAGCGCCAGCAGGTGTTGCAGGTTGTTCTCTATTTTGCGCCCGTTCAGGGCCACCAGTTCATCCTCTACGCTCAATACTTCACTGGCCTGAGAGCCAGGCGCTAGCGCCGTTACCTGCACGCTTCCTTCCGAGCTAACTTTAAACCCATACTTACCCTCGTTTATTAGCGGATTCTCCGCCTCTAGTAAAGAACAGCCTACAAAGCGCAGCGCTTCGTTAAGCGCCGTTTCAATAGGAGCCGTGCCGTTAATATAGTTGTCAAAGTATGATGTAAGCGATGTTCGGGCCACATTGTTAATTAGTTGTACGTAGTCGGCGGCTGTATACCCAATCTCCCGCTTCCCAAAATCCTCCCAAAGGGCACGCATTACCGTGTCGAGGTTAGCCTGGTTGCTGGTATGCTGCCGTAGCAACAGGTCCAGGAGCAGGGCCGTAAGGGCACCTTTGATGTAGATGGATACTTTACGGTCAGGGATGCCCGGCTTATAGCCGTCCAGCCACAGGTCAAAAGAGGCGTCGGCCACCGATAGGTTATTGCGGCCATAGTCGTTGAAGTAGCGCTGCAGGGTAGTGTTGAGCTCACCAAAGTACTGCTCGGCCGTAAAAACCCCTGCCCGGGCCAGTAGGTAGTCGCCGTAATAGGTGGTGACGCCCTCGGCCACATACCCGGTTCTGAAATAATTCTCCTGTGCCAGGTTGTACGGCATCATCTCTATAGGCCTGATTTTCTTCACATTCCAGGTATGGAACAGCTCATGTGAACCTACGCCCAGGAACTCCTTGTAAAGGGAGGGCGTCATGAGCAACTCGCCAGGTCCCAGTGTAATGACAGTAGAATTTCGGTGTTCCACGCCATGGTAGGTGCGGTAAGGCAGGATCTGGTTCAGGAAATGATACTCAGGCACCGGAAAGTCGCCGAATACCTCCAGCTGTTCCTGGGTAAATGCGCTGAAGTCCTGCAGTACCCTTTGCCAGTCGGGTTGGCAGTCGCCCTGGATCCAAATATGGAAGATGGTGCCCTTTACTTCATAGGTTTTGTGTTTGAGAGTGGCGCTGGCAATTAACGGACTGTCCACTAGTTCATCAAAACTAGTCGCTGTTACGGTATGCTTTGCTTCTTGGGGTAAACCACAGGCCAGTTGCCAATGCCCGGGAATTGCCAGTTGCAGCTGGCACGGTTCCGTTTCCCGGCCTTCCACGGCCATCAGGCAGTTGATGGGGTTCAGGTAGAGCTGCCCCTCGTCGAGCCAGGAGCCGCCGCCATCCATTTGGTGGGCGTAAAAGCTATACGTTATTTCTAGGGTTTCGGCTCCATTCGCCTGCACTGCCCAGCGGTCTTTGGTTTTTTTGCTGATATTGATACTTGTTCCGTTGGCGCTGGCCGAAACACCGCGTAATTTCTGTGCAAAATGTTGCAGTTCGTAGCGGCCAGGGCGCCAGGCAGGCAGTTGCAGGTAGAGCTGTTCAGATCTGTTTTGCGTGATAGTGAGGGTGATGTTTAGAAAATGCGAAAGCTGACTGGCGTAGGATACGGAATATGTGAGCATGGTTTCGGGGCTTTGTTTCGATTATGTAGCATTATACGGATAGGTTACAGTGCGTTTAGGAATGCCGTTTGCTAATGCTTACGCGTAAAAATAGCATCTGTAAAGCAATAAATTTGCCCTTGTTAGATGAACTGGGCGATGTAGCGCATATTTTTACGAAATATCTGAGGCAGGCTTTGTAATTTACAAAAGGTTGTCTAATTTTGCAGGCCATAATAAAACCATTGGCAGACGATGAAAAGAACATTCCAGCCTTCGCAGAGAAAGAGAAGAAACAAGCACGGCTTCAGATCAAGAATGGAGACCGCTAACGGTAGAAGAGTATTGGCTAGCAGAAGAGCCAAAGGCAGAAAGAGAATATCTGTTTCTGACGAAAAAAGACATAAGGCGGCTTAATCCCTGATGGGAGATTTGCATCGCTTGTTGGTAGCCGCTCATGGATAAGGAGCAAGCTAGCGATAGTAAAAGCGGGCAGCCAACTTTCTATACATTTTCGAAAGAAGAACACTTGTGTAGCAGGCGCCTTATCGCGCTGCTGTTCAGCAAGGGTTCTTCTTTTAATTTGTATCCGCTGCGGTTTGTGTTCTACTCGCCGCAGGATATGCCTTCAGGTTCGCCCCAGGTACTCCTCTCTGTTTCCAAACGCTACTTTAAGCGCGCCACGGATCGTAATCGCCTGAAGAGGCAAATGCGTGAGGCATACCGTTTGAATAAGCACATCTTCACCCAGAATCCGGAGCGTGCGCCACAGCTTTTGGGCATTCTTTACATCGGTAAAGAAAAAAAATCCTTTCAGTCCATCCAGAAAAAACTAATTTCAGGTTTGGAACGTTGTTTGATTAAGTAGTCTTACCCCGTTCTTTACGCCTAGAAATTATGTACAAAAAGTCTATTGCCGGCCTTCTGGTTGGTATCCTTTCCGTAGCCTTATTCTCCTTTAAAACAGACTCGGAGCGTTATTTCGAGATAGCTAAGAACCTCGATGTTTTCGCCACGCTGTTTAAGGAGGTAAACACCTTTTACGTAGACGACGTGCCCCCGGCCAAAATGATGCGCACAGGTATTGATGCCATGCTCAAATCGCTGGATCCCTACACCAACTATATTCCTGAAGATGATATCGAAGATTTCCGTACCATGACCACGGGTCAGTATGGCGGCATTGGTGCGCTTGTAGGGAACCGTGACGGGAAAATTGTGATTCAGATGCCTTACGAGGACTCGCCGGCAAATAAGGCGGGGTTGGTAATCGGGGATGAGATCATGAAAGTGGATAATGTCACCGTTACCGGCAAATCTACCTCAGACGTTACGAAACTACTTAAAGGGCAGGCCAACACCCCGGTTAAATTGGAGGTGCGTAGCTACGGTCAGAGCAAGTCCAGAACAGTAGAGTTGCTTCGCGCCAACATTATGGTGGATAACGTGCCCTACTATGGCATGCTCGACGATCAGATCGGCTACTTCCAGCTATCCGGCTTTACCGTGGATGCTTCTAAAGAAGTAAAAATGGCAGTACAGAAGCTGAAGGAGATGGGAGCCAAGAAAATAGTTTTTGACCTGCGCGATAACCCAGGCGGCTTACTGCACGAGGCGGTTAATATCTCGAATGTGTTTGTGGACAAAGGCAAAGACATTGTGAGCACCAAAGGAAAAGTGAAGGAGTGGAACAAGACCTATAAGGCGCTGGACGAACCTTTGGATAAGAGCATCCCGCTTGTTATCCTGACCAGCTCCCGCAGTGCGTCTGCCTCAGAGATTGTGGCCGGTGTTATGCAGGACTATGACCGTGCCGTGCTGGTAGGAGAGCGTACGTTTGGAAAGGGACTCGTGCAGGCTACCCGCCCGCTTTCTTACAATTCACAACTAAAAGTTACCACAGCCAAGTATTATACCCCAAGCGGCCGTTGCATTCAGGCCATCGACTATGCACACCGTAACGAAGATGGCAGCGTAGGTAAAATTCCGGATTCACTGCGAGTGGCCTTTAAAACATTAGGAGGCCGTGTTGTGTATGATGGCGGCGGTATCAAGCCGGACGTGGAGGTAGAGCAGCCTACTTATTCAGAGATCATCAAAACGATTGCCAGGAACGGTTACTTCTTCGATTACGCTAATAAGTATAAAGCCGGTCACGCTTCGATTGCTCCAGCAAAGCAGTTTAAGCTTTCTGATCCGGAATACCAGCAGTTTATAGATTTTCTGGCTGATAAAGACCTGTCTTATACAACCGGTGTTGAAAGTGAGCTGGAAGATCTGGCTGAGAAAGCAAAGGATGGTAAGCACTACGACGATATAAAAAGTGAACTTGATGCTATTAAGACGAAAGTAGCTCATAACAAGTCAAATGATATGTTGCGTTTTAAAACAGAGATCAGGGAAATGCTGGAGGCCGAGATAGCCTCGCGCTACTACTTACGGAAGGGGTATATAGAATCGTCTTTTGATGATGATCCTAATATCTTGATGGCAAAACAGGTGTTAAACGATACACAGAAATATAACGCATATTTAAAGTTAAAATAAACTGTTGCAAAGGTTTAAAAGGAGGCTATACTATACAAGTGTAGCCTCCTTTTGATTAAAGCCAGCCAGAACCGGCATGCTGGTATTTTGTGCCTTCGTTCGCTTCGCTTAATTTTACGGGACAATTTTCCTTTTAAACCATGTCTACACCTCTGCTGCTTGCTCTCGAAACGTCTACATCAGTGTGTTCTGTTGCGCTGTATAAGGGGCCGCAACTTTTGGGCGCCTCCGAGCTGCGGATAGAGAAATCACATTCCTCTTATATTACAGTGATGATCTCGCAACTGGTTGAAAACTGCGGAGAGCAGATGGAGAGCCTGAGCGCGGTAGCTGTTTCGGGTGGTCCTGGTTCTTACACAGGCTTAAGAATAGGCGTATCAACCGCGAAGGGCTTGTGCTACGCCTTAAACATTCCTTTAATAGAAGTGTCTACATTATATGGTATGGCAGCACAGGTTATTGACTTTACCCCAACTCCTAAACACTTCATGTTTTGCCCCATGCTTGACGCGCGGCGAATGGAAGTGTATACCTGCCTACTGGATGCAGAAATACACGAAGTAGTACCGATAGCCCCGGTTGTATTGAATGAACAAGCTTTTCAAAAATACTTAAAAGAGCAAACGGTGATCTTCTTCGGAAGTGGAGCCACAAAGTTAAAACCACTTTTAGCAAACCAGGCACATGCACAGTTCATCGAGGAGGTAGCGCCATCGGCAATTACAATAGGCAGGCTGGCGCTGCCAAAATTTGAACAGGGCTTATTTGAAGATGTAGCCTACTATGAACCCTTCTATCTAAAGGATGTTTATATAACAAGTGCGAAAAAATAACGCATACTATAATAGCTAATAAGATGTCAGAGATAATAAATAAAGTAGCACAGAGCTCACTGGTAACAATTAACCTGGAGGAATTGCTTCATCCGGGGGAAAGAGTGGTGTATGATATCAAAGAAAATCTATTTCACGGACTCATATTAAAGGAAAAGGACTTCCGGGCCTTTGTGAAGGAGAATGACTGGACCAAGTATGATGGCAAGAATGTGGCGATTATTTGTTCAGCAGATGCCATAGTGCCTACATGGGCCTATATGCTTTTAGCAACAAAGCTTAACGGGCATGCAAACTTCTTTGTATTTGGGGATGAGGAGGCACTAGAGCAGGCTATGCTGCAGGAGGCAATCGCAAAAATAGACCCAGAGGAATACAGAGACGCTAAAGTGGTAGTAAAGGGATGCGGGAGTATTCCGGTGCCAACTTACGCCTATGTAGAAATAATGCGGAAGCTTTTACCCGTAACCAGTAGCCTTATGTATGGGGAGCCATGCAGCACAGTTCCTCTATATAAGAAGCCCAAAAACGGGTAATAACATTTACAGAAAAAAGAGGGGGCAGTGTGAACTAAACACTGCCCCCTTTCTGTTTATCATCTGCTGAAAGGTAAAAAATACTGCTGGAGGCGGCGGGAAAAGTTCTGTGAAAATTTTAAAGCTGCAACACAGTTACTTACACAAAACTGTAAAGAAACTTCACACCCACCCCTTGCGGTTGCCGCCGTTTTGCTTACCTTTGCATCCCGGTTCAGCAGGGACGGGTTAAGCGGGGAGGATAGGGCGGCGAGAGCGGCCCGCGGGCGGCGGCAGGGCCTTTTCAGGCGGGCTTTAGGCCCCGG
>NZ_JBYZMQ010000010.1:0-166883 GCF_058216355.1 Pontibacter sp. GD13
TTTTTTCCGGGGCCTAAAGCCCGCCTGAAAAGGCCCTGCCGCCGCCCGCGGGCCGCTCTCGCCGCCCTATCCTCCCCGCTTAACCCGTCCCTGCTGAACCGGGATGCAAAGGTAAGCAAAATGGCGGCAACCGCAAGGGGTGGCAGGAGAAAATGTTTCGAAATTTCGTAAGCACCTGATTTTGTGTACAATTATTTGCAAAATTTCTAATTGGCCAACGCATTAGGTTTTAACTCCTTTCTTTTTAGCGCTTGTTCCACTCTATGTCCTACTTTATTTTACTTTTGCCTCTCTACATTTTGTTCCTGTTTGCTAGTGGCTTAAAAGCAAAGAGTCCGGTTTATACAACCGGACTCTTCATACTTTATTTGTCTTTGCGTTTAGTTTACCTGCACGCTTTCAAGCTTCAAGGTGCTTTTCCTATCAGGCCCTACCGACACAATCGTAATCGGCACTTTCAAATGCCCTTCAATAAACGACAGGTAGTTTTTAAAAGCCTCCGGAAGCGCATCAACGGAATCAATCTGATTCAAATCCACTTTCCATCCCGGCAGTGCTATATATACAGGCTCAAAGCTTCCTTCCTCCATTGAGTGCGGCACATGATCCGTCATCTCGCCAGATTCTAACTTATAATGTGTGCAGATACTAATGGTGTCAAACTCTGTTAGCACATCCGCCTTCATCATATTAAGCTGCGTAACACCGTTCAACATAATAGAGTACTTCAGGCTTGGCAGATCTACCCAGCCACAGCGGCGTGGCCTACCCGTGGTGGAACCAAACTCGTTACCAGCTACCCTGAGCTCCTCCCCTATTTTATCGTGCAGTTCAGTCGGGAACGGGCCACTGCCCACTCTTGTACAGTAGGCTTTAAAAATGCCGTATACTTCTCCTATGTGTTTCGGGGCTACCCCAAGGCCTGTGCAAGCGCCCGCTACCATAGTAGTGGATGAGGTAACATAAGGGTACGTTCCAAAATCCACATCCAGCAACGACCCCTGGGCCCCTTCCGCCAATATGCGTTTCCCATTCCGGATGGCCTCATTGATCATGTACTCGCTATCTACCAGTTTGAGTGTTCGCAGGTAATGCACGGCATCAAAGAACACTTGCTCCTGATCTCCTAAATCCAGTTGTTGGCCGTAGAATTCCACCATCTTTCGGTGGCGGCTCACCAGTTTCTTGTAGCGCTCCTCAAAATCATCAGCCAGTATATCGCCGACACGCAGGCCTACCCGCCCTATTTTATCCTGGTAGGTCGGGCCGATGCCTTTAAGCGTAGATCCTATTTTGCCGCTACCCAATGCCTCTTCCGATACTTTGTCCAGTATTTTATGAGAGGGAAGTATAAGCGAGGCTTTTTTAGAAATAAACAGGTTGCGGGCAGCATCTACCCCACGGTCTGTCAGTTTCTGCATTTCAATTTTAAACACAATTGGGTCCAGCACCACGCCATTGCCAATGATGTTCTGAATATGCGGGTGAAATATACCAGAGGGTATCTGGTGGAGCACATGTTTAGTGCCTTCAAACTCTAACGTGTGCCCAGCATTTGGGCCGCCCTGAAAACGGGCTACAATGTCATAGGTCGGGGCCAGCACATCAACGATTTTTCCTTTACCCTCATCGCCCCATTGGAGACCCAATAAAATATCAACTGCCATCTATACTTTAATAAATTGATTCCTTTAAGAATTGCGCCGCAAAGTTATCATTTTCCGCGATGGTAAAAATTGCGTTGAGTTTGGTAACGATAAGCAATTTGCGGATATGATCGGAGGGCTTGATAAGTACCAGCTCGCCTCCTCTGTTACGAAACTTTGTAAGCAGCGACACCAGAATACCCATGCCACTGCTGTCCATGAACCGCACATTCGACAGGTCGACGGCGCAAAGCATCAGCTTGCCCTCCTGTACCTCATCCACATCCTCCATCAATCGCTGTGTGTCGGTACCGGCAATCAGGTCGCCTTCCAGCCTTATAAAAAGGATATCATCCTTCTGCTCTGTCAGATACTTCATGGCGTTGTTCCTCAGTTGCGTTTTTGGCGCGGCAATCGCCGCAAACACCGTATAGGTTCAGGGAATGGTGCAAGATATGAAAATTTAACAGGTCGCCTACCATGGTTTGTATATTATGGATTCGGGGATCACAAAACTCCACCACCTTATGGCACTCGGTACAGATCACGTGGTCATGCTGCCTAAAACCGTAAGATTTCTCGTACTGCGCCAAATTACGGCCAAACTGGTGCTTGCTCACCAGGTCGTTTTCTACTAACAGATCGAGGGTGTTGTATACCGTGGCCCTGCTTACGCGGTAGTTTTTGTTTTTCATGCTGATGTAGAGCGACTCTACATCAAAATGTCCGTCACGGGAGTAGATCTCTTCCAGAATGGCATAGCGCTCCGGTGTTTTCCGCAGGCCTTTGCTCTCCAGGTAAGCGGTGAATATCTTTTTTACTTGCTCGAATTTTGTATGATTCAATGCCATGATCTTATCCTTATACTATACTGGGGTAAAACGCCTTACTCGAAACGCTCCACTGTAAGCACCCCGTTCACTTTGCTCATGCGCTGTATCAGCTTCTCCAGGTGGCTGGTGTCGTTTACAAACACCATGATGTTACCCTCAAATATACCATCGTTAGAATCGATGGTGATGGAGCGCATGTTTACCTTTAAACTGGTTGAGATAACTTTTGTTAGGTCATTCACCAGCCCCACCCTATCGGTGCCTTTTATCCGGATGCCCGCCAGGAAAGCCAGTTCCTTTTGGTCCGTCCACTTTGCCTTGATCACCCGGTTGCCATAGTTAGACATCAGCTCGATGCCTTTCTTACAGTTGGTCCGGTGTATCTCTATTTCATCGTCCTCGGTCTGGAAGCCGAACACGTCATCGCCGGGTATGGGGTTGCAGCATTTGGCCACCCGGTATTCCATGTTAGAGGTCTTCTCCCCAATAACCAGCATATCAGAGTTCACGCCCCGTATCTTCTGCACTTCCCTGTCGAACGTTTTAGGCTCGAGCATGGAATTCGCTTTGTCCAAAGCGGCTGTAAAGATTACCTCCTTTATGTTCTTGATATCGATGTGCCCGGTGGCAACCCGGTAATACAAGTCCTGCATGGTGGGCACATTAAAAAAGGCCATCAGCTTGTTTAGGTTGCCCTGCGTGTCGGGCACCCCCAGCTGCAACATGCGACGGTCCAGTATCTCCTTGCCCTGCTCCGAGTGGCTTTTACGCTCCTCGCGCAAGGCCTCCTTTATCCTGGACCTTGCCCGGGAGGTAACCACGTACTGCAGCCACTCCTCGTTCGGTTTCTGTTTCTGAGAGGTCAGGATCTCAACCTGGTCGCCGTTTTTAAGTTTATAGCTCAGGGGCACCAGCTTCTGGTTCACCTTGGCACCCAGGCACTGCAAGCCTATCTGGCTATGAATCTCAAAGGCAAAATCGAGGGCAGTGGCCTTATCCGGCAATATGATCAGTTCGCCTTTGGGAGTAAACACGAAGACTTCCTCCACAAACAGGTTCTTCCGAAACTCATCCATAAACTCCAGGGCGTTGGCCGTGTTGTTCTCCAGCATGTCGCGCACCTTGTTAATCCATACCTCCAGGCCATACTCAGAGCTGATGCCTGCCTCGGTTTTATACTTCCAATGGGCGGCATAGCCGCGCTCGGCAATCTCATCCATGCGCTTGGTACGAATCTGCACCTCCACCCACTGTCCGGATTTGCTCATGACGGTAGTGTGCAACGATTCGTAGCCATTGGCCTTGGGGGTGTTCACCCAGTCGCGGAGGCGGTCCGGGTTGGGTTGGTAAAAGTCTGTTATAATAGAGTACACCTGCCAGCAGGCGGCCTTCTCGTTCTCGAGGGGCACATCCAGAATAATACGGATGGCAAACAGATCGTAGATCTCGTCGAAGGTGATGTTCTGTTTCTTTATCTTTTTAAGGATAGAGTAAATGGATTTCGGACGGCCTTTGATATTGAATTTAAACCCGTAATTGTAGAGCTCCTCCTCGATTGGGGAAATGAAGTCTTTGATGAACTTGCTCCGGGCACTGCGCGTCTGGCGTATCTTGTTCGAGATGTCTTTATAGGTCTCCGTGTCGGTGTACTTCAGGTACAGATCCTCCAGCTCAGACTTAATGGCGTACAGGCCAAGCCGGTGGGCCAGCGGGGCGTAGAGGTACATGGTTTCAGAGGCTATTTTAAGCTGCTTATGGCGGGGCATGCTGTCAAGGGTGCGCATGTTGTGCAAACGGTCGGCCAGCTTGATCAGGATCACGCGCACATCGTCGCTGAGCGTGAGCAGCATTTTACGGAAGTTCTCCGCCTGCTGCGACGTGCCGTAGTCAAAAACGCCTGATATCTTGGTGAGCCCCTCAATGATGCGTGCCACGCCGGGTCCAAACTCGCGCTCAATGTCGGTGATTTCCATTTCTGTGTCTTCCACCACATCGTGCAGCAGGGCGGCCACAATGGAGGTGGTGCCCAGCCCGATCTCCTCTACGGCAATCTGGGCCACGGCCAGTGGGTGGAATATGTAAGGCTCCCCGGATTTACGGCGCATATCCTTGTGCGCTTCCACCGAAGTATTAAAAGCTTTTTTAATGATCTTGGCATCGTTGTCCTTCAGGAAAGGCTTTGCGTACCGAAGTATTCTTCTGTAGTGTCGTAGGATCTCTTTGCGTTCTGCTTCCGGATCGATCGTTGTAACCATATGCTATTCATGTAAGCGGCTGGCTATATTACGGCCAGGCGCTTATATATGTATAAGTAGGTAGAGGCTTTATAAGTTTCAAATATAACTGATTATAAACTGCAACCAATAGACACCTTTCCCAAAGCCATGATGCACCTTTCTCTATATCGCGATTAAAAAATATTAGAAAAAATTTAAGAGCGGGTATTGCATTTAAAATTACGATGCTTACCTTTGCATCGTTAATACAAACAAGCACACTTCAAGCGGATGTGGCGAAATTGGTAGACGCACTAGACTTAGGATCTAGCGCTGCGAGGCATGGGGGTTCGAGTCCCTCCATCCGCACATAACATGAACCCTCAACAGCTTTGTTGGGGGTTTGTTTTTAGTAGATATTTCAAAATTAAATTTTAAACGCCTTGAATATTACATTAAATCAAACCGACAGCACCAACGCACAACTGAAGGTGGTACTGGAAGAGGCCGATTACGCTCCAAAAGTAGACCAGCAGGTTAAAGAGTACAGCAAAAAAGCCCAGATCAAGGGTTTCAGACCTGGTAAAGTGCCTGCCGGGCTTGTAAAGAAAATGTATGGCAAAAGCATCCTGGTAGAGCAGATCAACAAGTTGCTTCAGGAGGAGATCTCCAAATACCTGAAGGAGAATGATGTGAAGCTTTTAGGGGAGCCGCTTCCGGAGCCCAACCAGGCCGATATCGACTGGGACAACCAGAAGGAGTTTGAATTTACCTATGCCGTTGGCCTGCTGCCAGAAATCAACCTTCCGCTGGATAAAAGCGTAGAGGGGTACGCAGTAGAAATAGATCAGAAAACGACAGACGAAGCCTACGAGAACCTGAAGCGCCAGTTCGGCAAAACAGTGAACCCGGAGACTTCAGCCCAAGGCGACTTTATTTCAGGAGAACTGAAGCAGCTGGAAGGCGACTTTCTTTCTAAGACACTGATCCCGACAAGTCGCATTGTAGAAGGGCAGGATCAGTTTATCGGCGTGAAAGAAGGCGATGTGATCCGTTTCGACCTGCGCAAGACGTTTGGCGACGATAACGCAGCACTTGCGCACGTGACAGGCTTGAGCAAAGAGGTAGTGGCTGACCTGAACGGTGAGTTTGAGTTCACCGTGGACAAGATTAACCGCACCGAGGCAGCTGAGTTAAACCAGGAGCTTTTCGATAAGCTTTTCGGTAAAGACGAAGTTAAAACGGAAGAGGAGTTTGATGCCAAGATCCGCGAGACGATCAAGGAAAATTACGACCGCGAGGCAGACAACCTGCTGTACCGCAATATAATTGACACGCTTGTTGACAATGTTAACGTAGAACTACCTACTGCATTCTTCAAGCGCTGGCTGGAAGTAACCAACGAAGGCAAACTTACAGCAGAGCAAATTGAAGAGAACTTTGATAAGTATCTGCGTGAGCTGAAGTGGTCTATGATCAAAAACAAGGTTGTAGAGGCCAACGAGCTGAAAGTGAGCAACGAAGAAGTTGTACAGAGCACAAAGGATAAGATGCTGGCGCAGTTCAACATGCCTGAGATACCGGAGGAGCTGGCAGAAAGCATGAATAATTATGCTACGCAGCATCTACAGCAGGACAATGGCCGTAACTACATTCAGGAGTACGAGCAATTGCTAGCCGAGAAGGTGCTCGCTAAACTTAAAGAACAAATGACTGTTGTTGAGAAGACAGTTACTGCTGAGGACTTCAGAAATATGTCGTTTGAATAAGAACGCATAAAACTATATTACATAAAAGGTCCTTTTTTAAGGACCTTTTTTTATTTTTGAGAAAACCGTAAACCTAAACAACATGATGTTTAACAAAGACGAGTTCCGGAAATTTGCCGTAAAAGGCCAGGGCATGAGCGGCCTGGGCGTAGACCAATATATAAACCACGTGGAAGGCCGGGCCATGCATACCATTGAAAGTATGACACGCTCCGTGATTGAGGAACGCCCTACCAACTTCCGCGAGATCGACGTGTTCTCACGTTTGATCATGGACCGCATTATTTTCCTGGGTACACAGGTAGATGATTTTATTGCCAACATCATCACAGCACAGTTGTTGTTCCTGGAGTCAGCGGATGCCAAGAAAGACATTTTGCTGTACATCAACAGCCCTGGTGGTTCGGTGTACGCCGGATTGGGCATTTATGACACCATGCAGTATGTAAACCCGGATGTGGCCACGATCTGTACAGGGCTTGCCGCTTCGATGGGTGCTGTGCTGCTGGCAGGCGGGGCAGCCAACAAGCGTTCTGCTTTGCCGCATGCCCGTGTCATGATTCACCAGCCAATGGGCGGTGCACAAGGGCAGGCATCTGATATTGAGATCACGGCAAGGGAGATCCTGAAGCTGAAGAAAGAACTGTATGAGATACTGGCGCAGCACTCGGGCAAATCGTACCAGGAAGTGTACGACAACTCTGATCGTGATTACTGGATGAAGGCCGAGGAAGCGAAAGAGTATGGACTGATTGACGAGGTGTTAACCCGCAAGAAGGTCTAAGTATAGCTTACCATAACTGTACTTTAAACCCGCCATGGCTGTGCCATGGCGGGTTTTTCTTTGCCTTTCTACGCATTAAAAGCTGGCTCGGCCCGTTGCAAAAAGGCGAAACAACTGCAAAATCAGAAAAATTATCAACACAGTACTGTGGATATCGTAAACACTCAACGATCTAACGCTCAATCACATAAATTAAAATAGTTACATATCTATTCTAAAATGTAAGCCTTGTTTTCAGTATTATAGCATAATTTGCATTTAAGAAATTATGTACGTATAACTTTTCAATTTTGTACCTTTGTTTTAGGCGTTGAATACCAGCGGCTACTTTATTTGGATCAATCGTTACGTATGGCTGAAATAACGTGCTCATTTTGCGGCAAAAACAAGAAAGATGTATCTGTGATGATTTCAGGTATTAACGCCCACATCTGTGACCGTTGTATCGGACAGGCGCAGCAGATCCTGAACGAGGAGAATAAGATACGGGCCAATAGCCGTACTCCGAAATTCAACCTGATGAAGCCGAAGGAAATGAAAACGTATCTCGATCAGTTTGTGGTAGGCCAGGACGACGCGAAAAAAGTAATGGCTGTGGCAGTGTACAACCATTACAAGCGCCTGATGCAACCCTCTGAAAATAATGACGAGGTTGTGATCGAGAAGTCGAACATCATCATGGTTGGCGAAACAGGAACCGGTAAAACTTACCTGGCGCGCATGATGGCCGGCATACTACAGGTACCCTTCTGCATTGCAGATGCCACGGTGTTGACAGAGGCAGGTTATGTGGGAGAAGACGTGGAGAGCATCTTGACACGCTTGTTACAGGCAGCAGATTATAATGTTGAGTCGGCGGAGCGGGGCATCGTTTACATTGATGAGATCGACAAAATTGCCCGCAAAAGCGACAATCCTTCCATTACCCGCGATGTAAGCGGCGAGGGCGTGCAGCAGGCCTTGCTTAAATTACTGGAAGGCACCGTAGTAAATGTACCGCCGCAAGGTGGCCGTAAGCACCCGGAGCAGAAAATGATCACCGTAAACACGGAAAACATCCTGTTTATTTGCGGCGGCGCCTTTGTGGGCATTGATAGGTTAATCAAGAACCGCCTGAACACCCGCCCAATAGGCTTCTCGAAGTCCAAGCAGGATGACAACGATGAAAGCGAGAACTTCCTGCGTTACCTTTCGGCACAGGATCTGAAAAACTTTGGCCTGATACCTGAACTTATTGGCCGATTGCCAGTAGTTACCCACCTGGACCCGCTCGATAAGGAAACCCTTCGCCTCATTTTGATCGAGCCAAAGAACTCTATCGTGAAGCAGTACAAGCGCCTGTTCGAGATGGAGGACATCAACCTCCGTTTCGACGACAGCGCACTTGAATACATTGTGGAGAAAGCGGCAGAGTTTAAGCTAGGGGCACGCGGCCTGCGTTCTATTTGTGAAGGCATCATGACGGATGCCATGTTTGAATTGCCCTCTGAGGAAGGAACCAAGGAACTGCTGATAACAGGCGACTATGCCCGCGAAAAATTTGACAAGTCAACGCTTAAGCAGCTAAAAGTAGCCTAGGTTAGTTATAAAGTATAAAAGCAGCGCGGCCTGGTAGCTATCTACCAGGCCACGCTGCTTTTATACGTATGCTGTTGCTTTATAACTTCTCTTCATTCAGGTAACCCACCATTAACTCGGCAGCGCGCTCAGCCGTACGGTAGTTGCCAATTTTAGCGCGAACCGTATTATAACCCTCTAACTGCTTTTTTATAAAGTACTTATCGAAGAGCACTTCTTTAAGCTCCGCCACAATTTTTTTAGGCGTGAAATCTTCCTGAATCAACTCCACAACGATGGGCTTATCGGCAATCAGGTTCACAAGCGAAATATAAGGCACCTTGATCACCATTTTACCGATCGAATACGATACGGCACTGGTTTTATAGCACACCACCTGCGGCACGTTAAACAAGGCAGTCTCGAGCGTAGCTGTGCCCGAGGTTACAAGGGCCGCCTTGGCGTGGGCCAGTAAATCGTAGGTCTGGTCGTAGATAACCTTGATATTGGGATCCTTGTTGTACTGCTCGTAGTAGGCTTTGGAAAAATTTGAAACCCCTGCCACTACAAACTGGTAGTCGCGGAACGAGGGCAGCACGCTAAGCATTACGTGCAGCATGTTCTCTATTTCCTGTTTCCGGCTTCCGGGCAGTATCGCGATGATGGGCTTGTTGTTGTACAGCTTGTTCTTGGACCTGAAGTCTGAAGTAGCCACATGATCCGTGACAGAATCATTGACCGGGTTGCCCACATAATCTACCTTATAGCCGAAGCGCCCGTAAAACTCTTCCTCAAAAGGCATGATCACAAACATCTTATCCACCGCCTTCTTTATCTTGTGCACGCGGCCCTGGTTCCAGGCCCAGATCTTCGGGGAGATGTAGTAAAACACCTTAAAGCTCTGGTTCTTCGCAAACTTGGCAATGCGCATGTTAAACCCGGCATAATCTACCAGGATCACCACATCCGGCTGCCAGGATCTGATGTCAGCTTTGCATTCTTTTAGCAAGCTTAGGATTTTCCGCAGGCTTGTTAACACCTCGGCAAAACCCATAAAGGCCATTTCCTGGTAATGGTGCACCAGTTCCATGCCCGCCTCCTGCATCATGTCGCCGCCCCAGCCGCGAATCTCGGCTGACGGGTCCTGTTTGCGGAGTTGCTTTATGAGGTTGGCAGCATGTAGGTCACCGGATCGCTCGCCAGCTATAATGTAATATTTCATGCAGTACGTATCCGTTCTGAACTACCTGTAAAGGCAAAAAAAAATAAGATTGGGAATTGATGGCTGAATGGGCTTACGCTTCGCCAAAATACTCTACGTAGTTTCGGGGAGTTTCGTATAGCTTCAGACTATGTAATTTTGCACGACCAGTTGAAACTTCTGAAATATGAGGCGCTAGAATTTGCCAGAACTCTATGATCAGTACCTCGGTGCTGGCCAGTTTGCCTTCCATAAAAGGCACATCCATGTTCAGGTTCTTGTGGTCTACCTTCTCTATAATGTGCTTCCTGATCAGCAGACTGAGTTGTTTTAAGTCGATCACAAAGCCTGTGTCGGGGTCTGGTTTTCCTTTAACCGTTGTAACCAACTCGTAATTATGGCCATGCCAGTTCACGTTGGCACAAGGGCCGAACACTTCTTTATTCTTAGCCAGCGACCAATTCGGGTTATACAGCTTGTGCGCTGCGTTAAAGTGCTCTAACCTGCTTACGTAAATCATTTAACCTCTAAAATTGTAATTCTTTTTGAACAGCAAATATACAAAGAAAGGAACACCAAAGAACGAAGTAATGATTCCAATTGGCAACCCTGCCGGCGGATAGAGGATACGGGAGAGCAGATCGCAGAGCAGCATAAACAAGCCCCCCACAAATGCGCAGAAAAGCAGGTTCGATTTGCCGGTAGCCCCCAATAAACCACGGGTAACATGCGGAATGATCAGCCCAACAAACCCAATGGGGCCCGAGGTGGCCACCGCAAAGCCCGTTACCACCGACACCGTGGCCAGTATGACCCAACGCGTGCGGGCTACCCGCACCCCCAGGGCCTGTGCCCGCTCCTCCCCCAGCAACAGAATGTTCAGCTGTTTCTGGTAAAAGGCAAAAAGCAGCAAGGCAAGCAACAGCACAACCGCCGGGTAAGGCACCAGCCGCCAGCTGGCCCGCTCAAAACTACCCATCGACCAGAAAATAACCGACTTCAGCTTTCCCTCAGAATCAGACAGAAAGGTGAGCAAACCCACCATGGAAGCCACCAGCGAGCTGATGGCAATGCCCGCCAACAGCAGTTGCGCCGGAATTAGTTGCCGCTTTCGGTAACCCAAGGCCACCACAACCAGCGTAACCACAAACGCACCCAGCAAAGCGAACACCGGCGGCATGTAAAAGCCCGCCACGGTTATGTCTATAAACCCAAAAAAAACAAGCACAGCGCCCAGCGAGGCACCCGAGGCCGTGCCCAGCAAATAAGGGTCGGCCAGGCCATTGTTTACCATCGCCTGCATCAGGTAGCCACAAAAAGCCAGCGAGGCTCCCACAACCAAGGCCAGGATCAGGCGGGGCAAGCGCAGATACACAATAGCGTAATGCGTGTTGTTAGCTGCGTTATAGTTAAAAAGTGCCTCCAGAATAGTGCCCATACCCGACGTAAAAGAACCTACCTGCAAACCCAGCAGTAACACCGCCAGAATCAGGAACAGGGCAAGTATAAAGTAGGCCGTCCGGTGCATTAGTTGTACAGGAAGCCTTCCAGCTCTTTTAACGATTCCACCACGCGCGGCCCCGGCCTCGACATCAGGTCGTCGGTTGGTGCATAGATACGGCTTTGCTGATAGGCATTGATCCTGCGCAACTCAGGGTATTGGCTAAAAAAGCTCCCCTCCAGCTTCTCTTTCGTGCCTCCCAGCAAAACATCCGGGTTCATCTTCAGGATATACTCCCTCGTCAGGGCGGGATACGGCTGCTCAAATTCTTCCTTTACAGCGTTTTCGGCTCCCAATAAGCGTAGCTTGTCAGTAAAGATGGTGTTTTGCCCGTAAACGTAGATCGGGTCTGTCCAGGTGATGGCCAATACCTGCAGCGGCTGCGCTGTTGCACTGTGCCGCCGCCGGATCCGCAGCACCTCCTGGCGCAGGGAGTCCACGAGGTGCTGCGCCTGCCTTTGGCGGCCCATGATCTTACCGATATCCGTTAAGCCTGTAAAAACATCTTCCACAGCAGTATACTTTTGATAATACACCGGCACGCCCAGTTCCTGCAGCCGTGCAGCCACCTCCAACGGCGTTATGCCTTCCACAGTAAAGATCAGGTCTGGCTTCAGACGCAGTACCTGCTCATAATCTACGGGGTAATTGCTGACCACTGGTTTGGTTAGTACACTGGCTGGAAAATTATCGTGTGGGGTGCGGGCAACGATACTGCCCGTATCCAATACCGCGTACAGCATCTCGGTCATGGAGGAGGCCAGGGCGAAAACACGCTCCGGTTGCTTTGCCAGCCTTATTTCTCTACCCAGGTCATCGTGCAACACAAGCGCCTGCCGTGCGTCCTTTTGTTCTTTGCCTGTACAGGCGCCTAGCAACAGGCAAAAGAAAAACGACGCAATGGCTATAATTAAATCAACCGGTCGTTCTCTTTTCAAAGTATAGCTGCGTATTGCCAAAGTAGCGTTGTTTATTTTTGTAAATTTAGCGCAATTCTGTTACAGTTTTAAATACAAAGTATGATCGTAGTAACTGGTGCCGCCGGTTTTATAGCTAGCTGCCTTGTAAGCAGACTAAATCAGGCCAATTTTAATGATATTGTTGTGGTGGATAATTTCTCCGTCGCTAAAAAAGAGCAAAACCTGAAAGGGAAAAAGATAAAGGAGTTCGTAGACCGCGACAACTTTTTTGAGTGGCTCGATACCCATTACGAAGAAGTAGAGTTCATCTTCCACCTCGGGGCCCGCACCGATACCACGGAGTTTAACAAGGATGTGTTCGACCTGTTGAACCTGAATTACTCCAAAAAAGTATGGAACGCTTGCTGCGAGTACCAGATTCCGCTGGTATACGCTTCCTCGGCGGCCACTTACGGCGCCGGAACCCTAGGGTATGATGACGATGAAGCCACCATTCCGCTCCTGAAACCGCTGAACCCCTACGGCGAATCTAAGAACGATTTCGATATCTGGGCACTGGAGCAAACAGCGAAGCCTTTTTTCTGGGCTGGCTTAAAATTCTTTAACGT
The DNA here is from genome assembly GCF_058216355.1 of Pontibacter sp. GD13. Classification (NCBI taxonomy): domain Bacteria; kingdom Pseudomonadati; phylum Bacteroidota; class Cytophagia; order Cytophagales; family Hymenobacteraceae; genus Pontibacter; species Pontibacter sp. GD13. The sequence goes on from NZ_JBYZMQ010000010.1 coordinate 13,036, forward strand.
GTACGGGCCAAATGAATACCACAAGGGCAAGATGGCATCGGTTGTTTTCCATACTTATAACCAGATCAAGGAGAAAGGCCGCATGACGCTTTTCCGCTCGCACAACCCCAACTATGCAGATGGCGAGCAAATGCGCGATTTCGTTTACGTGAAGGATGTAGTGGAAGTGTGTCTGTTCCTGATGCACCACCGCAGAAATTCCGGCATTTACAACCTGGGCTCCGGCACGGCACGCACCTTTATGGCGCTGGCCATGAGTACCTTCGAGGCGATGGGCGTAACCCCCGACATCGATTTTATGGATACCCCCGAAGCCATTCGCGACAATTACCAGTATTTTACGGAAGCCAACATGAGCAAGCTGCGCGCTATCGGTTACGATAAGCCTTTTTATACTTTAGAGGAGGGCGTGCAGGATTATGTACAGCACTATCTGATGGGGGGAATGTTTTCTTGAGCAATCTATTATACTCTGATGCTGCCTTGGGAAGTTGGGTCTAACCGGGGCAGCATTTTGTTTAATATTACGGCATAGACTATAGTGCTCTGCTACAGGTGCAGCTGGTCGAAGGTGGGGATGGTGTACTTCTCCTTATTTGCAAGCAGGTCCACGCGCAGGCCCCGAACAGAGAAAGGTTCGTTGGTGCCGATCTGGTAAATGTCGGTGCATTCCATCTGCATCCCATCCACAACCGTCATCAGGCCGCTGCCGATTACTTCCACCTCTCTTCCTTCTGTTATATAAGCGGCCGTGTCTTCTTCCAGTCCTAAACCAATGCAGCCTGGGTTCGTGACGATGCACTGCGCCATCCGCACGATGCGACCCCGCTCAATGAAGTGGGTGTCTATGGCTACGTTTTTCAGAAACTCCAGACCGGTAGTAATGCGTACATCGCCCTTCAAGAACCCACCGTGCGTCATTACCTCATATATCATGGGGGTGGAGAGTGCCGTGGCCCCGGCACTGGTTCCTGCAACCAGCATATCCTCATACGTGAAGCGTTCCTTTATTAGTTGCAGCAGCGTGGTACCTCCTAAGATGGAGGTTAGTTGAAGTTGGTCTCCGCCTGTAAAGAAGATTCCTGCTGCCTGCTTCACAACCTCATAGTTCCGCTCGCTTTCGGTGTCTTCGCGCGAGCGAATGTCAAGCACCTCTACATGGTTTAACCCTAGCTCTTTGAAGGTAGCTACATAATTTTTGGCCATTTTTTCCGGAATGTCAGAGGCGGTTGGCACAACGGCCAGCATCGCGTTTTTACCACTCAGTTTTGAGACGAAGAACTTCAGGATTTCCTCACTCTCAAAATCCACGTTGCGTTTCTGCTCATCCTTAAGCTTACCTTTGCCCTTGCTCTCATGACCTCCAATAACCAGCAGGCGGCCTTTCGGAACAGGCGCCTCCTGGTGATGCTTGCTTTTATCTGTCACTTTTCTCTTAGCCATTACTCTTACAAGCTTGCTACTTACAGTATCAGCTTTAATCAACTATTTATACTTTGCTATGCAAGAAAAGTTAAAGGCAACTGGTTACAATTGTAAGTGAGGAAGGCAGGTTAGAAAAGCACAGACACCTGCGTGCGCCCGGTATGCACCGCCCCTATCCCGTTGGCTTTGCGCCCATCGTAATTCAGAGAAACGTTTAGGCCGTTGCTCAGGCGCTGCTGCAGGTTCAACGACCATGTTAGGTTATTGCCGGGGCGCAGGGCATTCAGAATTTCATAGCCCACATACGAGTTTAGCTCGCCGGTATAGTTGATGTTGACAAACCGGAAGTTGCCCGAAACAGTGCGCTTGCCCACCTGGCTCAGTTTGGCCTCCAGGCCCAGCTCATTAAAAGTGGCCAGCTGCTCTTCGTCGGTAGGGGCCAGCTCGTTTTGGCGCAGGGCCAGTTGGTAGGAGCCGGTAAAGCGCAGTTTCGTGTTGGGCTGGTACGAAAGCTCTGGGGTAAGCTCCTGCGATACAATCTGAAAATTTTTAGATGTCAGGAAATTGGAGCGGTGCTCCCGCACACCATACACGGCCTGCAACTGTGTGCTAAGCACCTCATTTAAATTTAACCTGCCCACTGCGGTGTGGCTTCCGATGTTGCGCGTTTCGGTGCCGTTAGCAAGCAGCGACTTTTGCTGGTTCTGTTGCCAGGTGTATTCTACCCCGTACTGCGGGTTACTGCGATTGTAGTAAACAGTGTTGCGCAACGACTTGGCCAGTGAGATCAGAAACTCATCCTCAAAATCCTCACTAAAGGGGTTGAAGCGGTTGGCCAGATTGTCGTCGGTGGTTTTCTTATCGATACTCACAAAACTTAGCATCGAGAATTTGGAAGCCAGGCCCTTCATTCCCTCTTTTCCGTGCCAGCTGCGGGGCGTGGTGCTGTTGAGGCGGTAAGTAAAACGGTTTGTGAAGGCATTCACATACGCATCAGTGGGCAGGAATATCTTGATGTAGCGCCTTTGGTCTACGGTTTGGGCCTCCAGATAATCATTCAGGTCGTTGGTGTTGCCGCCCTCGCGCAGGTAATGCGTGCCCTGTCCGGGCAAGGTTTCCCTGAATATAAACACGCGCTTCAGTTCGCGCCCCGTCCCTACGGCATAACTCAGCTCCGACCTAAAACTGCCATCCAGAAAAGCGGCATTCCAGTCTACCCGCGACTGCACAGTCTCTTCGTTCTTGCCCTTTGCCAGCTCCAGTTTCCGGTAAGTGGCCTGCACTGCCAGGTCGCTCTCGGGCCCCAGTATGGTCTGCAGGATGGCGTTGTACGTCTGGCCGATTTCTGGTAAGCCCAGCGTTCCGTTTCCTGTTGGCCTGAGGTCCCGGCGGTTGCTGTAGTCAACCCGGAACCGGGTGCGGGCCGTGTCGCTGCTTTCCACATACACCAGGTGCTCCTCAAAATACATCGCTGAACCCGTTATGGAATCCGTGGCCAGCGCCCTGATCTTGTTCTTGTCGAACCGATAAATATACCCTGGCGAAAAATGCCGGAAGTTATACTTTACACCCACATCGCCGCGGTACCATTCCGATTTCCGCAGCCCCTGCTCACTGTTGAGTATAAAAAAGTTATTACGAAGCTCCACATGGCCCAGCTTTTTCCAGGCGTCCAGGTAATGCTGCACCCCATCTAGCTGCTGGTTGCGGTGGCGGCGACTGATGCGGTAGTTAAAAAAGTTTTCGGCGTCTTTTGCGGCTCCTACCGAAAAATTAAATATCTGATCATTTGCCTGGGCTACCACCGCAGGCAAACTCCAGTCGCGGTCGAATTCAATGGGCCGGTACCGATCAATGGGAGTAAAATACTGATCCGTGTATTCATAGTTCAGCGTGCTGTTCAGTTTGTAGTTGCCGAGCAGTTTTAGCTCCCTATTTAGTAGGCTGTACCCTACCCGCAGGGCCTTGCCCCTGTCGTCCTGTGCATCTAGCCTGGAAAAACGGTTCAGGTCATTCTCTGAAAAGGCGCCTTCCACAAACACATTCAGGCCCTTTTGTACCTCATAGCTGCTGCCAACGGTAACCAACTGCTTTTTTCGGGGCGTGGGCAGTACGCGTAATGGGGCGTAACTGCCCTGCGAGGCGCCATCCACGGGAGCCACCCACTTGAAAACACGGCCATTCACGGCATCGTTGGCTGCCACATAGTCTCCTTGCCCCTGCCCCACTTCTGTAAAGCGCACATTATAAAAAGCGGCATCCGGGTTTGTGGAGTACACAAAAATAGTGGCTATACTTTGCCCGCCATTGTATAGTGTGTCTTTTTTAGCATACAGGATCTGGCTCGCATCAAAGGCCACGCTGTCAGCACCAGGAATAACGGCCAGGTTCAGGCTGTCGCCGATGCCGACCAGCAGGCGTTTTTGCTCCTCCTGCAAATCCAGGTTGATGAGGTTGTTCGGGTTGTCCGATTCGTTGTAATAATTGCCGTATACTTTCAGCTTGCCCAGGTTCTGGTAGTGGTTCAGCGTGTAAATCCCCCGGCTATAGTTCTGGTCCGAGTACTCGAAGTCTATTTTAATGCGGGTGTTTTTGGTGATGATGTGGCGGGTGGTAAACGTAACCTCGGCCTGGTTATAATCGATCACGTAATCGTAGTCGTAGCCCCGAACAAGCAGTTTGCCATCTAAAAAAACACGCTCCGAGTTTGCCAGCACAATGATAAAGCGCTCGTTGTTGGGGCCGCGCAACCGGTAGGGTCCGAGCACGCCCTCCAGGGCCTGAATCGTTTGGGAGGCAAACTTGCCCTTCGATACCGAGGCAGCCAACGCCGTTACCCCCTGGTTTTCGGGTTTTTTGCCGAACACGGTTTCAAAGGCACCGCCCTGTACATTTTTGTAGTACTGTAAAAAGTAGGATGGCTTGCTGCGCAGCACCACATCGCCGGCGGTAAGCTGCCAGCGTTTATGATCGAGTGTGATGTATACTTTATCGAACTCCTGCAACTGTTGCGTGTTGCCCTCGGGCTGGAAAGGAATGTTCTGGTCGGTAATGGCTGCGGTTATACTGATGTCGTCGGTTAACTTGCCGTCCAGCTGCAGATTAAGGGCAGAGTTCACGAACACGTTCTGCGTATTCCCGAACGAGATACCGCGCGATATGCTGCCTGTTTTGCTGAGCCCCGGCGTACTGAATATCTCTTCTTTGGTACTAATGTCCTCCTGGTAAAACCCTTTCTGAAAGGAGCTCATTTCCAGTTTGGTGATGTCGCGTCTGAAAGCGGGTTTGGTCAGGTTAAAGGGCAGCACCCGAAAACAGACCAGCACCGAGTCGGGCACGGGTGCTTGGGTACCCAGGGTATCTATACTCACAGAGTCAGGGGCCGGAAAAGCGGTCAGCACAAATTCGTTGCGGCTGTAGTTGTAGTCGAAGCGAAACTGCTCTTTGCGTGGATGAACGAACGTAACAGTGGAGGGAGCTAATGTCAGGGAGTCGAGTTGCTGCGGCGCTGGGTCAACCGGTATCCATTTGCAGCGCTGGTTGCTAAACGAGGACTGGGCTACCAGCGGCATGCTTAGCCAAAACAGCAGCAACAGCAGATAAAGCCCCTTTTTTGTCATGCGCCGGCCAACGGTAAAGAAATATAGAACGTGGTGCCCTTGCCTCCCTCCGACTCGAACCAAATGCGACCTCCAGCGTTTTCAATCCCTTTCTTGGCTACGGCAAGGCCTATGCCCGAGCCGCTGTACTTGGTACTGAAATTCGGGATAAACACTTTCCCTTTGATCTCATCCGGTATGCCGCTTCCGTTGTCTTTTATTGCGATCAGCACGGCCGCTCCATCCTGAATGGACAGGGAAATTTTGATGTGCGGCTTGCGGCTGGCCGGAACGGCCTGTATAGCATTGAGCAAAAGGTTGTTGAAGGTGCGCACCATCAGGCTCTCATCTGCCATCACCATCGCCTCCTCCACGGCTATGCTGGTTTGCACCACCGCTGTGGCCGGGTCGTTGTGCAGGTCAGCGGACTTGCGCAGGGCCCCGGCGATGTTGATGCGCTCCTGCTTCGGTTCGGGCATCGCCGTAAAATTAGAAAAGGACGTGGCAATGTCGCTCAGGATGTTGATCTGAGTGATGAGGGTATGGGATATTTTACCGATGAGCTGTTCTGTGTTCGGCTTCTTTTCTTCAATGGCCTTCTGCAGGTATTGCAGCGACAACTTCATGGGTGTGAGCGGGTTCTTTATTTCGTGGGCCACCTGCCTGGCCATCTCGCGCCAGGCGGCTTCCTTCTCCTGCATGGCCAGGTCTTCCTTGTTCTGCTCCAGCGTGAGCAGCATGCGGTTATACTCGTTTACCAGCATCCCGATCTCATCAGCACCCTCGTAGGCCAGCATCTCGTTTTTACCCGTAAGCGAAGTATGCTTAAGCTTGCCGGCCAGCATGCGCAGTGGCACAGTCAGGGCGCGGGAGGCAAAGAACGTGAGCACCATAAACATGATAAACATCACGGTAAAAATATTCATCGTAGTCGTGATCAACTCGATCAGCTTCAGGTCCAGCTCCTTTTCAGAGTCAAAGAAGGGTATACCGATAAATCCCATCAACTCATTTTGCTTCACGTTGCTCCGTAGCGGTAAATACACTGCGTTAAAAGCCAGTTGGCCAGCCTGTTCCTGCAGCAAGACCCGTAGGGCCTGCCTTTCGGAGATAGCAGCAAATGCTTCGGGGTTGATCAACTTTGAAAGCAAACCTGTTTCAAAAATCAGGGGCTGGCTTGTCACCACCAGCTTTCCGGTTTGGTCATATACGTTTACATCGGCCTCCGACAAGGCGGCGATCTCAGTTATCTTTCTTCGTAAACCCTTACCATCCTCCAGCATACCGGAATCCACTAGCTTACTCAAGTTTTCCTGGATGGCCTCTCCCCGCTGTTCATAGGTTGTCATCAGGTCCTTTTTATAGGATGCCGTCACTAAGCCTGCCGTTGCAATGCTTACCAGTAACAAGGGCAATAAAATGCCAAAGTTCAGGAAAAGCTGGATCTTGGTGCTAAAGTTAGGACTGAACTCCTGCAATTGCCGCCGCTGAAGTATCAGGTACAACAACCCGATCAGGATTAGGCCAGCCGTGAAAACAAGAAACAGAAAAGAAAAATTTGACAAGACTTCCTGAGCGCCATACTTCTCCGTCGTTACTACCAATACATGCCCGTTGCCATCCCGAACGCCGAAATGGTGGAAATTGCCTTGTCGCGTTCCCTGCCCGAACAGTTCTTTGTACCTGATCAGCTTTTTGTTGAAATTAGTGGCATAGTCGTACTCACCTTCGCTGTACCAGAGCTTGCCACTTTTGTAAATGGCATAACTCAACATATCCGTTCGGAACGTATTGGAGTACTTCTGATCTACCAGAATCTCGGGCACCACACTGTTGGGCAGCATTTTTTTGAGGGTGAGCTGCAACACAATAGTACCGCGCTGCGAATGGCTGATGGGCACCTGTATCAGTTTAAAGTAGGTGCGGGCATTGTAGCGGGTGGGGTCCTTTACCAAGAACAGGTTTGGGCGTTCTGTACGTGTTTGGGGCGTATCATACTTTTCCAGTAGCTCATGCAGTGTTGCCGCAGTCGTATCCGCACTCTCCAGGGTGTGGCCCTGCTGGTCAAACAGCAACACATTGGTTTCATACTTATCAAAGTAATCCTTTAGGTACTGTTTTGTTATTTTGCGTTTGATAAACCCAGCATCCACGTAAGGTCCCATCATTTTCCGTTGAATCAGCGCATCCCCCGCGATTTTATCAGCCACATCCTCCAGCAGGTACTCGCCCAGCACATCATTATCCTGGAGCAGGTTAAACGCGAACTTCTGTTTGTACACCTTCAATTCATTCTGATAATGGGCATACAGGGCAAACGCGCCCACAGATGCGCTGACCATGATCACCAGGAAAAAGAATAAGTAGGTACGGTAAGGAAAGCTAACTGCCTGATTGCTAAGCGCTGACAGAAAAACAACCAGCCAAAATAAGGTACCGATGATCACCACAGTCATCAGTTCGGGCCTGGCAAACAGGAACAATACAATTAAGAAGATGGTACAAACCCCTAATACCTGATAGGGCCATACCTTCCTTTCCTTTCTTAGCAACACCGTTACCACCGTGCTGAGCATGTAAGTAAAGAGGCACAGTGCCAGTGTATGGATCGTCATCACTACAAAAATGATCACTTTGTACTTTGTGAACGCCAGGGACTCGGTGATGTCGAGCACCAGGGGGGAGTTATGGTAAATACCGTGGTAAAATTGGTACAGTACGGCCAGCAGCAAATAAAAGCTTAACAAACTGAACAGCATGTAAACGCGTGCCTTCCGTCTGGGCAATAGTTGCAGCTGCACCAGCATGCGGTTCTTGCGGAAAAGATAGAGCCCACAACCAGCCACGGTAGCCAGCAAGATCATATTCAGGGCCATATCCCCTAGCGAAGGCGACCAGAATGATGCGGCATACAGGCGTGGATCAAACAGCTCCCACTCCGTGAGCGCAAACGGAAGATCGAGCACCAGGAGAAAAAACCTGAGCAACACCAACAAAAACAGCAGCAGCACAATGCCTTTCCCGTGCGCGCTTCGATGGGCGAAATTTAACAAAAGCGCAATGCAGGCAGCTATGTAAAAACAAACACCCAGCACCAGTAACATGAATTGTAAACGCCTGGATGTTCTTTGCTCCTGGTTACCTTCAAAATCTACGGCATACAGGAAGGTATTATCCTGATCTCTGATTTCAGGGAATCTAGAATCGGGTTCTAAAACAAGTTTAGCATTGACGCCTGCTAGTAGCTCATCTTGTAGCCTAGGGTAAATTTGGCTTGACTTTTCCTGAAGATCCACTTGTAGTGGAACACAAACGTATATCTCATTTTCGTTACTCCGGCTGGGCACTACTATAAAAGAACCATATTGGCTGGGCACTACACTATTCCTTTTCTTGTCATGCATAAGCTCCAGGTCAGGTACAATGGCATGGTCTGACCAGAAAACCAGTTGCCCATTTTGATAGATAAAGGTAGGGTAAGAGGTTTCTTTAAGAAGCCTCGAAAAGGAAGGCGCATGCGTACTTAAATACTTTCCCAGACCAAAGGCTTCGTTTCTGGCCTTTTCTATACACTTTTTGGTACGGCTGGTGAGCATGGCCACCTGCTGCGTAGTATCAACCTGAGTACTTACGAAGAATATGTTGAAATAAAGGGCCGCTGTTGCCAGAAAGCACAGTACCGCCAGAAAGAACAAGAGGAATGGGATTAACTTCCGTTTCAAAATAACCGATTATCTACGAATTTAAACAAAAACGCAAGATAACCGCTATAGATTCAAACGTAAATTAGCGCTTACTATAAAAGGGGCCATACTTTACACCTGCAAAATACAGCATCAGTATGGGGCATACCTGAATAATAGCGGTGTAGACATAATAATGCTGCTTGCCTCAGCCCTTATATAAGCCCAGGTGCGCAGTTAGTATGCTAGGCAAAAAAGCACCAGCCCAAACGCCAGCACTAAACTAACCGATAACTTCACTGCTATACAGGGCTCCCCAGAAAATACCTTTCGCTGCTACAAGTACAGGTCGCATACCGGTCAACGTTTGTGTCTACGGTCAAACTTGCGCAGACTGAATAAAAGGAGCAATAAAAACGTTCCTCTTCTCAACTACACAGGCATCAAAAAGCAAAAACTGCGCCTGTATACATTCGGCTACTCAGTTTTCTTTCTGCTATACTTGTACCATAGTAACCCTACAGCACCAATAAGTACATAAGGCACTACCATCAGGTATAATATACCCGTATTCAAACCTGACCCTACCTCAGACTCCGGATTTTTACTGCCAGTACCTACATTAGATTCCACAGTGGCACGACACATTGCGCATTGACTAAAGGCATCTGTAACAGCAAAAGTCATCAGCAGCACGAGGCCAATCAAGGTGAGCACTTTATATACTTTGAGCTTCATAACTATAAAACAGTTAAGTATGCGGAGAGGTTTCAAGTATAATAGGGGGAAATCAGGAAATAGACCAATACCCCTGTAACGGCTACATACAGCCAGATCGGGAAAGTCCACTTAGAGATATGCCGGTGCTTTTCCAACTGGTTCATGATGCCGTAGTAAACAGAAAGCAGTACCAGCGGAACAATGGCGATAGCCAGCACGATGTGTGTGAGTAGGATAAAATAATAGAAGATTTTCAGTGCACCGTCTCCGCCGTATATGGTTCGTTGTCCTAAAAAATGATAGGTGACATACGACACCAGGAAAACAGACGAAAGCCCAAAAGCGGTGAGCATGGCGGCTCGGTGTGCTTTTACGTTTTTTCGTTTAATATTGAAATAACCTACCACCAGGGACACCGCCGTCAGAGAGTTCAGAATGGCATGCAGCGCCGGAAGAAAGGACACATCCAGATCAGACTGTCCGGATTTGGGCAAGAAAAAAAGAATGGCGACCACTACAGGTATAGCGATAGATAGCACGGCAATTAGGGTCAGCACCTTTTTGTCTTTGCTGCCTGTTAGTTGGCCGTTATTTTCTTTTACTATATTCATCCAACAACACGTTAATTTCTAAAATAAGTCGATCCACTTCATCAGGATCAGTTCCATCATAAATGCCGCGTACATGGCGTTCCTTATCCACAAGCATAAATTTCTCGCTATGGATAAAGTCCTGCTGCCCTTGTATTTTCTGCACAGGCAGGTGAAAGCCCCTTTCCGCAAGGTCATAGATGTTCGAACGTGAACCGGTAAGTAAGAACCATTTACCTGGTACAGCACCGTATTGCGCTGCGTAGTCTTTCAGCACTTCTACGGAATCATGTTCAGGGTTAACGCTAAAAGAGACAAGTTTTACGGTCGGGTGATTTTTATAAGCTTCCTGTACCCTGGAAAACTGAGATGACATTTTTTTACAGACGCCGGGGCATGTGGCAAAAAAGAAATCGGCCACATAAATATCATCAGACAAGGTGCCTGACTGTGAAACAACATTGCCCTGCTGTGAGGTAAACTGAAAGTCAGGAATTGTGTGGAAAACCGTATCTCCCTGCGCTGTAAGTACAAGCTCTCCGGCATCAGTCACTTCAGGAAAAAAAGTTTGAAGCGAAAAGTGATGTTCTCCGAACGTAGAGATGAATATAAAAACCAAAAGAGGCACTAATAGTAGGATACCTAATATTAGTGCCTTTATATTACTCATCGTGTAGGTGTTAGTTAAAGTAATTCGTAACCGACTCGAAGTAATAGCTGCCTTCTGAAATCAAGGCCACCATCAGCCACACGATCAAAGCCATTGGGATCATAATCGTCCAGATGAGAGCTTTGGTTTCATGCTTCAAGTGCATAAATTCACCTACAATGTAAAAAGCCTTGAAAATAGTAAGTATGATGAAAATCGCATTTCTAACCGTTCCAGGTTCCATAAAGAAAGCGAAGACGAATTCAAGCGCTGTGAGCGCCACCAGTATAATAAAGGTTCTCCAGATTGCCTTCGTCTGTGGTTTTGGAATTTCACCTGCCTGCTGAAATTCATTGTCGTGATGCATTGCCATAATTTCTGTAGCTAATATTGAACCTGCTTTCCGGTAAGGAGCAGGTATATTACAGTTATTTAATATGTTATACTTACTTAGATCAGGTAGAAGAATGTAAATACAAACACCCACACTAAATCTACAAAGTGCCAGTAAAGGCCTACTTTTTCAACCATCTCGTAATGGCCACGCTTGTGATAAACTCCATTCACGGTGTTTATAAAGATCATAATCAACAAGATAACGCCAGAAAGAACGTGCGTTCCGTGAAAACCGGTGATGAAAAAGAACAGATCGGCAAACAACGGAGGACCATACTGATTGATGACAAGGTTAGCGCCTAATACGCGTGTGCCGTCTGCCAGCATCATGCCGTCTTCTGTTCCTGTTATAAAATGACTCCACTCCCAGGCCTGGCAGCCTAAGAAAGTACTTCCAAAAAGAATTGTCCACAGCAACCACTTCTGCACATCGTTCTTGTCCATGCGGTGCCCGGCTTCTACCGCCAGTACCATTGTTACGGAGCTAAGAATAAGGATCATCGTCATGAGGGCCACAAACGCAAGCGGCAGATCTACCCCATGAAAACCAGGAAAGGCGTTGAAGACTTTCTCAGGGATGGGCCACCACTGTGTTGAAAAAGTAAACGCTTCCGCTTCGCCGGTATAAGGCAAATGCTTATGACGGGACAAACCATATACAATCAGGAATGCGCCAAATGTAAACGCATCCGAGAGCAGGAAAAACCACATCATTAGTTTTCCGTAGCTCGCTTTAAATGGCTCGTTACCACCGTCCCATGTACCTGTTTTAGGTGCTTCCAGCGTAGTTGAAGTAGACATAGTTTATGTATTGAAAAAACGTGATTAGTGATTAATTCTTAAAAAGATATACAAATATAGCCAAAGTGCCCCTAAAAAGTGCCAGTATAGCGTGCACAACTGTATACGCAACAGATTTTTAGAATGCACTTTATACTTCAGGCTGCTCATTAAAGTGATGCCTAAAAAGATCAGTCCTGTGATGAGGTGAAAGCCATGTACACCCGTTAACACATACAGAAACGAACCGGCAGGGTTTGCCTGTGCTCCCCCAAAGTAAATATTATCGCGCACCAAGGCTGCCCAACCGTTCCATTGCCCAATTAAGAACGCGATACCCAGAGTAGCAGTTAAAATAAGCGCCAGTTTTAAACGCTGCAGGTTGTCTTTTCTGGCGGAGACATACGCCCACTGCATGGTAAAACTACTGGCAATGATAACGAGCGTATTCAGCAACATAATCGTTGGCAGATCATACTCCAGCCAATTCCCCTCCTCTCTTCTTACAATGTAAGCGCTAGTGAAGGCTGCAAACATCATAATAATGCTAATGATGATCAACCACAGCGCAAACTTAAGCGGATGAACGCCGGCCGTGGAGGTACTCTCTTCTACTCTGTTGTCAACCATAACTATAGATTAACTTTATCTAACACAAAGGCTATCTGCACAATGGGCAGATATAAAAAAGAACCAAACATAATATTCATCGCAGCCTTTTTAGTGCAGGTGCGCATGAGGTAAAACGTTTGGGCTAAAAACAACACGCCGCAAACCACGGCTATCATGGCAGAGGTAGCACCCGTCATGCCAAACTGAAGGGGCAACAGACTCAACGGTATCAGCACCAAGGTATAGATCATGATCTGAATCGCCGTTTTTAAGTTTTTGCCACCAGCGGTAGGTAACATCTTAAAGCCGGCCTTCTTATAATCATCGTCCAGCACCCATGCAATGGCCCAGAAGTGTGGGAACTGCCAGAAAAATTGAATACCAAATAATATGATGGCCTCAATTTCGATGGCTCCGGTTGCCGCTACCCATCCGATCAGGGGAGGCATGCCGCCTGGGATGGCGCCGACAAAAACACATATTGGATTAATGCGTTTTAACGGCGTATAAATAAAGCCATACAAAACAAGCGACACCAACGACAAGGCTGCAGCCAGTGGGTTGAAGTATAAACCCAGCAAAGCGGTGCCTGATATGCCTAGAAACATACAAAAAACCACAGCCTCCGTTACACTAACCTGCCCCGTGGGCAACGGACGCTTAGCTGTCCGCTTCATCAGTTTGTCAAGGTCTTTCTCGATTATCTGGTTAATGATGTTCGCAGAGCCCGTAACCAATAAACCGCCCAGCATTACCAACATGATGTCGATGTAGGAGGCGCCGGGGTAACCTAAAATAAAACCAATAGCACTGGAAAAAGCGACAGTAAAGCTTAATCTGAACTTAAGAAGTTTAAAATATGCAGATGCTTTATGCGTCATAAAGGATTGTAACGATAGCGATTCTTGTCCGGATAATAACATTAGATAGAAACTGCTACAGTATTTTTAAGCGCCTTTCTAGAGGCATAATGGTAAACAACAATTAATTGAAACTGCACGCCAAACAGGAGTGCCGCAAACGTCAAATGCAAGGGCTGTAAGACAGCGGGTATAGCAAAATAAGCCATCAAAACACCAAAAACTATTTCACAAGCGACGATAAAAAGCAGTACATGTGTCAATCTCCTGACTACCCGATCTTTCAACCTGTAAAGCCTGGCGGCTAGTAACAGGTGTAAGGCCAGGATCACGATGGAGAAAGACCGGTGAATGACAAAGTTGATCCCCAACTTTTCTATCCATGCCGCTCTTTCTAAGCCATTCATCATAAAGGCTATAAGGTCAACCTCCTCCCGCACCTGCGTACCCAACAGTATCTGGCCGAATGTAGCCAAAGCTACCACCCATAAAAGTCCGTTTATGCCAGCTTCAAACTTAAACCTTTCAAGCCACTCACTACGCTGTGCTCTTAACACGGTATACTGTAAAATAGCTACCAACACCAGCGCAAGCGCCATGTGTATGGTAACAGTTACAGGCAGCAGATTAGTGGAGACAACAATGGAGCCTAGCCAACCCTGCAAACCTACCAACACCAGGCACCCTAATGACAGGTAAAATATCTTTCTATCTGTTTTTAAGTATGGAACCGCAAACAAGACAGTCAGGAAAATAAAAATCCCGATTAATACGCCAACCAGGCGGTTTAAGTACTCTATCCACGTTTTGGATAGAGTAAACTCTGTTTCAATATACTGGCTAGGATGCGAAAAAATTGAGACTGATAGCTCTTCAAAGCCTAACCTATCCAGCATCCCTGCCAGTTTCTTATTCTTCTCAATGCGCTTCGCCTGGTACACTTCCAGGTAATCAGCTGGTAATTGGCGAACATCAGTCGGAGGAACCCAGCTTCCGAAGCATTTAGGCCAGTCAGGGCAACCCATTCCTGAACCAGTGCTTCGAACGATCCCACCGACCAATATTAAAAAGTACACAGCCAGCACTGTGAGTACCCCTATATTCCTAAACCTTTTATACTGAAAAGATTTAATCGCCATTGAGTATGAACTTATTCAAAGTCTTTCTCATGCGGCAGGTTAGAAGACTGCGTTTCTGAGAAAGGTACTGTTTGAGGTATAAAGTCTTCTGTGGCTCCCGGCTTGCTATAATCGTAAGGCCATCTGTATACCGATGGAATTTCGCCAGGCCAGTTACCGTGTCCCGGTAACACAGGAGTCGTCCATTCCATGGTGTTAGAATGCCATGGGTTCTCCGTGGCTTTTCGGCCTCTGAAGATGCTATAAATAAAGTTAAAAAGGAACACAAACTGCGCTGTGAAACCAAGTATAGCCGCAATACTGATAAAAGTATTCAGGTCAGTAAAGATGTTGAATGTCTCGAAGCCAGTCCAGTTGTAATACCTTCTCGGGAAGCCAGCTATACCAATGTAGTGCATTGGCATAAACACCAGGTAAACCGAGATAAACGTAAGCCAGAAGTGTACTGCGCCAAGCTTCTCATCCATCATTCTACCGAACATTTTCGGGAACCAATGGTAAACCCCTGTAAACATACCAAAGAAAGCCGCCGCACCCATTACAAGGTGGAAGTGCGCCACTACAAAGTATGTGTCGTGCAACTGAATATCAAGGGAGGAGTTACCCAATACGATACCTGTAAGACCTCCAGAGATAAACAGGGAAACAAAACCAACGGCAAACAACATGCCTGTCGTAAACCTGATGTTACCTCTCCAAAGCGTGGCGATCCAGTTAAACACTTTTACCGCAGAAGGCACTGCAATGATAAGGGTCAGGAACATGAACACGGAACCCAGGAAGGGGTTCATACCGGTTACGAACATATGGTGCGCCCACACTACGAACGAGAGAACTGAGATACCGATCAGGGAACCGATCATCGCTCTGTAACCAAAGATCGGCTTGCGTGAGTTAGTGGCAATTACCTCTGAAACGATACCGAAAGCTGGCAGGATCACGATATAAACCTCCGGGTGCCCCAGGAACCAGAAAAGGTGCTGGAACAGAATCGGGCTACCGCCCGTATTCGACAGGGCCTCTCCGGCAATGTAAATATCAGACAGGTAGAAACTCGTGCCAAAGCTTCTATCGAATATTAGGAGCAATGCTGCTGAAAACAACACAGGAAACGACAGCAAGCCCAGTATAGCTGTTAAAAAAAACGCCCAAATGGTAAGCGGCAGCTTAGACATAGACATGCCTTTGGTGCGTAAATTTATAATGGTGGTGATATAGTTTACACCGCCAAGCAGAGTAGATACAATAAACAAGGCCATGGCCACTAACCAAAGCGTCATCCCCATACCGGATCCTGATATGGCTTGCGGCAATGCACTCAGTGGCGGGTAAACCGTCCAGCCACCGGCGGCCGGACCTGTCTCTATAAAGATAGAGGTAAACATAACAATACTCGACAGGAAGAAAATCCAGTAAGATAGCATGTTCATAAAGCCGGATGCCATGTCGCGGGCCCCGATCTGAAGCGGGATCAGGAAGTTACTGAACGTTCCGCTCAAGCCTGCTGTCAGTACGAAGAATACCATGATCGTGCCGTGCATGGTAACCAATGCCAGGTAAAACTCCGGGTTTAGCTTTCCATTCTCAACCCATCCGCCCAGAATGGGCTCCAGGAAAGTGAACGTGGCCTCCGGCCAGCCTAACTGCAAACGGAAAAGTATAGACAAAAAGCCTCCGAGAAAAGCCCAGGCCATACCTGTGATCAGGAATTGTTTGGCAATTACTTTATGATCCTGACTGAATACGTATTTTTCAAAGAAATTCTGATCGTGATGCTCCTCATGCGCCTCGTGTGCATGGTGTACATCTGGATGGATAGAGATATCTGTACTAGACATTTTCAATAATATTTAAATGCTATAATTCTGATTTAACCTCTTCTGCAACTACTTCCGTTCTGTTTTCAGCGGTCAGTTGCTTGGCACCAGCCGGCTGAAATTTAGCCACCACTCCCGGGTTTAGTTCCGCAAATGGTTTCTGAGCTGCCAACCACTCTTCATAATCATCCGGATCATCCACTACTACAATGAAACGCATGGCAAAGTGACCGCGTCCACAAACCTCCGTACAAGCAAGCTCATACTTGAAGTCAGGGTTGCCGGTCTCATTCTGCATTTCATAAGTAGTTTTTGTAGGTACAAACCAGAATTTGGTAGGCATACCTGGCACGGCATCCATCTTCAAACGGAAATGCGGCATGAACACACTGTGGATCACATCCCTGGACCTGATCTTTAGCAGAACCGGCTTTCCCTTGGGCACATGCAGTTCCATCGGCATAAAATCATCCAGCGAGTTTACGTCGCTGAAGTCGATTCCGAATTCATTGGTCGCATCGATCAGGGTATGCTTGGCAACGCCCAGCTTCCCATCGGCGCCTGGATAGCGCACCATCCAGTTGAACTGCTTACCCATTACCTCGATCACCACTGCCTCCTCTGGCGCAGCGCTTGTGATCTTTGTCCAGGTCTTCCAACCTCCAAAAACCAGTAAGGCCATCACCACAGCAGGTATCATGGTCCAGACAATCTCCAGCTTATTGTTGTGGGGATAGTAATATGCCTTTTTATCGTCTCTGTGCTGGTACTTGAAAGAGTAATAAAACAACAGTACCTGTGTGATCACAAACACAATTCCGATCACAATCATCGTCGTCCAGAACAGATTATCTGTCCATTCGCCATGTACGGAGGCAATTGGCAGGTTCATCGTATCCCATGAATCGGAGAAAGACCAGATAAATGCAGCTCCTCCCCCTATCAGGAATAACAGGAAAAGGCTGCTGTTTACGCGGTTACTTGTTTTGGTTGTTCCGGCTGCACGCTGAGACGAGCCCCTGAAAATAGAAGCCAGCGTTCCGATCCTGAAAAGAAGGAACAAGACTACAAATAATAAAACTATGGATAAACCTATCGCGAACGTAATCATTATATAACGCTTTTAGTAAAATCTCTAAACATGATGGTGAACACTTTCCTCCAGGAACGGGTGGTTAACAGGCACAAGAGATGCCTTCGTCAGACCTTTCGTAAACGTGATCAAGAATATTCCCAAAAAGATCAAGGTTGTTCCAATTTCAATGAAGCCAATACCAGCCTCTTCTCCCATCGTGCCAGGCATCATCATCAGGTAAAAATCCAACCAGTGGCCTACAAGTATAGCTATGGTTACAATCTTCAGCATGATCATCTGCCGTTTCGCATCTCTTGTCATCAGAACAAGGAAAGGGAAGGCAAAGTTTATCAAAAGGTTAACAAAGAATATCCAGGTGTAATGGTTGTCTAAACGCTCCAGAAAATAGATGGACTCTTCCGGTATGTTGGCATACCAAACCAGTAAGAACTGAGAGAACCAGATGTAGGTCCAGAAAATGGAGAAAGCGAAACAGAATTTACCCAGATCGTGCAGGTGGTTGGCATTTACGAGTTTCAGGTAGCCTTTCTGCTTCAGAATAATAACAGTAAGTGTAGTTGCGGCTAGTCCAGCTACAAACCAGCTGGCAAACACATACCAACCGAACATGGTAGAGAACCAGTGTGTGTCAATCGATAACACCCAATCCCAGGCGGACATGGAAGAAGAAACTCCGAACACAACCAGAAACATGGCAGACACACGGATGCTTTTGTGAAAATAGCTTGTACCACCATGCAAATCCTCATCGATCGAGATCTTTCTCAGCCAGTAGAAGAAAATGATCCACAAGGCAAAGAAAACCACCATCCTGGCCAGGAAGAAGAATGTGTTCAGATAACCTGACTTACCGGCAATGATCGGGTCATAGCGCGGGTCATTGATATCGTACAGGTACTCATGTGTCCAGTGAAAAATGTCATGAGAACCGAACAGGTAAACCAGCAGCATGATCACCCCACCGATCGGCAGGTAATAGCTGAGTGCTTCCGGAATACGCTTGATCAAAACCGACCATCCGGCATAGGCTACGTACTGAACGGCTACGAAAAACGTTCCGATGAGTGCAATACCTGTAAAGTAAACGTTGTTCAGCCAAAGGTTCAGAAACAAACGCTTTGCCCATGTGGCTGCCTCATGACCCGCTGCTGCGGCTTCTCCATGTCCTTCTGCAGCCTCATGCGCTGCCCCTCCGCCTGCGGCCATGAAGATGATGCCTGCTATAAGCAACACTACACCTATAGCTATCATTAAGAAAAACCTGTTTGTAGTTTTTCTGGAAATGATGAGTCTTTCTTCTGTCATTATCCTGTTAAATTATGCCTTTTTAGACTTAGTTTTTAGGGGTTTCTTTCTTTGGAGTTCCTTCCGGAGTGCCTGTAACAGGATTATCCGTAATGGCCTCGCCACCTGCTTCGTTCTCAGCTTCAGCGCCAGCGGCTACATCTGTGATGCCTTGCTGTAGTTGCTGCACGTATAGCACGATCTTCCATCGTTCTGTCGGGTTCACTTGTGAGCCATGTGGCATCATACGTCCCCTTCCGTTGGTGATCACATAGTAGATATGTCCTGCTGGTAGCTCGGCTACACGGCCGGCGCTATAAGAGGGCACCCCTTTGAATTTGATGCCTACCAGCCCCTGTCCATCGCCTTTTTCACCGTGGCAATGGGCACAGAAACGGCTATAAAGCACCTTTCCTTCCGCCAGGTTCTGCTGTGTATCTGCTAACGGGTTTTGCAACTCTACACCGGCAACTTCTGCCGTATCAGCAGAAAGATAAAGGTTATAGCCCTGCTTGCCACGTGGAACTGTGCCTTTCGCCGGCTCACGCATGTTCATCCCGCCCGGGTTAAACTTATTCTCTTTGATCTGAGAGTATGGATCAAGCGGAATTGAATGGTACATATCTGGGGCGTATTCCAGGCCTGGATCCTGCTCATTGCTGCAGGCGAATATCAATGCAGAGGAAAAAAGTACTGCAGAGGCTTTGAAACCTATTTTCGTAAATCTTTTCATTATTTTATGACCTCCTTCTCATTAACTTCAATCGCGCCGTTAGACCGAAGCAGGTTATTAAGTGCCGATAGATCCGTTTCACCATCTTTGATTTCAATCGCCATCACAAATTTATCATCTGTAGAGCGCTTATCGAACACGTTTACCCTCAAGGATGGCTTTAACTTGCTCACAATAAAGAAGGTGATCACCATTCCGAATGCAGCGCAAAGCACGGTTAACTCAAAGGTTACCGGTATGAATGATGGCAAAGAGATGTGTGGCTTACCACCGATGATCATGGGCCAGTCAAAGCCCAGCATCCATATCTGCATCCAAAGGGCAAACGAGGTACCAAAAAGACCACAGAAAAAAGCCACTATCGGAAGTCTTGAACGCTTGATATCCAGTACATCATCAATCCCGTGAACAGGATAAGGTGAAAATACATCGTATATTTTAGTACCGGCAGCGCGGATATTTTCAATGGCTGTCAACAGCACATCTTCATCATCGTAGATCCCTAGAACAAACTTCTTATTCATTGTTGCGGTGTGTATGAGTATTCAATTCCTTTTCTGTAGCGTGCATCGTTTCGGCATGGCCGCCGTGCTTTACACCTGACGAGGACTTCAATATGGCCTTTACCTCTGCCATGTTCACCACAGGGAAGAACTTCGCAAAAAGCAGGAACAGAGTAAAGAACAGTCCGATGGTACCTACATAGATGCCGACATCGATTCTTGTTGGAGAAAACATTGCCCAAGAGGATGGCAGGTAATCTCTGTGAAGAGAGGTTACGATGATCACGAAACGCTCGAACCACATACCGATGTTCACAAATATTGAGATGATGAAAGTGGCGGTGAGGCTTCGTCGAATCTTGCGGAACCAGAACAGCTGCGGGGTGATCACATTACAGGTCATCATGGACCAGTATGCCCAGAAGTATGGACCAAAGGCGCGGTTGATAAACGCGTACTGCTCATACTCCACACCGGAGTACCAGGCAATGAAAAACTCGGTTGTATAGGCTATACCAACAATAGAACCCGTCAGGATAATTACCTTGTTCATGGATTCCACGTGCTCCAGCGTGATGTAGTCTTCCAGATGGAAAACTTTTCGCGTGATGATCATCAGGGTTAACACCATGGCGAAACCCGAGAAAATCGCACCTGCCACAAAGTATGGCGGGAAGATTGTTGTGTGCCAGCCCGGTATAACCGAGGTGGCAAAGTCCATGGATACAATGGTGTGCACCGACAGTACCAGCGGCGTGGCAAGACCTGCCAGGATCAGAGATACCGTCTCGTAACGCGACCAAGCTTTGGCTGATCCCGTCCAGCCAAAGGACAGGGCGGCATAAGCTCTTCTGGCGATCGGCCCCACGGCTCTGTCACGGATGGTGGCAAAGTCAGGAATCAGGCCAATGTACCAGAACACAAGCGATACAGAGAAGTAGGTGGAGATGGCAAACACATCCCATAAAAGGGGGGAGTTAAAGTTCACCCACAGTGAACCAAACGTGTTTGGTAGCGGAAGCACCCAATAAGCCAGCCACGGACGGCCCATGTGAAGCACAGGGAACATGGCAGCGCAGATTACGGCAAAGATGGTCATGGCCTCCGCTGCGCGGTTGATCGAAGTTCTCCATTTCTGGCGAAACAGTAGGAGGATAGCGGAGATAAGTGTACCAGCGTGGCCGATACCTACCCACCACACGAAGTTGGTGATGTCCCATGCCCAGCCAACCGTTTTGTTCAATCCCCACTCTCCTATACCAAACCAAAGTGTGCGGTAAACGGAATAGAAGAATATAGCCAATCCGACTAAAGCAACAGCAAGGGCTGCGGCCCAGCGGATGTTGGGCTTGGCCTCCACCTGTCTGCAGACATCGTCGGTGATGTCGTGGTATGTTTTACCCCCCGTTACAAGAGGCTCCCTAATCGGAGATACGTGCTGCATAACGCTTTTTAAATTAAATGTTAAGCTAAGTTTCTAATTTTAGTCAAGTATGTCACGTTCGGTTGCACGTTTAGCTCTTCCAGTACGTGGAAGGCACGCTCACCCTGCTGCCGGGCCAGTATCTGCGAAATGCGGCTATCTGCATCCTTCATATCACCGAAAACAATAGCTTCTGTAGGGCAGGACTGCGCACAGGCTGTAACAATTTCACCGTCTTTCGGTCTTCTGTTTTCGCGCTTCGCCTCCAGCTTACCCAGCTGCACACGCTGCACACAGAAGGAGCACTTCTCCATCACACCTCTTGCTCGCACGGTCACATCCGGGTTTAACACCATCTTGCCCAGATCACTGTTCATCGGCTCGTTGAAATCGAACTTATCGTTGTTGGCGTAGGCGAACCAGTTAAAACGACGCACCTTATACGGGCAGTTGTTTGCGCAGTAACGTGTACCTACGCAGCGGTTGTACACCATCTGGTTGATACCCTCGGAACTGTGCATGGTAGCTGCCACCGGGCAAACCGTTTCACACGGGGCGTGGTTGCAGTGCTGGCACAACATCGGCTGGAAAATAACCGATGGGTTCTCGGCAGGATCTTCCATCGTGGCGTAATCCTTTTCCTCATGCTCCACTGCACCGTAGTATCGGTCGATGCGCATCCAGTGCATTTCACGACGGTTGAGCACCTCAGCCTTACCTACAACCGGAATGTTATTTTCCACATTACAGCTCATGGTACAGGCTCCGCAACCAATGCAGGAGTTCAGGTCGATCACCATTCCCCAATGGTGGTTCTTGTATTCGTAGTCATCCCAAAGCGAAACCGTTGCTGGTTTTGCCTTTCCTTCCGGTGTGGCAATGCGGATATACTCCGTTACTTCTTTCGGATTTGCTTTATAGTTGGCTAAGGTGTTTGCCTGCACAACCAAACGATCCATAATGGTATGGTGTGTCTGCGTTTGGGCAATCGGAGAAACAGCACTTGTCTTCGCTAGTGTTACCGCACCCGTGTACAAAATCACGTTGTCAGCAACAGTTGCAATAGGATACGCATTCGCGCCCAGGCCTTTTGCTACCGGCATGGCTTCTACATTGCGTCCGTAACCCATTGCGATACCAACCGTGCCATTTGCCTGACCTGGTTGCATCAAGGCCGGAAGCTCGAAGGTAGCGCCGTTTGCCATCGTTACTAACAGCACATCTCCCTGCACCACTTCCATCTCTTCAGCCATCTTGCGTGGCATGGCTACATAGTTACCCCATGTGGCTTTAGAGATAGGATCTGGCAACTCCTGCAACCAGGGGTTACCTGCCAGGTCACCGTTTCCGATGCTTACTTTCTCGTAAACAACTGCTTCTATGGCGGCTGTATTAATTTTCCGAACAGAAGGAGAAGCTGTGGCCGTGCTTGGGGTAAGGGCCAGCATGCTGGTGCCATTTTCCAGTACGCCGTCATGCACTACCTGCTCCCAGAACTTGTTAAAGTCGCCTGTCGCTACTGATCTCCAGTTATTGCGCAGGTACTCATAAAAGTTGGTGTTGCTCTTGTTCCAGGTCAGCAAGCTGTCCTGCATCTGGCGGGTGGTAAAGATCGGGCTGATGGCCGGCTGGGAAAGGCTTAAGAAGCCTTTTTTCGCCTCAAAGTCGTTCCACGACTCCAGGTAATGATGATCCGGGGTTAAAAAGTCAGCGAAAGCCGACGTCTCCTCTACTCTGTCCGCAAAGGAAACTTTTAGGCCTACTTTTTTCAGGCCGCTCACCACCTTGGCAGAAAGCGGGTGGTTATATACCGGGTTGGCATTATGGAAGAACACCGCACCTACCGTGCCTGCATTCATCTCATTTACCAGGCGTATCATCTGCGCATCGTTACCCTGCTTCACAAAGTATGGTGAGGCCGCATCAATGGTGGTTCCTTCAGCACCCAGGGCGCTGTTGATCGCTTTCACCATGGCCTGAATGCCTGGGTCGTTTGAACCAGACACCACAAGGGCTTTGCCTCTATTTGCCTGCAATTCTTTGATAGCAGCTTTTAACGTTGCTGCATCTGCCACTGCGCCGGTTGCTGCGCCCTGGCCCGTGATAGCACTGTAAAGCGCAGAAACAACTGCAGCCTCTTCAGATGGCCTGATCGGCACGCGAACATCCGCGTTAGCGCCGGTCAGGGAGTATATCGTCTCGAACTGGAAGTGCCGGGACATAGCCGGATTATCCGGGTTTACTTTTCTTGTTTTGATGTACTGCTTCGCAAAAGGAACTGGTGCTACCCAGGTACCCAGGAAATCAGCGTTAATGCCCACGATCACATTGGCCTTGCTAAAATCATAGCCAGGAACCACGCCGCCATTTGCCTGCAGCAGGCCAGACGATGAGTTGGCATCATAGGTAACGTGCTCAAAGTTGGCAAAGTGGGCGCCAAATTCTTTGATCAGTTTAAGGGTGGATGGACTGATGATGGTAGAGGAAACAAAGGCCACTTTGCCGTTTACATTGGCCAGCCTGGCTGCCATCTGCTTGTCTACTTCCTCCCATGTCGCCTCTTTGCCCTTAATGAGCGGGAAACGCAGGCGGTTGTTGTCGTACAGCCCCAGCAATGATGCCTGTGCCCTCGGGCTTGTACCAGTTGGCGTTAAGCCGGAGCTAGGGTTAGGCTCGATCTTAATCGGACGGCCTTCGCGCGTCTTCACCAAAATGCTGTTGTAATCTCCGTTCTGGAAATACGTGGAGGCATACCAGTTGGCAATGCCCGGCTCCACATCCACCGGCTTGTTCAAGTAAGGGATAGCTTTCCTTACAGGCGCCTCGCAGGAAGCCAGAGAAACAGCTGCCATGCTGAAACCCAACAGCTTTAAGAAGTCACGTCGGGCTGTTTTACCAGTCCCCGAAGCACCTTCCCTACCCGCTTCACTATTTACTGGCAGGAATTCTGGAAACTCATTTTGAGCATGCTGTGCGAATTCCGGAGTGTTCTCTAACTCCTCAATTCCTTTCCAGTATTTTATTCTGTCTTGCATAATATATCTAGAAAACTCGAATACTTAATTGTAATAAGATTGAATTAGTAGTGACACTTAGAACACTCCGTACCACCATTCGAAGCAACGGTGAAGGCACCCTTAGAGGCCTCATCATGCAGCTCTACCAGTCTGTCATAATAGCCGTTTCCTTCTGTGTTCAAAGGCGTCTCGCGGTGACAGTCGATACACCAGCCCATGGTTAACGGGGAATACTGGTACACCACATCCATCTCCTGGATCGGTCCGTGGCACGTCTGGCATTCTACACCCGCCACCTGCGTGTGCTGCGAGTGGTTAAAATATGCAAGATCGGGAAGGTTATGGATGCGCACCCATTCAATAGGTCTGTTACGCTCGATCGCCCTGTAAATCTTCTGAATCTCAGGAGACTCCGTTTTGATCTGGCTGTGGCAGTTCATACAGATGTTTGCAGAAGGAATGCTGGCGCTTTTACCTTTGTAAACAGTTGTGTGGCAATAGTTACAGTTGATCTGGTTCTCGCCGGCATGCAGCTTGTGCGAAAAGGCAATCGGCTGCTTGGGCTTATAGCCTTGCTGAATGCCAATACCCATTACCTTATCCAAGGTCAGGTCCAGCAGCACAACCACAAAGATAAGCACCACCAGGGTGCGCACGGCGTTTGATTTGTATATTTTAGAAAAGTCAAAGCGCTGGTTCACCACCTCATTGTCGTAAGCATCCAGCGTACGGCTCTTGTTCAGGTAGTTCTTCAGCAGCGACGTGATCAGCAAGAGGGTGATAACCAGCACGATCAGCACCACGATCAGCACCACCAGGATGATATCCAGGTAGCCTCCCACGGCGCCAATAGCGTCAGTGCCCACATTTTCTCCGGCTACGGCGCCTTCAGGACCTGCAACCGGGGCAGACACAACACCTTTCCCAGAACTCACATAAGCCAGGATAGACTTTATCTCGTCATCTGAGAATGCAAAGGAAGGCATCGCCTGCTTGTTGAACTCATTGTATATAGCTACGGCTTCAGCATCTCCGGATTGGATGAGCGCCTGCGAGTTTTTCACCCATTTCAGCAACCAGGCTTCGTTTCTTCTTTCCGTTACGCCCTGAAGTCCGGGACCTACAATAACGTCAGAACCTGCCGAGTGGCAGACAGCACAGTTATTTTTGAACAGGGATTCGCCTGCATCAATCACTGCAGGGTCACCTGCAGGGGTTGCGTCAGTGGTTGCGCCTTGCGTAGCACCGGGCTCTACTCCTTTTGTCGCTATCTCTGCCTGCTCGCTGGCCTGCTGGGCCGAAGCACCAAAAGAAACGACCAATGCAAACAAGAAGGCAACAAATACTTTGGATTTTGCTTTGAGTATACAGCTAATCATAGCCAAGATCACTTGTGTGTGTTTAGTATAATGGTGAATTTACTTTACGGCCACAAATCTACCACCGGAATTCCATTAATCAAACAGAATAAGCTTATTTTTGGACACCCTCCCAAACCCGTAACCACAGCACTCTAACACTGAGGCAAAACCTCTTCCTGATTATAGCAGGGCATTTTTATTTAGAATTGTTTTAAATAAAAACCTGATCCATAGCCGTATAATGCTCTTAATTTTATCATACTTCATCATTGCATTACAACAACAAGGCTCCCCGGAGTATGTTTGTCCGCAGCACCATTTTATGTACAAAAACTCTGTCCGGAACGCCTTTATTGAAGGCGTTTTTTAAAGCTAGTTTAGGCACGCTATATATAATAGTGTATACTTTACCGCCTGCCCCAACAGGTTTTACAAGGCATTTAGCCATGATAGCCACAATACTATTACAGTTGCTTGCATTTAACCCGAACTCCCCCTATCTTTGCACGCTTAAATAAAATTTAATAAATCGAACCGAATGGAATTGAGAAATTACGAAACGGTCTTCATCCTGACTCCGCTTTTAAACGAAGTTCAGATGCAAGAAACGGTCGAGAAGTTCAGACAGGTGCTTAAGGAAAATGGCGCCGACATTATTCATGAAGAGAACTGGGGTCTTCGTAAACTGGCTTACCCAATCCAGAAGAAGTCGACTGGTTTCTATCACCTCGTGGAATTCAACGCAACAGGTAATGTTGTGGATGCGCTTGAACTGGCTTATCGCCGTGATGAAAAAGTTGTACGTTTTTTAACAACTGTACTCGACAAGCACGCTGTTGCTTATAACGCGCGCAGAAGAAACGGAGAGTTCAAATCACAAGCTAAAAAAGAGGAGGTTAAAGGATAATGAGCTTAGTAAACGAAAGAATCCACAAGCAAGAAAATCGTCAGAAATACTGCCGTTTCAAGAAGAGTGGCATCAAGTATATCGACTACAAGGACGGCAACTTCCTGCTTAAGTTTGTGAACGAGCAGGGCAAGATCCTTCCGAGGAGATTAACCGGTACCAGCCTGAAGTTTCAGCGCAAAGTATCTCAGGCTGTTGCCAGAGCAAGACACCTTGCTATTTTACCTTATGTAACAGATTCTTTAAAATAAGGAGGGCAAACGATGGAAGTAATACTTAAAGATGACGTGAAGGGCTTAGGCTACAAGAACGATACAGTAAACGTAAAGCCAGGATATGGCCGTAACTACCTGATCCCACAGGGTCTGGCAGTTAACGCTAGCGTTGCCAACAAAAAAGTGGTCGCTGAAAATATCCGACAGGCAGCGCACAAAGCTGAGAAAATCCAGAACGACGCACAGGAGCTGGCAAACAGCATCGGCGACGTGACCCTGGAAATCCCTGCAAAAGTAGGCGAGACAGGCAAGATCTTCGGATCTGTAACAACAAACCAGCTTTCCGAGGCCTTAAAAGCGAAAGGCTACGATGTAGATCGTAAGCGTATTTCTTTTGATCAGGATGTTAAAACAGCCGGCGAGTATACTGCTACACTAAACCTGCACAAGGAAGTGAAGCACCAGGTACGTTTCAACGTAGTTGCTGAATAGCAGCACTTAAACACTTAAAAAAAGCGTTCCGCCTTAAGCGGAGCGCTTTTTTTATGCTCTTGCCCCTGTCGGCTTCGCTCGCTGTAAATAGTTTTATACTTTTGCGCAGCCTGCCCGGCTGTACGCACCGTAAAAAACAACATAAGCCTACTCCGGTCTAACGCCCTTTAAAAACCCCTAAACCTATGTTCCGGACTGAAGTTGATGTTCCGCCCACTGGCCTGGCCCTCTCCCTGCAGGATAAAGTGATGACCATGGGTTCCTGCTTTGCTGAAGTGATCGGTGCGAAGTTAAAGCGACACAAAGTGGATGCGCTGGTGAACCCGTTCGGCACTATCTTTAACCCGGTTTCGGTATGCCGTCTGCTGCAGGCCGCCGCCGGCACCGCCTATGACTTTGAACCGCACCTGGTGCAACAGCATGGCATCTGGTACAGCTACGATGCCCACTCGTCGCTTTCATCGCCTGACAAAGCCGGGCTGCTGGCACAGCTGCACGCGCGCGCGCGCCAAACGCAGGCTTACCTGCAGGAAGCCAGCCTGCTTGTAATTACCTTAGGCACCTCCGTGGCCTACAGACTTGCTGATTCCGGTAACCTGGTGGCTAACTGCCATAAACTCCCCGCCAAAAACTTTAGCAAAGGATTGCTCAGCCAACACGAGATCATGCTGGCCTTTGACCAGTTGCTCACCACGCTTCAGGAAATAAACCCTGGACTGACGGTCCTGCTCACGGTAAGCCCGGTGCGCCACCTAAAGGAAACCCTGCTCCTGAACAGTGTCAGTAAATCGCTGTTGCGGGTTGTATGTCACCATGTCGGGCAAAGCCACCAGCAGGTACAGTATTTTCCTGCTTTCGAGATCATGCAGGACGATTTGCGCGATTATAGGTTCTACAAGGATGACCTGCTGCATCCCACCGGCATGGCTGAAGACTATATCTGGCAGAAATTCGTGCATGCCTACTACAACGCGCAGTTTCAGCAGTTCTTACCGGAATGGGGCAAAGCAAAAAAAGCCTTAGCGCACAAGGCTTTTCACCCGGAATCCGATGCACACCGGCGCTTCCTGTTAAGCACAGAGGCACAAATAAAGCAAATTGCGCAGAAGTACAATGTGGATGTTACGCCCGAACTGCACCTGCTTCAAAAACAGTTCAGAAACGGCAACTAGCCTTTTCGCCTCCTCCTCCTATAGCTGCTCCTTTTACTTTTGCCTGCCACGCCCGTACTTAAAGTATGTGCCAAGGCAGAATCTCAGGAAAACTATGACCCAGGTAAAAAAGACATCCAACAAACTTATTCATGAAAGCAGCCCCTACTTGCTGCAGCACGCCTACAACCCCGTCGATTGGTTTCCGTGGGGGGAAGAGGCGCTGGCGATCGCCAGGCAGGAGGATAAGCCCATCCTTGTCAGTATCGGGTACGCAGCCTGCCACTGGTGCCATGTGATGGAGCAACAATCCTTCGAGAACCCGAAGGTGGCCGAGGTGATGAACCAGTATTTTATCTGTATCAAAGTAGACCGGGAAGAGCGCCCTGACGTTGACGCGGTGTACATGGATGCCCTTCAGGCCATGGGTCTGCAGGGAGGGTGGCCGCTTAACGTGTTTCTGAACGCCGATGCAAAACCGTTTTACGGCGGCACGTACTTCCCGCCTCAGCAATGGGTTGGCCTGCTGCTGAACATAGCCGAAACCTACCAGAAGAACCGGCAGGAGCTGGAAGCCTCCGCCGATCAGTTTGTTGCCCACCTCAACCGTAGCGTACTGGAAAAGTATGGTCTGAACCAAAACACCTCAACACTAAGTGAAGAAGGCCTGGGCCAGATCTTTAATGGGCTAAGCGCGCGTTTCGATAAAAACCAGGGAGGCCTGTTGCCGGCTCCAAAATTCCCGATGCCCACCAATTACCTCTGGCTGTTGCGCTATTATCATTACTCCAAGGATGAAAAAGCGCTCCGGCACCTGCATCTTACCTTGCGCGAAATGGCCTACGGCGGTATTTACGACCAGATCGGGGGCGGATTTGCCCGTTATGCGGTGGATGAGGAGTGGCTGGTGCCGCACTTCGAGAAGATGCTTTACGACAATGGGCAGCTGGTGTCATTGTATGCCGAAGCATACCAGGCTACACGTGAAACATTGTATCACGATGTGGTATACGACACCATTGCCTTTATAGAGCGTGAGCTGATGAGTCCGGAAGACGGATTCTATTCTTCCCTGGATGCCGACAGCGAGGGGGAAGAAGGCAAATTCTATACTTTTACAAAAAACGAGCTCATCAAGATCCTCTCTTCAGAAGAACCCCTTTTCTCGAAGTATTACCATGCCACTGCTGCCGGAAACTTTGAGCACGGGCGTAACATTCTGCGCCGCAAGATCAGCGATGAGCAGTTTGCCGCAGAAAATGAGCTGGAGGTAGAGGTGCTTCAGGAAATGGTGCAGCACTGGAAAAACAAGCTTATGCAGGCACGCGCCAAGCGCATCAGGCCTAACCTGGATGACAAAATACTTTGCTCCTGGAACGCTCTGATGCTGAAAGGACTGGCCGACGCTTACTATACCTTTGGCAACAAACACTTCCTGGACCTGGCCCTCCGGAACGCGCAGTTTCTACTGCGGCAACTGAAAAAAACTGACAAGCTGTATCATACTTACAAAGGAGGCAAGGCTACCATAGACGGCTTTCTGGACGATTACGCATTGCTGGCCGCGGCTTTCATCCGGTTATACGAGGTTACCTTTGATGAGCAGTGGCTGTACCAGGCCAAGGAACTGACCGACTACGCTCTGGAAAATTTCCTGGATGAGCAGGAGGGCTTGTTTTACTTCAAGGATAAAAACGCGGCACAACTGATTGCGCGTAAAAAGGAATTGTTCGACAATGTGATCCCCTCTTCCAACTCCGTCATGGCCATTAACCTCCATTTCCTGGGTTTATACTTCGACAACGAGGCTTATACCTCCTTATCAGAAAGTATGATGGGCAAGATGCAAGGTTTGCTGCTCAAAGAGCCATCCCACTTAAGTAACTGGGCCATCCTATACTATTATATGGCAACGCCAGTGGCCGAAGTGGCCATTATAGGACCGGAAGCCGCGGAGATGCGGGCAGAGATAAGTTCTTTTTACCAGCCAAACATGCTGCTGCTTGGCACAGCCCACAGCAGCCAGCTCCCTTTGCTGCAGGATAAAGTGGCGCAGCAGGGCAAAACCACGGTGTATGTTTGTTACGACAAATCCTGCCAAATGCCGGTGCACACGGCCGCCGAAGCCCTGAAGCAGCTGCAAAACGATCAGAACAGCCCCAGGTTCCCCGCCCTTTAGCAGGTAAAGTTTGTAAACCAGTTAAGACACGCCCTTGCTGATACGGGTTGGAAAGGGAAAGGCAAATTGAATTTAACCCGGAACAATTACCCGATTTTTACGACCTTTGTACGCAGCACCCATACTTTTAGCCCTTGTCCGAACTACTCAATTTCAATTATCCGCCGGAGCAGGCGGTGGAGCGCGTCACGCTGTTTGCCGACGTTATCCTGCCCCTCCCCCTCCCGAAGCTCTACACCTACCGCATTCCGTTCGAGATGAACGACGATGTGTTGGTGGGTGCGCGCGTGATTGTGCAGTTCGGGTCGAAAAAGGTATTGAGCTGTATTGTGGCTGAGATTCACGAAACAGCCCCCGCCAGCTACCAGGCAAAGTATATCCTCGATTTCCTGGACGACAAGCCCATCATCACAACGCCGCAGCTTAAACTCTTTAAGTGGATAGCCGACTACTACATGTGCACGCTGGGAGAGGTAATAAACGCTGCCCTGCCCTCCGCCCTCAAGCTCAGCAGTGAGTCGCGGTTACAGCTGCACCCGCACTACAACCCCGAGGAGGACGATATTCCGTTGTCGGCACAGGAGGAGAAGATCATTTTTGCGCTGCAAAGCAACCAGGCCCTCACCTTTACCGAGGTAGGCAACCTGCTGCAACTTAAAAGCTACCATAAGTTCATCAAGTCCCTTATTCAGAAGGAGTGCGTGATCATTTATGAGCAGGTAAGTGATAAATACGCGCCCAAGGTGGTAAAGAAGGTGCGCATCTCCGAGCATTTTGTGCAGGAGGAGGGCTTGCTGGAAGAGCTGTTCAACCAGCTGACGCCGTACCCCAAACAACTGGACGTGCTGCTGAACTACCTCCAGCGCGTGCCTGTGCACCAAAACACGCACCTCAACTTTAAAGGGATTGAGAAAAGCGAACTGACCAGCGCGGCACACCTCTCGGCCTCCTCCATCAACACGTTGATCAAAAAAGGGGTGCTGGAGCAGTTCGACCAGATCGTGTCGCGGTTCCCGGTTGATTACAGTCAAAAGCTGTTGCCCATCTCCCTTTCCGAGCACCAAAAGCAGGCAAAAGATGAGGTACTGGGCCTTTTTAAGGAAAAAGATACGGTTTTGCTGCATGGTGTAACAGGCAGCGGCAAAACCGAAGTATACATCGATCTCATCGAGCACGCCCTGGAGGGAGGCGGCCAGGTGTTGTACCTGCTGCCCGAGATTGCGCTCACCGCCCAGATCGTTACGCGCCTGATGAAGGTTTTCGGGGAAAAGCTGGGGGTTTACCACTCCAAGTTCTCCGACAACGAGCGGGCCGAAGTATGGCAGGGAATCCTGGCGGGCCGGTTCCAGGTGGTGGTGGGGGTGCGCTCCTCCATCTTTCTGCCCTTCCACGACCTCTCGCTGGTGATCATTGATGAGGAGCATGAGGCCAGTTACAAGCAGTACGACCCGGCCCCACGCTACAATGCGCGCGAAACAGCCTTAATGATGGCCCATTTGCAAGGCGCAAAAACTCTGCTCGGCTCTGCCACCCCCTCTATCGAGACCTACTATAACTGCAAAACCGGCCGTTGGGGCCTGGTTACTATGTCGAAGCGTTTCGGGGAGGCGCAGTTGCCCGAAATTGAGTTGGTTGATACCCGCGATGCGCAGCAACGCAAGAACATGCACAGCCATTTCTCGGGCAAACTGCTTACGGCCATCGAAGAGAGGCTGAGGATAAAAGAGCAGGTCATACTTTTCCAGAACCGCAGGGGCTATGCCCCTTTCATCAGTTGCGATGAGTGCTCCTGGATACCCAAATGCAACTGCTGCGCGGTAAGCCTCTCGTACCACAAGTATAACAACGAACTGCGCTGCCATTATTGCGGCTACCACGAGCGCAAGCCCAACGATTGCCCTGCCTGCGGGGCCACCACCCTCAAAAGCATGGGCTTCGGAACCGAGAAAGTGGAGGATGAGCTAAAACTGCTCCTGCCAAGCGCGGATGTCCAGCGCATGGACCTGGACACGACCAAGAAGAAGAACAGTTACCAACAGATTATATCAGAGTTCGAGAGTGGTAAAACCAACGTATTGGTCGGTACCCAAATGGTAACCAAAGGGCTCGACTTTGAGAATGTAAGCCTGGTGGGCATCCTGAACGCCGATACTATTATCAATTTCCCTGATTTCAGGGCACATGAGCGGGCCTACCAGCTGTTTGTGCAGGTAAGTGGCCGGGCAGGGCGCCGGGGCAAAACCGGCTCCGTGATCATCCAGACACGCGATCCTTTACAGCCCATCTTTAACAAGGTGCGCCATAATGATTACCAGAGCCTGTACGCACATGAGATAGAGGAACGCATGCGCTTCAGTTACCCGCCGTTTGTGCGCATGATCCGGATCACTGTGAAGCACGCCGAGGAGAAAGTATCGGAGAATGCAGCCATTGTGTTAGCCAAAGACCTGACTGACCGCCTGGGCAAACAACAGGTGCTGGGTCCGGAAGTGCCTTATATCTTTAAGATCAGAAACCTGTTTTTGAACGAGATCCACATCAAGCTTTCCCGTGACTCCACCAATCTGAAAGGGGCAAAAACGGTCATCGCACAGGCCCTATTCAACCTGAAGCTCTTGCCTGATTTTAAGGGCATTAGAATAGTTGCGGATGTGGATCCGGTTTAAGGCGGGCGAGGAAAAAATCAGGGTAAACCAGCACTTATTTTTACTGAAAGCGGGGCGCCAAAATAAACTAAAAAAAATTTCCTGTTCCCTACAACCCATTTCAGGCCGCTCCCGTATATATAGATACCTTTGGCTAAAAGTTGAGAACCTGAAAGTCTTATTCATCTCCCAAGATAATATAGACTTTCAGGTTTTTCCTTTCTACCCTATTCCTTACGCATCCTTTCTGCCCCGGTACAAAATCACAGCATAAATGCTCCCGAAGGCCAGAAAAACAACCAGTAGAAACACATCTATGGTGTTATAGCCCTCCTTCCATATTTTGTACCCGTTAAAGCCTGCAAACACAAAGCAGGCGATGGTCATGACGATGCGATACGTTCTTCGGTTTTGCATGCTTTTAAAACTGAATAAGTAGGTTAAAGATCAAATGCCTTGGCTAAACCTGCGCTTAGATAGCTTTTTCCAGGTAACGCTCCCGGATCACCTTCAGGTGGTGAATCTCATGCCCTAGGATGGTGAACCCGATGGCACGAACGCTGATCTCAACTCCGCTCCCGATGCCTCTCTGCTCCAGTGCTTCCTGGTCGAAGCTTTTAAACAACTCGATAGTAGCAGTGCGCACGGCCGTGTACTCGGCTAAGATAGAGTTAATGTCACGGGTGTCGGCTTTTGAGGGCCCAACGTACTGGCCTTCCTCAAATCCGGGCAGTGATGTTTTATCCTGACGAGCAAAGCGCAGGGCACGGTAAGAGAAAATGCGTTCGGCATCCAGCATGTGCACCAGCAGCTCTTTGATGCTCCATTTGCCCTCGGCATAACGGTGCAAAAGCTGCTCGTTCGAGAGGCCCTGCATCATGCCGGCAATGTAAGCGTAACTGGCGGTAAGACCTTCCAGCAGGTCCTCGGCCTGTGCCTCGTGTATGTAATTGGCATAAAAGCCACTGTATTCTTCCTGCTTCGGATAACTGATAGGCATGGCCATGTGTGTAGGGTAAGTTGCTAAGAAAACACGAAGGTAAACATTTCACCCATAGCGAATCAATCAAAATAGAAAGGGCGCTGCAGTTGTTTGTGCTGTAGCGCCCTTAAAGCCTTATCAAAGTTTACCTTTTAGGGCTACAACTATTGCCCCACCAGGAAAACAGCATTGCCGAACATCAGTTTGCCGCTTTGCCAGAAGCCCCGGAACAGCGGGTTATCCGCCAGGTATACGACCTCTCCACGACCCATTTCCTGGGTTCCCAGAATCAGGGCGTCTTTCAGCTTCTCTTTGATGTCGGCACCTACAAAACCCGTGGCATAGTTATCCTTTTTGAGTACGCCCACATTCCAGCCATCTTCCATAAACTGAAATGTGTCGGCAGAACGGACCAGTGCAAAGTAGGTGTCGCCGTAGCCAAAGGCCAGCGGGTGCGTTTTGTCCAGGTCTACCCTGAAAACACTGCCTTGCACTTCCTCCTGCAGGGCTTCGCGCTCCCGGTTGCCGTAAGCGCGCAGGTGCTCGTAGGGGTCTTGCGGTTGTTTCTTGTCTTTTTGCTCTTTGCCACTCTCCTCCTTGGTTTCCTTCTTTTTCAGGTTGAAGTCTTTTTTGCCGGCCAGGAAACCCGCCGCGCTCTCCATGGCAATCAGCTTGCCCCCTGCGCGCACCCAGGTCTTTACCTGCTCCAGGGTCTTCTCGTTCAACACATCGCCGTAAGAGCCGGTGGGCAGAATCAGCACATCAAACTCGTGCAGTGGGATGGTGCTGAAGTATGACGTGTTCAGCACCGTTACGGGGTAGCCTATCTGCTGCTCAAAGTAATGCCATACTTCCCCGAACCCGTAAGGCGAAACGCCCTCTCCGGACATAACCGCCACTTTGGGTTTTTTAAGATAGCGCACGTTACCCGAGCCGAAGTCGGCGCCGCTGCTCACAAAGCCCGTACCGGTGGCACTTAGGTCCACGTTGAACCTGCTGGCCAGTTCCCGCACGGTTGCATCCAGCTTATCCCCCATGCGCTCGTTGCCGGTGCGTGTAATAATCAGTGTTCCAGGGGCATACTGCTGTCCGTCTGTTTCAAAGGAACGCTCCGACATGCGCACCTTTACATCCTGCTTCATCAGTTCCGTCAGAAATTTCAGGTCCTGCACACTGTTCCAGCGGGCCAGGTACGCGTAGGGTTTTGCGATGTTTATACTTGTAGCAGTAGGTGCGGGCGCCTTACCCGTATTTACGTCCAGCTTGTCTTTTAGCGCATAGGCCTGCACGCCATAGGCATAAGGCAGAGACCAGGAAGTGATGTCATAGGTCAGCGAATCCTCGAGGCGCGCATTAGGTTCAAAAAGCACCTTAACCAAGGTTGATTTAGGCTGGTACATGCTGATTACCAGGTCCTGCTGCGTCACTTTTACCCGTTCCTCTTTGCCAGTGCTGTAGTTAAACCCTTTCCCGGAGGTGTTTTTGCCGGCATAGCCATACCTGATGTCCTGCTTATCGAGGTAGTCGGTTAATGCCTGCAGGTTGCCCCTGCCCTGCTGGTCTGCTCTTATAACAAAGGCTTTATAGTTGCCTACCGGGTTTTTGCGGCTGGTTTCGTAATAGTTTCTAAACTCTAGTTTAAGCTGGGTAGCTTTTTCAGAAGTGGCCTGAATGGTGGCTTTGCTGGCCGCCACGTGGTGGGCTATTCTGTCCACCAGGGTCAGCGTATCCCCATCCTGTTTCTGATAAGCCAGGCCTGCGCGTCCGGAACCGCCCTGCTCATAAGTCATCCCGATGGCGCCGTTAAAGGTAGGCCAGGTATCGCCGTAGCTCGGGTAAAAAAGGTCGAAGTTCTCGCGGGTAAAGTATAGCCAGTTGTTTTTGTCGAAGTACGCGCGGTTGTAATCCCCGATCGTGTTCTGGAACTGGCGTTGCCAGGGAGTTATACTTTCGTGGAAGGGCTTTGCTGCCGGCGAGAAATAATAAGGCGACTCAGGTCCCATTTCGTGAAAATCGGCATGCACCTGCGGCAGCCAGTTATTATACCTGGCCAGGCGTCGCTTCGATTCTATTTGTGTTTGCCAGGCCCAGTCGCGGTTCAGGTCAAAGTAATAATGGTTTGGCCGGCCACCTGGCCAGGGCTCCCAGTGCTCCCAGGCGTAGGGCGAGGCGTTGCCGCCCTGGTTAGAGGTTTGTTTGTACCACTGCACATAGCGCTCGCGGCCGTCGGGGTTTACGGTTGGGTCCAGTATCACCACCGTGTTCTGCAGCCATTGCTTTGCTTGCGTGTTGTCCGGGTTTACCAGATCATAGAGCACTTCCATCACCGCTTCGGCGCTCACCGACTCATTTCCGTGGATGTTGTAGCTGAGCCACACAATGGCGGGTTGCTCCCCCTGTGGCTGGCCATCAACCAGCCCGGCCTGCTTCATGTTGTTCTCGCGTATCTGCTCCAGGCGAGGCAAATTCGCATCAGAGGCCACGTAGGCCAGTAGCAGCGGCCTGTTCTCGTACGTGCGGCCATACTCCTCTACCTTCATTCTGTTCGGAGCCTGTGTGGCCAGGTAGTTCACATAGTCTACGATGCGGGCGTGGGTGGTGAACTGCTTGCCAAGCTGGTAGCCCAGAAACTGCTCGGGCGACTGCAGTTTTTGCTGCGCCATGGTTACGTGCGCGCACAGGAGCAGCAACGCAAAAGCACTGAAGTGCTTCAGGATATTCCTCATAATGTTCTTATTAGTTTGATGCTGTTTAGCGGATAAATGGAGAGACAAGTTGCGTAATAAAGCTGGTTTAAACAAGCTGATGCAGCTTATACGTGTCTGGCCCTGAAATGCGTTTGATCAACTCAAAAGTATAAGTTGCCAGGCTGGCACCGAACTCAATTAATTTTCGTACTTTTGCACCCGCAAGCAGCAGGAACCAACATAAAAGTATACTTCCCGAACTTGCAGGCTGCCCGTTGCTCCGATGAAAACTTCAGGAAATTAAGGAAAGAGCGAGAATCGAAATAGTTTTTCAGCCCCCTGCATTTTTACTGACGGGTCGGGCCAATCCAGAACAGAAACTAAATTAACTAAACTTATATTCAGACCCGGGACTTTGTCCCGGGTTTTGTTTTTTCGGCTCTTCCCGAAACACATTCCGTATGCATTAAAATGCGGCAATGGGTAAAAAGATGCTTGATCAACTTGTATTGGGCGCTGGGTTCGGTGCTGGGTGTAACAGCGCTGTTTTTTACAGCCGCTTTCCTGCTGAGCAGCATCCCGGTGAACAGCGGTTTTGCCCAGACAACCGACGAGCAGGCCATCGAGATATTTGTAACCTCTAACGGCGTGCATACCGACATTGTGGTTCCTGTGGTTACGCCTTACATGAACTGGCGCAACTATTTCCCGCTCCAGCACTTTTCAGCAGCAGACAGCAGCTTTGCTTACCTTGGCTTTGGGTGGGGCGACAGGCGCTTCTACATGCAGACTCCCCAATGGCGTGACCTGACACCGGAAGTGGCAGTTACGGCAGTCTTGTGGCCTACCCGAACTGCTATGCACGTCGAGTACATTAATGGAGCCCTCGCACCCACCAAACGGCAACAGCCTGTGCGCCTCACGCCTGGGCAATATCAAAAGCTTATCCGGTACATCTCCGGTTCATTTCAGCAGCAGAACGGGGCTTTCCGGCATATTGCAGGCTCTGGTTATGGTGCCCACGACACCTTTTACGAAGCCAGAGGCAAATTTTACCTGTTTAAAAACTGCAACAACTGGGTAAATAACGCATTAAAGGCCACGGGACTGGAAGCAGCCTGGTGGGCTCCACTGCCCTTCGCGGTGATGCGGCATTTGCGCTGATCAAAGTGCATGCTATCTCCTGCAGCTGCACATCAAGGGCACCTTTGCTCTCTCGCTATCAAGCAACGCATTTGTCTAAAAGCAAAAGAGCCGGGTGAAACACCCGGCTCTTTCAGCTTTAAACCCTAATTAGTTTATTGTTTCAACAATTTGAAATATGTCGTGACACCGTTTAAGCGTGTGGTCACAAAGTATACGCCCCGCGGCAAGTTAGTATCAACGCGCAGTCGCTCCGTGTTCAAGCCCTGCTTCACATCCACAGTGGTTACAAGCAGTTTTCTGCCAATGGCGTTCGTAATCGTTATTTCCAGTTCCCCATTCTGCTCCGCTTCCACGCTCAGTTCTACTACATCTTTGAAAGGGTTCGGGTACACCATGATCTTGTTATGCACGCTCCCGAATTCAACCACCTTCGGCCCGAAGTATGCCGTGGTGCCATCTGTATCGGTCTGTTTCAGTCGGTAATAGCGTGTGCCATACTTTCCGTTCTCCTTATCTGTGTATTCGTACACCTGCTTTACCGTGGCGTTCCCGTTCCTGGTAGGCACAAAGGTGAGCGTTCGGAAGTTAACCCCATCATGCGACACCTGCACTTCAAATCCGGCATTGTCTTTTTCCATGGCCGTGGCCCATTTCAATACCACGTCGTTGCCCTGCTTTTCGGCTGTGAGGTAGATGATCTCCACAGGAAGCGGAATAATGCTCTGGTTGTCCATTTGAACATCCGGCACACAAACACCCGCAGGGGTTTTGATAACGCACCTTACATAAAGTCCCGGATCCGGATTGGGAATAGAGATCATTGTGTTTGGATAGGTAGTGGTGGTGTACAAGGTGGCACTATTCTCGTCAGCTCCGGTGTACCACTCATAAGTATATCCTGTCAGGTCGACCCCTTTAGCCAGGTGGTCCGATAGCGCCGTTACTTCCCAGCGGGTCATGTCATCTCGCCAGTATACCTCTAACTCTCCGTTTACATTCGGCACCTGGGTCATGGTTACCTGGGCGCTACCCACATTACTGTTACCACAGCTTGTGCCTGTGTAGGCTGCTGACACGGTGTACTGGCCTTCGCCGAAGTTTCCGAAGTTAATGGTCCCACCGTTGCCGGTTCTGGTAACGGCCGGGTTCAAAGACATTCCACCCTGCTTCAGTTCATACACAACCCCTGATTGCGAATTCTCGAGCGCAATGGCGGCGCTGCTTTGGTACAGCGGGCAATATGCACCCCCGACAACGGTGCGTGCCAACGGCAAAGGGTTTATAATCAACGTATTTGTTTGCGAGCTTAAGGTGGTTAGGCAAGCAGATGTACCCTTATTTTCCAGTTTAACGGAGTAATTGCCTGCATCTGCCGTGGTTAGGTTATTTATGGTAAGCTTACTGGTGGTTATCCCGTTCGCGGTGGTGTTTGCAATGGTTATCCTGTTATCGGCTGTTGCCGTAACCACTGCTGCTCCCTTGTACCAGGTAAAAGTTAAACCGGTACCCGAGCCACTGGCCGAATACGTTACGCTGCTGCCTTCGCAACGCTCTTCTGTAGTGCCTGGCAGGTTGGTGGTGATGGTGACTGGCTGCTCCACCACCAGCGTGATCACGTTAGACACCTCTTTGCCCGCACATTTTGTACTAGCCCTGTAAGGATCTATATCAGAAGAGAACAACACCTTTACCTGATCCCCGTTTTTGTAGCCGCCCGCCAGCTCTGTGGTAAGTTGTATGGTATTTGACGCACTGTACGGGAATGTGCCAAGCGAGAAGGTCTGGGCGCCCCTGGTCAGCACGAACTCCAGCTGCAGGTTGGCGATTGCCCAGAATTCAAATGCGCCATTTAGCGTAGCCGTAAGCGTAATCGGTCCGCTTTGGCACATCGGGTTCGGACTGACAGCCAACGTAACGGCATAGTCAGGCAGTTCTGCGCTGTACATTCTATAGGAGAACTGGTCATTGAGGGCATCATCACAAATTGCCCCGCTGTTCGACTTCACATACACCCCATAATAATCCTGTGACGAAAGGCCGGCATCAGAGTTGATATATGCATCATTCTTACGCTGGTTCGACTCGTTTTTCGTCCACTGATAAGTAAATAGGTCTTTGTCAAGCCTGGTTCCGCCGGTTACAATAGGTTGGAAGAACCTGAAAGCCTGTGCCTTTACAATTTCAGGGGTTCCTGCCGGGTAGGGGTAGTTCGGGTTTGCAATTGGGAACTGGCCTGAACCTTTCGGGATCAGGTTGCCCTGCTTGTCTACGGGTTCACCCTTCGCATTTACCAGGTACGGATAAACAAT
This sequence comes from Pontibacter sp. GD13, assembly GCF_058216355.1. Classification (NCBI taxonomy): domain Bacteria; kingdom Pseudomonadati; phylum Bacteroidota; class Cytophagia; order Cytophagales; family Hymenobacteraceae; genus Pontibacter; species Pontibacter sp. GD13. The sequence continues at coordinate 53,436 of NZ_JBYZMQ010000010.1, forward strand.
GGTCGCATCCCGGTATACAAAAGTCTCATAGGTCACATTTTCTCCTCTACAGAATGGATGCGGTTTTGCCGTGATAATAACCCGGTACTGTGATTTTTTGATCTTCACATTCCGGACAACACTGTTCGCGCAACCGTTGACTGTGACTGTGTAGGTAATGGCCACATTCATTTCGGTGGTGCCCGCCGGAACGGTTTTAAAGGCGTTACACGGAGAAAAAGTGGTGCCAGCCACACCTGTGCCTGAGAAAGTTCCTCCTGCAGGTGTGGCAGTTAAGGCAATACTGTTATCGCCGGAGTAAAACACCTGCCCTTCTGTAATGTTGGTGATGTTGGGTTGCGGTTTGGCCTTGATCGTCACCACCACATTTTGCGTATTCGTGCAACCGTTGGCTAAGAGGGTATACACATAGGTAACCACCTTATCTGTGTTAGTTGTGTTTATCAAGGTTTCGCTTATTGCACCAGTACTACTATTTGTAGCGGGAGTGATGCCGTTTACTGCCGCGCGCGTCCAGGTAAAGGAAGTACCTGTTGTTGCACTTGCAGGGCTGTAGTTAAACGCCGTTTCGCTACACACAGCAGCAGGCGTTAGAGAACTGGTTAGGGTTGGCTTCGGATTAACCTTCACTACCACACTCTGTACCGGGCCGGTGCAACCGTTGGCAGTAGTGGTATAAATGTAGGTTACGTTTATCGTATTGGCCGTGGTATTTACCAGTGTCTCGTTTATACTTCCATTCACAGGAGTAGTCACAGCCGCATTACTGATTCCGACCACCGCAGCGCGCGTCCAGGAGAACGCAGCATTGCCCGTAGCGCTTGCCGGCGAATAACTAAAGGCATCGCCGCTGCATACTGCTGCTGGCGCCAGCGTGCTGCTGAGTGCTGGCGTCGGGTTCACGCGTACTACCACATCCTGAGTGGTGTTGCCGCTGCAACCATTTGCAGTGGTAGCAAACTGGTATACTACATCAATCGGAAAAGCTGTTGAGTTAGTTAATGTCTGATTTACAGGGCCGGATCCATTTGATGCGACCCCGCCGTTTATCCCCGCCACAGCAACGCGCGTCCAGGTATAGGTGGCCCCTGCAGTAGCGCTGGTTGGGGTGTAGTTGAAGGTAGTGCCTGAGCAGATGGCCGTAGGCGTTAAGGTACTGCTTAAAGCTGGCCTTGGGTTAACGGTTACCTCCACGTTCTGCGGCGGCCCGCTGCAGTTGTTGGCAGATGTAATGAGCACGTAAGTTACTTTTATTTGTGCATCAGTAGTGTTTACCAATGTTTCGCTTATTGGGCCATCGCCGCTATTGGCCGAGGTGCTGATACCGGTTACAGCAGCGCGGGACCAGGCAAAGGTGGCATTTTGCGTTGCACTGTTGGGGGTGTAGCTGAACACGTTTCCGCTGCAAATGGCTGACGGCGCAAGCGTAGAGTTTAGAACAGGCGTTGGATTTACGGTGATGGTGAAAACCTGCGGCGCACCCTCGCAGGCATCGGCGGTTCCACGCACCGTTACAGTGGCGGTAACCGGCGCGGTACCCGGGTTGGTGGCGGTGTAAGCCGGGATATTACCGGATCCGCTGGTGCCAAAACCTATGTCTCTGTTAGATGTCCAGGCATAGGTGGAGCCTGTTAAGGAACTGCTAAAATTGATGGCGGCCCCTGCCTCCCCGTTGCAGTGTATCCTGTTATCTACAACAGCAAGGGCAGGGCGCGGCTTCACGGTTAATACTACGTCGTCGGAAGTGGAGCAACCGTTTGTCGTTACCGTTAGCGTTAGCACGGCTGTTCCGATGCCGGTTACATCCACAAAGTTGTTGTACAGGAAAGGGTAAGCTAAATTAGTTACTGTCACACCATCTACGCTTTTCACCGTCCAGGCTACCTGGTTGGCACCCTCGCTGCCGTTGCCGGTGCCCGCGCGGCTAAACCTGGTTACATTATTATTGCCCACACACAGCACCTGGTCCGGACCGGCATCTGCGGTAGGATATGGGTTTACGGTAAGCGTTACCTGTCGCAGGGCGTCGTTACAGTCGGCTACGCTGCTGCTGGCTTTCAGTTGCACGGTTATGGTGCCTATGCCGGTTATGGTTGCCTGTGTGTTAACCGTATTGGGGCTGCTGAAACTGCTGAGCGTTGCCGTTCCGGTGCTGCCTACAAGGCTCCATTCCGGTGTACCGTTGGCCACGGCTCCTGTCAGGTCGAAAACGGTGGTATTGTTGTCGCCCACGCACTGCGCAGCTTTCGCTGCCGAGGCCGTACTCACCACTGGCTGCGGATTTACCGTGACCGTGGTGGCGGTGGCAGTGGTAAACGTGCAACCGGTTACCCTGTTGGTTACCCTTACTTTATAATCGCCAGCGGTAGTGGCGCTATATTCCCTGTCAGTACCTCCTGTTGCTGTAATATTTGTTCCGTTCCTGATCCATTGATAATCATAGTCTGCGTTAGTCGGGGCACTGAGCAGCACCGCGCCGCCAAGGCAAAAAGTGGCAGGCCCTCCTACGGTGATCGTGGCATCCGGCAGCGGATTCACGGTAAGTGTGGTGACGCTGGAGGCGGTGTTACAGGCCGATGTAGAGTTGGTGGTTTGTAAGGTGATCGTAGTGGTTCCTGTACCGGTAGATACCACGGTTGCGGTTGCCTTTCCGGTTGCCGAGTTGTAGTTCGGGTTCTGGATTACAAAGCTTGCATTGGACGACAGCCACTGCGGCGTTCCGCCTGAAAAATCTCCCGTTATAGAAAATGTGTTGCTGTTGCCAGCACCCACGCATTGTGGCGCATTGTTACTGGTGATACTAGCCACAGGCTGTGGCAGCACATTAACAGCTACTATCTCGGATATTTTACTACAGCTAACATCGGGGGCCGTCACCACATTGGTTACTTCCACACGGTAATCTGCCGTTGCATTGGCGGTGTATGTCTGCCCGGTAGCTCCTGCGATGTTCTCCCATACATTGGTGCCTAGCGGGCTGCGCTGCCACTGGTATGTATAGGTTTGCCCGGCCGGCGCCTTGGATGCCTGAAAGAAGATAGAGCCCCCTTCGCAAAACTCGGTCACGCCGGTATACACAATAGTTGCGGCAGCGGGCTTTTCTACTTTTACCACAGTGGCCACCGAAGTAGTGGAGCAGCCTTTGTCTGAGGTTACTTTCACTACATAACTGCCCGAAGTGGTTACAACGATGTCTGCATCTGTCTCACCTGGCACCACCACGCCATCCACAGTCCATTGGTAGCCAAAGCCAGCACCTGCTGGCGCGTTAAGCGTGACAGAATTGCCCTCGCAAAAATTTGTTGGTCCTGTTGGGGTAATGGTGGCTGCCGGAAGCGGGTTTACGGTCAGGGTCACATCTGCCGTAGCCGATGAGCATCCGGTAACCGGACTGCTGGAGGTCAGGCGCACCGTTACCGTACCGTTGCCGCTCACGGTTACCTGCGTGTTTTCGGAGCTCGCACTGCTAAAGCCCGTTACAGTTGCCGTGCCCGTAGCCGACACAAAAGACCAGGCAGGGGCACCGTTCGTAGCCGTTCCGGTCAGGCTGAAAACAGTAGTATTGTTGGCGCCCACGCACTGCTCCGGCATAGTTGCTGCAGCCGTGGCCACAGGTTGCGGGTTAACGGTGAGGGTGATTTCTTTGGAAGCGGGCGCACAAGCAGCTTCCGGACTGCCAGATGTAAGGCGCACGGTTACCGTGCCGGTGCCGTTAAGCGTTACTTGCGTGTTGCCGGAAGTTGGGGCGCTGAAGTTCGTGCCGCCCTGCGTGATCGTGCCGGTGCTGGTTACATACTCCCACAACGGACTGCCATTGGTGGCGGTACCGGTCAGGTCGAAGGTAGTGGTATTGTTGGCGCCCACGCATTTAGCCGTAATAGCCGCTGATGCCGCCACAGTTGGCTGCGGATTTACAGTGACTGTAGTGGCAGCAGGGGTAGTAAAGGTACAGCCGGTTGCGCTGTTAGTTACCTGCACCCTATAGTTACCCGCGGCGGTGGCAGTGTACTGCTGCTGCGTGCCAACCTGGGCCCCATCCCTGAACCATACATAAGTATACCCTGAAAGCGGTGGCGCACTGAGCACAACAGAGCCGCCAAGGCAGAAAGTGGTAGGACCCGATGCTGTGATGGTTGCATCCGGCAAAGCGTTCTTGGTTACCGCAAAGGCACTCGAGGTTGTTGCACAGCCGTTGGCATCTGTAATTTGCACAGTATAGCTTCCGCCCTCAGATACTGACAAGGTAGCCGCCGTATTCCCTGGCTGTTGTTGCCCATCCTTAAACCACACATAGGCTGTTCCTTTGTCGGTGTTGGCGGTGAGTGTTTTCGTTTCGCCATCACAAAGGGTGGCATCTCCTGTAATAGTAGCAGTGGGTGGGGTGTTGATCACAACCGATACCGAAGCAGAGGTGGAGGTACAATTATTCTGTGTGACTATTACACGGTATTCCCCTGTGGTATTTGCATTGAAAACTGTAGCATCAGTACTTGGATTAGGCACATTGCTGTTATTCATCTGCCATTGATAAGTAGCACCCGTTACTGCTGTAGCATTTAATGCAACGGAGTTTCCCTGGCAAGCTTCTAAGCCATTGGGCGCTGAAACCTGAGCTGAGGGGTAAGCATTTACTTTAACAGTTAAGCTTGAAGCTGCTCCGGGTTTACCACACTTGTTTAAGGCCAGTACATCCAGTCGTACATCTCCTGCAGTATTACCGAAATTTATGGTAACACCAGTTGAGTTCGTCGCATTTGTTATAGTTGCATCACCAGTAACTGTCCATTGGTATGAAGTTGCGCCGGTTACAGCAGCTATACTATAAGAACTCCCGGTTGTGCCCACACAAACTGCTGGAGCACCGGTTATTGTACCCGGAGTCAACAAACTGTTAACAGTAACAGCAAAAGCATCCGATTCGCCGTTATCCGTTACTGGAGTTGGGTTTTTAACTATAACAGACAAAGTGCCCCCTGCAGATAACTCGCTGGCATTTATACTGGTTGTTAAAGATGTGGAACTGTTCACAGAAGCACTTCTGGAGGCTCCATTCACAAGTACTGTTGCACCTGAAACAAAGTTCAAACCTGTAATAGTGACTGTAGTAGATGGATCCTTCTCTGAGAGACAAGGAGAGACACCGGTTACTACTGGCTTCTTGTTGCTGACAGTAAAAGGGTTACTTGTCACACTTGTCAACCCTGAACTGGTAGCAACCAAAGTATAATTCACCCCAGCTTTATCAATGCTATAGCCTGCGAAAGAAACTACCCCGTTCGATACAGAACTAGTTCCGGCAGTTAATACCCCTGAACTAGGGTTTGCCCCTATTGTTAAAGCTACACTGTTACTGGCATTGGTTACGGTATTTCCAAACTGATCCAATATTTTGGCTTGCGGTGTGATAGAAGCACCTGTTTCAACATTTCCTGGTTGTGTCAACCAGCTTAACGACTTAGCAGCTCCAGCTACTTGAGCAAGTGAAATAGGTGAGGTAGTGACAACAGTAGTAGCGTTTGAGGTATTAATAACCTGAACGTTGATTCCCTTAGGCTGTGTCGGGTCTATTACGCCATTTGTAGATTTGACCCGAAGCCCTGTAACGCTAATCTCATCAATCTTATTCTGATTACCACTCTTCGCAGACAAAGTGAATTCAATTGATCTCACTCCGGCAGCGTCTGTGATATAGGTGGGTGTTGTGTTTAAATTAACTTCCCCACTAACTAAACTGGCTGCTACTCCGTTCCCAGAGAATACCCATCCTGCAGGAGCAGTAAGTACAATTTTATAGTTCCCAGAGCTTGCAAAATCATCGCTGACTCCCTCCTTTACTACCACATTGGTAATAGGTGTAAAAGTAGGGGTAACGGCTAAATCGGCGGATAGGGTATAAGACGCCGCTCCTGTCACAGTTATACCTACTGCCGCCCTCATATAAGCCGCACTGGCTAACAGCAGGAGGAAAGTGGCAATTCCAATAAAAGAGCGCTTTGCTTTACTAGCTTCGGCAATTAAACGCGTAAATTTTCTCTTCATAATCAGGGGTTAAAAGCTTGCGCTAATTAGATCGGGTCGGCATATAATCGGGAGGCACAATATATAACTTAACATATATTATACCTTCGCAGGAAGCTTACTTAGGCTTCTGTATAACCTCTGCAGCAAAAACACCTCAGAAGCACCAAAATCGTCACTAAACAATAGTAAATACTATATTTTTTGAGTATATTAATATGTTGCAATGTTTATCAGCAAGCTTTACTTATCTTTTAAATACACTATTTACCATTAGCGAATACATTCAATATAAAATTGATATATATTGTATTTTTGGTATATTTAGGCACTTTTACACTAGATATTTACAGTAAAAACTAATTTATGTTACATATCATCCTAAATATATAGCTCTCTATTGCATTTATATTTTTTAGTAATTATATAAAAAACCACATAACACGCTTACACACCCTCTTATCCCGATTCAAACAAAAAAATAATTGCACTTTTTAATGTGAATAATTTAGGAAACCCGTTTGAAAAAGGATACAAGCTCGTTACCTGCACAGCCGCATGCAGGCATAGCAAACTGAAGCAAGGGAGGCTGAAAGTGTTGGGTTTTATGCACCAGTTAAGCCGGTGCTAACCTAAGGCAAAGGCTGCAAAGACTTACCGGGCAGTTAAGCACGAATTTGAGCGGCCCATCGGGCAGGGGAAACAATCGGTAGGCAATCATAAAAAATTTAGGAAAACACCTCACATTGTTCCAAATTGCGGTAAAAGCTAACCTGTTTATTTCCATTTCATCACCCTTTACACCTAAAACAATATGAAGACCCTACGTGCGCTTGCTTTGGCCCTGCTTGTTGGTTTAAGCCACTTGACCATTGCACAGCAAACCGACCTCGCTTACTATTTACCAAAGGATGTGCAGTATGATAAAAATGTGCCCACCCCCCAGGAGCTTTTAGGTTACCAGGTGGGAGAATGGCACGTAAGCCACGACCAACTGGCCATGTACATGCGCATTATGGCAGATGCCTCCGACCGCATGACGATCACGGAGTATGCCCGCACCCACGAAAACCGCCCGCTATACTTACTCACCATTACCTCACCAGAAAACCTCCGCAACATCGAGACCATCAAGGCGAACCACAAAAAGCTCACCGACCCCGCCGCGGCTGGTAGCGTGAACATACAGGATATGCCTGCCGTGGTGTGGATGGGCTACAGCGTGCATGGCAACGAGCCCAGCGGAAGCAACGCCGCCCTGCTGGCAGTCTACCACCTGGCTGCTGCCCAGGGCCCTGAAATAGAGAAGCTGCTGAAAGAAACGGTGATCTTACTAGACCCCTCCATTAACCCCGACGGCCTGAACCGCTTTGCCAGCTGGGTAAACACGCACCGGGGCAAAAACCTGGTAACCGACAGCAATAGCGCCGAGTTTGACGAAGTATGGCCCCGCGGCCGCACCAACCACTACTGGTTCGACCTGAACCGCGACTGGCTGCCGCTGCAGCACCCGGAGTCGAAGGGAAGACTGGCCAAGTTCCATGACTGGAAGCCCAACGTGCTGACCGACCACCATGAGATGGGCACCAACGCCACATTTTTTTTCCAGCCGGGCATCCCGAGCCGCAACAATCCCTTAACGCCGGAAAACAACTACAAGCTCACGCAGAAAATGGGCACCTTCCATGCCAAAGCACTGGATAAGATTGGCTCATTTTACTACACCGAAGAAAGCTACGACGACTTCTATTATGGCAAAGGCTCTACCTACCCCGATGTGAACGGCTCTGTGGGCATCCTGTTTGAGCAGGCCAGCTCCAGGGGCCACGCGCAGGAGAGCATCAATGGCGTCCTGACGTTCCCGTTCACCATCCGCAACCAGTTCACCACCACGCTCTCTACCCTGGAAGCGGCGCAGGCCATGCGCCTGGAGCTGCTGGCACATCAGCGTGACTTTTACAGGAACGCGCTGAACGAATCGAGAAAGGCGCCCGTGAAAGCGTATGTTTTCGGTTCGGAGCAGGACAAGGCGAAAGCCTATCACCTGGCAGAGATCATCAAGCAGCACCAGATAGACATCTACCGCCCAAAGGAATCGTTTAAGATCGATAACATCACTTACACGCCCGAGAACGCTTACATCATCCCGACAGAGCAGCCGCAGTACAGGTTAATAGAGGCGATGTTCGAGAAGCGCACCACTTTCCAGGACAGCCTGTTCTATGATATTTCCGCCTGGACCTTCCCGCTCGCCTTTGACCTGGATTATGCGGCCCTTTCTCCAAAAAACTTTAAGAGCAGCCAGTTGGGCAACAAAGTAGCGCAGCTTACTTTTCCCGTTGGCGAGGTGTTAGGTGGCAAAAGCGCTTATGCCTATGTGTTTGAGTGGCACGGCTACTATGCGCCCCGCGCCCTGAACATGCTGATGGACCGCGGCATCGTGGCCAAAGTGGCCACCGACAAGTTCTCCTCCGGCGATAAAAAGCAGTTCGACTACGGCTCCATCCTTATCCCGGTTGCCGGCCAACCCCTTAAGCCAGAGGAGTTGTACCAGCTTTTACAGGAAGTAGCGCTCAAAAACGGCATCACCGTGCATGCCATGTCCACCGGATTATCGCCCCAGGGCATTAAGCTCGGCAGCCCCATGATGCTGTCGCTGCAGCAACCTAAGGTGCTCATGCTGATAGGCAACGGCGTAAACAGCAATGATGTGGGCGAGGCCTGGCACCTGCTCGACAACCGCTTCGACATGAAACCAACGCTGGTAACCACCGACAACTTTAACCGCACCGGCCTGACCAAGTATAACGTGATCGTGATGGCGGACGGCAATTATAACAGCATATCAAAAGACAAGCTGCGTGCCTGGGTGCAGCAGGGAGGCACGGTAGTTGGCATGGGTGATGCGGCCAAATGGCTGGCAGATAACGGCATCGGCACCAGCACCTTCAAAAAAGAGGATAATAGTGCCGTGAAACCCCGAAAACCCTATGCCGACCTCAACAACACGGATGGGGCGCAGGTAATCGGCGGGGCCATTTTCGAAACCACCCTCGACCTGACGCATCCGCTGGCTTATGGCTATACCGATGCGCAAATGCCGATCTTCCGGAGCAACACGCTGTTCATGGAGCGCTCCAAGAGCCCGTATGCAAACCCGGTGATGTATACAGCTAACCCTTTAATGGCAGGCTACATCTCCAACCCGAACTTACAGAAGGTGAAAAGCTCGGCAGCCGTGGACGTTTCAGCAGTAGGGGCTGGCAAGGTTATAGCCATGCCCGACAACCCGAACTTTCGGGCTTTCTGGTACGGCACCAACAAACTTTTCCTGAACAGTATTTTCTTCGGGCAGATCATCAGTGGCAACTCGGCCCGGGCAGAGGAAGAATAAAGCTTTGTTAATCCCTGCAGGGACTGCACCAAAAGTTCAGGCCCTGCAGGGATTATAGATGCACTACTTTGCCAATAAAAAGTATAAAACCCTACCTTTGCACCTTCTACTTCTTTAACCTGCTTCACCTATGAGTGCCAAAAGCTTTGATATATTGCTAGCGTCTGCCTTCGATACGGAAACCCCTGCTGTTTTTGACGAAGGAGCTGTGCGCGTGTACGAGCAGTTTGAAACAGCATACAAACAGTCGCAGCTGAAGGCGGGCACCCCATCCGAGGAGCTGAACTTCAGGTTTGAGCGGCTGAGGCTCGGGGTAGCCATCGCTTTTGTAAAAGCATTTACCCGCCTGGCCAACAACGAAAAAAGCAAAGAGGTACTGGAGACCCTGCAAGAGGCCATAAAAGCGCAAAGCACAAAAGAGATCGACAAGATCATCCAGAAGAAAATCGCCTCTTTTGACCACCTCTACCACGAGATCTTCGTGAATGAGCAGCGTGACCAGATTCTAGAACTTTTTGAGCGCACCCTGGATGCCGCGTCCAGGGAAGAACTGGACGAGCTGATATTTGAGGGGCTGGACCTATTGCAGGAAGTGGACTGGGAGGCGGCAAACCAGGAGGACGAGGATGACATAGAGCCCCTGGACGAGGATTTTCTGAAGAGCATTTAACGCACGCATGCGCTGGCCTGCCTGTAACGTATGGAGATAACCCTGACCACCCCCGCCCTGCTTTTTCCGGCAATATCGCTGCTGTTGCTGGCTTACACCAACCGCTTTATGGCCCTGGCCAACCTGATTCGCAGCCTGAAACAACGCTACACCACCACGCACAGCCAGTTAATCTACAACCAGATCAAGAACCTGCGCACCCGCCTGGTGCTGGTCCGCAACATGCAGGCATTCGGCATCAGCAGCATCTTCGGTTGCGTGTGCTGCATGTTCATCCTTTTTGCCGGCTACATTACCGCTGGAAAATACTTATTTGGCCTGAGCCTGATCCTGCTCATGGTATCCCTGGCGCTGGCGCTGCGCGAAATACAGATCTCAGTAAACGCCCTGCGCCTGGAACTGGACGACCTGGAAGAGACAACGGAGGAAGAGAAGCGCTAAAAGCCTTTGCCTGCGCCGTCGGCTGTTTTTATTCCCCCGCCGCACTGCCTACCTTTGCTGTAAAATATTGTACCTCCATGACTGACCCGAAAAAACTGGCCATAAAAGATTTCGTGTACGCGTTGCCAGACGAACGCATTGCCAAGCACCCCCTGCCCCAGCGTGACCAGTCCAAGCTACTGGTGTACCGGCAAGGCACCATCGCCGACCATACTTTCACGGACCTGCCCCACTTGCTGCCCTCCCATTCCCTGCTGGTTTTTAACGATACCCGGGTGGTGCAGGCGCGCTTACTGTTCCAGAAAGAGACAGGTGGCATGGTAGAGATATTTTGCCTGGAGCCTGTCGCGCCGCACCGAGAGGTGCAGCTGGCCATGCAACAAACCGGACGCAGCACCTGGAAATGCCTGGTGGGAAACAACAAACGCTGGAAATCCGGGGCTGTGAAGTTATACTTTGAAGGAGGCCTGCTGCAGGCAGAGCGACAGATGCAACAAGAGGGGCACTTTCTGATTGACTTTACCTGGCAGCCAGCCGAACTGACCTTTGCAGAGGTGCTGGAGCGCTGCGGCAAACTACCGCTCCCCCCCTACCTCAACCGCGAGCTTACCCCAGACGACCACACCCGCTACCAAACCATTTATGCCAGCCAGCAGGGCGCGGTGGCGGCACCAACCGCCGGGCTGCATTTTACCGAACGCGTGCTTCAAAAACTGCAGGAACACCAGATAGCCACGGCCTACCTGACCCTGCATGTAGGGGCCGGCACGTTTAAACCCGTAAAAGCCGACACCATGGAGGCGCACGAGATGCATGCCGAGCAGCTCTTTATCTCTAAACAGTTTCTGCAGCAGCTGCTCGCGCAAATGGGCAAGCCGGTAATACCCGTGGGCACCACCAGCATGCGCTCCCTGGAAAGCCTCTACTGGCTGGGCACCAAAGTATGGCAACAACCAAACCTGCCCCTGCAGGAGCTGCGCGTCAGCCAATGGCAAGCCTATGAGACGACCGATCTGCCAACACCCCCGGAAGCACTGCAGGCTTTGCTGGACTACATGGCACACCAAAAGACAGAGTTCCTGCATGCCAGCACCCAGATCATTATCGCGCCGGGCTATACATTCCGGATATGCCACGGCCTGGTCACTAATTTTCATCAGCCCGAAAGCACACTTTTACTGCTCGTATCAGCCCTGATCGGCGAGCGCTGGCGCACGGTTTACCAACATGCCCTGGCCCAAGATTACCGTTTTTTAAGCTACGGAGACAGTTCCCTGTTACTACCATAGCCTATAATTACTTTCGCCTGTCCAGTTTCAAACAAAAATTATATTAAATATTCAATATCTTAAACTCGATTCATTTCATTACGTTTCACATATTAATAGGTAATCCTCTTAGCATTGTAACGGATGAAGCGACCGATACTTCTCCTGCTCCTTTTAATATGTTTGTGCTCCAACGCTTTTGCCACCCACATTGTGGGCGGCGACTTCGAGATGCAGTACTTGTCGGGCTATACCTATAGAATTACGCTCAACCTATACTTCGACGATATCCACGGCGACCCTAAAAGGAAAGACAGGCTGGTGCGGGTTGGTATTTTTGAGAAGGGCACCAACCGCTCCATAAAGGCCCTTGTTCTGCCGATGCGCTCAGAGTCCGCTATCAGTTATACCAATGTGGGCTGCACCACCAGCGAGCTGAAAACCTCCAGGATCGTCTATTCCGAGGATGTTTACCTGGACCCTGCCATCTACACCAGCCCTAACGGCTATTATGTTACTTCTGAGATTTGCTGCCGCAATCCGCCTATCAGCAACATAGAAACGCCCGGGGATGCGGGTACTACCTTTTATATGGAGTTTCCTGCTGTACGGCAAAACGGTGCTTTCTTCAAAAACTCTTCTCCTCGCCTCTCCGCCCCTCCCAGCGATTATGCCTGTGTGGGGGAGCTTTTTTACTTTGATTTCGGGAGCACCGATGCCGACGGGGACGAACTGGTGTATGACCTGGTTACTCCCCTGAATGGGCATAGCACACCAGGCAGGGATGCCGTGCCGCCTGCTTCCCCGGCCCCTTACCCGGAAATTAAGTGGCTGTCCGGCTACGACAGGCTGAACCAGATACAGGGCACACCCGCCTTAAACATAGACCGAACGACAGGAAGGCTAACGGTGCGACCCAAAAGCCTGGGCCTGTTTGTGTTTGGAGTGCGCTGCCAGGAGTACCGGAACGGCATAAAGATTGGAGAGGTGAGAAGAGATTTCCAGTTATTGGTGAAAGCCTGCCACCGCAACGAGACACCTCAGGTGTCGGCCTTAGTGCCGGGCAGCTCGCAGCTATACCGGCAGGGCCAGGTATTGCGGATCGGCCCTAACGATGCCCGCTGCCTCAAGGTGACTTTTACAGACCCCGATGAAGGGGAGCCAATCTCCCTGCAGGCCAAACCCGTTAACTTCGATAATCCCTATTTCAGTTTAGCAGGAAACTTAACCGGCGTAGTAAACACCGGAAACCAGGACGAGGTGTTGGAGGCAACCCTCTGCCTCGATCCCTGTTTTGACACCAAAGGTGGAATTTACCTGCTCGACCTGATCGTGAGCGATGAAGGCGACAACGGATGCAGCCTCCCCCGCCAGGACACGCTCCGGCTAAGCCTGATGGTGGAGCCCACCCCAAATTATCCACCCTCCATCTCGCTTTCGAGCCCCGCAAAGGTGGTTGAGGTATCGGAGGGTGACGTGCTTCGTTTTGATGTTATCGGCAAAGACCCGGATAATGATGAGGTAACCCTATCGGCCAAAGGTAAAAACTTTGATCTAGCCTCCCAGAACATAAAATTTGATTCCACCTCGGGCAAAGGCCAGGCGACAGCAGCATTTACCTGGCAAATAGATTGCGAAACGGTAAAGCAGCACGCCTACCAGATTGAGTTTAGCGTTACGTCAAGTTTTTGCGGCAACCAGATCACGAGAACAACCCTTTTTGAGGTAACCACCAAAACCTATCCGGTGGCCAATAACACGATTTCCGGGGAACAGGTAGTTTGCTTGGGTGATAGCCCAAAACCGCTTGTCGGCAGTGTGCCTACCGGAGGACGAGGGCCCTTTGTGTATGCCTGGGAAGTGTGCACCTCCAACGCAAAAGACATGTTCGTACCCGCTTCCGGTGTAAACAACCAACAGCATTACACCCCCCCGCTGCTGCACACAACGGCTTGGTACAGAAGGCGGGTAACATCAGGCAAATGCGATGAAAGCGTGAGTGAGACCGTAAAAGTGTTGGAGGAGCTGATTCAGCCCTCTGCTGGCGAAGACCTGACCCTGATCCAGGGAAGTGTGGCGGGGCTCAGCGCAAAGGGCGGTAAAACGTATACCTGGTCCCCAGCAACCGGGTTGTCAGACCCCAATATACCCAACCCCATTGCCAGGCCGCAACAAACCACTACCTATACAGTTACGGTTAGGTCTGCCAACGGCTGTGTCTATACTGATGACATAACGCTAACCGTAATTCCCCGCATCGCCCCAACCAATGCGCTAACGTTAAACGGAGACAATGTGAACGACACCTGGCAGATACGCAACATCGAGTACTACCCAAATTGCCGGGTGCAGGTCTTCACCAAGTGGGGCTCGCTGGTTTTCGAGTCCAGAGGCTATGCCGTGCCCTGGAACGGAACCAACAAAGGTAACCCATTGCCCATGGCTGCCTATTACTATGTGATAGATCTGGGAATGGATAAAGCGCCGGTTGCAGGTAGTATCACCCTTATAAAATAAGTCGCCATGCAGCAGGTTCTCATCCTATGCTTACTGTCTTTTATAACCTGGTCGGCCACGGCGCAGCAAATGCCGCAACATACCCAATATATCCAGAACAACTTCCTTTTAAACCCGGCTGTGGCAGGCATAGAGAATTATGGGGATCTGCGGGCTGGCTACCGCACCCAGTGGGTGGGGCTGGAGGGGGCGCCCACCAGTTTCTATACCAGCATTCATTCCTCCATTAACAAAAACGACAGAAACGCGCCGCGCCTGAGCATGGGCAACAAAGGAGCAACCCCTAAGTCGGGGGCAAACAAAAACAACCGCTTTTATGTGAAACCCCATCATGGAATTGGAGCCATCGCCCAAATGGATAAGGCCGGCCTGTTGAGCACCTTCTCCCTGAACCTGAGCTATGCCTATCATTTGCCGCTTACCAGCCAGCTTAATCTGGCAAGCGGACTGACAGCCGGCTTAATCCAGTATCGGCTGAACAAAGATGCCCTGGACCTGCTCACCCCCAACGACCCTTTTGTAGCCGGGGACATAGGCAATGCCAACCGGGGCAACCTGGGGCTGGGCTTCTGGCTATACGCTAAAAATTTTTATGCCGGGGTTTCTGCCATGCAATTGCTCAGCAGCAAAGCCACAGCGCAGGAAGACGGATTTAAAGCGGCCCTGCAGCAGCATTACTATGCAACAGGCGGCATCCGGATAAAAACATCTGATATGGTTACGCTTACCCCTTCCGTGATGGTGAAATTGCCCGAGAACGGCACCGCGCTGGTAGATTTTAATACCAAACTGACCTACGACCAACGCTTTTGGGTGGCCGCCTCCTACCGCCACCACGACGCCATGTCCGGCGCGGTGGGCATCTACATCAACCACATGCTGGATGCCAGCTACTCTTACGACATCACCACCTCAACGCTCAGCAATGTGAGTGCCAACACGCACGAAGTCGTGCTGGGGCTAAAGCTGAACAACAGCAGAAAAGTGCTTTGCCCCAGCTGGATCTGGTAAGTACCTTGTACATAATAGTTATAGTACATGCAAAAAGCGGCAGGCCTGTCAGTTTTCTCCTGTCAGTCCTGCCGCTTTTAGAGCTTAGTAAGCCCGTTTACTTTGCTGCCTTTACAAGGCCTCCCTCCAGTCCATACTCCGAGATCAGGTAGATAAGGGAGGCCATGGAGGCCGCGCCCAGCTGCATCTCACGTCGGTTCACATTTTCGAACACATCGATTGGCGTGTGGTGGTAATCGAAATAACGCTGGGAATCAGGGTGCAGGCCGATCAAAGCCACGGTGCCCTGCCCTTTCAACGGGCCAATGTCAGATCCGCCATGGCCTGGGCCAATCTCGTGCAAACCGTAGGGGGCAAGCAGCGGCTTCCAGCTCAGCACTTTGTTCAGCTGCTCCTCCGATGCCTCTAACCCAAAACCGCGCGGGGTAAAGCCGCCGGCATCAGACTCAATGGCGGCAATGTGCTTCTCCCCTTTTGCTTTGGCCTCCTCGGCATACTTCAGGCCGCCACGCAGGCCGTTTTCCTCGTTCATAAACATCACGGCACGGATCGTGCGCTTCGGCTTCAGGTTCAGGTCTTTCATTAAACGCAACACCTCTATCGACTGCACAATGCCGGTACCATCGTCATGGGCGCCTTCTGCCAGGTCCCAGGAATCGAGGTGGCCGCCAACCACAATAATCTCCTCTGGTTTCTCTGTGCCTTTTATCTCGCCAATGACATTATAGGACAGCACATCGGGAAGGGTTTCGCAGGTCATGCGCATGTAAAACTTCAGATTTGGGTCATTCTTCAGCAGTTTGCTGAGCTGCTCCGCCCCGTTTGTGCTAATGGCCGCCGCCGGTATCTTGGTCACGCCTTCCTGGTAGCGCGTGTTTCCTGTGTGCGGTACATCCTGGAAATCGTTCGTCATGGAGCGCACCAGCACCCCCACAGCGCCCAGTTTGGCTGCCGCCACCGGGCCACCACCACGCTGATCGACAGCGCCGCCATAGGCGGCCATTGTCTGTACCTGCGTGTTATCGAAGGGGCGGTTAAAGAAAACGATCTTGCCCTGTACCTTCTTTTTTCCGAGTTTCTCCAGCTCCTCAAAGCTCTTCACCTCCACCACTTCGGCACTTAACCCGTGATCTCCGGTTCCCACCGAGCTACCCAACGCACAGATCGGCGCGTTTGCTGTGCCGATTAGCTTCGAATTCGTGATACGTCCGATCTCTTTATCGCCCCGTACCCAATGCGGCACCATCACCGGCTGCAGGTAAACGCGGTCCAGACCCATTTTATCCATCACCTGCCTGCTCCACTCCACAGCCGCCGCCGCCTGAGGTGATCCGCTTAAGCGGGCACCTATGTTTTTGGTCAGGTAGCGCAGGTTATCATAGCTTTCAAAACTGGTGAGGGCGCTATCATAGATCCTATCGATGGTAACAGAGTCGGCAGTATAGTTTTGCTGGGCCATGGCAGGCACAGCCAACACAGTGGCAGCTGCTACAAACAGGCTACGCAGGTTTTTAGTGGTTAGCATTATCGCAGTTTAATGGTGTGGTATGAATGATGTAAATTTTTGATGCATCAAGATACAAAAAATAGTGAAGCACCTGGAAGTTTGAACACAGGAAACTATCCAAAAGTGCTTACCGCATGCATAAACACTATTTCATGCGCATTAATTTATCCAGATCAGGCTTGCTTACGCTCAATAGTCCTACTTCGGGTAGCCGGCTGGTTAGCTCCCGCCAGTTTGCATCTTTTCGGTATACTTCCTTCAGTATTTTGGAAGCGGCCTCCACCTGCCCGCTGTTTGCCAGCCCGATGGCGTGCCAGTACTTCATTTCCAGGTTGTTTGGAAACATGGTCTCGGCTTTGCCATAGGCATCCATGGCTCGCTGCATGTCGGCTTTCTCTATGGCCAGGTCGCCTTCGTTCATGTATTCATAAGCCCGGTGCAGCTTTAGTAGTCTGGCCAGTTCCTCCAACGGGGCATCGCTGTCGTCCACGCGCAGGTCAATGGTCTTATCATCCCAGGGCTGGGCTGTCTTTTCTCCTTTCACCACCACCAGCGCCGCCGACTGCTTCCCACGAATATCGCCGCCCACCCCCTGGGCCGCCTGCATGGCCATCAGCACACGCTCTGCCAGGGGCAGCCCCTCGCTTTTCTTGAACGACTCCGCCATGGCCGGCCATACTTTATCGGAGAGCATCATGTTTGCCTGCACCGAGAAATTCTGGCCAGTGATGTGCCCGGCGTACCGGATACACTGCTTGCCTGTGTGCGTCGCCACCCGACCCTGTGCATCCAGAATAGACACCTGCCGCACTTCCCGGCCCTCGTCATCGGCCAGAAGTATAGCCAGTGCTTCTTCTGGGGTCTTCCCCTCTTTTAGCAGGGCAAGGCCGCGGGGCCCGAAAGATTTATTGACAAAAGATTGCGTGGCCACAACCCCCACCCCGGCCTCGGCCCAGGGCACGGCAGTACCCACTGAGAACCAGTGGCTCTGCACGCCCACGGCCATTTCGCCGGTCTTCGCATCGCGCGCCACGATAGAATAGGTGTGCGCCAAAGGCTCGGCTGCCTTAAACACCTGCGCCTTCACCGTTCCTGAACATGCCATCAGTGCCACCATCACACAAAGTATAAGTTTAAATTGTTGCATATGAGTTTGATAAAGTAAAATTTGGATACAAAAGATTTCGTAATACAAAGTACGTATAAAAAAGCAGAGTTTAAACCAAGCCCCACCGGGGAGCCTATTTATAACTTCTGGCAAGAATAGCAGTATACCTATGTTATAACCCTCTACCAGAATCCGGCTGCCGATGCTGCGGCCCATTAAACCCCTTATACATGAAAAACAGAACACATGAAAACAGGCCGTCCCGCATGGCCATGCTAATAGATGGTGATAATGCACAGCCCAGCCTGATCGTGAAAATACTGGCAGAGGCAGGTAAGTATGGCTCCCCCACCATCCGCAGGATATACGGCGACTGGACCACCCCACAGATGAACGGCTGGAAAGACTGCCTGAATAACCACGCCATACAGCCTATCCAGCAATTTCGGTACACCGTCGGTAAAAACGCGACAGACAGCGCCCTGATCATCGACGCCATGGACCTACTGCACAGTGAGCTCGTGGATGGCTTCTGCATCGTGTCGTCGGATAGCGACTACACCCGCCTGGGTACCCGGATACGGGAGGAAGGCATTTTTGTGATGGGTATCGGCCAGCGCAAAACGCCAAAGCCATTTGTGAATGCCTGTAACGTGTTCATCTTTACCGAGAACCTGACTGATGACATTGATGAACGCAAGATTGCCGAAGCTGGCAAGGGCGTGGAAAACGGTGCTGCCAGGCCAAATCCGAACCCGCTCCTGAAAGAAGCCTTCGTGATGTCGGCGGATGAGGATGGCTGGGCGCACCTGGGGGCCATTGGCACCAACCTGCGCCAGCTAGACCCCAGCTTTGACCCAAGAACTTTCGGTTACGGGCAGCTTTTGCAACTGATCAAGGCAAAAAAAGACCTGTTCACCATCCGAAAGGAAGATGACAAAGGCCCATCGGCAGTATATGTTAAATTAAAAGAGAAGCTCCGAACGGGCAGACCCAGAAAGAAGAGCCAGGAGCAGGCGGCAAACAAAGTATAAACCTGCTGGTTAAGCAGAAGTATAACGTGCAGTGAAACCAAAAAATCTCCTTATCATGAAAAAAATCCTGCTTTCAGTGGTACTTTGTTTGTTGATTACCATGACGACAAAAGCCCAAACTAAAATGGCCTGCTGCGCCAAACCCGCAACTGACGCCTCCCAGTCCACAACGTCCACGGCCAGATTCGCCGCGCTAAGCCAGGACGAGGCCTTTAAGGAAAAACACGAGAACCCGCTACCCTTTCGACTGCACGGGCAAACCGGCGAAATGGTGACGTATAAAACCCCTGACGGTAAAACGGCCAGCGCTTACGAGATAAAGGCCAAAAAGAAAACGGATCATTATGTTTTCGTGATCCATGAGTGGTGGGGACTGAACGACTACATCAAGAAAGAAGCCCAGCGGCTGGCGCAGGAACTCGGTAACGTAAATGTGCTTGCCCTTGATTTATACGATGGCAAAGTGGCCACTACCCAGGAACAGGCCGGCCAATACATGCAGGGCGTTTCGGAGGAAAGAGCGAAAGCCATAATTAACGGCGCATTGGCGCGCGCTGGCAAAGATGCCGACATTGCCACTATTGGCTGGTGCTTTGGCGGCGGGTGGTCCCTGCAAACCGCTATGCTGGCCGGCGACAGAGCAGAGGCAGTCGTTATGTACTATGGCATGCCCGAGGAAAATGTAGATCGCCTGAAAAAGCTGGACGCACCGGTGTTGGGAATATTCGCCAGCCAGGATAAATGGATCACCCCAAAAGTAGTGGAAACGTTTGAGCAGAACATGAAAAAAGCCGGTGAGAAGCTAACAGTAAAAATGTATGATGCCGACCATGCCTTCGCTAACCCAAGCAACCCCAAGTATAAAGCCGAATTTGCCGAGGAAGCACACAAATTAGCCGTAGAGTTTATCAAAAAACACTTGCACTAACTCAGGGCCAGGATTAACAGAACAAGAGCCAGTTTGGTTATAAGACCTCACAGCAGGTGCAACCTTAACCCCTATCGGCGAAAGGAGCGGCCACTGTGAGGTCTTACAAATTATTCCCCATCGCGGTACCCGTTGGCTCCTGATCCTAAACAACTTGCATTTCTAGCTAATTCTTCTTAACTCCTTGCCTTAAAGTGAACCAAACTGGCGAATTACTTAAATGGAAAGTATGAACAGGATATTACAGAGAACTACCTCGCTGGCCTGCCTGCTGCTGGCATTGGCACTGGCCTCGCCGGCAGGTATGGCGCAAAAGCAGCGCTCGCGTGGCAAGCAAAAGGAAGCCGCCGCCCCCTACGATGCCAAACTTTATAACGGACTTACCTGGCGCTCTATCGGTCCGTACCGTGGTGGCCGCTCAGCCTCGGTTACCGGCGTGCCGGGCAAGCCAAACCTATACTACATGGGCGCGACAGGCGGCGGGGTATGGCGTACCACCGACGGCGGGGCAACCTGGGAAAACATTTCTGATGGCTTTTTCGGGGGCTCCATCGGCGCTGTGGCCGTTAGCGAGGCAGACCCGAATGTGATTTATGTAGGCCAGGGAGAGAGCACCGTGCGCGGCAATGTATCCTCGGGCCACGGCATCTGGAAGTCTGTGGATGCCGGTAAAACCTGGACACACATCGGCCTTGAAGACTCCAGGCATATAGGCCGTATCCGCATTCACCCCCACAACCCCGATGTCGTGTATGTGGCTGCCATGGGAAATTTATACAAACCGAACGAGGAGCGTGGTGTTTTTAAAAGTGTTGATGGCGGGAAGAACTGGAAAAAGGTGCTCTACGTCAGCAAGGATGCCGGGGCCGTAGATCTGGTCATCGATCCTGTAAACCCCAGACACCTGTACGCCACAACCTGGAACATCCGCCGCACCCCGCACAGCCTGCTGTCCGGGGGCCCGGGCTCCGGCATCTGGAAAAGCACCGACAGCGGTGAGAACTGGAAGGACCTGTCGCAGAACGAGGGCCTGCCTAAAGGCACCCTGGGCATTATTGGCGTCGCCGTATCGCCGGTGAAGCACGAACGGGTGTATGCCCTGATAGAGGCGGAAGAAGGCGGCCTTTTCCGCTCCGACGACAGTGGCGCCACCTGGAAGAAAGTGAATGATGACCGCGACCTGCGCCAGCGCGCCTGGTATTATACCCGCATCTATGCCGATCCGAAGGACGAGGACATGGTTTACGTGATGAATGTGTCGTACCACACGAGCAAGGACGCCGGCAAGACCTTTACCGCAGACAACGCCCCGCACGGGGACCACCATGACCTCTGGATTGCCCCGGAAAACACGTCGCGTATGATCATTGCGGACGACGGAGGCGCGCAGGTGACCTCGGATGGCGGCATGAACTGGAGCACCTACTACAACCAACCCACCGGCCAGTTTTACCGCGTAACCACCGACAACCATTTCCCTTACCGCATTTATGGGGCGCAGCAGGATAACTCCACCGTGCGCATCGCACACCGCTCCGCCAGCTATGCCATTACCGACAACGACTGGGAGGAGACCGCCGGCGCTGAAAGTGCACACCTCGCCGTAGACCCGCTTAACCCTGAGATTGTATATGGCGGCAACTACGGGGGCTTCCTGTCCAGGGTGAACCACAGCAACGGCCAGGAACGCATTATTAATGTGTGGCCCGATAACCCGATGGGTCACGGTGCGGCAGCCATGAAGTACAGGTTCCAGTGGAACTTCCCGATCCTGTTCTCGCCCAACGACCCCAACAAGCTTTACACGGCCTCCAACCACCTGCACGTTACCACAAACGAAGGGCAGTCGTGGGAGACCATTAGCCCGGACCTGACACGAAACGACTCGGCCCGGCTTGTTCCATCGGGTGGCCCCATCACCAAAGACAATACCAGCGTAGAGTACTACGGCACTATTTTCGCCATTAACGAATCGGCACTGGAGCCTGGCGTGATCTGGACAGGCTCGGATGATGGCCTGGTGCATGTTACCCGCGATGGTGGCAAGAACTGGACAAACGTAACGCCCAAAAACATGCCTGAGTGGATCATGGTTAACTCCATCGACCCCCACCCAACCCTGAAAGGCGGCGCCTACCTAGCGGCCACCATGTATAAGTCCGGCGACTTCAGGCCCTACCTGTACAAGACCACTGACTACGGCAAAACCTGGACAAAGATCACCAATGGCATTCCGGACGAGCACTTCACCCGTGTGCTGCGGGCCGATCCGAAGCGCCCTGGCTTGCTGTATGCAGGCACAGAGGATGGTATGTACATCTCCTTTAACGACGGGCAGAGCTGGCAGCCCTTTCAGCTGAACCTGCCAATTGTGCCCATCACCGATCTGACCATTAAAAACGACAACCTGATCGCCGCCACACAAGGCCGCAGCTTTTGGCTGATAGACGACCTGACGCCGCTACACCAGCTGAACAAGGAAGTAGCCAGCAGCAAATTCCACCTCTACACCCCCCAGGACAGCTATAAACTGGACGGTGGCAGCAGGGGCGATTCGAAAACCGCCGGCCAAAACCACCCGGGCGGCGTGATGGTGTATTATTACCTGTCCGACAAGCTGGACACGACCACGGTGTTGAAACTCGAGATCATGGACCAGAACGGCAAGCTGATCCGTAGCTATACCAGCAATGCCAAAGAGAAGAAAGAGAAGCTGGAGACTAAGGAAGGCCTGAATCGCTTTGTATGGGATATGCGTTACTCGGAAGCCAGTAAATTCGACGGCCTCATTCTGTGGGGAGGCGGCACACAGGGGCCTAAAGCCGTGCCCGGGAAGTATACCGCTAAGCTGACCCTGAACAAAGAAAGCCAGCAAACGGACTTCAGGATACTGCAGGACCCGCGCACCAAAACCAGTCAGGCGGATTTAGAGGCACAGTTCACGTTTCTGATGGACGTGCGCAACAAGCTGGACGAGACGCACGAGGCGATCAAAGACATCCGCACTATGCGCGGCCAGCTGAAGACATTAACCGGGAATCTGAAAAGCCAGGGTGAGTACAAAGAACTGATCGAGCAGGCCAACGGCATCGAGCAGAAGATCACCAAGATCGAGGAAGCGCTCTACCAGACAAAAAACCGCAGTGGGCAGGATCCGCTCAATTTTCCGATTCGTTTGAACAATAAGCTGGCCAACCTGGTAGGCCAGGTGAGTACCGGCGACTATCGTCCAACGGAACAAGCCTACGCCTTTAAGAAAGAGATCACAGAGCAGATTGATGCACAGCTAAACGCGCTCAAAAAAGTGAAAGAGCAGGAAGTGCCTGCCCTCAACAAGCAGATCCAACAAAAAGGCGTTGACTTTATCAGCGTGCAAAAGAAAGGGGATAAAAAAACTGAGACCACGCCAACATCTTCAGTAGAGTAAAAATTTAAAGTATAGCAAAAGGCACCTGTTACGGATGTAGCAGGTGCCTTTTGCTGTTTATACCCTTTACCGCTTTGCCTGACGTGCCAGAAACATGCATACGCCTTGCGCCATGCTAGCGTTTGCGCAAGGCATCCATTAACTGGTAAAAAAGCAGGAGCATTTGGTTCACAGGGCGATGGGGTTATTCTGTGGCGAGCTGCACCTTTAGCTTCGCCTCTTTCTTTACATCACTTTTTGACTGAGCCGGATAAGGTCTTACCTCTGTCAGGGTAATGAGGTAGGCAACCCCGCCCACAGACGTGGTGATGGCATGCTCGCTGCGAAACGGATCAGGTCGGCAGTCGCCGAGGCACAGCTGCAACTCCTGGGCTGTTTCCTGTGCGTTGGAGGCCAGCAATGTAACCGTGGCATTGCCAGCCCAAACGCATGTAACGTCTTTCGGGCAGCGCGAGTCGGTAAGGGCGGTAAACTTTAAGGTCAGGGGCTCGCCCTCTCCCACCACTTTCACCTGCTCGTGCTGCCCCAGCAGAAAGGTCTGCCCAAACGGCACCACTTTATCAGACAGTTGTGCGGCTGTGTCAGCGCATTGCCAAAACATCAGCGCGAGCGCAAGGGGGTATATGTAGTTTAGCATGGGTCCAGGTTTACAGGTGGCATTTCTTATTAGAGTCCACAACAGGGCATTTGGTTGCAAGTCAGCACAAAAAAACGTGCAATTTTGTGTTAAAACGTTAATTTGGCAGCTTCTGGTATGTTAAATTGGAAATATGGCTGCATTATCAGAAATTGGGTGATGTAAACAGCACTTATAGAGTTCGATTACTTCTAAATACTGATCATAACCTCAAAAGAACACGATGAAAAAAGGACTGGGTTTACTACTCCCCCTACTTCTCCTTGCCCACCTTTTACAGGCGCAAACCATAAAAGTACTGGATAAAACCACCTTTACCCCTCTGGCCGGGGTGCAGGTCTCGTTCGGAGATAGCACCGGCACCACGCAAACAGACGCTTCGGGTAAGGTGGTGCTTCCGGCCACCCTACAGCAGGCTGCACCGCTGCGTTTCAGTTTTGTCGGTTATCAGACCCGCACCCTGACAGCGGCGCAGCTGCGCGAGCAGCAGTATGAGGTCTTGCTGGCCCAGCAGAGCCATAACCTGAACGAGGTGGTGGTATCGGTAGGCCCATTCGCCGAGCAGCAACAGCTGGTGCCCCAGCAGGTGGAGGTGCTTACCCGCAGGGAGCTGCATTTTATGAGCCAGCCCACCACTGCCGAGGTGCTGCAGCAAACCGGCCAGGTGCTGGTGCAAAAAAGCCAGTTGGGTGGGGGCAGCCCGATCCTGCGCGGCTTTGAGGCCAACAAGGTGCTGCTGGTGGTGGATGGCGTGCGCCTGAACAACGCCATTTACCGGGGTGGCCATTTGCAGAACATCATCACACTGGATAACAGCATGCTGGAGCGTATGGAGGTGGTGTTTGGCCCGGCCTCCGTCATCTATGGCTCCGATGCGCTGGGGGGCGTGCTGCATTTCCACACGCTGCAGCCCACGCTCGCTGCCGGCGACACCGGCCAGCAGGTAAGCGGCAGTGCCTTTGCCCGTTACGGCTCGGCTATGAATGAGAAAACCCTGCACGCCCAGTTTAACTATGGGCGCCGGAGGTGGGGCAGCCTGACAAGCATCACCGCCTCCGACTTCGGCAACCTGCGCCAGGGCGATAACCGTCCGAGTGAATACGGTGACCTGGGCCTGCGCAACTTTTACGCCGCCAGCATAGCGGGCAGGGATACCATGCTGGTAAATCCTGACCCCAACGTGCAGCGCCCCACAGGCTATACCCAGTATGATGTGCTGCAAAAGGTATTGTTCAAACCAAACGATTACAGCAGCCATACTTTAAACCTGCAGCTGAGCACCAGTACCGACGTGCCCCGCTACGACCGGCTGACAGAGTTCTCGGGGGATAAGCTGAAGTATGCTGCCTGGTACTATGGTCCGCAGAAACGCTTGCTGGCCGCCTATACTTTTGCAAACAACCGCAGCACAGCCCTCTACGACGAGAGCCGCCTGACTACCGCTTACCAATGGCTTGAGGAAAGCAGGCACAACCGCCGCTTCGGTAAAAGCACCTTATCCAACCAAACAGAGAAGGTGCAAGTGTTTAGCCTGAACGCGGACCTAAGCAAAAACCTGAACCTGCACCGCCTGCAGTACGGCATGGAGACAACCTATAACCGTGTCAACTCAGAGGCAAACACGCTCAACATCGTAACCGGGGCGAGTCAGCCACGCAGCACCCGCTACCCCGATGGCGGCGCCAGCATGCACAGCGCCGCAGCGTATTTTACCCATACCTGGGATGTGAAACCCTGGCTGATCCTGAGCCAGGGCCTGCGCTATACATATACCGGCTTGGATGCCCGGTTCCACGACAAGAGTTTCTTCCCTTTTCTGGAGGATAGGCTGGAGCAGCGCAACCAGGCCCTTTCGGGCAATGCAGGCGCAGTGCTTTTGCCCGGCAACGGCTGGCGGCTGAGCGTATTGGGTTCTACGGGCTTCCGGGTTCCGAACGTAGATGACCTAAGCAAAGTGTTCGACTCCTCGCCGGGCAACGTGATTGTGCCCAACCCGAACCTGCGCCCGGAGCATACTTATAACCTGGAGGCCAGCGTATCGAAAAGTATACAGCAGCGCCTGCACCTGGAACTGGTAGGCTACCGCACCTGGTACCGCGATGCTATTACAACGCAGCCTTTTTTGCTGAATAGTCAGGATTCTGTGCTGTATGAAGGGCAGCGCAGCCAGGTTACGGCCAATGTGAATGCGGGAAAAGCATATGTTTACGGTTACAGCGCCAGCCTGAAAGCAGATGTTACCAATGCCTTGAGCCTGCGTTCATCGCTAAACTACACGTATGGCCAAATTCAGGAAGCTGAAGGTGACATACCCCTGGATCATGTGCCTCCGCTGTTTGGGCGCACCAGCATTCACCTGCAGGTAAAGCGCCTCCGCGCGGAGTTCTTTGCCCTGTACAACGGCGCAAAAAAACTGGAAGACTATAATCCGAACGGGGAGGATAACCTGCAATACGCCACACCGCAGGGAATGCCCGCGTGGTATACTTTGAACCTGCGCACGGCTTACCAACTCATGCCGCACCTGCAAGTACAGGCCGCCCTTGAAAACATCACAGACAGGTATTACCGCGTTTTCGCGTCCGGCATCAGTGCACCGGGCAGAAACCTGGTGCTGACGGTTCGGGGTAACTTCTAGGGAGCGCTTTTCAGGGCATCGCCCGGTTGGGCGGCTTGCTTCTCCGGGTTAAGGGGCGGGTTCCTTTGCCAGGGCCAGCCAGCGGCCTCGGGCCTTGGCATTACCCAGTGCTTAGCGCCCCAGGTGTAAGGGATGGCTGCCAGATTAACATGAGGGTCTACGAGCGGGTGTGCAGGATACCCGTTCAGGCTTAGGCTGGAATGCGCGTAAACTTCCGGGTGCCGGATGCCCTGCCGTTCGTATTCCTGCTTAATGAACTGCGCAAACTGCCAGATCATATCCGGGTGGTCGCTTAACTCCCCCTGCTGATCTTCGGTTAAATACTTTCCGGGCCAGGCGTAGAAGATCTCGTGCGTAGCCGGGTTTATCACCCTGTAGTTTACCCGCCCCGACTTGGTGCGCAGCATCATGCGCCACGCGAAGCGGTGCCCTTCCTCGGTCCAGTTCACATCGCCGGGTATAAAAAAGTGCCGTAGCGGAAACACCAACTGGTAAAACAGGTAAATGCAAAAGAAGGCAGCCGCCAAGCGGCGCTGCAGCACCGGTAGTTTTAATTCGGCATTTGCCACTGTCTCTTTCGTAACGCGCACCCTGAAAAACCAGCGGGCAATCTCGTCTGGCCGGAAAAAGAGCACATTGGCCGCTATCATAAAATACGGGAATACCCCCACATGGAACACGGCGGAGTTGAACACATGAAACACAAAAGCTACCCAGAAAGCCACCAGGCGTGTGCGGGGCCACAGCAGTAAAAAGCCAATCGAAAAATCAAACAGCACGCCCCCCCACACGATCATCCAAATGGTGAAATCGGTGTTCAGGTAGGGTCCAATCACATAAAAGTGGGTTTTATTCGCCATCCAGATGCTCACCGACCTGGCTGCCAGCCAGTCGGGCTGCAGCTTGGCAACACCGGCATAAAAGTAAACCAGCAGTATCTGCACCCGAAACAGCCAAAGTGTCCACTGCGGGGCTACGTCCCGCTCCAGTTCCGGCTGACGGCGCACATCCCACGACAATTTCCGGTGCGCCGGCAGCAGCACCATCAGTCCGCTGATCAGAAAGATGAGGTAATGGTGGTTGAGATAATGGGTTTTCTCGCAGAAGAAACTGTAACCAAAGGCCAGGAAAAACAGGAAGGAAGTAAGCTTGTAGCGCCACCCAACCATGATAAAAAAACCGAGCAGGGCCATCAGCAGGTACAGGAAGATCATACCCTGCCCCGGTAAAGGCCTGATCCACTCCAGGCCAATGTAGCCGAAAGTATAGGTAGGTTCAATGTAATGCTCCTGCACCCAACCAATCAACACGGCCCCAATGCCCTCGCAAAACATCAGTAACCCGAACAGGATCCGGAAATAGATAAGCGGGTAAATGGAAATGGGTTTGAAAAGCTGTTTCATGCTGCCAGGTGCCGCTTAGGGCTAAGTTTCAAAATATATTGTTCTGAACGTATACTTTGAGCCTGGACAAATGTTCCTTAATGCGCACACAAAGCTGTGGGATAGCCCCCACTCCGTTTTTTCACAGCCCTTTGCAGCTCTTACAAAATCGCTTTTCTGGCTTCTGCGAGCGCTGCCTGCGCCCATTCCAGGTGCATTTTACCGGAGTAGTGCAGGCCATCGGAGGCTACGTAGGTGTTATCACCCTGCGCTTTCCTGGTAAGCGGCGTAATGTTGATGAAGGCAATGCCAGCCTTTTCGGCCTCATCTTTGGCCACGGCATTAAAGGCCTCTATCTCTGCCGATATTTGCTCCGGATGGCGGCTTTGCCCAAAAGGCGTCGCGCCCCAATCCGGGATAGACAGCACGATCACATTATCTGCATCGCCTTTGGCCAGGCGAACAGAAGTCTGGAGGAGATTGCGGAACTCGGTGCGGTAGTTGTTTATACTCTGCCCCCGGTATTGGTTGTTCACGCCGATCAGCAGCGAAACCAGGTCAAAATCCGACTTAGGGTTGGCATCCTCAATAGCTTTGGCCAGGTCAGAGGTAGTCCAGCCGGTCCGGGCAATGGTTACCGGGTCGGCCACATCCAGGCCATCTGCGCGCAGCAGCCCTGCCAGCTGCACGCCCCAGCGGTCGGCCTCCGGCACGCTTTCGCCAATGGTGTAGGAGTCGCCCAGGGCCAGGTAACTGTACGCATGGCCAGTGTTGCCCTGCTGGTCAGCACCCGGTGCCGGCGCGTCTTTTTTACAGGCGGTCAGGGCGAGCAGGGCCATGGCAAGTAAGTAGATCAGATAGTGTTGCATAGGTTCGTTTTCAGGTATATACTAAAGGCCAACCCAAATGGATTGCCTATGTGCCTGAACAGGAATCGGGCCAGAACGTTGGTGTTGCATGCCCTTGTAGGGTTAAAGCAGGCAAACAGGAGCCAAAACGCCTTACACTTTCCTGTTCGCTTCCAAAATCACCCATAAATCCTTAGCTTTAGAAACTTAACCTAAACAACCCTGAACCACAAAGCTTAGACATGCATAAACGTATACTTTCCGTTGCACTGCTGGTAGCCCTGAGCGGCTGCGCTGTGCAGGCGCAGAAATCAGGCAGACAACCGGCCTACACCCCCGCCAAAGAAAGGCTGCAGGGCTTCAAGCACAGGCAGCAACTGGAGCAAAACTCACCGGTGGGCAACCTGGCCTTCCGCAACACGGGTCCCACGGTTATGAGCGGCCGCATCACTGACATCGAGGTATCCCCCAAAGACCCGAAGATCTTTTACGCCGCCTTTGCCTCCGGTGGCCTCTGGAAGACAACCAACAACGGCTTGTCGTTTGAGCCGCTCTTCGATGAGCAGGCCGTGATGACGATCGGCGACATCGCCATTGACTGGGACAACAACGAGACCATATGGGTGGGTACCGGCGAGAGCAACTCCAGCCGCTCCTCCTACTCCGGCGTGGGCGTGTACAAAAGCACCGACGGCGGGAAAACCTGGCAGCACCTGGGTCTGAACGATACCCACCACATTGGCAAGATTACCGTGCACCCCTCCGACCCGAACACGGCCTGGGTGGCGGCAGTCGGCCACCTGTACTCCCCGAACCAGGAGCGTGGGGTGTTTAAAACCACCGATGGCGGAAAAACCTGGAAAAAGACGCTTTACATTGATGACAACACCGGGGCCATCGACCTGCAGGTAGACCCTAAGAACCCAAACAACGTGTACGCCGCCATGTGGCACCGCGAGCGCCGCGCCTGGAACTTTGTGGAAGGCGGCAAAACCTCCGGCATTTATAAATCGACGGACGGCGGTAATACATGGAGCGATATCAGCACTGCCGCCAACGGCTTCCCGGACTCGGACGGCGTGGGCCGCATAGGCCTGAGCCTGTACCCCGGCAACCCGAACGTGATCTATGCCTTGGTCGACAACCAGGAACGCAGGGCCGAGGAAAAGAAAGAGCCGAAGCCGGACATGCTCGACAATGACATCTTCAAGGGCATGTCGGCGGAGGATTTTCTGAAGCTGGACGATAAAACATTGAATGAGTTCCTGGACGACAACCGCTTCCCGAAAGAATACACGGCCAAAAGTATAAAGGAGATGGTACGCCAGGGAACTATTAAACCTGAAGCCATTACCGATTACCTGGAAGACCCTTTTGCCGAAGAGGAAGGCGCCGCCGCGCCGGTGCGGGGCGCAGAAGTGTACCGCACCAACGATGGCGGCAAAACCTGGGCGAAGACCCACGACAGCTACATCGACGACATGTACTCCAGCTACGGCTACTACTTCGGGGTGATACGCGTATCGCCTCTCAACCCCGATAAGATCTACATCCTGGGCGTGCCTATCCTGGCATCAGACGATGGGGGAAAGACTTTCCGCAGCATAGAAGGAGACAATGTGCACTCCGACCACCAGGCCCTGTGGGTAAGCGCTGATAAGCCTGGCTACCTGATAAACGGAAACGATGGTGGCATCAACATTACCTATGACGATGGCAAGCACTGGACGAAGGTGAACTCTATTCCGGTAGGGCAGTTCTACGCCGTGGCCGTAGACATGGCCAAGCCTTACAATGTGTACGGCGGCCTGCAGGACAACGGCACCTGGTTTGGCCCCAACAACTACAAACCAAGCAGCGCCTGGGTGGCGGAAGGCAAATACCCTTACCAGCGCCTGGGCGGTGGCGATGGCATGCAGGTGCAGGTAGACTGGCGCGACAACAACACCGTGTACCTGGGCTCGCAGTATGGCGTGTACTTCAGGTTGAACAAAGAGACAGGAGAGCGTACCTCCATCCGGCCTAACCACAAATTGGGCGAGCGCCCCTTGCGCTTTAACTGGGAGGCCCCTATTCACCTGAGCCGCCACAACCAGGATGTGCTGTACTTTGGGTCCAACAAATTCCACCGCTCCCTGCAACGGGGCGAGAACATGGAAACCCTCTCCGGCGACCTTACGCAGGGCGGCCGCAAAGGCGACGTGGGTTACGGCACCCTGACCAGCATAGACGAGTCGCCGGTGCGCTTCGGCTACCTGTACGCGGGCTCTGACGATGGGCTGATCCATACTTCGAAGGACGGTGGATATAGCTGGACCAAAATATCAGACAAGCTGCCCCAGAACCTGTGGGTATCTACGGTGGTGGCATCGGCCCATAAACTGGACCGAGTGTATACTTCGCTGAACGGGTACCGCTGGGATAATTTCACGCCTTATTTATACGTGTCGGAAGACAACGGTAAAAAGTGGGAACGCATCGGGCTGAACCTGCCACAGGAGGCGATCAATGTGGTAAAGGAAGACCCCAAAAACGAGAACCTGCTGTATGTGGGCACAGACCACGGTCTGTACATTTCACTGGACAGAGGTAAAACCTTTACCGCCATGAGCAAGGGCATGCCTGCCGTGTCGGTGCACGATGTGGTGGTGCATCCGCGTGAGAACGAACTGGTG
This sequence comes from Pontibacter sp. GD13, assembly GCF_058216355.1. Taxonomy (NCBI): domain Bacteria; kingdom Pseudomonadati; phylum Bacteroidota; class Cytophagia; order Cytophagales; family Hymenobacteraceae; genus Pontibacter; species Pontibacter sp. GD13. The sequence continues at coordinate 84,939 of NZ_JBYZMQ010000010.1, forward strand.
GTGGGCACCCACGGCCGGTCCATTTACATTGCCAATGCCGAGCACCTGCAGCAGCTTACCCCGTTGCTGATGCAGCAGCAGCTGCACATCTTCGCTTTGAAGCAGGTAAACTATAACCCTCGCTGGGGCCAGAAATGGTATGCCTGGGGAGATACCATGGTGGCAGAGTTAAGTATCCCTTTTTATACTGCTGCGGCAGGCACCACCACCATCCGCATTAAAACGGAAAAAGGCCTGGTGGTGCGGGAACTGCAAGATCAAAGCGAGCGAGGCTTGAACTATGTGACGTATAACCTTTCAGTAGCCGAGGCCAATGCCAAAGCTTACGAGGCAGCGCTTAACGGCGCGAAGAAAGAAGGTGCAGAACCTGTTAAGCTGGAGCCGGCCGAGAACAAGTTGATCTACCTGCAGCCGGGCAAGTATACCGTGGAGGTTGAGACTGCCGGCGGCACCAGGAAAACGCAGGAGTTCACCATCAAAGCGCCTGAAAAAAGAACCAGGGGCTAGCCTCTTACCATAATTTCCCGCATAAAAAGAGGCGGCCTGTAGGGTTGCCTCTTTTTGTTTTAAGCACCAGGGCACCTGTTAAACCGATTTCGGCTTCATGCAAACACCCGCTTCCTTTACTGAAGTCACTAAATCAGAAAAGGCAAGAAATTCTGTCGCATTCATCAGAGTAAGCAGGGAGCAAATCAGACAAAACAGAAAGTACGTACGGGTTACGTGACAGATTGGCATGTAAAAGCCCCGAACTCCCCCTTGGCACAAGGGTTGATATAATAGAGGAAAACAGAAAATAAGTATAGGAACTATATAATAAAACTATAGAATGGGAAAAATAATTGGTATTGACTTAGGTACAACCAACTCTTGCGTTGCCGTAATGGAAGGTAACGAGCCAGTTGTTATACCTAACAGCGAAGGCCGCAGAACTACTCCATCCATTGTTGCATTTCTGGATGGCGGAAACGGCGAGCGTAAAGTAGGTGACCCGGCAAAGCGCCAGGCAATCACAAACCCTCAGAACACCATTGCCTCTATCAAGCGCTTCATGGGCCACAGCTACAATGAGGTGAGTGAAGAAGCCAAGCAGGTTTCTTACAAGGTACAGCAGGGCAGTAACAACACTGTTCGTGTTCAGATCGGCGACAGAGAGTATACACCACAGGAAATTTCAGCGATGGTGCTTCAGAAAATGAAGGCTACTGCCGAAGATTACCTGGGTACAACTGTAACGGAAGCGGTAATTACCGTGCCAGCTTACTTCAACGATGCGCAGCGCCAGGCAACGAAAGAAGCCGGACAGATTGCAGGTCTTGAAGTAAAGCGTATCATCAACGAGCCTACGGCGGCAGCGCTTGCCTACGGATTGGATAAGAAACACAAAGATCAGAAGATCGCAGTGTTTGACTTAGGTGGTGGTACTTTCGATATTTCTATACTTGAGCTGGGTGACGGCGTGTTCGAAGTGCTTTCCACAAACGGTGATACCCACCTTGGTGGTGACGACTTTGACCAGGTGATCATTAACTGGCTGGCCGAGGAGTTTAAGAAGGACGAGGGCATTGACCTGCGCAAAGACCCGATGGCTTTGCAGCGTTTGAAAGAAGCTGCCGAAAAAGCGAAGATCGAGCTTTCTTCCTCTACCGAAACAGAGATCAACCTGCCCTACATTATGCCGGTTGATGGTGTGCCGAAACACCTTGTTCGAAAATTATCGCGCTCTAAGTTTGAGCAGTTGGCCGACGACCTGATCCGTCGTTCGATGGAGCCTTGCAAAAAAGCGCTGAAAGACGCTGGCTTGTCTACTTCTGATATCGACGAAGTGATACTGGTAGGAGGTTCTACCCGTATCCCTAAGGTACAGGAAGAAGTGGAGAAATTCTTTGGCAAGAAGCCTTCTAAGGGTGTTAACCCGGATGAGGTAGTTGCTGTTGGTGCGGCCATACAAGGTGGCGTGTTAACCGGTGAGGTAAAGGATGTACTGCTGCTGGACGTAACCCCGCTTTCTTTGGGTATCGAGACAATGGGCGGTGTAATGACCAAGCTGATTGAGTCAAACACCACCATCCCGACAAAAAAATCCGAGACGTTCTCGACTGCTTCGGATAACCAGCCGTCTGTTGAGATCCATGTGCTGCAGGGTGAGCGCCCAATGGCCAAGGATAACCGCACGATCGGTAGGTTCCACCTGGATGGTATTCCACCGGCACCACGAGGCGTCCCGCAGGTAGAAGTAATATTCGACATCGACGCCAACGGTATCCTGCATGTAACAGCCAAGGATAAAGCGACAGGCAAAGAGCAGAAGATCCGAATTGAGGCTTCTTCCGGCCTTAGCGAACAGGAAATTGAGAAGATGCGCCAGGAGGCAGAGGCCAACGCAGAAGCTGATAAGAAAACGAAGGAAGAGATCGAGAAGCTGAACGCAGCCGACTCCATGATCTTCCAGACAGAGAAGCAGCTGAAAGAGTATGGCGACAAGCTTTCGGAGGGCAACAAGTCCAGCATCGAGGCAGCCTTAGGTGAGCTGAAAACGGCTCATGGCGCGAAAGACGCAGCCGGAATCGACAAGGCGATCGAGAACCTGAACAACGCGTGGAGTGCAGCCTCGCAGGAGATGTATAACGCAACGCAGGGCGGAGCCCCAGGCGGCGAAGGCCAGCCGCAAGGACAGCCAGGCGCTGAGCAGGGCGCAGCCAACGATGGCGGCGTAACCGATGTAGATTACGAAGAAGTAGACGGAAGCAAGTAATTCCGTAGATATATACTACCAAAAATCCCCTGCCGGTTTCGGCAGGGGATTTTTGGTTTCAATAGTTTCTTGCTTTCATTGCAGTACAAGCTGACGCTAACTATACCCTATCAAGCTGACCCGAGCTCCCCATACCCTCTTTTCCGCCATTACTCCTGACAGGTAGTGCGTTCACCGGGGTTTTTCCTATGCCTCGCAGGGTACTCTATACTAAAATCACTGATAAACATCATTAATAATATTCCTATAATATGATATTTTAATTTTTTATGCGCAAAAAGGGTAAAAAAATCAGCAATTAGTCATACAAATCCCACTGCTTACGTAATCATAGTAAATCCTTTATACACTTGGTACATGAAACTATATGACTGCAGGTAAGAACTGGGAGTGGGAGATAAATACGAAGACAAGCTATTGGGGCGTACCATTAGCAGTGCTTTGGTCGTACAGGCACATGCTGGCCAGCTTTGTCAGGCGTGACTTTTTGGTGAATTACCAGCAAACGGTGCTGGGGCCCGCCTGGATGCTTTTACAGCCGATCCTCACCTTGTTTACCTATGTGCTGATCTTTGGAAGGCTGGTTGGCTTATCCACTGGTTCCCTTCCGCCGGTGCTCTTTTATTTCTCGGGCATCATCCTGTGGAATTTTTTCACCGATTCTTTTGGGGGCACAGCCAGTACGTTTCGCGATAATGCACACCTTTTCAGTAAAGTATACTTCCCCCGCCTGCTGGTGCCAATCTCAGTCATGTGTACCCAGTTCATTCGGCTGTTTATCCAGCTGTTCCTGTTAGCGGCCATGGTTGCGTACTATGTGGTGTTCCAGAACTTCACGCTGGCACTCAATACCTGGTTCTTGGCTTTCCCGGTGGCACTGGTTGCTGTTGGGGGCATGGGCTTGGGTCTAGGACTTCTGTTCTCAGTACTCACGGCAAAATACCGTGACATATCCGGTTTCGTCAACCTGGGTATTCGGCTGCTGATGTTCGGTACACCCGTCATCTATCCGGTTACGTCGCTGCCCGTGGACCTGCGCTGGATCGTACAGTTAAACCCCCTGACACCTTTGTTTGAGCTATTCCGGCTGAGTCTGCTCGGCGAGGGAGTCGTGAGTTTCTATTCACTGGTTTACGCTTTGTTGTTTACCACAATTCTTTTTACTGGAGCCTTTTTCCTGTTTAACAAAAAAGGAGACAGCCTGATTGATATCGTATAACCCACTATGGCAGAGGTAATTATTGAAGTTGAAAATCTATCGAAACTGTACCATTTAGGCAAAATAGGTACAGGATCATTCCGGCAGGACATGCAACGCTGGTGGACCACGGCACTACTCAGAAAGAAAGACCCCTTTTTTCTGGCCAGTAATACTGATACCAGTGCTGGCGAGGCCTTGTGGGCTTTGCAGGATGTCAGTTTCGAGGTTAGGAAAGGAGAGGCAGTAGGCGTGATCGGGGATAACGGTTCCGGCAAATCGACGCTCCTTAAAATCATCTCTCGGATTGTGCGGCCCACGCGCGGGGTGGTAAGAGGCTGCGGCAAGGTGAGTAGCCTGCTGGAGGTAGGCACCGGTTTCCACAACGAGCTGACAGGCCGGGAGAATATTTACATGAGCGGCTACGTGCTAGGCATGACCCGCCACGAGATTAAGGAAAAGTTTGATGAAATCGTGGATTTCTCAGGCATAGAACGTTTTCTGGATACGCCTGTGAAACGCTATTCCTCAGGCATGTACGTTCGGCTTGCCTTTGCCGTGGCAGCACACCTGGAGCCTGATATTCTGATCGTGGACGAAGTGCTGGCTGTGGGAGATACCGATTTTCAGAAAAAATGCCTGGGCAAAATGCGGAAGATATCACAGACCGACGGCCGCACCATACTTTTTGTGAGCCACAGCATGCAGGCAGTAAACAGCCTGTGCGACAAAGCGCTGTGGCTACACAAAGGAAAGGCGCAACAGTGGGGAAATGCGGCCGATGTGGTTAACAAATATGTGTCGAGTATACAGAAGCATCGCCTGAAGCAGGTTTGGGACACTCCGGAGAACGCCCCCGGAAATGATTTGATCCGGATGCAGTCCGTCGAGATTGTGCCGCACCTTGATACGCCCGGGCAGGCCCTGGATATTCGTACCTCCCTTACCGTTAAATTCAAGTTCTGGAACCTGCAGGATGGCGTGAACATCAGTACCCGTATCCTACTTTTTTCATACAACGGCGAATGCATCTTCAATGTACTTTCTGCGTCCGTACACTGCTATAAGTCGGGCACCCTGGAGGGGGAGTGCACCATACCGGGCGACTTTCTGAATGATGGCTCTTACTATATTTCGTTTAACATTTTAAAAGACACAGCGGTGCACTTACTGGATTTTAATGAGTGCCTCTCTTTTGAACTGGAGGACTACAGGGGAGATTTGCCGTGGTTTGGCAAGTGGTGGGGGGCGGTGCGACCGCAGTTCCCGGTTTACCTGGAGCAAACCGACCTGGTGCTTCGCTAGAACCTTACGCTTTTTATCCCTGATCCCATTTCCTAAACACAACGTACCCTAATCGCAACACCCATGGCCACCGCAGTACTTGACCTGGATATAGAAAACCTGCCACCCGGCGTCCCAACCCTTCCGAAATACACCAGGGCTTTTGTGTTATTGCGGTTTAAAGGCAAACCTATTGGCAGGGTTTTGCTTGAGGTGAAGGACGGGTATCTGTCGATCTCGGAAAATATGTACCCGGTCATTGATGCTGTCAGCAAAACACTGTGGCTTAGCCAGGTACACGATTACCTAAACTGGGACGTACGGCAAGTGCCAGGCTACCTCCCTCCCACTGCCACCGTAGCCGTTTGCACCCGCGACCGGACCGATGACCTGAAACGCTGCCTGGAGGCACTCATGCAACTGCCAGATCAGGGGCAGGAGTACCTGGTGATTGACAACTGCCCAACCACCGAGGCTACCCGGCACTTGGTGGCCAATTACCCCCGCGTGCGCTATGTGCGCGAAGCGCGCCCTGGCCTGAACGTGGCCCGCAACCGCGCCCTGGCCGAGGCGCAAACCGAGGTGGTGGCCTTTACGGACGATGATGCCACGCCGGATGCGGGTTGGCTGCAAGGGCTGCTCATTAATTTCAGCAACCCCCTGGTGCAGTGCGTAACCGGTTTAACGATGCCCTTGGAGCTGGAGACGGAGGCGCAGGAGAGTTTCGAACAGTTTGCGTCTTTCAGTCGGGGATTTGCCAGGAAAGAGCATACCAACAAAACCGCCAACCCACTGGCTACCGGGCGGGTTGGGGCCGGTGCCAACATGGCTCTCCGAAAAAGCGTGTTTAGTGAAATTGGTTTTTTTGACGAGGCCCTGGATGCAGGAACCCCAACCCACTCCGGCGGCGACCACGATATCTTTACCCGCATCTTAGTGGCCGGTTATACCATTGTTTACGACCCCGCTGCACTTAGCTGGCACCGGCACAGAAGAAGCATGGCAGAGCTGCGGGCTACCATTTATGGCTATGGCGTGGGCGTGTATGCCCTGTTCACCCGCCACCTGACGCAAAACGGCGAATGGGGTGTGTTTCGGGTGGCCTTTAACTGGTTCTGGCGCGGGCAGCTGCGGCTACTGGCAAAAGCGCTGCTGAAACGTCCCTGTGCCATGCCCTTCCATCTGATGGTCGCCGAACTGCAGGGTTGCCTTCATGGCCCATGGGCCTATCATACGTCGAGAAAGAAACTTCACAAACAGCCTGCCTGATGAAGAAGGACACGCACATCAGCGTCATCATCCCGACGCACAACCGGGTAAGCTCACTGGAGACCTTACTTCTGGGTTTAAGTCAGCAAACGTTCCCCCAGCACCTGATGGAAGTGATCGTGGTGGCGGATGGCTGCCATGCTTCAACCGCAGAACTGCTCCGGAACTTTAAGGCACCCTATACGCTAAAGTACATCGAACAAAGCAGCCAGGGGCCGGCAGTAGCCCGGAACCGGGGGGCAGCTATTGCTTCGGGTAACCTGCTCCTGTTCCTCGACGACGACATCGCCCCCTCCCCGGGCCTGGTCAGTGCACACCTGAAAGCCCACCAGGGCCCTAGAAGCGTGGTGATCGGCTACCTGCCGTATCGGTCTCCTAAATTCACAGGTTTTTACATTGGGCTGCTCAGGGCCTGGTGGGAGAACAAGTTCCACCACATGCGGTACAGTAACTACCGTTTTACTTATGAAAACCTCTTGAGCGGCAATTTTTCCATCTCAGCCTCCTTCTTTGGAGAACTCCGCGGGTTTAATGAATCGTTGGCCTGCCGCGAAGACTATGAACTGGGTGCACGCTTGTTAAAAGCCGGTGCAGCCTTTGTGTTTTCAAGGGATGCCTGGGGTTACCACTGCGATGAGGCAACAGATTTCGAAAGGTCGCTGGAGCGAAAAAGGCAGGAAGGGATTGCAGATGTACAACTCGCCAGGCTACATCCTAACCTGCTTCCATCCATGCGATTTGCAGCCTTTAAAACTCCCTATACCCGCAGCAAAGCCACGCTGCTGTTCCTGGTATACAGCTTCCCTCTACTGGGTTCCTTCCAGTCGTGGGCGCTCCGAAAATGGCTAAAGGTGTTGGAAAGGGCTAAGTTGCGGGGGCAGTGGCACAAGCTGGCTTTTCAGTTACAGTTCTTCTGGTACATGAAAGGGGTGGCCGCACAAGTAAACACCAGGCAGCAACTGCAGCAGTTGCTGCATCAACGCCCCACCCCTGTTGCGCCTTTATATACACTCGACCTAAAAAAAGGAATTGCGGAAGCGGAGGCCCGGTTAAACAGAGACTCCCCGGCAGGGGCGGCTTTGTATTACGGCAAACAGTTTATAGGCAACATCCCACCTGTGGCAGGAGCCGAGCGGCTTGGTGGCAGGCACTTGCGTGGGCAGTTGGCAACAACATTGGCATGGCCCTTCTACCAGGCCATGCTTTTAGAAGGAGCCACTCCGCATAAAGATGCTGCAGCTTTCCGGATAGAGACTCCACTCCATCAGCACCTGACTTATAACCAGACACTACCATGGCTAACAAGGTAATACAACTTGAACTCTCGGAGGGAATAAACGACCTGCCTCTTGAGGCTGGCTATAAATATTACCGAATCCTGGTTCGGCTGAACCACATGCCAGTGGGCTGGGTGAACATCCCCTGTTCCGGAGAAAAAATCATCGCTGCCGCGGCACTCTCGGAAGCTATACATAAACAGGTGGGCTGGCAGTTAATGCTCCTCACACACAAGAACCAGTATACTCCACAGGCGCAACCCGGCGCAGCGCCGGAAGGGATAAGCGTGGTGGTATGCACCCGAAACCGCACCGATTACCTGGCAAAATGCCTGCAAGCACTGCTGGCGCTAGATTACCCTGTGTATGAGATCATCGTGGTTGACAACGCCCCCTCTAACAACGACACCTATCAATTGGTTGCTGGCCTGAGCAGTTTAAACCCGGGCATTAAGTATGTACTGGAAGCGCAACCCGGCTTGAACAGGGCACGGAACAGAGCCATTGGCGAGGCACGCTACAACCTGATTGCCTTTACAGATGACGATGCCCAAGTGGACCGGATGTGGTTGCAGGCCATTGCCACAACCCTGCAAGACGAGACTATAGCAGCTGTATCGGGGTTTGTTGCCCCTGCCGAGATGCACACGAAGGCCCAGTTTATTTTTGAGGTTGGCTACGGCGGCATGGGGCACGGATTCCGGCGCAGGACGATTGCAGGCGCTAAGCTCAACGAGCGGCAACGCCTTCGGGCTGCCAGCATGGGAGTTGGCGTAAACATGGCCTTCCGGCGGCACGTGTTCGCCCACGTAAATGTGTTTGACACGGCGCTGGAAGTTGGCACGCCAAGCAGCGGCGCCGGCGACATCGAAATGTTTTACCGCGTGTTAGCCCATGGCCACACCATTGTTTATCAGCCGGCCATGTTGGTTTGGCACACGCACAGAAAGGAGCTGACAGCCACTAAAAAGCAGATAAAAGATAACGGCCGCAGCTTTGGGTGCTACCTGATCACCTGCTATCAGCATAAAACTGTGGGGCTCTCTGCCATAACTAAATTCCTTTTATGGAACTGGTTCGCCAAATGGAATCTGAAAAACCTGGTGAAACCGCCGCGCCACCTGCCCAGATCCTTTTCCCTGATAGAACTGCAAGGCATGCTACAGAGTCCGTTTGCTTATGCCGCCTCTCAGGCATTCAACAGGAGAATCAACACTGAAAAGGCGCACGAAAGGTGAGAAGTAGGTTTTTGACGGGGTGATTTGAAGTTAACACTATGCCAACACCCACCAAGGTGTTTCTCGGATCGAAGATTAATTAACGCTTAGCATTATACTTAATTTGGAAGATTTAGCCATCCATCATATATCAATAGGTATATAAATATAAATATATAAAATATTTCTAAAATTATTAAAATACGCAAAACAATTACATAAAAAAAGCGAATAAGATAAAGTCACCTTATTTAATACCAACAGGTCAGTCCTGTGCTTGAAACCTGTGCTGCTTATGATCCGGATACCGCTACAACCTCCTACTATCAAACCCTTGCTCCCAGACCGCCAGCAGCCCTGCTGGTCGGTGATGGTACCGGTATATAATTGCGCCACCTATTTAAAGGAAACGCTGAACAGTATCCTCTGCCAGGGCATCCCGGAGCAGGACATGCAGATAGAGGTTGTGGACGACGCCAGCACCGATACAGACGTAAAGGCTTTGGTTGAGAGCGTGGGGAAGGGCCGGATTTTATACTTCAGGCAAGCAAGCAATGTAGGCAACCTGCGTAACTTTGAGACTTGCCTGAACAGGGCACGGGGCAGATACGTCCATATTCTGCACGGAGACGACCATGTGCTGCAAGGCTACTACGCCAAGATAGAGACGCTTTTTGAGCAACACCCCGAAGCAGGTGCCGCCTTCTGCCGCTACAATTTTATTGACGAGTCGGGTAAACTCATTTCTGTAAAACAGAATGAAGGCAAACAGGATGGCATTTTGGCAAACTGGCTGGAGCGCATCAGCGAACGCAACAGGATACAATATGCGGCTATAACGGTGAAACGCGAAGTATACGAGCAGCTCGGCGCATTTTATGCCACCACGTACGGGGAGGACTGGGAAATGTGGGTGCGCATCGCACGCCATTTTCCAGTGGCTTACTCGCCTTCCGTTCTGGCCGCTTACAGAAAGCACCAAACCTCTATTACCGCCAACAAGTTTCTAACCGGCCAAAACCTGCAAGACCTAGAACTAACAATGGCGCGTATTCAGCAGCACTTACCGGCCAACAGCCGGCATACCGTACTAAAAAGGTCCAGGAGATACTATGCTGGCTATGGCATTCGCACGGCCAACCAGTTATGGGAACGGCTGCACGACCGGAACGCAGTGCACGCACAGATCAAGCATGCCTTACAACTTTACATGAGCCCATGGCTCTACCTGAAAATCACCAGGTTATACCTTAAAATGTTGATCAGCAGCCTATGAAGCCCGGAATCTCTATCGTGATCTGTACCTACAACGGGGAAGGAAGACTGCCCGAAACCCTCTTTCACATCCTGAAGCAAAAAGTGCGGCATAATTTTGCCTGGGAGATACTTGTGATTGACAACGCTTCAACGGACAACACCACCCCCGTGGCTTTAGATATTTTAGAAAACCAGGAACAGGGCATCCCCTTCAGCTTGCTCTACCAACCCCAGCAAGGGCTAACATATGCCCGCGAAATGGCGCTGGATAATGCCCGCTATGAGTTTATCCTGTTCTGCGATGATGACAACTGGCTGCACGAGGATTATATCGACATTGCCTACAGCCTGATGATGGAGCACCAGCACATCGGTGTACTCGGCGGCAAAGGGGAATTGGTGTATGAAACAGATCCGCCTTACTGGGTCATGAAGTTTCCGAAATTCGCGAACGGCCAGCAGGCAAAACAGTCAGGACTGGTACCTTCGAACGCTGTTTACGGTGCCGGCTTTGTACTGCGCAAATCTGCTTACGATAATCTGCTGAAAGCAGGGTTTAAACCACTGCTAACCGACAGGGTGGCGACTAACCTGAGTTCCGGAGGGGATTATGAGCTGTGCTATGCCTTATCCTTAGCCGGCTATAGTGTTTGGTACGACGACAGGCTGCTCTTTAAGCACTACATAACCAAAGACCGCATAGACTGGAGCTACTATATCCAGTTCTTCGAGGAAGGTTCGGCATGCTTTGAGGTTCTTATACCTTATCAGATCGTTACCAGGTACGGCAGCAATTCGGTCTTCTCGTTCAAGCTGCGCCTGCTGCAACGTTTTATTAAGAATCTGAACGTATTTATCGCCATTGCTTTGATGAAGTCCATGCTTCCGAAGCAATCACTTAAAGGCAAGCTGTTTCTCCTTAAGTTCCTGGCTCTAAAATCGCGGCTGCACAGCTATAGAAAGTATAAAAAGATGAAATCCCACTTTAAGGATATTGTCTCATTTAGAAACGAGAAGCTTCGCACCCTGGAGTTCCAGCGCCAGTACACAGCAAAACAGTTTGGGCTCAAGTATAAACCAGGTCCTATGCCCCCGCCACTCTAGGCTTTTACGTGCCAAATGCACTGTCGTGGGTGCGGCAAAAAAGTATGCATACCCAAACCGCACGTTAATCCAGGTCCCGATCGCCGCGCTTTAGTTCCTCTACAGAGCGCATCACTTTGTCCTGCAGGCTTCTTTTATACTTTTCCAGCCTGTCTGCCACAGCGGCATTGGCAGTGCCGATGATCTGAGCGGCCAAAATGCCTGCATTCAGTGCGCCGTCCAATGCCACAGTGGCCACCGGTACGCCTCCCGGCATTTGCAAGATAGAAAGCACGGAGTCCCAGCCATCGATGGAGTTGCTGGATTTTACGGGTACGCCGATAACAGGCAAAGTGGTGAGCGACGCAACCATGCCAGGCAGGTGCGCAGCGCCACCGGCACCGGCAATGATCACTTTCAAGCCTTTCTTGCGGGCATTCTCAGCATACTCGAACATGCGGTGCGGGGTGCGGTGCGCCGACACAATGGTGACCTCATGCGCCACTCCCAGGTTTTCCAGTATCTCGGCGGCGGCAGCCATCACCCGCAGGTCTGACTGGCTACCCATAATAATACCCACCAGGGGTTGTGCATTTGTTGTTTCCTCAGTCATGGTTTAGGCTTTTACTTTAATTAGGTTTTTAACTTGACCGGCACGCTCCTGCGCTTCTGCCACATCTTTACCCAGTACGGTAATATGTCCCATTTTTCGGGCCGGGCGCGTGTATTTTTTACCGTACAGATGAATGTAAACACCCGGCACGGCCAGCGCCTCCTGCAGTCCTTCGTAGGTTGCCTCCCCCTCAAAACCAGCCTCGCCCAGCAGGTTCAGCATCACGGCGGCACTCTGGGTTTCGGTAGAGCCCAGGGGCAGGTTAAGTATGGCGCGCAGGTGCTGTTCGTACTGCGAGGTGTAGTTTGCCTTTATCGTATGGTGCCCGCTGTTGTGCGGCCGGGGCGCCACCTCGTTCACCAGAATCTGCCCGTCTTGGGTCAGGAACATTTCCACAGCCAGTATGCCCACCATGCCAAAGCTCTCGATCACGCGCGTGGCAATCTCAATGGCCAGGCGCTGGGTTTTATAGGCGATGTTGGCAGGGGCAAAAAGCGAGTCTACCAGATTATGCTCCGGATGAAAGCTGAGCTCCACCACCGGGAAAGCGGTTACCTCGCCGCTGGCATTGCGCGCCACGATCACGGCTACTTCTTTTTCGAAATCAACCAGTTTCTCCAGCACTGACGGCTCTTCGAATGCCTTGGCCATGTCTGTTTGGCTGGCAAGGCGCGTCACGCCGCGTCCGTCGTAGCCTTCACGGCGCAGTTTCTGGAAGGCTGGCAGGAAGTCCAGGTGCTGAGCCAGCTCTGCCTTCTCCTGCAGCAGTAAAAAGTCGGATGTCGGGATGCTGTTTTTACGGAAGAACTCCTTTTGTGCCCCTTTGTCCTGTATAGTGCGCACGGTGCGGGCATCGGGGTAAACCTTCACCCCTTCCTGCTCCAGTTTATCGAGGGCATCTGCGTTTACATGCTCGATCTCGATGGTCAGGATGTCGCAGCGCTTGCCGAAGGCGTACACAGTGTCATAATCGCGGAAGCTTCCTACAAAAAACTCGTGGCAGATAGCCTTGCAAGGGGCGTCTTTGTCGGGGTCTAACACCAGGGTGTAGAGGTTAAAATCTAACCCGGCCTGCAGCAGCATGCGCCCCAGCTGTCCGCCTCCGAGTATGCCCAGCTTTACTTCTCCTTTCATAGTGTTTCTGGTTTGGGGTATTCGTTTTTCAAAAATACAGATTATACTTTAATCAGCCCTCCTATTACGTGCATAACTGCCAAAGCTTTGTTTTGCCTAGATTAAACCCTAATTTTGAGGCTATACTTTGCTCCGCACAATCAGTTTATGGAAATCATACTTGCCACCTTCTCCGCCCTTTTCTCAGTTGTTAACCCGTTCGGGGCCATGCCTGTGTTCCTTACCCTCACCCAGGACGATACCGCCGACAGCCGTAACCAGCAGGCACTGAAGGCTTGTTTATACATGGTGGGCATTCTGGCTGTCTTTTTTCTGGCCGGGCAGTATGTGCTTAACTTCTTCGGTATCCGCATCCATGACCTACGCATTGCCGGCGGCCTGATGATCATGCGCGCCGGGTTCGATCTGCTGACACCGGGTGCCAACAAAAAGAAAATCTCACCAGATGTGGTAGAAGAGGGCCAGCTGAAAGATGATATTTCGTTTACACCGCTGGCCATGCCGATGCTTTCGGGCCCTGGTGCCATTGCCATCAGCATCGGTCTGTTCACTACTTCGCTCTCTTACCTGGACATGGTCATGATCCTGATCGGCATTGTGCTGCTGGCCATTGTCTCTTACATCATCCTGCGCTTCTCTTACCAGTTAACCCGCTACATGGGTAAATCCGGACTGGCGGCACTCTCGCGCATCATGGGTTTCATTGTTTTATCTATTGGGGTTAATTTTATCGTTTCGGCACTTACGGCGCTTTTCTTTACCGAGCGTTAAACAAGGGTAAGATTCTAATTGGCACAGCTGCCAAAGACAGGCCTTACACTTAGCCTCCGCGCAAGAAATACTGCCAAACAATTAACTAATCCGCAACAGTACCATAATGCCCCGGTAATCTCACTGTTATACTTTTACTTCCATAAAAAACAAAACTATGGAGGTGATATTAGCTGCCTTTTCTGCCCTCTTTTCAGTGGTAAACCCTTTTGGCGCAATGCCTGTGTTCCTTACCCTCACCCACGACGACAGCGTTGCCAATCGCAACGAGCAGGCTCTAAGGGCTTGCATCTTTATGGCGCTTATTTTATCGGTGTTTTTCTTTGCAGGCCAGTATGTGCTCAATTTCTTCGGCATTAGGTTATCTGACATTCGTATTGCAGGAGGGCTCATGATCATGAAAGCCGGGTTTGAGTTGCTTACCAGTAAAGCGCACCGTGGTAAAAAGGTATCTAAAGGCGTACTGAAAGAAGGGGTTCAGAAAGAAGACATCTCCTTTACGCCTCTCGCCATGCCGATGCTATCTGGCCCGGGGGCCATCGCCGTTTGCATAGGCATGTATTCTACAGCATCCACTTTGGCTGATATGTGTCTGATCATTTCTGCTGTCCTGCTTGTCGCAACCGTCTCTTTTGTAATCCTCATTTTCTCTCACCAACTGGTGAACTACCTTGGCAAGGCAGGTTTATCGGCACTGGCGCGGATCATGGGCTTCATAGTTTTATCCATTGGTGTTAATTTTATTTCTACAGGCATCCTTTCATTATTGCGCGGGTAGTATTTTACTGCTGAGCAGCTTTCTGTAAAGCTGCATATTCCCTATCTTTGCGGCATGCAATTGAAGAACGATCTGCTTATAAGAGCTGCCAAGGGCGAGGCTGTAGAGCGCACCCCAGTGTGGCTGATGCGCCAGGCTGGCCGAATTTTACCTGAGTACCGTGCTGTGCGCAACAGCCTGAGCGGCTTTAAAGAACTGGTCGAAACGCCAGAACTGGCCGCAGAGGTCACCATCCAGCCCGTCGATATACTGGACGTGGACGCGGCCATCATTTTCTCCGATATCCTGGTGGTGCCTGAGGCGATGGGCTGCACTTATGAGATGGTAGAGAAACGCGGTCCCTTCTTCCCCAGGACCATCCGCACGGAAGAAGACCTGAAGCAATTGCGCATAGCCGACCCACAGGAGCACCTGCACTATGTATTGGAGGCGATTAAGGTGACCAAAAGGGCTTTGAACGGCCGCGTGCCACTCATCGGCTTTGCCGGCGCCCCCTGGACCATTCTGGCTTACATGGTAGAAGGAAGCGGCTCCAAAACGTTCTCGCACGCGCGTGGCATGCTGTACACCAACCCGAAGCTGGCTCACCAGCTGCTGCGCATGATCACCGATACCACCACCGCTTATTTAAAAGCACAGGTGGAGGCAGGTACCAACCTGATCCAGATCTTTGATTCCTGGGCGGGCATCCTTACCCCGGCGCACTACCGCGAATTTGCGCTGCCTTATATTGCTGAGATCTGCGATGCCATCCAAAACGTGCCGGTCACGGTTTTTGCCAAAGGGGCCTTTTTTGCACTGGAGGATTTCAGCAGGTTAAACTGCGAAACCATTGGCCTGGACTGGAACATGGAGGTTAAAAAGGCGCGGGCGCAGGTGGGGCCTAACAAAACCCTGCAGGGCAACATGGACCCCTGCCTGCTCTACAGTTCCTTCGATACGATCGAGAAAGAAACCATCAAGATGCTAGAAGCGTTTGGTCCACAGCGCCACATTGCCAACCTGGGCCACGGGGTATACCCGGACACAGACCCTGAGAAGGTGAAATGCTTTGTGCAGACTGTAAAAGCGTATAGTAACAGGTAGATCTGGTATGCTTTTGGGTTAGCACCCAGGGGAAAAATACAAGCTGCTCTATCAGATTTCAGGATCGCAACCAAGCTATCGATTTAACAAAAGACCAGACTGCCGTTTCTGCTGTTAGACTATAAAAAAGGAGAGGCCCGCTGCTGTAGCGGGCCTCTCCTTTTTAGCTCAATTGTTACCATGCTCTCCCACATCCGCACATTTTTAGCTCCTGAGTCTTAGCCGACAGCCAGGTGTGTGGCCGGGTATCTGTAATTGGTGGAAGTAGTGCGGGTACTCAGGGCTAGTGCCAGTGTCAGGGTGCCCACCCTGCCAATGTACATCGACAGGATGATCACAATTTTACCGATATCCGAAAGGCCTGCCGTAATGCCTGTACTCAGGCCAACCGTGGCAAAGGCCGACACCTGCTCGAAGGCCAGCTTCAGAATATCATATTGCGCATCTGTGATGGAAAGCACAAAAATGAAGATGATGTTGAGCACCGACGCAAAGGTAAAGATAGAAAACGCCTTGTACGAAACGGAATGCGGGATAGTGCGGTGGCCTATTTCCATGTTGCGTTTATTGCGGATAGTCGCCCACACCGATATCAGGATCACGGTAAAGGTTGTCGTTTTAATACCACCTCCCGTAGAGCCAGGCGAGGCGCCGATAAACATCAGGAAAATAAACATCAGCAGCGTGGGCACATTCAGCGCCGAAATATCGACGGTGTTAAAACCGGCGGTACGGGTGGTTACCGACTGGAAAAAGGAAGTAATCATTGCCTCTACAAAGTTCAGTTCGGAAAGCGTGTTGAAATACTCCAGCAAAAAGAAGCCCACCGTGCCCAGCAAGAGCAAGGCAACCGAAGTATAGATCGTAACGCGAGAGAGCATTTTCCAGTTTTTCCAGGGGGCATGCAACCTGGAGCGCATTGCTTTAGGAGACAATACATCCAGCATGGTTGGGAAACCGATACCACCGAATATGATCAGCATGGCCACCGTTAAGTGAAGCACATAGGCAAAGCGCACAGGCTCTGTATACAGGCCTTCAGGGTACAGCGAGAATCCTGCATTACAAAATGCTGAGACGGCATGAAAAACAGAGAAAAATATCTTAGTGCCTAAATTGGTGAACTCCGCACCGGGGCCCCAGGTCACAAACATCACCACAGCGCCAATCGCCTCTATGGTAAGCGTCAGGAAGATCAGTTTTCGCAGCAAGCCTTTCGTAGAATAGAGCGACTCGCTGTCCAGCAGCTCATGCATGGCGACGTGCTGCTTAATTCCAACGCCCTGGCGCATCATCGAGGCAAAGAAGGTGGCAAAGGTTAGTATACCCAAACCACCCATCTGAATTAGCATCAGCAACACCACCTGTCCGGCAAAGGTAAAGTAAGTGCCGGGGTCAACCACGGCGAGCCCCGTTACACAGGAGGCGCTGGTGGCCATGAACAAAGCATCCAGAAAGCGCATGCCCTCCGGGGCGTTGGTCATCTTGGGCAGCATAAACAGGCCCGCTCCCACAAAAATTAGCATCACAAAGCTTAGGATGAAAGTAATGGAAGGCTTTAGCTGTACTGTTTTAAGGTGTACTTTTGTCTCCAGCAGCTCCACGACAAGCAGCACCAGCATGTACATGGACACGATCACCCTGTACAGCTCCACAGACAATGGAATGCCGATGCTTTCAAACACATTATACACCACCGGTATGCCAAACACATACGTTCCGATCTGGTTGATAAGCACAATGCCCATCAACAACCCCTCAAACCAAGTGCGCTGCAGGAACTTGACCCGTTCGAAGGCATACAGAATGCGCACAAAGTAGATAATGACAAAAATGGCCAGGATCAAGTCGATGGCATAGTATAGCAACCGTAACCTGTCAGGGCTCTCCACCACACCATGTGCATACACCAGAAGCCCTACTGCCAACAGCGCCAGAAGATAGGTGGTGCGGCGCATGATGGCATAAGCCGTCAGCTTGCTGCCGTATAAAACCCTGTTAAGTGTTTCTGTATTCATCTGTATCGAATAACCTGATTTGCTTTGCCTCCTTAAATAGGCGTTGTTTATCTACCGGCACCACCCCTACCTGCTCACACACCAGGCCGCCCCCTAAATTACTCAGGCCAGCCAGAAAAGAGGCCGGGGTACGGAGTGCTGTGCACAGGGCCGCAATACTGATAACCGTGTCACCGGCACCTGACACATCTGAGATTGCCCGGCGATGGGCGTTAATATAGGTGCTTTTATGCCCGTCAGCAATAAATACCCCCCTTTCAGACAGCGTTACGAGCACTTGGGGCACCTGTAGCCGTCGCTGCAAAAGGCCTACGGCCCCCTCGAAGGCAGGGAGGTTCTCATCCGCAAAGTCCACTTTCAGGCCTTCCCGCAGCTCTTTTAAATTGGGTTTGAAGAGGGTACAGCCCGTAAAACTCAGGAAATTATTCTTTTTCGGATCTACTACACTCGGGATACCGCGTGCATTGGCTAAGGCAATAAACCGCTGGATATTTTTTTCTGAGAAAACGCCTTTATCGTAATCTTCGAAGATCACCACATCTGCTTTTTCCAACAAATCTTTAAAGCGTTTCTCTAAATTCTGCTCTTCGTCCGCTGTCAGGTTATGCTCTATCTCTGAGTCAACACGCAAAAGCTGCTGCGCGCCTGCAATGATCCGGTGCTTGATGGTGGTGACGCGTGCCGAACTCTGCACGATTCCTTCGGCAGTCAGGTCTTTCTCCTGGAGCAGGGTCAGGAAGTCGGCGCCGTCCTGGTCCTGTCCGATCACGGAGCACAATAGCGGCGTGGCGCCCAGGGCCTGCACGTTCAGGGCCACGTTAGCGGCTCCCCCCAGGCGTTTTTCCCTTTTTACCACGTTCACAATGGGCACAGGTGCTTCCGGGGAGATGCGCGTGGATTTACCCCACAGGTAAGAATCGATCATCACATCGCCCACTATAAGCACGCGAAGCTGATCGAAGGCAGCGAAAAGGTCCTCTAAACTTTTTATGTGATTCATTACTGCAGTTTGGCCAGGCTAACTTTTATGCGGCGTAGTGCCTCTGTCAGCTTTTCATCTGAGGTGGCATAGGAAAACCGGATGCACCGCGGAGCCCCGAAGGCCTCACCGCTTACCACTGCCACGTTGGCGTCTGTCAGCAGGAACATACTCAGGTCCAGGGCAGTACGAATGGTTTGCCCTGCGTACTGCTTGCCAAAATAAGCGCTTACATCCGGGAAGATGTAAAAAGCGCCTGCCGGCACGTAGGTCTGAAACCCCGGGATGTCGTTCATCAGATCCAGTACCAGGTTCCGGCGCCGGTGGTAAGCCACTGTCATTTCCAGCGAGGCGGCGTTGCCTCCCTGCAAGGCGGCAGTGGCCGCCTTCTGGGCGATGGAACAGGTACCGGAGGTGATCTGGCTCTGCATTTTATCGCAGGCAGCGGCAATATGCTTTGGGGCGGCCAGGTACCCAACGCGCCAGCCCGTCATGGCATAGCCTTTCGAAAAACCGTTGATGGTGATCACCCGGTCGCGGATAAAGTCGAAGCTGGCCATACTGGCGTGCCTGCCTTCAAAATTGATGTACTCATAAATCTCGTCGGCTATCACATACACCTGCGGGTGTTTCTCCAGCACTTTGGCCAGGGCATAAAGCTCTTCTTCGCTGAATACAGCGCCTGTCGGGTTACAGGGAGAGGAGTACAGCACGATTTTAGTATCGGAGGTAATGGCATCATCCAGTTGGCTGGCTGTTACTTTATAGTCATTTTCCAGCTGCCCCATCAATGGCACAGGCACCCCTTCTGCCAGTTTCACGATCTCTTCATACGACACCCAGTAAGGCGAAAAAATGATCACCTCGTCGCCGGGGTTCGTGAGGCACAGCACGGCGTTGGCAATACTCTGCTTGGCACCTGTTGATACCACGATGTTCTCGGGCTGAAAGTCCAGGTTATTGTCACGCTTGAACTTTTTGGCGATTTCCTGGCGCAGCTCCGGGTAGCCTGCTACCGGTGTATAGAATGTAAAGCCATCGTCTATTGCTTTCTTGGCTGCGTCTTTGATATACTGCGGGGTTTGAAAGTCAGGCTCGCCGAAGCTCAGGTTGATCACATCAAACCCCTGGGCAGCCAGTTCACGGGCCTTTTTGGCCATGGCAATGGTCTGTGACTCCGATAGGGCAGCAATTCGATCTGAAAGTATGGTGTTCGCTTCTTCTGGTTCGTGCATAGGTATTCGCGTTTGGAGGGCAATTTACTCATAAAGCAACAGACTTTCCAGCACTTCGGCCAACGGCTTCGCCCTGATCGCTAATTTGCATCAAAAATCATCCCCTTACTTCTATTAAAAAGACAGCTCAAGGCCTGTGCAAACGAAAAAAGATACAGTTGGTCTACTGTATCTTTTTTCGTTCTTAAGTAAAGCCGCCCCTTATACTCTGCCGTAGGCTGTTCGTTCCACTATACTTCGCCCCAGCGTCACCTCATCGGTATACTCCAGTTCCCCGCCCACGGGCACGCCGCGGGCAATGGTGGAAATGCGCACCTGATAGTCGCGCAGCTTGCGCGTCAGGTAAAAAGCGGTGGTATCGCCTTCCATAGTTGGGCTTATGGCCAGCAGCAGCTCTTTCACTTCTGATTTTGGCAGGCGCTCCAGCAGGGAGTCAATTTGCAGATCGGCTGGGCCAATGCCCTCTATGGGCGAAATAACGCCCCCCAGCACGTGGTACAGCCCCTTGTACTGCGATGTATTCTCAATCGCGATCACATCGCGGATATCACTGACCACACAAAGCAGGCTGCGGTCGCGTAAGGGGTTGGCGCAAATGCTGCAAACCTCTGCGTCGGAGATGTTGTGGCACTCGATGCAGTGCTTTACATCGGTGCGCATTTTTACGAGCGCCTCTGCCAGCGAAAAAGTCTCCTCTGTTTCCTCCTTCAAGAGGTGCAGGGCCAGGCGCAGCGCGGTTTTTCTGCCAATGCCGGGGAGCTTTGCCAGCTCCTCGACAGCATTCTCAATCAGTTTCGACGGAAAATTCATCTGCCCTCCCCTGCTACTCTATATCTGCTGACAGGTCTTTGTCATGCAGGGCCGAGCACATTCCCTGCAGCTCCTCGTACGAGCCGACCTTTACCGTACACTTTCCCTTGTAATGTATCAGCAAAGTGCATTGCTCTGCCTGTTCGGCCGTATGGCCACATACCTTGATAAGGGTTTCGATCACATGGTCGAAGGTGTTCACCTCGTCGTTGAAAACCACCAGGTTACGCAGGTCCGTGCTCTCTTCCAGCAACTCTACCTCAAACTGCTCTTTGTGAAAAATTTCTGTCTCCCAATTCATAGTACAAAAATACAAAATTTTATGCATTAAACGAAGTCTCCTGCCAAGTATAAACCTGTTTTGGCTCCTTTAGTTTACCCAATGGGGTATAGTCTGCAACAACGCTTGCCCCTGTATAATTCCGCCCTGCCTGCTATTACCCACGTTTACTGCCCACCCACCGGCACACCTGCCCTGCTAACATTTAAAGGCCTTATTTTTGCTATCCAGGCAGATAAAACCGTTCTTGCGTTTCACACTTTTTGCGAAACATACCCATACACCCCATATCCATGATCTTTTCCACTCACTTCAAAAGGTTCACGCTTCTTTTTGTGCTGGCGGCGGTTACGCTGCAACTGCAGGCCCAGGACAAGATGCTAACCATGGAAGACGCCATCCTTAACCCGGCACTGCAGCCCCAGACTCTGCGCCAGCTAAGCTGGGTGCCCGGCACCGACGATTTCACCTACCTCCGGCAGAACAAGGCCGAGCAGGTACTGGTGCGCGGCAACGCCTCTTCCTCTAAACAAAGCGAGATCCTGAAGCTCGGCACCCTGAGCGATGCCCTGGTAGCCGTTGGCGCAGAAAAGCTAAAGACTTTCCCTGAACTTCACTGGGCTGACGCTAACACGCTGGTTTTTGAAACGCAGCACAAAGTATACCGCTACAACCTGAAATCTGGCCAGGCAGCCATCATCACTCCGTTTGCCGCCGAGGCAGAGAACACCGAACTGGACCCCACCCTGCAGCGCCTGGCCTACACCAAAGAAAACAACCTGTACGTATCGGCTGCCGGCGCTCCGGATGTTGCCGTTTCGGAGGATGCGAACGTGGCCATCGTATACGGGCAGGCAGCGCACCGCTCCGAATTTGGCATTACCAAAGGTACTTTCTGGTCGCCGGCTGGCAACCTACTGGCCTTTTACCGCATGGATCAAAGTATGGTAACCGATTACCCGCTGGTGGATGTTAACCCGCTGCCCGCCAAGCAAAATGCCATTAAATACCCAATGGCCGGCGGCAAAAGCCACCAGGCAACCATTGGCGTTTACAACACTGCCACCAGGCAAACCATTTACCTGAAAACCGGCGAGCCCGCTGAACAGTACCTGACCAACCTTACCTGGAGCCCCGATGAGAAGCACATTTATGTGGCTGTGCTGAACCGCGATCAGAACCACCTGAAACTGAACCGCTACAATGCCCTGACAGGCGCGTTTGAGAAAACGCTTCTGGAGGAGAAGAACGAGAAATACGTAGAGCCTGAGCATGGTTTATACTTTGTACCTAACAAGCCTGACCAGTTTGTGTGGGTGAGCGAGCGATCTGGTTTCGACCATTTATACCTTTACGACACTAGCGGCAAGCAAATACGCCAGCTAACCAGCGGCGACTGGATGGTGACGGACATTCTCGGCTTCAGCCCGAAAGGCGATGAGCTATTCTATACTTCTACGGCTGAGAGCCCGCTGGAGCGCCACGTATACGCGGTAAACCTGAAAAGCGGAAAAGAGAGGCGCCTGTCGCAAGGCAGTGGCACGCACAACGCCCAGCTTAGCCCCAACGGCAAGTACCTCATCGACGATTACAGCAGCCAGGTAACCCCACGCAAAATATGGATTCTGAACAAAGAAGGCAAAGTGGCGCAAACCCTGCTGAACGCCCCCAACCCACTGGCCGGTTACAAACTGGGCGAGACCACCATTTTCCCGATCAAGGCCGACGATGGCACCGACCTGTACACCCGTATGATCACTCCGCCCAACATGGATAAGACTAAAAAATACCCCGTGGTGGTGTACGTGTATGGGGGGCCGCATGTGCAGTTGGTGACCAACAGCTGGCTTGGAGGCGCCAACCTCTGGATGTACTTGATGGCGCAGAAAGGCTATATCGTTTTCACCCTGGACTCGCGCGGCTCCGGCAACCGTGGCCTGGCTTTTGAGCAGGCAACTTTCCGCCAGTTGGGTACTGTAGAACTGGCCGACCAGATACGCGGCGCGAATTACCTGAAGTCGTTGCCTTACGTAGACGAAAACCGATTGGGCGTGCATGGCTGGAGCTTCGGCGGGTTCATGACCACCTCCCTGATGCTGCGCACACCGGATGTTTTTAAAGTAGGCGTGGCAGGCGGCCCCGTGATCGACTGGAAGTTTTATGAGATCATGTACACCGAGCGCTACATGGACACGCCTGAACAAAACCCCGAAGGTTACGAGAAAGCCAGCCTGCTAGGGTATGTTCCTAACCTGAAAGGGAAACTGTTGATGATACACGGCACGGTAGACGACGTGGTGGTGTGGCAGCACAGCCTGCAGTTCATCAAAACGGCAGTAGATAACGGCATCCTGCTCGATTATTTCGTGTATCCTGGTCACCCACACAATGTTAGGGGCAAAGACCGCGTTCATTTAATGCGAAAAGTGACGCAGTACTTTGACGAAAACTTATAATTTTTTTAATTTTGTGTGCTGCCTTTGCCTGCACCGAGGCAGCACACTATTTAATGACTTGCTTTTGTTGTAGACTTTTTGGTTTTCTAACCTACCCATCCATTGAAAATAAAAGCATCTCCCCCTCTGCCCCCACCGGCAAGCAGAGTGGTTAGCAAAAAAAAGTTGTCGGACAGCAACAACGACCTTACCTATTGGTTATCTCAGCCAACAGCCGCGCGCCTGGCAGCGCTGCAACAGCTGCGTGCCCAATACAGATTTTTAGTACAAATGGAGCTGACACACAATTTTGAGGAATTCATTAAAGAGATCAACGCCTGCGAAGCTGAGTATTTAATTGCGGGCGGTTTTGCAGTGGCCCTGTATGGCTACCCCCGCTACACCGGCGACATCGACATTTGGGTAAATCCTACCCCGGAAAACGCCCAACGGGTTCTTCGTGCCCTGCAAAAGTATGGCTATACTGAAAACGAGGTTAACCTCGAAGATTTACTTACCCCAGAGATCGTTGTGCAGCTGGGCTACCCGCCCAACCGCATCGACCTGTCCACGGGTCTTGCCGGCGTTGAATTTGCAGACTGCTGGGCGAACAAAGCAGTGATGCCCTTCGGCGGCGGAATGGCCAACTTCATAAGCCTGGACGACCTGAAGAAAAACAAACAGGCCACGGCACGGCAACAAGATCTGCTGGACCTGCAAAACCTTCCTTAGCCAGCCTTCTATGCCATCAGTTTCCCCGGCCTTCCGCAAAGCCATTAAACAACTCAGCGAAAAAGAGAAGGAAGATATTATTGTAAAAGCGGCCCGCCGCGATGCGGAGCTATACGATCTGCTGCGCTTTGAGCTGGAAGAGGCCACCCTGGAGGAAGTTTATGCGCAAAGTGCCGATAAAATACACGAACTGCTGCTAAACGCCAATGGCCGCAGTCTGGCCAAGGCGCTGACAAAAGCCCTGCGGAAGGCACTAAAAGAAATAGCGCGCTACAAGCGGGTCACTAAAAACCCAAAATCAGAGGTGGAGTTGCACCTGTACACGCTACGCCTAATTTTCGATAATTTCACCGCACAGTTCGACGGCTACTACAAAAGCTTTTACACCGCCACCGCGCGCCTGCTGCTGCGCACCATCACGCTGATCCGAAAAAACCTGCACGAGGATTATTACCTGGAGTACAAAGCGGAACTAGACGATTTTCTGCAGCAAATGCACACCCGCCAAAAGCAACTGACCGTAGCCCTGCCTCTGGAGTTTGAGGTGGCTTAAGTGAACGCCCCCGGGCTATACTTTAGGCAAAGTACTCACCCGCACTTCCTCCAGATTTATCTCCGACACTTTCTTTAAGCCGCCTGCCTCAAAGGCTTTGTCGTAGTTTTCGATGGGGAGGGCAGTCGCCGATGTGTAGTTAAGGTAATCCTGGAACCGTACTCCCCCGATCTCGCGCGGGTTCACAGCCTCCCGGAAACGGGTACCGATGCTGCCGTCGTCTTCTTTAAAATTATAGGCCAGGTAATCCATGGTGTGGTGCTCCTTATGGATCCAGTAAACATACTCGTCCTCGTGGTCGGAGCCGCCGCCATTTTGCGCAAAGGTAACCTTCACTTTGTCATAAGGCTCACCCTTTATCTTTACTTCCCCGAGGTATGCTTTTTGCACAGCGGCGTCATTCAGAAAATAAGGCAGCAGCGCAAAGTAAACTACAGAGTTGACCGAAGCCCCAAAAGCATCTTTCCGTTCCTGAGGCAACGCCACCTCTGCCTCATCCACGGTGCGGGTAAAGCCACTGTTGCGGAGTACGTCGTGGATTTGCTGCCCGGTTGAGTCGTCGGTAAAGGTGCGGCTGTACACATAGGCGCCATTGTCGCGCAGGGCGCGGTAGCGTTTGTCGCGCAGCTTAAAACTAACCACCGCCTGGTCCAGGTTTGAACCCCCATGTGCCATGATGGCGCTATCAACAATAGCCTGCGCATCGGGCTGCTTTTGGGTGGAGCAGCTGAAGCCTAAGAAGGCGGTAGTAAGCATTAAAAGAAATACAGTGGCTCTGGTCAGGTGCATAGGTGTAGGGATTAATTTGCTCAAAGATAAAGAGAAGTATTAAAAAAAGCGGCCGCTCTTTTCCTGTATTCAGGAAAAGAGCGGCCGCTTACGAATGGATGATAAAGCTTACTGCTTCGCGGTCACATTAAATGAAACTACAAAATCATCATAGATGGCCTTGTCGCCCAGGTTATCGAAGAAGCTGTTAGAGCCATAACGGATGTCGAACTTAGAGCGGTCGATGGTCACGTCTGCCATTGCATTTGCCACGCCGTTCTTAACACTGATCGTGGCCGGGAAACTGATCGGCTTGGTAATGCCCTTGATCGTCAGGTCGCCGGTAACGGTGTGATTTGGCTGGCCTGCCGCTGCATTGGCTATTGGCTTCAGGTTGGTGATGTTAAAAGTAGCTGTGGAATGCTTCTCTACGCTAAAGAAATCATCAGACTTCAAATGCCCTATCAGTTTTTGGTTATAGTTGGCATCCTTGATGTCAGTGCACGCAATCGAGTTCATGTCAATGGTGAAAGTACCACCGGTCACCTTGCTTCCGTTAACCTGAAGCTGGCCTTCATTTACGCCAATTGTGCCCATGTGCTCGCCGGTTACTTTTTTGGCGTGCCATTTCACCTCGCTTTTAGCTTTGTCTATCTTGTAAGGGCGTGCCTTGGCAGCTGCTGTGGTAGCTGTGGCCGCGCTGTTGGCGGTATGCGCAGATACGGCTGAAAACATCATGGCACATGCCAGCGAAGCGAGAATTGTGATTTTTTTCATTATCCTGTTTTTAAATTTTATGGTCGTTTTTGTTGTTTGATTTAATCCCTGATCTTATCAAGCAGTACGTTCAACTGTTCCGCTTCCTGGTTCGTCAGGTTTTGAATGCCGGTGCCTATTCCGCCCTCTATGTTATCCATCTTGCCTAGCAGGTCAAGGCCCTTATCAGTGATCAACACATCCACGGTGCGGCGGTCGCCTGGGCACTGCTTGCGTGTTACCAGTTCCTTGGCTTCCAGTTTATCCACTATCCGCGAGGCGTTGGATGTCTTGTCCAGCATCCTGTCTATCAGCAGGCTTACGGTTGCCGGCTTGGGGTGCTGCCCCCGCAGGATACGCAAAATATTATACTGCGGCAAAGTTACACCAAAGGGCTTAAAAAGCGCCGCTTGCTGTTGTTGCAGCCACCCGGAGGTAAAGATCAGGTTAATGTGCGCCTTTTGATGAGTGCTCTTGAAAGCCCGCTGTTTTATCTCGTCTTCAATCTTCATTGCCGTGTGTTTTTCTGATCCTTGATGCAAATATATGTACATACATTTAATGTACAAACATATCAACAGGGTTTATTTAAAAAAGTTTCACAAGTAAGTAAATATTTGCCTGAATACACCTGCCTACACTAATTATGCCTGAGTTGGTGTAGCTGAAACTGCCCCCGGAAAATATAGTTTGGCCCATGCCTGGCTGGCTATTTGGCCGTCTGGCAAATGAGCTTATATTTGCTAAATTTTTTTGGCTTAGATTCAGTTCACCTTGCTAATCTAGGCTCAAAAAAAGGTATCGTTTACTGTGGCAGTTGTTCTTACAAGTAACACCTGCCTTCAATAATTGTTATATGAAAAAGTCCTTTTTACCGCTGGCAACCCTGGTAAGTATCACGCTGGCTGCGCTGCTTACCGTCCTGCAGCAATATGAATTTATCTCACTGTCGCCTGTTGCGCTGATGGCCGTGCGTTGGGCGGGTATTGCCGTCCTGCTGCTTTATGGCCTTCAGAAGCGCTCCCTCACCACCTGGATCCTTATCAGTATGGTGGTGGGTGCCGAGATCGGGTACGACTTCCCTGCCTTCGCCTCCAACCTGAATGTGTTAAGCAAGGTCTTCCTTAAACTGATCAAGACCATCATCGCGCCGCTTATTTTTGCCACGCTGGTGGTGGGTATTGCCGGCCACTCTAACCTGAAACAGGTGGGCAGCATGGGCTGGAAAGCCATTTTATACTTTGAGGTGGTTACTACGCTGGCGCTTTTCATCGGCTTGGTGGCCATTAACATCAGTGGCGCAGGCAAGGGCATCGACATGACAGGCATTGCCCAGACCGAGGAAATACAGGCACCTGCCAAGCAATCGGCTGCCGACATTATCCTGCATGTGTTCCCCGAGAACATCGCCAAATCGGTGGCCGAAGGGCAGGTTCTGCAAATTGTGATCTTCAGTGTGCTGTTCGCCATTGGCCTGGCCATGGTTACCGAGAAAAAGCGCAAGCCCATGCTGGACTTCTGCGAAAGCCTATCAGAGACCATGTTCAAGTTTACCAACATCATCATGCTTTTCGCCCCGATAGGCGTAGGCGCCGCTATTGCCTATACGGTAGGCCACATGGGCCTGGGAATTTTAACTAACCTGTTCCAGTTGCTGGCTACACTTTACATTGCCCTGATTGCCTTTGCCGTGCTGGTGCTGCTGCCGGTTGCTCTCATCGCGCGGGTTCCGATCAAGCGTTTCCTGCAGGCCATTTCCGGTCCTGTTTCCATTGCCTTTGCCACCACCAGCTCGGAAGCCGCCCTGCCACGCGCCATGGAAGAAATGGAAAAACTGGGCGTACCGCGCAAGATCGTGGCTTTCGTGATGCCCACCGGATACAGCTTTAACCTGGATGGCACCACACTGTACCTGGCGCTGGCCTCCGTCTTTGTGGCCCAAGCCGCAGGCATCGACCTGTCGTGGGAGCAGCAGCTGGTGATGGTGTTTACCCTGATGCTCACCAGCAAGGGGGTGGCCGGCGTGCCAAGGGCCTCGCTGGTTATACTCTTAGGCACCGTGGCTTCCTTCAACCTGCCGGTTTGGCCGGTGTTTGCTATACTGGGCATTGATGAGCTGATGGACATGGCCCGCACCTCCATCAACGTGACCGGCAACTGCCTGGCCACCGCTGTGGTAGCCCGTTGGGAAGGGGAGTTTCATCCGGAGCTGGCAACAGGCCTTGTGGAAACGGACAACGACACACTGCTGCCGGATGCCGCCTCAGCGCATGACCGGACTCCGGAACTGGTGTAGCACGCACGCTTACCAAACAATTTGACAGGATGCCCGGCCGCTGAAGCCGGGCATCCTGCGTTTAGGGCCTGTCGGGCAACACAAATCACATGATGCCATTTATGCTAAAAGGCTCATGCGCTTCTTGTTTGCCTAAAAAGGCGATTTTCTGTATATTTATGAATATAAATTTGCCCTTTAACAGTACACTACCTCAAAAAAGACCTTTATTATGAAAAACAGATGC
Organism: Pontibacter sp. GD13; assembly: GCF_058216355.1. Classification (NCBI taxonomy): domain Bacteria; kingdom Pseudomonadati; phylum Bacteroidota; class Cytophagia; order Cytophagales; family Hymenobacteraceae; genus Pontibacter; species Pontibacter sp. GD13. The sequence goes on from NZ_JBYZMQ010000010.1 coordinate 113,749, forward strand.
GTAGCGCTGCTGCTCCTTTTCGTTTTTGCCATTTACCCGGCAATAGCACAGCAAAGCAGCCAGAAAGAAAAAATTCTCCCCTACCCTATTCACCAGAACAAATTACCGAACGGCCTCAATGTGGTTACGGTGCCTTACAGCAGTCCGGGGCTGGCAGCCTTTTACCTGGTGGTGCGCGCCGGCTCCCGCGAGGAGGTGGAAAAAGGGAAAACCGGTTTTGCGCACTTTTTTGAGCACATGATGTTCCGGGGTACCGAAAAATACTCCACAGAAGACTACGGCGACATCATGAAAGCCATGGGCGCCGCCGCCAATGCCAACACCTCTATCGATAGAACGGTGTACCACATGACGGGGAACGCCGACATGCTCGATAAGATGTTTGAGCTGGAGGCTGATCGTTTTCAGAACCTGAAGTATAGCGTGCATGATTTTAAGACAGAGGCCGGGGCCGTGAAGGGGGAGTACACCAAGAACTCGGCCAGCCCCTACCAGCAGCTCTATGAAAAACTGGTGAGCACCGCCTTCCAAAAGCACACCTACTCCCACACCACCATGGGCTTTTTTGAGGATGTAGTGGACATGCCCAACCAATACGACTACTCGCTCACCTTTTTCGACAGGTTTTACCGCCCCGAGTACACCACCATAGTGGTGGTAGGAGATGTAACTCCGGAACGGGTAAACAGCCTGGCCCAGCAGTATTTCGGCGATTGGAAGCGCGGCACCTACAAGCCTGAGATCCCGAAAGAGCCGAAGCAGACCGAAACGCGCTACGCCCACGTGAAGCAGCAGGGCTTTCCGCCTTACCTGAGCCTTAACTTCAAGGGGCCAGCCTTCTCTGACAAAGACAAAGACCTGCCCGCCCTAAGTATACTCTCTACCATTCTTTTTGCCGAAAACTCCGACCTGTACCGCAAGCTGGTGGTAAACGAGCAGAAGGCACGCTTCATAGCAGGTGGCCCGCAGTTCTCCCGCGATCCGAACCTGATATCGGTATCGGCCTCGCTCCTGAAAGCTGAAGACATGCAATACGTGAAAGACGAGATCATGAAGACGCTGAACCAGGCCAAAACAAAACCGATCGATGCCAAAAAGATCGAAGACACCAAGTCGCGCATCAAGTATAGCTTTGCCATGGGCATGGACAGTCCGGATGCCATTGCCAACTCCCTGGCCAATTTCATCTGGCTTAGCGGCGACCCTGAGTCGTTGAATAACCTCTATGGCGTATTCGACACCATTACGGCACAAGACCTGATGGCCGTTGCCAAGAAGTACTTCACGCCTCAGACCATGACCGTAGGTACCATTGCCCCGACTGACAAATCGCCAGTTAAGTAGGGGTTCGGAAAGAAATGTTGAACGACAGGAAGATAAACAGTATGAAGAAAATAATTGCCTATGTGTTGCCCCTGATTTTCCTGGTAGCATCTTGCTCCCAGCAGCCACAGGTATCACAGCAAACCCCCGAAACAGAAACAACCGCGGCCACAACACCTGCTACAAACAGCGCTTACGACGCCAACCTGGCTTTCGGCCCGGGCAAAGTGGTGGAACTGAAGCAGCCGGAATCGAACAAGGTGGTCATCAAGCTGATGTTCAAAAACGGTTCCATGTCCGACCCGAAAGGCAAGGAAGGGCTGACCTACACCACGGCCCAGATGATCACCGAGTCGGGCACCAGGGATATGACTGTTACGCAGATCAAAGATAAGATTTACCCATGGGCAGCAGACTACTATAACAATGTGGATAAAGAGGTTACGGTGTTCACCTTTGCCGTGCATCAGGATTTTCTGAACGAGTTTTACCCGATCCTGCGCGGCCTGATGCTGAACCCGGCTTTTGCCGAAGAGGATTTTAAGCGCGTGAAATCGAACCAGCAGAACTTCGTGGACCAGGTGATCAGGGCTTCGTCGGATGAGGAGTACAGCAAGAAGGCGCTGGAGGACCTGTTGTTCCGGGGCACCAACTACCAGCATGTGGTAGAAGGCACCTCGGCCAGTGTGCCCAACATTACGCTGGACGATGTAAAGAACCACTGGCGCAACTACTTCACGCAAAACAATGTGTTGATCGGGATTGCCGGCAATTACACCGATGCGTTCCTCAACAAACTGAAAGCCGATGTGGCACAAATGTCGAATGTGAAACCAGACCTGCCCAAAGCCGGGGAACCGAACCAGCCAAACGGTATTCAGGTGGAAATCATCAAGAAGGATGATGCCCTGGGCTCTGCCATTTTCACGGGCACCCCGATGCCGGTCACACGCTCCGCCGACGACTTTGCCGCGCTGATGGTAGCCAACTCCTTTTTAGGGGAGCACCGCAAAAGCTACGGCAAGCTTTACGACAAGATCCGCACCACGCGCTCGATGAACTACGGCGATTACGCATATATTGAATGGTACGACCAGGGTGGCAGTTATCAGCTGCCAAATCCGGGGGTTCCTCGTAGCTCCAACTACTTTGCCCTCTGGATTCGGCCGGTACAGATTGCCGAAGGCCTTAAAAAGCAGTACGCTGAGCTAAGCGATATCAATGTAGGGCACGCCCAGTTTGCGCTGCGCCTGGCCATCCGCGAGGTAGACAACCTGATCAAAAACGGCATGACAGCGGACGAGTTTGAACTGACCCGCAAATTCCTGCGCTCCTACATCAAGCTTTATATCCAAACGCAGGAGAAGCAGTTGGGTTTTCTGATGGATTCCAGGTTCTATGGCCGCCAGGATTACATTCAGGAACTGGACAGCTTGCTGGCCAACCTCACAGTGGCGGATGTGAACAATGCGGTGAAGAAATATTGGCAGACAGAGAACATGTTCATCACTATTGTAACCGACGACAGCGAGGCGGAGCCTTTAAGACAGGCCTTACTAAACAACACGCCATCGCCGATGAGCTATTCTAACCTGGTGAAAGAAGGCCTGCCCCAGGAGGTACTGGCCGAGGATGACGCCATTGCCAACTACAAGCTGAACGTGAAGGAGGTGAAAATAGTAGAGAGCAAGGACACATTTAAGTGATAGACAGGTATTTATACTTAAAAAGCCATCCTATTTAAAAAATGGGATGGCTTTTTAAGCTTATAATCATGGCCTGGTGATTTACTTTTTAATATCTGTAACCAACTTTCGCGTAGAAAGTATAAGAAAAGGACAAAAAGTCCTGAAATACAATCTATGCAAGCAATTTATACGCAGACAGGTAAAAAGGTCGAGCTTGCTGATTTGAGTAAACGCGTTTTGGCATTTACCCTGGATGTACTGCTGCTGCTTACCCTGGTTGGCATTACAGATTACCTGACATTCAGCAGCGACGATCAGGCATACTTTTTCAAACCTGAGCGTTTTCTTCATTTATTATTGGGCTGGCTCTACTTTGCCGGCATGGAAACGTGCGCCTGTAAAGCCACACTGGGCAAATACCTGGTCGGGTTAAAGGTACTGAGCACCTCCGGTAAAAGAATTTCCTTTAAAAGTGCTTCCATCCGTTATTTTGTAAAACCTGTCTCTGTCGTGATCGTGTTCATCCGCTATGCGCTGGGCATTCCAAATACTTCTCATATCACTTTTCACGACAGGCTGGCCAAGTCACAGGTGGTAACGCATTAGTTGGGTTTACGGTCGGTTTCGTAGTCAAGCATCGTGATACTATACATGAGGTCAGAATTCCATTTCTTAGATTTTAGCCTGTCTCGCAGGATATCCTTCACCATATTTTTCACTTGCGCCTCGGAGAGGGATTTGTTGCGGTTGTAGAGGTACAACTCGCAGATCACCGGGTTTATGTCTGGCAGCGTGCCCCGTGTATAGCGGGCGCTTACCTCTATGGTCTCAATATCTTGCAGGGTGCTTAGTTCTGTTCGGATCGTGTCTGTGATCTCAGTTGCCAGGCTGCTCTTCTGTAAGCCCGGTTGCTGGTAAAACTGCCAGTAGAGCAAACCCGCGAGCACCAATGTCGAGATGATAAGGGAAAGGTTAAAAATATACTCCTTGCCATCGGCGAACCGCACGCCTTTGATGGTTACTTTACCCAGAAACCTGAACACCAATGCCGCCGAGAGCTGAATGCCTGCCAGCTGCAGTATAAGCAAAAACAAGCCACTCCTCACCAATTGCCAGTTGCCAAAGTTCAGCGCCATGCCGATGATGCCGGCAGGCGGCGCCAGGGAGGCAGCCACCAGCATGCCGACGGCTGCGCCGGCCACCAGGCTACTCCTTTCGGACTGCACCAGGTTGATGCCGCCGGCAAAGCCGGCCACCAGCGGCAGTAACAGCGTAACCTGCGAAATCTGGCTGACATCTACCATCATGGGAGTAGCATAGTGCTGGCCCAGAAGAAATGAAAGCACGAAAGAGACCGCAATGCCGGTTCCAATGGCAATAACATATCGCCCCAGACTCTGCTTTAAAAGATCCGCTTTGCCAGCCGCGGCAGCCAGGGCGGCGTTCATGGCGGGCCCTGCAAAAGGGGCCACCAGCATGGCGGCCACCAACAAGAAAACCGTGTTGGTGTACAAGCCGATCCAGACCAGAATGCCACCCGCCGCCGAATAACTGACCAATCCGAACTTTGATCCTACACTCTGCAATCCTCCCAGGTATATTTCCAGGGGGCTGCAGTACGTCACGTCGGTTACCTGGTCAGGCGACTCCTGTAGCGGCGGATAAAGCGTCAGCACCCCGCGTGGTATGAGCGTGACCTCGGCCTTGGGCAAATAGTTAATACGTTCAATAAAATCGCTGACACGCTTGTTGCTCAGGTGCACCTGCACCATTTCTCCCTCGTGCGTATCCTGTATGCTCAGGTTCTTGCCATCCAGCTTTTTTGCTATTGCCATGACACCCTCTCCTTCTCCCCGGGCCACTTTTATCGTTAGTTCGCGCATAGTTTTTTAAACTTTCACATTACTACGCAGCAAACCCTTCTTGGCTTTGCTTAATTGAATACGAGTAACAAAAAAGCCCTGCTAACTGATTAGCAGGGCTTCACATTCATACTTTTGAAAATATTAGTTTCCCTTTGCGCCGAAGCTATCTGTCTCCACAACTGCGGCTCCGTCGGGGCTAACCACCACTTTAAACAGGTAACTGTACTGGCGATCAGATATCTCGGGCATAGGGCGTTTGGCGCCGAAAGCCTCTATGAGGGGTAGCAGGGTGTTGGAATGGCCGGCCACCACCACTGTCTGACCTGCATGCTCGCGTAATATCATGCTTTCCAGTCCGTTAAAATCATGCGCATCATACTCTGTAACTTTCAGATGGCGCGCGTTGGCCAGCGGCAGCAACGTGTTTTTGGTGCGCTTATACTTTGTGGCGAACAAAGCGTCTACTTTCTGGCCCTCCAGCAGCAAGCGCAAAGCCTCGGCTCTGGCTTCGCCGGCTTCGGTCAACCCCGGATCCTGCTCCGAAGGGTCTGATATATCTTTCTCGGCATGGCGCACCAGGTAAATGGTGGTCGGCTGATTGGCCACCCCTCCGGAATCTGCTTCTGCAATGGGCAGGGCACCCTCATTAACGGCGGGCATGCTGCGGCAAGCCACGGCAAACAAAATAAGCAACAGCACCCAGGCGCGTGATAGTAATTTTAATTTCATACGATGTTGTTAGGTTAGTTAAATATAAATTGGCTGAGCGCGTCTTCATGCTTTGGCAATTACTTGCAGGCCTCTTTATTAGCGGGTATTTATGGCTCACTTTTTAAAGCGCGGCTTAAAGTTACGCTTACGTCTCGGGCACCGGTAAAAAATGCTGGTTGCTTTTTTCTGTTGCTAGATACAATGTTAGAGGCTTTTTCGCAAATTAATCCACCTGGCCGCCTCTTTTTCCTTCCCTTTCTGCTTGAGCAATGCAATTAAACGCTGCCGTGCTGCCAGCTGAAACGGGTAACTTTCCAGCGCTGCTTTGTAGGCTTTGATAGCTTTGTTGGTTTTACCCCGGGCATCCAACAGTTGGGCCTCGGCAAAGGCCTGTTGCGCTGCGGCATACCTGGTTTTTGGCGTAGGTTGTTGTTTGAGTAGTGCTTCGGCTTCTTCGGTTTTCCCAAGCTCGGCCAGTAATGCGATCAGGGCATACGGTTCGCCCTGCAGTTTTACTTCTTCTTTTAGCAGGGGGTGTGCCAACTCCCTTGCCTTTTCCATGTCACCCATGCGCACGCTGTATCGGGCCATCGCCACCAGGTATTCCGGGCGCGGGTTTCCGCCTGCGGCCAGTATTCGCTGTGCCTCCTCCAGTGTGTTGTAGGCATCCTGCAACATGCCCTGGGCGGCCAGCACATCGGCATATTGCTGGCGCAGCGCAAAGTTCTGGGGCTTAAGCGCCACCAGCTTTGCCAACTCCCTTACTGCCTTGTCGCTTTTAACCGCTGTGCCTTCCAGCCAGTTGGCAAACGCCAGGGCCTCATCCCGCCGGTCGCGCAGGTAAGTGGATACAGTGGGAGCCTCGGCTGCGTACGCCTCCGCTACTGCTTTGGCTTGCGGCACCAGGCCATAACGGAGGTAAAACTCCCTGAAAAGCTGGTTGGTGTTTGCGCGCAGCATCAGGTCATCCTCCAGGCGCTGTGCTTTCCGGTAAAGGGCCTCCTGTGCTTTTATCGCTTCCTTTTCAGAAATCTTGCCGTCTTTTCTCAAAGCCTCCTGCAGCTGCGCCTCCGCCACATAAAGGGGGGCAAAAGCCGGGTTGATCAGCTTCGCTTCTTCCAGCCGCTTCGCTGCGGCGCCATAGTGCTGCTGTTCCTGCGCTACGGCGGCATAAGCGATCAGGGCAGGTTGGTACTTCGTGTCCCATAGCAGGGCGGTATCGAGCAGGGTGGTGGCCCGTGCTAACGCTTTCTGTTGCATCGCCTGCTCTGCCAGGTTCAGGTACACCTGCGCCCAGTTGCTGGCCATGGCCTGCGTGTCGCCGGCTAGGTAGGCCCGCTGCCGTTGCACTAGCTTATCCAGAAAAGCATACAGGTCGGGGTCCTTGGCTTTCAGGTCGGCGGTGGTGTTGATGGATTTGTGGTTGAGCGGGTGCACCTTTACCGGCTCGAAGTAGGCCGGGTACGTCTGGGCCAGGTACTCGTGCTCGTTGTTGGCAGAATAGTAATCCAGGGTGCGGTTTTCCTGCATGGCATTGTAATAAAGGCGTCGTACTGCCCGCTTCTCGGTATCGGTAAAAACGCTTTCATGAAACAGGTGCACATACTCGTGCAACACCACGTTGCGTTCCAGGTAAGAGCCGCGCATTACGTATTCAATCCCTGCGGCACCGCTGCCCACTCCCCGAATATCCATCCATTGCCGGTTATCGAAGGTGGTGGCCTGCCGGAAGTAGGGCGAGCCCATGGCAATCGCCAGATCGGTGTGCAGCGGCGGGATTACGAACTTCTCTTTTTGCCTGGACAGGAACGGGAAGTAAACGATGCTCTCGTAGAGCTGTGTCCACACCATTTTCTGCACCTCGTTGCCCGGGTAGTAGCGCACATCCGGGAACACCTTACCAAAATTGACGGGGTCTTTTACCTGCGTGTGCTGCACTACCTGCTGCAGCGAGTCGTACATGTGCAGGTAAGTTAGCTGCTTTTGCTTGATCACCGCCGCCAGGGCATTGTGCGCCGGCCCGTAGTGCTTCTTCCTGGCCAGGATGCGCAGGGAAATGGCCTGGGCCGAGTCCAGCCGCGTATCGCGGTTCATGTCGAAGGCCATGTAGTAGGCCGAGCCTCGCAGCATGGCGGGGAGCACCGAAGCGGGGTACTGCTGCTGTACCTGGTTAATTTGGCTGAGCGCCTCCTGAATCCTGTCCGCTGACAGCAGCGAATCAGCGGTTTTTAGCACTTGCCGCACCTGCTCATCCTCGGGTTGAGCATAATCGGCGTAAGTCAGGTTGGTATGCCCGTTGCCCCAATGCCAGTGCGTAACATAATGCAGCGGGTTAAGCTCCAGGGCCAGTTCCCATTGTGCCGCCATGGCGTTCAGCTGCGTGGCATCTACCCGGCGCCAGATGGCATACCCGTAGTTAAAACGCGCATCGGCGTTAAACGGGTTCAGGGTAAGGCTGGTGAAGAGGGGTTGCTCGGCCAGTTCCGGTTTCTGGTTCCAGAAGTAGACATCCGACTCCAGCAGGTAAGCATTGGCGTTCTTCGGGTTCCATGCTTCCACCTTTTTTGCCCATTCCAGGGCCTGGTCATACTTTTTCTGCAGCAGCAGCACCCGGCCTACCGCCAGGGCCCCCTCCTCGTCGTGTGGGTGCGCGCGCAGCACCTGCTGGGCTGCGGCCATGGCCTTGCCCAGTTCCCAGGCCTGCACATACAGCTTGCTGCGTAGCAGCAGTGCCTCCCGCTGCTGCGGATCTTGCTGTAAAACCTCGTCTACGAGCTCCTCTGCTTCCTGGTACTCATTGCGCAGCATCGCCAGCCGTACGTTTGTCAGCTTAACCGGTGCGGTCTGTCTTGCCCCCGAAAGCAACTTCTCCGCCTCCATCCAAAGTCCCAGGTCGAGCATGCGTGCCGCTTTTGCCCCAGGAGCCAGGCGATCATTGGCCATGACCAGGCGCCGCTCCAGCTCCAGCTGCCGCTGTATGGCCTTTGTGCTATCCGGGTGTTGCGCCAGCGCCGGCAGCAGGCACAGCATGCCCAGTATAAAGGCTGTTGTTTTTTTGTATAGCTGTATCATAAATTAAAAAAATAAAAGCCTCAGTGGGCTTCTGGGCGTGGCATCCGAAAACAGCGCCTTGTTACACAATAAATTAGCACCTGAATTTCTTCGCTTTACAATTTACAAACTTCAGGGCAATGATAAAAGCCGGGACCCGGCGGGGCAGGTTTCTGAATAATTTATATCCTATTCAGTGATTTACAAATATTAACAGTAATTTTAAGTTTTAATCGGCGGGGCTCCCGCTCTTTGTGGCGTAGTTTGTTGACTAGCTGACCAAAATGGCAGAAAAATTGCGAATACTGGTTACCGGCAGTGCCGGCTTTATCGGGCATCACCTCATGATAGCCCTGGCCGCCACAGGGCATGTCGCCGTTGGCCTGGACAATGTAAACGACTACTATGATCCCGAACTTAAGTTCAGCCGCCTGAGGCTACAGGGCTTCGACAAGCAACACATCCAGCCGGGATCTCTTTTACAAAGCGCAGCACACCAGAATCTATACTTTATAAAGCTGAGCCTGGCCGACAACGCGGAACTGAAGCAGCTCTTTAAGCAGGAACGGTTTGACATTGTGGTAAACCTGGCGGCACAGGCTGGGGTCAGGCACAGCATAGAGCAGCCCGAAGTATACATCACCAGCAACCTGTTAGGTTTTGCCAACCTGCTGGAGTGTTGCCGGCAGGCCCAGGTAAAGCATTTCCTGTTTGCCTCGTCCAGCTCGGTGTACGGCTTAAACGACAATACCCCTTTCAAAACCGATCACCGCACAGATTTCCCTATCTCGTTGTATGCCGCCACCAAAAAGGCGAACGAGGTAATGGCGCACAGTTATGCGCATTTGTATGGCATACCCACTACCGGACTCCGTTTTTTTACCGTGTATGGCCCCTGGGGCCGTCCGGACATGGCCTGTTATAGCTTTACAGAAGCCATCAGCAAGGGCCAGACCATCAAGCTGTTCAACCACGGCAACATGCTGCGCGACTTCACCTTTATAGATGACGTAACGGAAAGCATTATGAAGTTGCTGACGCTGCCACCCCAGGCAGCCGCGACAAACGGCTCCACGGCGGCTTACAAACTTTATAACATCGGTAACAACACCCCGGAGCAGTTGCTGGACCTGGTCACCAACCTGGAGCGTCTGCTAAATAAGAAAGCCATCCTGGACCTTCACCCCATGCAGCCTGGCGATGTGCTGGCAACGTATGCAGATGTAGACGACCTGATCGCTATGGCTAACTTCAGCCCGGGCACGCCGCTGGCAGACGGCCTTGGCAAGTTTGTTTCCTGGTACCAGGCCTATACCGGTGCCGCAAACGTAGTGGAGCCAGCGGGGAAAGCTTCAGCACATTCACCGGAATGACAGCCTGTACCCATTTTTTGGAAAGAGGCTATAAGCAATAAATCACATACATTACTATAAAGGGAAATAACGCAGTATGGAATCTCTTTCGCTTACCATCATCGTGCCGGTGTACAATGAGGAAGGTTGCCTGACCAGGCTTACGGAGGCTATGGACGCTTTTTTGAGCCAGTCGCCGGTGCCTACGCAGGTGCTGTTCATCAACGATGGCTCCACAGACGGCAGCCTGGAGCAGATCCGGCAGATCTGCCACAGCAAAACCGGGTATGGCTTCCTGTCACTTGGTCGAAACAGAGGGCTTAGCACGGCCATTAAAGCAGGCATAGACCATATCAAGACCACGCACATCGGCTACATTGATTCGGACCTGCAAACCTCTCCCCTCGATTTTATGCTGTTCTTCGAGCACCTGCCGCATTACGACATGGTGATCGGCATACGGGCAAAACGGAAGGACACCTTCATCAAAAAAATCTCCTCTAAAATCGCCAACGGTTTCAGGCGCTACATGATCAACGACGGGATAAAAGACACGGGTTGCCCCCTCAAGATAATGGATGCCGCCTATGCCAGGCAGGTGCCGTTCTTTGATGGCATGCACCGTTTCCTGCCCGCCCTCATACAGTTGCAGGGAGGCCGTGTAAAGCAGTTGCCCGTACAGCACTTTGAACGGTATGCCGGCTATTCCAAATACCATCTCTTTAACCGCCTGTGGGGTCCGTTAACCGACACCTTTGCCTTTAGATGGATGCGGAAGCGCTACATAAAATACGAAATCGCTGAGGCGTTCGTAAACGAGCCTGTGGTAAATGGACGTATCTGAAGCCTTGATCTACGGGGTCGGGCTGCTGGCGCAGCTCCTGTTCTCGGCCAGGATACTGATGCAGTGGATCTCCTCTGAGCGCGCAGGCAAAGTACTCTCCCCCACCTCTTTCTGGACGGCCAGCATGCTTGCCTCGGTGCTGCTGATGGTGTACGGGGCGCTACGGAATGACCTCGTTATTATTGGCGGGCAGGTGATCTCGTATTTCATCTATATGCGCAACATCAAGCTCAAAAACATGTGGGACCAGCTCTCTTTCCCGGTTCGCTGGGCCGCTGTGCTGTTTCCTTTTGCGGCTGCCGCCTGGCTGCTGTGGAGCGATGTGTACAGCTTTAGCTATATTATGGAGCACAGCAAGATCTCGGGCCCGCTGATTGCCTGGGGCGGACTGGGGCAGGCCGTATTTACGCTGCGGTTTGTTTACCAGTGGTATTACTCCGAAAAGGCACAGGAATCGGTGCTGCCCCCCGGCTTCTGGATCATCAGCCTGGTTGGCAGCCTCATGATCATTTCTTACGCTGTTTTCCGCCTCGACCCCATCCTTTTCCTGGGCCAGATCTTTGGGGTAGTGGCCTACAGCCGCAACTATTACCTGGGCACCCGTGAGCGCGCGGCCCAGGAACAGTCTACAACAAACTAAGTACGCATGTTCGATCTTACCCCCCTGCGCAGTGGCCGCGTGTTAAGCTGGCTGCTGCTGTTGCTGTTCTTATTCTTGATCTATAACCTGGGCGGCTGGGGCGTGATTGAAACAAGCGAGGCCCGCTACGCCGAGATAAGCCGCGAAATGTGGCAGACGGGCAGCTGGCTGCACCCACGCCTGCTGGGCATTCAGCACTTTCACAAACCCCCGGTCACCTACATCCTCTCTGCCCTGGGCATGGGTATTTTCGGAGCCGACGCTTTTGGGGCCCGTTTCTTTTTGCAGCTCTCGCTTGTACTGCAGGTGGGGTTGGTGTACCTGATCGGCAAAATAGTGCTGGCTGACAAGAAGCAAGCCTTGGTGGCCGCCGTGGTCTTCCTGACCATCCCGGCCGTACTGCTCGCTGCCCGCAACCTGACTACCGATTCCTTTCTGACCACTATTGAGTTGGCAGCCATCTGGGCATGGCTCAGGTATAAAAAAGACGCGAACGCTGCCTGGCTGTACTTTTTCTACCTGCTGCTGGCCCTGGCTTTTCTCACAAAAGGCCCCGTCGGCCTTATTTTCCCGGTGCTGGTTCTGATCGGGTATAGAAAATCTGCGGCTCCTGAAGCCACACTTACAGCTTGGCATCACTTGCCTGCTTTGTTGCTTTTTTTGGCAGTGGGTGCCTCGTGGTACGCTTACCTTATGCTACAGGATAGCCAGTTCGTGGATTATTTCCTGTTCAAGCACACGGTGCAGCGGTATGCAAACCCAGAGACCTTCGGACGCTCTAAGCCGTGGTGGTTTTACCTGGTACTGGCGCCTGCGCTGAGTCTGCCCTGGTTTGCTATACTTTTGGCCAAGTATAAAAAGTTAAAGGAGTTGCCCCGGCCATTGAAGCGGCTGTTTATACTTTGGTTGTTGGTGCCGCTGGTGTTTTTCTCCTTTTCCAGCTCCAAGCTGATCTTGTACATACTTCCCCTTTTTGCCGGGCAGGCCCTTCTCACGGCATGGCTTCTATTCCAGCTTTCACCGGAGACCCTGCAAAAGGTTACCCGCTGGAGCATGGTTTACCTGCTGGTGCTGGCCACTGCCCTGCTGCTGGCCCCCATACTGCCGCTTGGCCTCGCCCTGCCCTGGTGGGCGCTGGTTTTTCCGCTCGCTATGTTTGCCGCCCTTTTTATACTTTGGCGCATGCAGATGCCGGTCCTGCAAAAGCTTTTAACCAGTGTGCTGGTGTTCACGTTTTTGCTGCTCCCCTACTCCACGCACTTTATGGGCAGCAACCCCAAGCTGATCAACAGCAGCAGAGCCATTGCCAACTTTATCCGGCAAGAGCAGCTGCAGAACCGGCCTATCCTAGTATATGATCAACTGCTCCCCTCGCTGGCCTTCGAGCTGAACCGCAGCATCCTGTCTGTAAAGGACAATAACAACAACCTGGACCGCGAGGTACAGTTTGAGCGTGACGAGAACTGGAGAGCGGAGTTATTGCAAATGGAGCGCGCGGAGGATGTTGCCCGCTTGCAACAGCTACTGCAACAGCAACCCGTGCTGATCCTGAAAGATGAACTCCCGAAAGAGAAGGAATGGTTTTTACAACACTTTACCCGGAAGAAGCAGTCGGGCAAATGGTGGATCTACTATTAAAATGGGATGCGATTTTCCCGCCTTCTGGGGCAAGCAACATAACTCCCTCTCCCCTTGGGGAGAGGACTGGGGTGAGGGGTAGTTATTCGTGCAGGTCGCGGGAGTGAAAGCTCTCCTCCTAGCCTCCTCTCAGCGGGAGGAGGAACAAAAAAATTAACTTTTCGATGCCCGGAACCTGGATTTGATGGAGAAAAAAAGTATAAAGTCAGCCCATTTTATACGAGGGCCCATCTCCAGTTTTCAGGAGGGGTTAAGAGAGGCAGCACTTTTCACCTGGTATCAAGGCTGGAAATATACCCCTGTCGCATATAGGGATAACCAATTGCTTAAGCAACCGAAAACTTCTTTAGCCATAAAGCAAAAGCGGCTGTCTCTGGAAAGAAACAGCCGCTTTTGCTTTAATAGTGTGCGCACGGGGAGATTCGAACTCCCACACCCGAAGGCACAGGCTTCTGAGACCTGCACGTCTACCAGTTTCGCCACGTGCGCTGGTAAATCAGTTAAAAAGCAAAAAGCGCTTTAACCCTTGTTCATTGGGATTGCAAAGGTAAGACTGAATTTCAGTTCTGCAATACCTCCCGCAAAATATTTTACTTAACAACCGTTTCTTCCTCTACCACAGGAGCAATTTCCTTTCGGGTCACCTTCTCGATTCGACGCAAGGACCAGATGCCGACCACGACCCACAGAAAACCGGCTGCAAAGCCAGCCAATACATCGGTGGCATAGTGCACACGTAGGTAAATACGGCTAAAACCTATCAGAAAAACAAAAACAACCAGAAAAGCAACCAGGCCATTCCGCAGACGCCTGTCTCGCACATTATGCCACACCAGGTAGATGAGGAGACCGTAAAACGAAGCCGCCACCATGGAGTGCCCACTCGGGAAGCTTAAACCCGATGCCTCCACTAACTGGTTGCCGGGACGTGCCCTGTCAAAAAAGAACTTCAGCACAATGTTCAGTGTGATGCTGCCCAACGCTACCACCGGAACCTTCAGGGAATACCAGTGGTGCTTTCGGACAAATAGGAAATAAGCCACCAGCAGCAGCGCAACGGGGGTGAGAAACTGCCGGGAGGCGAAAAAGGTAATAAACTTGATGAACTGACTGAGTGCCGGGTTAGAGATATCTTTTGCAAACCCGAAAGCGGCCTCATCAAAGCCAATCGGATCTCCTTCCAACACCTCGCTGCCAATGATCAGGAAACCAACGATGCAGACCAGGAAAAGGCCCCATACAATAAACAATTCCACGGTAAACAGCGCTAAGGCTGCAACTACTCTCTTATAAATTCGTCTGATCATACCTTACAGATAAATTTTATGGCTTTACGTAAATAAAAAACTGCTTCCCTTTTCGGAACAGGTTGGGCCTACACGCCTGCACAGGCGTACTACTAAAACTATGAAAGAGCATATCAGGTTGTTTGCAGCGGCAAATTTGCCGGATTTTATCACAGAAAAGCTAACGGAGCAACTACATAACTTCCAGCACCCGCACCTCCGGTATTTACCTGTTCAGAACCTGCACCTTACCCTCTTCTTTATCGGCAACGTGCCGTTGGAGTCGCTTATATCAATTAAGCAAGCGATACAGGAAACCGCACTGCGCCACTCCCCCTTCACCCTGACCTATGCCCAAACGGAACCAGGTCCGCACCCTAACAGGCCGCGCCTGATCTGGGCCAGGTTTTTACCGAGCGCCGCTTTTGAAGCCCTAAGCCAGGACCTGAGCCGGCAACTTTCAGAAAAGCCGTCACCAGTAAAAGCCATTCCGCATGTTACGCTGGCCAGGTTTAAGAAAGGCGTTCCAGCTCCTAAACACCTGCCTGCTGCAACTCTACCTGAACCGTTGCACCTGCCGGTTGATACGATCTCACTCTGGCAATCGGAACTTGCCGCACCGCATCCGGTTTATTCGGTGCTGCAAACCTACCAACTAGGGCAGAACCCGGGGCATTTAAAATCAGTATGAGAAACACATTTGTTACAACCCAGCGAAGATGAACCAAACGGATTTGACAAACTTAGTGATAAGCCTGAAGGATAAAGGGCTGACGGTTGCGTTTGCCGAAAGCTGCACAGCCGGCTTGCTCGCCTCCGAATTTGCGAAGGCCAAAGGCTGCAGCGACGTGCTGCTGGGCAGCATGGTGGTGTACCAGCCGGAGGTTAAAAAGAAGCTCCTGGGCGTGAAGCCTGAAACCCTGGAACTTTACACACCTGAGTCGCAGCAGGTGACAAATGAGATGGTGATGGGCCTTAAAAAGCAGATCGGGGCAGATATCAATATTGCCACCACAGGACTGGCAGGAGAAGGAGGTTCTGAAACCCCCGAAAAACCCGTAGGCACCATGTTTGTCTCGGTTCTGTACGACGGCAAAGCGGAGGAATTCCGTGAAGTTTTCAAAGGCAGCCCCGAGCGTGTCAGAAAGCAGTTGGTCGACTATATTTTTGTAAAGCTGCAAGGCATCCTGAACGAGCATTATAACCGCTAAACCTGTACCTTAGCTGTTCATAAAAACCGATCTGTGCCAAAACAACTTCCTGACAGCGGCTTCCATTGGGCTGCCCCCTTCTATGATGGGCTGGCCCGGTTGGTTTATGGCAGGGCGCTGCAGCAGGCGCAGCTGGCTTTGCTGCCCTCCCTGCCCCGGCAGGGGCGGGTGCTGCTCATAGGTGGCGGCAGCGGCTGGTTACTGGAACAGCTCTTGCAGAGCAGCAAGACACTCGATATTTTATACCTGGATGCCGCGCCTGCCATGCTCCGGAAGGCGCAGGCAACGTATAAAAAGCTTGCCCCCTCCCCTTCCTGCTCCATTACTTTCAGGCTGGGCACCGAGCAAACTTTGCAGCCACACGAAACCTTCGATGCCGTTATCACGCCTTTCCTGCTCGACCTTTTCCCGCCAGCTCGGCTACAGCAACTCATGAACAGGCTTCTGGGCGTCCTTTTGCCGGATGGTGTCTGGCTCTTTGCCGACTTCTGGCCTGTGCAAAAGACTCCTGTTTTATGGCAACGTGCCTTGATTTGGGGCATGTATACTTTTTTCGGTGCCATAAGTGGCGTGGAAGCAACGCAGCTGCCGGACTATGGCACTCACTTCGCACAGCTGGGGCTGACTGAAAAATATAGCCGCAGCTTTTATGGCGGCCTGGTGCAGGCCAAAGTGTTCGTACGCCACTAAACCCGCTGCTTGCTTGCTAACTGCCCACAGAATCAATATATTTAGTTTTTGAAGTATAAAATCAAACCATGAAAAATAAACGCTATTGCCTGCTGGGTCTCCTGGCTCTTGGCTTTTTGGCAGAGCCCGTGCTGGCGCAGCAAAAGGTGACTTACCACCTCTCCTTCCCGAACGCGGTGCACCACGAGGCCGAGGTAACAGTAAATTTTTCTGATGTTACCTCTGACACGCTGCACGTACTGATGCCACGCACATCGCCGGGGCGGTATGCCATACACGAGTTCGCTAAAAATGTATATAATGTGCGTGCCACCGACGCACAGGGCAAGCCGCTCCAGATCTTCCGGCCCAACACCAGCGAATGGGATGTGCTGGGGCATAAGGGAAATGTAACCATCAACTATACTTTGTTTGCCGACCACGCCGATGGCACGTACGCCGGCGTAGACGAAACGCATGCCCACCTCAACATGCCGGCCACGCTGATGTATGCCCAGGGCTTTGAGCAGTCACCGGCCTTTGTCACGTTCAACATCCCGCAGGACAAGAACTGGAAAATAGCCACCCAGCTGAAGCAGGAACAAGACAATACCTATTTCGCCCCCAACTTCCAGTACCTGATGGACAGCCCCACTGAGCTCAGCAACTTTGATATGGCCGAGTGGACGGTGGATGACAACGGGAAGCAAAAAGCGATTCAGGTAACGCTGCACCACCAGGGCACACAGGCACAGTTTCAGGAGTATGTGGCCAAAACAAAGCAGATCGTAGCAGAGCAACGCGCGGTTTACGGCCAACTGCCCGCTTATGACTTTGGCCGCTATACGTTTATTGGCTGCTACATGCCACAGGCCGTGGGCGATGGCATGGAACACCGCAACTCTACCATGCTCACCAGTTCCCGTTCTTTGGCCGATGCAATGGCGGCCCTGCTCAATACGGTTTCGCATGAGTATTTCCATTCCTGGAACGTGGAGCGCATCAGGCCAAAGGGCCTGGAGCCATTTAATTTTCAGGAAGCGAACATGTCGGAGGCGCTTTGGCTGGCAGAGGGCTTCACAAGCTATTACGGCGACCTGACCATGGCCCGCACTGGTCTCTATGATCTTAAAAAATATGCCTCAGACCTGGCCGGCGACCTGAACTACGTACTGCTTTCGCCGGGCAGGGAGTACCATAGTTTAAAGGAGATGAGCATGCAGGCGCCTTTTGTGGATGCTGCCCGCTCCGTTGACCCGGTGAACCGCCACAACACCTTCATCTCCTACTATACCTACGGCAGCATGACCGGCCTGGCCCTGGACATGACGCTCCGCCAGCAGTACAACAAAACACTCGATGATTTTATGCAGGCCCTTTGGCGCAAGTATGGCCAACCGGAAAAGCCTTATACCCTAGCTGACCTGGAGGAAACCCTGGCAGAGGTATCAGGAGACAAGGCTTTTGCCAGCGCTTTCTTCAGGAACACCATCAACGGCAGCCAGTTGCCAGACTATGCCCCGCTGCTGGCTAAAGCAGGTCTGGAACTCCGCAAAGCCAAGCCAGGAGAGGCCACGATCGGAATGGTCGCCTTGAACCACAGCAAAGAGGGCGCTACGCTCATGAGTGGCACCTTTATCCACTCTGCCGCCTACAAGGCAGGCCTCGATCGCACAGACGTTATCCTGACGTTGGACGGACGTAAGATCCGAAAGGAAAAAGACCTCCAGAAAGTACTAAGCAAGCACAAGCCCGGCGACAGCATTCCGGTAACCTTTAACCGCCTTGGCCAGACGCGTAGCACCACGCTGGTTCTGGAAGAAGTGCCCACGCTGGAGGTAGTACCCTATGAAACCATCGGAAAAGAGGTAAGTCCGGAAATGCAGGCTTACCGGCAGGCGTGGCTGGGATCGAAGGTGAAATAAAGGCTATACAACAAATCTTTTAAGCAGTCGTTGTACCGTTTACCAATTATGCCTTTTGCTTTTGAACTACCGGTGCCCTATCTTAGTATAAAGAATTGGACTTCAATATTTTCATGTGAAAAATATATTCAGAACCGTACTCGCCGTTAGCCTGCTTTGGGCCGGCCAAGCCGTGGCACAGGAAACCAAGCCGAACCTGGATGCCGCGCCTGCCCCTGTCACAACCGTGGCTCCTGCAGCTATAGCACCACTGGCAGAAGCTGATGCCAAGCCAGCCTGGTCGGGGCCTAAGCTTAGCTACAGCATGGCCATGGGGGCCAGTTTCAGTAACGGGTTTGGCAATGCCACTTACGTTGAGCCCTCGGTTCGTTACCAGATCAGCAACCGCTTCAGGGTAAATGCCAGCATGACGTATGTGAATGTAATGCCTTATAATTCCAGCGTTGTTGGTCCGGAAGGCACGACCATGCTTTACCGCAACAACGGCGGCAGCCAGTACATCGGCAGCGTGGGCATTGATTACCTGGCCAGCGACAGGCTGATCCTGAGCGGTAACATCTGGAGAGACTTCTCGAACATGCCGACTGCCAGCCAAAACTATGGCCTGTATAGCCCCGGCCGCATGGGCATAGACCTTCGGGCAACCTATAAGATAACGGAGCATTTCTCGGTAACCGGTGGCATGCGCTACACCGATGGCGCTTCGCCTTACTACAGTCCGTTCAGTTCGCCGGGTTTCGGCAACAGCAACCGCGTTGGTTTTGGCTATTAAGCCCTAACAACCTATACCAGAAAGCGCTTTCCGGAACCATCGGGAAGCGCTTTTTTTGTGTTAACCTTAAAGGGGTAGATGCTGTTAAACTTACAGAACCTTCAAGCTTATACTTTGCAGAAAGAACAGAAGCATATCCGCTATATTAAAAACGAACGCCTCGAAACCATTAAACCGGATTACCGGGGTAATAAAATCGTGAACGGGCGTTTTGCCAACGGGGACGCGGTTTATGCCCCAGACTTCAGTAAAGTGATTAAATGGAGGCTAACTGCTAACCCGCAGCGCGAGGAGAAAAAACAGGATGACTATGCCCCTGCTGTAAACTATGGCTGCGATTTTATTGACTCGGATCAGGATATGGTGTTGTGGTTGGGGCATGCCAGCTTCTTTGTTCGCCTGCAGGGGATCACGTTTCTACTTGATCCTGTGCTCTACGATCTCCCCTTGATAAAACGCAAAACCGATTTACCCTGCCAGCCGGAGAAACTACGTCACATTGATTTTCTGCTCCTCTCGCATGGCCACCGCGACCACCTGGACGAGCCATCCATCAAAACAGTTTTTGCCCAAAATCCAAAGTTAAAAGCCCTGATTCCCTTAAAAGCGGGTGAGTTGCTGCGTACGATCAGCCCGAGCTTACCATACCAGGAGGCCGGATGGTATCAGAAGTTCGACCTGGTGCCCGATAAGCTGGAAGTATTCTTTCTGCCGGCCTCGCACTGGCACCGGCGCGGTTTGCTGGACACTAACAAAGTGCTTTGGGGAAGTTTTCTGTTAAAAACACCTGCGTTCAGCCTCTTTTTTGCTGGCGACACCGCCATGGATACACACTTCGAGGAAATAGAGCAGCTTTTTGGCCCAATGGACCTGTGCCTGATGCCTGTGGGCGCCTACAAACCCTCTTTTATGATGAGCAAGAGCCATGTGAATCCGCATGAAGCAGTAAAAGCCTTTAACTTATTGCGCGGAGGCACTTTTATCCCGATGCATTACGGCACCTTCGACCTGTCGGACGAGCCACCCGGAGAACCTGTAAGGATACTGCAGGAGATTGCCGCCGCCGGCATGCTACAGGACCTCAGGATACCAGCCATCGGGGAGCCAATTCTTTTGCAGGACCTGAAATAGATCGTTTTAAATGTGCATAACGGGTTTTCCACTACAGTTACAGCCAAACTCCTTGCTGCTTGCATTAAAACTACCAGTTATCACTGGTTATAGCCACCTATCCCGTTATTTTATCCACCATAATCCTTACCTTTGTAAGATTTTAAAAGGCTGTGGCATTCTTGCACCGACACTATAGTTCTTGCCCGGGCAACCTTTAGTGATGGTTATACAGAACAGGCAGCAAACAGTATTCTAGCACAATTTTCATTAATGGCAAAACGCGGATTCGGACTAAACGGAGAGCAGGACAAAGAAGGCAGACAGAAGATTACGAAAGAGAGTTTTCGCCGGGGGCTCCGCATATTTGGTTACGTGCTACCCTATAAGTTTAAGTTTATCGTAGGCCTGGGCTTCCTGGTGCTGTCCAGCCTTACCTTCATGGCTTTCCCTTACCTGGTGGGCAAGCTTTTCGACTCGTCTACGGGCAATGCCAGCGGCATCATGAAGGATATAAACATGATTGCGATCGGCCTTTTTGCCATTATACTTTTCCAGGGCATTTTCTCCTTCTTCAGGGTATATTTTTTCGCGCAGGTAAGCGAGAATGCCGTAGCCGACATCCGGCGCGACCTGTACAGCAAGTTTGTGCAGCTACCCATCTCTTTTTATGAGAAACGGCGCGTTGGCGAGATCACCAGCCGGATTACCACCGATGTGGCGCAGGTACAGGATGCCATGTCGATCACACTGGCTGAGTTGTTCCGCCAGACCACCACCCTGATCGTGGGTGTGGTCATCATCATGCTGGTCTCTATCAAGCTGTCGCTGTTCATGCTGGCTACTTTCCCGGTTTTGGTAGCCTTGGCGCTTGTTTTTGGCCGTAAGATCAAAGGGCTTTCCAAAAAAACGCAGGACGAGCTGGCCAATACCAACATCATCGTAGAAGAGACCCTGCAGGCTATTAACACTGTAAAGGCCTTTACCAACGAGATGTATGAAGTGGCCCGTTACAGGGGCACGCTGGGCAAAGCGGTAAAAACGGCCTTGTCTACTGCCTATTACCGTGGTGCCTTTATCAGCTTTATCATTATTGGTTTGTTCGGGGGCATTATACTGGTTATATGGTATGGCGCCACCCTGGTGGCGAACGGCGAAATTGAGCCTGGCAGCCTGATATCTTTTGTGCTTTATACTGTGTTCATTGGCGCCTCTGTGGGTGGCCTGGGCGAGTTATATGGCAAGGTACAGGCTTCGCTGGGGGCTACGGAGCGTATCCTGGAAATTCTGCAGGAGCAGGAAGAGCCAACCGACAAACGAATCACTTCGCTGGATGAGGTTCCGAAGGTGCAGGGGGATATACATTACAACCATGTGGCGTTCTCCTACCCTACCCGCCCGGACCTGCAGGTGCTGCATAACATCAACTTTCGGGTAAAGGCCGGTGAGAAAGTTGCCCTGGTTGGCCCTAGTGGCGCGGGCAAATCCACGATCATCCAGCTCCTGATGCGTTTTTACGATGTTTCTACGGGCGGCATTGCCGTAGATGGCAAAGATATCCGGGAAATGAACCTGACTACCCTGCGCGCCAACATTGGCGTAGTACCACAGGAAGTCCTGCTTTTCGGGGGTACCATCCGGGAGAACATCGCCTATGGCCGCCCGGGAGCAACCCACGCCGAAATTGTAGCAGCTGCTAGGAAAGCCAACGCCTACGACTTCATCATGTCTTTCCCGGAGGGCTTGGAGACCCTGGTAGGTGAACGGGGCATTAAATTATCCGGGGGGCAGCGGCAGCGCGTGGCCATTGCCCGTGCCATCTTAAAGAACCCGGCGATACTGATACTGGATGAAGCCACCAGCGCCCTCGACTCTGAATCGGAGCAGTTGGTGCAACAGGCCATGGACGTGCTGATGAAAGACCGAACCACCATCGTGATCGCGCATCGGCTGGCCACCATCCGTAAGGTAGATAAAATTCTGGTGATTGACGGCGGGCAGATAGTGGAAGAGGGCTCGCATGAGATGCTTTCGCTTAGTCCGGATGGGATTTACGCGAACCTCTTAAAACTCCAGTTCGAGTTGAGTTGATGCGCGTTAAAGTTGTAAAAGATAATGCTGGCACTTAAAACCTCTGGCAGTATTTCTCTTTTTGATTTCTAATGTTTGATTAACATCCTGCTTTGCCATGCCTTTCACGAAACAGTGCACTCTAGCCATGCTCCTCTTTTGCAGTTTCATATGTCCGCCAAGGCTATCGGCCCAGCACGAATTTTTAAATAACTTCAGGGCGCTGAATGCGTTTTATGTAGAGCTAAGCGGAAACGGAGATACTTATTCTGTTAACTATGAGCGCATTATTTACCAAAGCCTGGGGTTTAAAACAGGTTTACGCGCAGGAATCGGGTCTAATCTGTTCTTTATCCCGGAGGAGGCGGGTATCTACCCTATTATTCCCATTGAGGCAGTGGGCCTGCTAGGTAACAACAAGAAACATTTTGAGTTCGGTTTAGGTTATACCCGCAGGTTAACCGACGACCCGGATCTGCTGCACGACATGTATTTTGGCAGATTAGGCTTCCGGCACCAGGCACCGCGGGGCGGTTTAATCGTCCGGTTCGCCTTAACACCCTTTTTATCAGCTGAGAGCAATGTCAGAACCCCCGGTCTGGCCTTAGTGCCGCGGTTCGGGCTGAGTATAGGGCAAAGTTTTTAATCCTTTTGCTGTGTTCAGCAACACCTTTTGTATGATAGCAACAAACATCACCATAGCAACATTTAAACACCCAAATATTTAACAACATGAAAAATAAAATTTTAGGATTTGTACTTTCGGCAGCGCTTGTGCTTGGTGCCGGCTCCCTGCAGGCACAAGGCATTAAGATGCCCGCCCCCAGCCCTTCGCAAAAAGTAGAACAGGCTGTGGGCCTCTCTACTATTGCAGTAGACTACTCCCGCCCCTCTATGAAAGGCCGCGAGGTTTTCGGCAACCTGGTGCCTTACGATAAAATATGGCGGACAGGGGCCAATGCCTCTACCAAAATAAAATTCTCGGAGGACGTAACCATCGAAGGCAACAAAATACCAGCCGGTGAGTACGCGCTTTACACCATTCCGGGTAAAAACGAATGGACGGTGATCATTCATAAGAACACCAAACACTGGGGCGATGGCGGCAAAGACTACAAGCCGGAAGAAGACCAGGCGCGCTTTAAGGCGAAGCCCGTTCAGAACTCGCGCAAAGTGGAGTCTTTCACGATTAACTTCACTAACCTGAAGGCCGACGCTACAGACGTAGAACTGTTGTGGGACAACGTGATTGTGCCTTTTACTGTTAAAACAGACGTGGACAGCAAAGTAATGAGCCAGATTGACCAGCAGGTAGTGAAAAACCCGAAGGCCGAGCCCGCTTTATACGCTGCCGCCGCCAACTATTACTACGAAACCAATCGCGACCTGAAGCAGGCCCATGCCTGGATCAAAAAGGCAAACGATACAGACCCTAAATTCTGGAACGTACACGCCCAGGCCAAGATCGAGGCCAAGATGAAGGACTACAAGCAGGCCATTAAAACTGCTGAAAAATCAATGGAGCTGGCAAAGGCAGCCAATAACGATGATTATGTTAGCATGAATGAAAAGGCAATTGCCGAGTGGAAAAAGATGAAATAAAGGTACCTTTGCCTTTATCGTATAAAGGAGCCTCCGGAGTTATACTTCGGAGGCTTTTTTATGACACTTTAGCGCACCCCCCTTTGGAAGATAAACAGCATTCAGAAGAACACCTGGGCCCGGCCCGGGAATATTGGTGGAACGAGGACTACCTGGAGTTGCTGGCCCGCCGCCTGTATGTAGATTATTGTCAGACCCTGGTCGATATCGGCTGCGGCAAAGGCATGATGGGCTTCAAGTTTTCGAAATACATGCCCGATGGCGCCAAAGTGTACGGCGTGGATTACGAACCCGGTTACATACAGGAAGCCACCCAGCGGGCACAGAGCGAGTTTGGCCGCAACAGCATTCAGTACGAGTTTAAGGTTGGCAACGCCACAGATATCCCACTCCCGGACAACCTGGCGGATATCACGCTTTGCCAGACCCTACTGATCCATGTAAAAAACCCGCAGCGCGTAATACAGGAGATGATACGCGTAACCCGGCCCGGCGGCTGGGTAGTGGCCCTGGAGCCCAACAACCTGGTACCCAACCTGATGTTTGACCGCTACGGCGAAACAGATTATAACGTGGAGGGCATGCTGGATGTGCTGGAGATAAAGCTGCGCATCGAGAAAGGCAAGAAGCAGTTAGGCGAGGGTTTTAACTCGCTGGGCGACGTGATTCCTGATCTTTTTCTGAAGGCCGGCCTGCAGGATGTTAAAGTATGGATCTCGGACAAAGCCCTGGCCATTATCCCGCCATACGACACCCAGGAGAAAATGCTGCGCGTGGAGCAGATGATGCAGTGGATAGAAACCGAGGCCATGGGCTACGACTACCAGGACAACCTGAACTACTACATGGCCGGGGGCGGCCAGAAGGAAAAATTCGATGCCTACTGGCAAAACCTGCTCTACAATAAAATTACCCTGAAGCAGAAATTGCAAAACGAGGAATATGTTTCGGCGGGAGGCAGCCTGGTGTACATTGTAGCGGCGCAAAAACCCAGGTAAGTTTGCGTTTACATCGTTTCTTAGAATGCCGGTGTGGTGCGACGACTCCTTTAAACAACTAGCTTCCCGCCCCTCGCTTTCCTATAAATGGTTGCAGCATAAACCCAAACAAGATCACACAGCCGCACCCGATAACATTGAACCACAGGAAGGCGATCTCGGTGTAAAAGTGACAGTAAAGCACCACCAATTCCGCAAGCAGGGCGGCAAAGAACACGGCATTCCCTTTGATGCGCTTAAAATAGAATGCCACCAGGAATATACCCAGGATGGTGCCGTAGAAAATGGATCCGATGATGTTAACCGCCTGTATCAGGTTATCGAGCAGGGAGGCATAGGTGGCGAAAAGTATGGCCAGCAAACCCCAACCGACAGTAAATAGCTTAGAGGCCTGCAGGTAATGTGTGGGATCGCCTTTTTGGTTAACAGAGCGCTTGTATATATCCACCACGGTAGTGGAAGCCAGAGCGTTTAACTCCGAAGCCGTAGACGACATGGCCGCCGAGAAGATAACAGCCAGCAGCAAGCCGACCAGGCCAACCGGCATGTACTTCATCACGAAGGAGATAAACACGTAATCCGTATCGCGGGTCTCTGCTTCGGGAACGGCCTTCTTAATAACGCCTTTTACTTTCTCGCGCACTGCTTTCCCCGTGGCTGTTAGCGCTGTCACCTTACCTTCCGCGGCCAAGATTGCGGCATCGTTCTCGGTTCGTAGGGCTGCGACAAGCCCTTGTACCGCTTCCTGCTTTTGCTTAAAAACAGCGGTATACTGTGTTTCGAGCTCTCTGAGCTCGGGCTCAAAGGCAGTGCCGTGCACTTTGCTTTTCGCGGCTTCGTTGAAGAACGCCGGGGGTTCGTTAAACTGGTAAAAAACAAAAACCATCACGCCGATAAACAGGATCAGGAACTGCATCGGAATTTTCAGGAGTCCGTTAAAGATCAGCCCCAGCCGGCTCTCGCCCACCGACTTACCGCCCAGGTAACGCGCCACCTGGCTCTGGTCGGTACCGAAGTAGGATAATGCCAGAAACAAGCCCCCTGTTAACCCTGACCAGAAGTTATAGCGATCGTCCCAGTCAAAAGAAAAATCTACCACGTTCATCTTGCCCATTTTACCGGCCACGGCCACGGCATCGCCAAAGCTTACGTTATCGGGCAGGAAACGCACCACCATAATGCCGGCTATGATCATGCCGCCCATCATCACAGCCATTTGCTGCTTCTGGGTTACGCTCACCGCTTTGGTGCCTCCCGACACGGTGTACACGATCACCAGCAGGCCGATGACCAGGTTCGTGATCGTCAGGCTCCAGCCCAGCATCGTAGATAGGATAATAGCGGGCGCATAGATGGTGATGCCGGCGGCCAGCCCCCGCTGCACCAGGAAGAGCAAAGCCGCCAGCGAACGGGTTTTCAGGTCGAAACGGTTCTCGAGTAACTCGTAGGCTGTGAATACATTGAGCCGATAGAAGATAGGGACCACCGTGATGGAGATGATCACCATCGCAATGGGCAACCCAAAGTAAAACTGCACGAAGCGCATTCCGTCCTCGTAGGCTTGGCCGGGGGTAGAAAGAAAGGTAATGGCACTGGCCTGTGTCGCCATAATGGAGAGGCCGATGGTCCACCATTTCATGCTGTTATCGCCTTTCAGGTAGCCTTCAATATCCTTACTGCCCCGGGTTTTCCAAACACCATAACTTACAATAAAGCCCAAGGTGCCAAGCAGCACGATCCAGTCCAGAGTTCTCATTCGTAGAGCTTCGTGATGGTATAAAACAACAGGATCAGGAAAGCCAGGTTGCCCAGCACAAGCCAATACATACCGGTCCAGCTTTTAAAAAAGGGCGGCTTTTCGATAGGAGCCTCCGCATCCACAGGTAGATTATCTTTCATGTTGTTTGTAAAGGGCACGGTAATTTTAGAAGGCCAGCATGACACGGGTCAGGAGTTGAGAAAAGCACCTCCTGCTTTTAGCCAGCTTACGCCCCGTCAGCTGGTCCTGAAAATGAAGCATACAGGTTAATTCACGGCATCTCGGCCTTTTCCGCTTGTGGCCCCATCTTGTTTTCCCAAAGAGATCATATTGGCAAACAGGCGGTAGGCGCCGGGCACTCCGGCTGGCAGCTCCCTGAACCACGAGTAGCCTGTATAGATGTAGTTTCCTTTTCCATACTTTGCCACCAGCAGGCCGCCGTCACGGGCAGGTTCGCCGGGGTCGTTGGAGGAAAGAATGGCCTCGTACTCCTTGCTCCACTCGTTAGGGAAGTACAAGCCGCGTTCCTGCACCCAACCTTCAAAATCCTTTGAGGTGATTTTATTCGGCGTGTTCAGCACGGGGTGTTCAGGCTGAAGCAGGCGCACTGCAGCATCTTCTACTGTTACCCGGTCGCGGGAGAGCTTGAGCGGGTAAGGGCCCACATTGTCCACCACCAGGCTGTGGTTGGTATTGTACTGCACGATCAGGTTGCCCCCCTGCTTGACATACTCCATTAAAACGGGCTGCTGATATTTCAGGCGCTCTACGGTGTTGTAGGCGCGCACGCCCAGAATAACCGCGTCGAACAGTTGCAGGTAGCTCAGGCGCATGTCCTCGTTTTTCAGCAGGGTTACGTCAAAGCCGATCTGCTGCAAACTGGCGGGCACATCATCTCCGGCACCCATCACATAACCCACCTTCTGCCCCTGCTTTTTGAGGTCTAGCTTCACAATTTTGGCCGTGGCTACCGGGAAAGTAGCCTGCGCAGGGATATGGCTGTAGCTGATCTCCTTCAGGCCCTGCAAATACTGGCGGCCTTCGAGCGTCACAATGGCTTGAAGCTCTGCCTCCTGTTGCCCCTGCGGCGGATAAACTGTAAAGGCCATGTTTTGCTCGGCGCCCTTGGTTGCCAGCTTAAAAGCAAGCGAGGCCGGCTCGGAGCGCCAGCCTGCCGGCATTTGCAGCATTACAGAACCAGCTATGTTTGCTTTTCCAGCTTTTATCCGCGCCTGTACCTGCTTGGGTTTCTGATCAGCAAACATGTACACCTGCTCCGAGATGTTCACAAACACGGGAGGCGTGATAACAAAAGGCCGGTATACCTCGCCCTCTACCGGATCGGTGTGCTTGTACACCACGGGCACCTTTACTTGAAGCGGCTCACCTGCCACCAGCAGGTGAAAGTTAACCTGTGCGGCGGGGGCATTCTCGGGCATCCCGACTAGTTGCTGATCCGGGATGGCGAACATGCCCAGCGTACCGGGCTGAAACAGCCAGTACGGCTGGGAGACCGGCATGTCGGCTGGTAGGGTAACTGTTTTGCTAAAAGTAAGCGATTCATTGTTTCTCAGTTGCTTGTTGAGGCTGGTATCCTGTGAAGCAAAGCCATAGGTAACACTTTGCAGGCTAACCGGCACAGCAGACCGGTTGATCGCCTCGACCTGTACGCGCACTGCCTGGCCCGGGGCCGCCGCGAAATCTGCGGCAGTGGCCTCGAGGTATAAGCCCATGGCATTTTGGATCACGTCCAGGAGCGCTTCCTGCTTCACGCGCTTCCAGTAGCTGTCGGGTAGTTTGTCCAGCGCTTTCTTTGCTGCCAACAGGGTGGGTACAACCGCCGCCGGATCAGCGGGTTTATAAGCGGCAATGGCCTGGCTGATGAGTTTCTCTACTTTATCCCCGCCTTTTACGCGGCTCCAGGTGGTGTTAATGTGCTCGAACAGGTCGTTGGTGGCCGGTTCGCCTTTGGTGAACTGGAAATACTCAGGCGAAGTGCCCCTGGAGGCCGAGGCCCCAAACCCTTGGCTTTTGTGCATGCTGCGGCTTTCGGCGGCTATCTCTCCATACGATTTGCCGAGCAGGGGATTATACACGCCCACATCCAGTTTCAGTAATTTATCCGCATATTTTTCAAATTCAGCCTGGCTCCCAAACGACCAAACGCCGGTGTTCCAGAACATCCTTTTGGGCTGCCACACCGCCACATACCTGAGCTGTTCCGGAAAGCGCTTGGGGTCGGCAGCCGCCGAGAAGGCCTCTTCGGCCAATATGGCCGAGGCTGTATGCTGCCCATGGCCCGCTCGTTCGTCGGGTGGGAAGCGCGTGATCATGACATCGGGCCTGAACTTCCG
Source organism: Pontibacter sp. GD13 (assembly GCF_058216355.1). Lineage (NCBI taxonomy): Bacteria > Pseudomonadati > Bacteroidota > Cytophagia > Cytophagales > Hymenobacteraceae > Pontibacter > Pontibacter sp. GD13. Next base: position 142,617 of record NZ_JBYZMQ010000010.1, read on the forward strand.
GATCACCCACACCATATCCGCCAGGGCTTTCTGTTTGTCCCAGATGGTGAAGGTTTCTTCAGCATTTTTAGAATAGCCAAAGTCGTTGGCCCGGGTAAAGAACTGGTGCCCGCCATCTGTCCGGCGTGCCTGCAGCAACTCCTGCGTTCTGATAATACCCAGGCCCTCGCGTATCTCCGGCCCCACCAGGTTCTGCCCGCCATCGCCCCGGGTTACAGATAGGTAACCGGTGTTGTAGAGCTTTTCGTTAGCCATGAAGGCAATCAGGCGGGTATTCTCATCATCCGGATGGGCAGCCACATACAGCACAGAGCCCAGCACGTTCAGCTTTTTAAGGTCCTGTAATAGTTTAGCCGACGACGTTTTAGCAGGCGACTGGGCCTGTAAGGTTCCGGTCTGCAGCAATAGCAGAACTGGCATCAACAGGCACCACATCCATAAAGCAAATCTTTTCATAGAATATTTCTTCTCTTTACAGCTCGATACAGCAGTCAATTACACAGCTGTATGTAAAGCTAAAAAAATCAAGCCGGATTGCCTTCATTGACGCTCTCCTTTCTGACAGAAAGCCTTCTTGAAATGACAAACAGTAAAAGCCGGGCCTGAAGAAGCCTTCAACCCCACCCAGGTATAATGCCGCGCTATTAATTATTATTTCGTGGTGTAAAAAGAATTATGAGGCCTTTCCAGCCCTGCTTTGCATGATTATTATTGTAATAGATTGCATTTATATTCAATAAACAGTATATTTGTAGCCTATTAAGAAAATTCTGTATTTTTATACTTCATATGCTTATTTGGCCTGGTTTGAACCGGAGCACTTATCACTTATTACATGAGTCGATGATTTTTCCTGTAACTTCACTGTTGGCTTTATAAGGATAAAACTTCACGTTTAGTATTTATGTCCAGCTCTCAAGAAAGTAGAATAGAGGACTTTGCATTTGAATTCCTGCAGAACTATTACACCTCGCAGCAAGGTGCGAAGAATGTGTTGATCAGTAAAGCTGATAAAACTAAAAGCGGTGAATTGGTGGATGGCCTTTTAGCCTTTAGAGATAGGGACAGTTCTGTGTTCCTGGCTTCTGTTACTTACAAGCATACACAGGAGCTGGCCACTTTACTAACTAACTACAAGAAGAATGGCTTGAGCAAGGTGCGGTATTTTACACCCTTGGTGCTGCTGGTTACTACGTTTCTGTTCATGGCCCAAACTGAGAATATTTTTGCCTTGTGGGTGCTTCCTTTTGTAATAGCGTTGATGGGGTATTTTGTTCATTCCTTTGCTGAGAAGAACCTGCTGAAGCGCAAGGTGCAGCGCCTGGTGGACGAGCTGAAGAAACATAAATCTAATGAAAAATGGCTGGGCATCTCTACCAGCAGTCTGAACTTCCGGAATAACAGCCTGGCCAGTTTTTTATTGAAGCTTTGCCAGCGCCGTGGCATCGGCATCATAACAGTTGGCAAGCGCGCTAAGGTGGTGCTGATACAGGAGTCGCGCACGCATGTTTCCAAGCGTGGCGATTACCTTTCCCATTACAAGGCGGAAGAAAGTATACGAAATGCTGTAATGGCTGAAAAGATCCTTCGGGTAGCGTAGCCGTATACCTGAATCGGTAGATACAAGCCTGCGAGAGCGTTAAACAACGTTTGGAAGCGATAAGGCTTTATAAAAGTTCTATTCATATGTCTGATACGCAACCAACACATGTATGGCATCGGGTATTCGGATCTATAGCAGAAGCCAAAGAGCAGGTACCCCTCCGAAAACTGGTTCGGCTTGAACTGGAGGGGCGCGCTGTCTGCTTCGCTCACACCCCCACAGGTTTCTTTGCGTTGGATGATGCCTGCCCGCACCTGGGTTATTCGCTTAGCCGGGGCACCACCAATTACCTGAACGAGGTGATTTGCCCCTGGCACAGTTACCGGTTTAACCTTACCAATGGCCGCGAATGTTCGTATCGCACACGCAATGCTTTGCTACACCCCGTAGAATTACGCGACGACGGCGTATATATCGGTATCCAAATCTGCTCGCCTAAGGCGTAAAATTCTTCTTCCCTCGCACCCACATTCAAACGAAAAGCACGTATACAGCCTGCAGGCGTTTCACTGCTTTAGTCGTTTTAAAGCCCCGTGTGATGGAAATATACTATCAAGAATTCCGTGAACTGATCACCATCTGGCCGCACCCAATTCTGCTAAAGCACCCTGACGGTGTAGTGTACCTGATGTTTACTTACAAAAAAGCCTACATCGAGGCTAAGTGGTTTGGCCACATCACAGCTGACAACGTGATAACGGGTGCTAAGGTATACCTAGACCTGATGCATAAACACTCTAACCAACGTTTATTGAACGACAAGCTGGAGGCAAGCGGGGACTGGGAGGAGGCCAATGACTGGCTTGAGTACGAATGGCTACCCAAAGCCCGGGAAGCCGGGCTCCGCTGCTTTGCGCATGTTTACTCGCACAATATGTTTAGTAAGCTGTCTGCCCGAGACCTTTACCTGCGCCTGGAGCATAACCTTGAAATCCAAAACTTCATTAGCAAAAAAGAAGCCTTGCATTGGCTTACTACCTGCCCGGTGCACGCCAAGGTTTGTGACTAGCACGATTTTGCGCACTTGCTTTTCCTGCTAACGTCAAAACCTCCTCTGGTCTTCTCCCACAAGGAAGAAGTACAAAAAACGCATATCATAAAACCTGCCTTGCGATTAACCCACCCCCTACCCCTCCGAGGAGGGGAATCACGCTGCCCTTCTACTTTGATTACGCTGCCATTATACTTTGATAAAGACTAAGCACCGATCATGGATCCATGTGCAGACGAATTCACAGAATAGCACCCTAATTTAATGCCACCTTTGCTACAGCATGACTTCAAAAACCGGGAACGATTCCCCTCCTCGGAGGGGTAGGGGTGGGTTTACACCGTCAGAGTATCTTAAAGAGCGCAACTTGGGTTACCTAATTTAAGAGGATATATCTCAACAAAAAAAGTGGTTTCACACTCGCTAAACGCCTGCATCTGAACGCAAGCTAGCAATAGCCGTACTACTTCTCATAAATTCGAAAGGTCTTATTTCAGGATAAAATAAAGTTTATGACAGAAGAAGGCATCCCACCCGGCTGGAGTTATAACCCTGCCACCTGGTCGCAGCGCATCCCCATTGTACTGCTTGCCTTGGTAGGTGTGGCCATTGCCAGTTACCTGGCGCTTTTCCAGCTGCATGTTTTCCCCCATGTCTGGGATCCTTTTTTTGGAAACGGGAGCACGGAAATCCTCACCTCTGCCACATCGAGGCTGCTTCCCATACCAGATGCCGCCCTTGGCGCCATAGGCTATTTGCTGGATGCCGTTACCGGAGCTGTTGGAGGCACCCGCAGGTGGCGTACCATGCCCTGGATCGTGATCATGTTCGGGTTGGCCGTCGGGCCTTTAGGCTTTATCAGTATCCTGCTCGTCATCCTGCAGCCTGTGTTATATGATGCCTGGTGTACCCTTTGTCTTTGCTCTGCAGCCATCTCTATTGTAATGATTGGCCCGGCCATGGATGAGATGCTGGCCAGCCTGCAATACATGAAGCGCGTAAAAGATTCAGATGTATCAACCTGGAAAGCATTCTGGGGTTATAGGAGTGTACAAGAAAAAGTGAAATAACATGTGGGCACAAATAATAAACGCTATACTGGGTATATGGTTAATGGCTTCTCCGGGCATCTTTGGCTTCGGGGGTAGCATCGCGGACAATGATCATATCGTGGGGCCGGTTATAGCTTCGTTCGCCGTCATCTCCTGGTGGGAACCCACGCGTGTGGTCAGGCTCTACAACTTGCCGCTAGCGGCCTGGCTGCTCCTGGCTCCCTGGGTGCTGGGATATTCCGATACAACGGCCATTGTTAACGACATGGCGGTGGGAGTGCTGGTATTAGGTCTGGCACTGGTAAAGGGTAAAATTAGCGGAAGCTACGGTGGCGGCTGGAAAGCCCTCTGGCACTCAGATTCACTCCATGCCCGGGAGGCGCGCACGAGACAGGACTATGCTGACGATACGGCATGATTTCTTTACTGCCTGCCTTCTGCTCGAAAGATAAGTTCAGCATGACCTGGTTACAAACCTGCTACAGTGCGCGGCGCATGCACTGTAATTTCTACTGTGTCTAAAACCACATCCAGAACAGGAGCTTGATAGCTGGAGACCTGATCTGCATTCGCGATTAATTTTTCGGGTGCATGTACACATACGGCCTCCTGACTTGCCAAACCGAAACCCAGGAAAGCGGCGAATAACAACACTAAAATTTTCATAGCTTTATATTTTTTGATGATTAAACTTTTTTTCGTTTAGGAGTCTCTTAAAGCTTCTCAGCAACAATTTCTACTTCCGGCAATAAGTTAGGGTAGTTTTTATACTCGTTTAATTCCTTTCTTGCCTGAAGCTCCTTGCTATCGTCAGCGGATTTTTTAACTGTTGCTCCGAAACCGAACATAATGGCGAATAATAAGATGATAATTTTCATGACGGTAATTATTTAGTGGTTAATGATTTATTGATGTAACAAACTTACTCTATAGTACTTTGTAATGCAAGGTACTGTTACACTAATTACTACTGTTTTATACCAACTGCTTAAAATTATCCGCGAACAGCTCAAAAGATCTGATAAACGGCATAATCCTGTTTTATCTATCTTTCGGGCATAAAAAAACTGTGCTGAAAGCATTAAAAAGGACTAAATGACATGAAAAAAGGCCCTCAAAGTATGGAAAGCTGTATCCTGTACGCTGTTTGGAGAAGGGTAAATTACAGCGGCGCCTATACCTTTGCCTCATTATCCGTAGGTACAGTGCTATGAACACGGTATACTTTATTAGCGGGCTGGGGGCCGACTGGCGCATGTTCCAGTTTCTAAAATTGCCTGAGCACCTGCCCCAGTTTCAAATAAAATGGATTGAGCCGCTGGACGTGCAGGAATCGCTGACGGCCTATGCCCAACGGCTTTTGCCCCAGATCCAGCACCCTGAACCCATACTTGTCGGGTATTCGTTTGGAGGGCCGGTGGCAGTTGAAATTGCCAAGCTTATACCTGTACGTAAAATAATTCTTATTTCGAGCCTGGCCATTCGCCAGGACCTGCCCTGGTACTACCGACTGGCAGGCAAGACCCTGCTGTACAGGTATCTCCCTTTCAAATTGCTCCAGAACACCTACCCGGTGGCGCCCTTCATTTTTGGGGCCCATACTCCTTACGAAAGGCGCATGCTGAAATCAGTTTTCTTTAGGATACACGAAAAGTATTTGCGCTGGTCGTTGGGCCGGTTACTCGACTGGCCACAGAATACGCTTCCTGACAACATGCTACAGATACACGGCACCGCTGACCTGGTGCTGCCGCTCCACGACAGGCCAGACATTATAAAGATAAGCAAGGGGGAGCACCTGATGGTGTTACACCGGGCCGAGGAGATCAGCCAAATTTTAAGCAGGATTTTATTAGATTGCACCCATGACGAACAAGAATAAATTTATCGTGAACACGGCCAGCGGACAGCAGGTTGACCTCACACACGCCACCACCTTAAAAAGCAACAACCTCTATCCTTTCGGCAGGCATAATTATTCGGTTTACGAAACACCTGAAGGGCTTTTTGTAAGGGGCCTGAACAGCGGCGAACGCGAGATCATGCTGACCCATTTTGAGATGCTCGACGAACAGACAGCACGCCATTACACCCACGATTATATCCGCCACGATAACTAGATGATGGAATTCAGCTTCTGGGAGAAAGAAACATACTTTGGCCACATAGATGCCCTGATTATTGGCAGCGGCATTGTAGGGCTCAGCGCTGCTTTGCACCTAAAAAGTGCCCAGCCCGGTTTGAAGGTGGTGGTTGCAGAGCGCGGCTTACTGCCCACGGGGGCTAGCTCCAAGAATGCCGGCTTTGCCTGCTTCGGAAGCCCGTCAGAGCTGCTTGATGACTTGGCGCACCATTCCGAAGACGAGGTGTTTAAGTTAGTAGAGCGTCGCTGGAAGGGCTTGGAACGCTTGCGGCAGCGCCTCGGAGACATCACCATCGACTTCCACCGTTGGGGCGGGTATGAGCTTTTCCAGAGTACCCAGGCCGAACTGTACCACTCCTGCCTGGACAAGCTGCCTTATCTAAACAAACAGCTGCAGGGCATTACGGGCGAGCCTGCCGTTTTTCGCGAGGCTGACGGCAAAATTCCTGATTTTGGGTTCCGGCAGGTTGCCCATTTGCTAGAGAGCACTGCCGAAGGGCAGATCGACACCGGCAAGATGATCCTGGCGCTCACCCAGAAAGCGCAGGCCATGGGTGTACTGGTGCTGAACGGGCTGGAAATACTGCAGCTGCATGACGAGAGCACCGGCATAACAGCCACCACACAACAAGGCGTCACGTTGCGAGCCAAAGCCGCACTGGTAGCCACCAATGGCTTCGCAGCCAAACTGATACCCGGCCTTTCTGTTGTGCCCGCCAGGGCGCAGGTGCTTATCACCAAACCTATCGACAAGCTAAAAATAAAAGGTACTTTCCATTACGATTGCGGCTATTATTATTTCCGGAACATCGGCAACAGGGTGCTGTTCGGCGGGGGCCGAAACCTCGATTTCGTAACAGAACAAACTACTGTGCTTGGTCTCACGGAACTTGTGCAGCAAAAGCTGGAGGAGTTACTTCACCAGGTTATTCTTCCGGACACGCCCTTTGAGGTAGCGCACCGCTGGAGCGGCATAATGGGTGTAGGCAGTGAAAAAACTACGCTTGTCAGGCACGTATCGGAGCGGGTTAGCTGTGCGGTGCGCATGGGCGGCATGGGGGTGGCCATCGGATCTTTGGTAGGTGAAGAAGGCGCAAACCTGGTATTAGAGCACGTATAAGGCTATGAGCAGTAACTAACAAGGCAAACAGAGATACTGCTTGCCTTGTTAGTTGTAATTGCCCCAAGGCATTACCCGGGCAGGTTTTGAATCCATTGATTGGTATTTTGGTATAATATCACGTTGCGGTTTTTCGTTTCTGCTTCTTCGGCACGGTAATAGGCCTGATACTCATCCTCCCCCATCTCTTCGCGCAATGCAATGTGAAAACGCGATAGTTCCGGATATAATTTATTTCGCTCCAATCTTTCTTCGGGGCTGTTCCTGTTAAATTCAAAAAAATCTCTCATGGTTGGTTTAAAAGTATAATATAGGTTAAACAACTGATTTATAATCAATTCCGCAAGATTAATCATACTCCCTTACCAAACCCTAGGTTTTCGGACTTTTTGCAATCTTCCCTGGTATCCTATCTCCACTTTCCCTTAACTAAAAAAAAAACCAACCACCCCGTAAGGGAATGGCTGGTTTACTAATGAAAAAATGTTTTAAATTATTTAACTGCTCATGAGGGTAATCATATAACTATCAGCCGACTAGCCATGAGTTCAATATTAATTTTAGGTCAAGTCCAACTCTTTCCAGCATCGTAGCAGCAGCTTCAGTAAAGCCTCCGGCGTAAGCAAAACACCTTTGCGAAACTGGCTGCCTGGCCGCAAGTTTAACTACCACAATTGTTAACTCCTGGCTTGACGAACTTATGCCTGAACAACCATATAGATTCTAATTTTAGTAATTTCCTAAACAGGCTTACAACCCGAGCACATCGGCCCCCTGCTCAAACACGATGTCTACCGGGATATTAGCTTTAGACAAACGATCCAGGTCGGCCTGCAAGGTAGGGCTTACCTGGCCCTGCTGATTCAACAAATCTCCTACACCGGCGTAGTCCCCCTCGCCCTGCAGCGTCAGTATCTTTTCCGACAGCTTGTTCATGGCCGCACGCATTTTGGCATAATCCACCCTGTATTTGCCTGTCTGCTCATCGCGCTGAAATGCCCCGTTGTCTTTAAAGAAGTTGAAGCGCACCATGTTCGCCTTGCCGTGGGCACTGGCTGCCCCGAAACGCACCGAGCGGAAAATACCCGCCAGGAAGGTAGTATAATAATCTTCCAGGTTTCCTTCTATTTCGCCTTTCTCATGTAACTGCGTGATCATGTATAAGCCCAGGATATCTGCCTTTCCCTCTTCCAGGGCAGATGCATGCTCTTTAAGTGCCTCGCGAACCGTGCCTTTCCCGTTCACGGTATTCTTCACGCCGAGTCCGTGCGCCACCTCATGAAACATGGTGTTGGCAAAGAAGGCGTCGAAGGTTACGTGCTGCTGCTGGTCATCCACGATCAGCTCCTCCGCAATGGGCACCATGATCTTGTCGAACTTGGCGCGCATCGCATTTTTAAGCTGCAAACGGCGGGTGCCTTTCTTCAGCTGCACTTCTTCGTCGTTTGGCAGGTTAATGGCAATCGTTTTGCTGCCCGCGTTGCTGTCGCCGGCGTAAAACACCACATCGTAAGCGTTCAGGTCAGAATCGGTGCCGGGGGTTTCTGTTTTATACTTGGCAGGCACAGGCAAGCCGCGTTGCAGTTCAGGCAGAAAGGCCGCATACTTGGCCAGGCGCTCGCTCCACTCCATGTCCTTTATCAACACGTAGGCCTCGTGCGCCGCTTTATAGCCGAACAACTTATCCTCATAGGTTTCAATGGGGCCGATCACCACATCCACCCTGTTGTTCTTCATATCCATCCAGGCCAGGTCGCTGGGCTGGTAATTGTCTGTTAAAAGGGCTTCGGCACGCAGGTTCAGGTATTTCTTCAGTCCAGCATCATCCGCTAAACTCGCAGCCTGCTTTAAAAGGTCCGAAGCGCGCTTCACCTCATCCTTAAACTGCACATGGTAGGGCACCGTGATCAGTTTGCCACTGGCATCGCGCAGCAGGAACGTATACTGGCTGGCTTTATCCTTCAGGTTGGCCTGCTCAAACTCTTCCTTCGTCATATTGACCGGGTAAAAGTTTGCCGCATCCGGCTTGGGTCCTACCCCTGCAATAAAGGGCTCATTGTTGTTCAGCCGATCCCAGGGGCCATAGTTTATCTGCACGAAGCGTTTTGTAGCTTCGCTATCCAGGGTTGCCAGCAGCGAGTCGCGCTGGCCGTAGGCCTCGTACCAGAACAGCTTGTTCATAATGTCGCCGGCCTCAATCAGTAGCGGGATCATCTTTTTCTCATTCGCGCTTAAGCTGCTTACATCCGCCGTTAACCGCACAGTGGTGTACATGTCGAGTTTCTGTTGCAAGGTATCGTCAGTTTGGACAGCGGTAGTGGAGGTTTCACCCTCTGTTGTGGTAGTGGTGCAGCCAAACGAGGCTGCCGCTAGTGCCGAGGCAAAAAGAATATGGCGTGATTTCATTTTGGTTAGTTTGGTTCAGGCATTGAAGGTAGTAAAATTTGGGCTGGAGTGAAAGCAGAACGCCTTTTAAGCGCAGCCCTAACAAAAAAAGAGATGAAGCCCACAAGGACCTCATCTCTTTCTATGATCAGTTTTAGTGATGTTTAGCCACACATATGTAGGGGCAAATAGCTTTCAGTTAAACTGCTCGAAAATTAAAACAGTCCGAACAGTTCGGCTTGCACCTTCTCTATAATTAAGCCCAGATCCTCGGGGTTGGCGACAAAATCCATGTTATTTACATCAATCACAAGCAGTTTTCCCTGATCGTAGTTGCTCATCCAGGTATTGTAATGCTCATTCAGGTTACGCAGGTAATCGATCCGGATGTTGTTCTCATAATCCCGGTTACGCTTTTCTATCTGCCCGATCAGCTTAGGCAGGTCGGCTTTTAGGTAGATCATCAGATCAGGGGCTTTCACCATTTTGATCATCGACTCAAACAGGGACAGGTAGTTTTCATAGTCCCGGGTGCTCATTAAACCTGACTGCTGCAGGTTCTTTGCAAAAATGTGCGCGTCTTCGTAAATGGTTCGGTCCTGGATCACGCTCTTCCCATTGGCTTTGATCTCCTGCACCTGGTTAAAACGGCTGTTCAGGAAGTATACCTGCAGGTGGAAGGACCAACGCTCCATGTCGTCATAAAAATCCTTTAAGTACGGGTTGTTCTCTACCGCTTCCAGGTACAGGTCCCACTTAAAGTGTTGCGAAAGCTTGGTGGCAAGGGTTGTTTTGCCAGCGCCAATATTGCCTACAATTGCAATGTGCATGGTGATAAGAGGTTTTTAGTAAAAGCCGGTTACAAAAATAGCTTTTTTTAACACAAACAGGTGACGCTTGCCTAAGAACTTCCCCACCAGTTATCCACAAGGCACTGCCCCCGGCAAAGGCGCCTTTTCGCTGATTCATTTAACCCCATTACCAACGCCCCGTACAAACAAGTAACCATTAACTAAACCAAGCTATGACAAAAGGACACAACCAAGACCGCAACAAGCAGAGCAAGCCCGAAGCCCGGGACAAGAACGATGTAAAAGAGAATCGCCACCTTACCGATCAGAAACAGAATAAGAGTCCGGACCAGGGGCGTAATGAAAACGAAGACCAATCTGGCGGAACAAAAGGCCAGAACGCCATATAAACACAAATCCCCGGCAGCCATCAGGTTACCGGGGATTTCTGCTTAAAGTATACTTTACTTTTTCTCTTCCCGCATCTCCTGATAGGCATCCCTGGCCTCTCGGCTCTTCTTAAGCGTAACGAACTCCACCTGGAGGGCTGCTATTTTGATTTTATCGCCGTTATTTAACCTATCCAGCACTTCTGTTTTGCGCGTCTGCAATTCACCTAGCACAAACTCTGCATAGTCCCAGTCACGCAGGCTCCAGTTGCGCCTGTCCTGGCGGGTATGCGCTATGGCCTGCGCAAAGGCATCGCGTAGCGCAGCCGGTTTTATTCTGCCAATGTGCGTGGTTCCGGTCAGGGTACGCTCCCAACGCTCCAGTTCCTTTCCCTCCAGGTATACTTCCTTTCGGGTTTCATTGCGCTCCTCCCACTCCTTGTAGCGTTGTTTCATGTCGGCATACTCTTGCCGCGAGCTTTCTGTCATGCTTTTGGTGTTCTGATCAAGTGAGTAGGTCAGCTCCTTGTACTCTTTTTTAACGGTAGGCCATTCGCGCTTCATGGTGCTGTCTGCCTGGGCGGAGGTGCGCTGCACCCAGGCTCGAAAGGCGGCCAGGTTCCTCTCCACGGGTGCATCTGCCTGTGCCTGTGCTCCGAGTGTTACCCCGGTTAAAGCCAGGGCAAGCGCCCATTTTCTCATCTTTTTTAGTTTCATCTTAAGGCATCCTAACATAGCTCAACAACGATACTTCTTATAAATATTGTGCCACAAAGATATTTAGTGCAGGAAAATAAAAGTATAAACCATTGAACCTTTACCTAATCAACAGAATATCAAAAACTTAATACTTACTTAATCCGACCTTCGTTATCTTTTGGGGATAAGTTACGTTTATAGGCTTAAGAAAACCAGGCGCGCTTACATGCTGCTATACACAGGACGCTTATTCCTGTTGCCTGCAAAAGCCTAAAGACCCGTATGAACAAACACCACAAAGGCAGCTTCCACGAATCTGTCGTTTCCATCACCAACAACGACGAGATTATTCTGAGTGTGGATGAATTTCCATTCGAAACCGCATTGAGTCTTGCTCCGCTTATTTCCTATTGGGAAGACAAGGTTGAAACCGACCCGAGCTGTAATGTGGCCCGGGTGCTGGAGTTAGCTGACTTATTGCGTAAGCGGCCCGAACTGATCGGCTCCATTAAGGATGTGTCGCTGATCGAGGAGCACATCGAAACGATCGATATTTTGATGGAGGACATTTTTCCGGGCGCTCTTTGGGAGAATGACCTGAAAGCGGTAGTGGTTCCTTTTCACTTCGAAAGTTTTTATGCCACCCCACGCCTGGAAGAATTAAAGCTGCTGGGGGGCAACAACTATTCTGAGAAACTTAACCTGGATAACAAAACGCTCCTGTTCCGGCTTACCCTGTCTGCCTACACCATCATCCTGGATAAATTTTACAACGCAAACTTCACCGTCGACGAGCCTTTCATATTTACGATCAAAGACAAGTTCACGAACCTGGAGCGCCACTACAAGCTCAGCATCGACCTGAAGTTTATGCAGGTAAAGGCCAAGGGTGAGCTAAAAAAGCTGAAAGCACAGGAGATCAATTTTCTGATCAACCGCTACAACAACCTGGACCTGTGGATGGAGAAGCTGCCCCCGGAAAACTTCGAGTTCTCTGGTTTTGCCATTTACGACTTCACGGAAGTCACCAACGAAGAAACCATCTCCTCGCTGCGCTTTGAACTGCTGGACCGCGACTCGGTGTCTACGGAGGAGGGGTTTGAGAGTTTGCAGCAAAAACTACGGGTGCTCTTCGAGCTGCCGGGAATCCGCCTGGGTTTCGCTTCTTGCCCTGCCATGCGCGAGTTCGACACCACGTATGCCCGCAAAATATGGAACGGGCTTATCCTGACCCACAACTCCGACCTGCGCCTGGCCGATTTAAGGGGCTCCATTTACGAGCCTGTTATCCGAAGAGGACATACCATTGTGGTAGAGGACCTGAAGGTTTTTCCGAACCCTACCCAGATAGAAGACCAGTTGCTGGAGGCAGGCATACGCAATCTCATCATTGCCCCGCTTGAGTATGAGGGCAAAACCATCGGCCTGATGGAGCTGGCCTCCCCTATTCCGGGAGAACTGAATGCGTTGTCCACCATCAAGCTGAAGGAGGTGCTGCCCCTTTTTGCGCTGGCCATGAACAGAAGCCTGGATGAGTTGCGCAGCAGTATTCAAAATGTGATCAAAGAGAAATATACCGCCATACACCCGATCGTGGAGTGGCGTTTTACCCAGGCTGCTATCAACCTTCTAGAGAAGATGGAGCGCAGCGCTGCACCAGAGATAGAACCCATTGTTTTCAGGGACATTTACCCGCTCTATGGTGCCTCCGACATAAGAGGCTCTGCAACAGAGCGTAACAAGGCAATTCAGGGCGATTTGCTGGAGCAGTTAGTACTGGCCAAAGAAGTCATACTGGCTGTTAAGGATAGCCTGCCACTCCCAATTCTGGATGAGCTGATCTATAAAATAGATAAGTTCTCACAAAACATTATGCATGAGCTGGCCTCTGATGATGAAGGAATTATCCTGAGCTTCCTGCGCCATGAGGTAGAGCCCCTGTTCGAGCATTTCAGCAAGAAAAATCCGGCTGCCTCCCTCGCTATCGACGCATACCGTTCTGCCATTAATAACCCTTACAAGGTGGTGTACAACAAGCGCAAAGCCTACGAGGAAAGCCTATACCTGATCAACGAAACCATCTCTTCCTTCCTGGACCGCGAAGAAGAGAAAGCCCAGCAGACCTTTCCGCACTACTTTGAAAAGTATAAAACCGATGGCCTGGAGTATAACATCTACATTGGTGCCAGTTTACTGAACAACGGCAACTTTGAAACAATTTACCTGCGTAACATGCGTCTGTGGCAACTAATGCTAACCTGTGAAGTGGCGCGACGCATCCAGAAACTCAGGGCCAACTTAAAACTGCCCCTCGAAATAACGCAGCTGATACTTATCCACAGCGACCCGATCTCTATTCGTTTCAGGCTGGATGAGAAAAAGTTTGATGTGGAAGGCGCAAATAACATCCGCTACGAGATCATCAAAAAACGGATTGATAAGGCGCTGGTGCGCGGAACGGAAGAACGCCTGACACAACCCGGCAAGATCGCCATAGTGTATACGCAACAAAAGGAGGCGGAAGAATACATGCGTTACATTGAGTTTCTGCAGTCTGAGGGCTACATTGCCAAGCATGTAGAGCGATTAGAGCTGGAAGAACTGCAGGGCGTACAGGGCCTGAAGGCTTTGCGGATTGCGGTTAACTTTTCGGATCAGCTGCGCCACGACATAGATGCCGGTGATGAGTTGTTAAACATCGCTAAAAGTGCAAGTCTAAATTAACACAATACAAGGCTTTAAAATATATTTAGTCCTATATTCTTGTATAAAATATTTTTTTTTAAACTTTTCAACCCCCTTCACCTACAAGCTTAAACACCTGAATCTCAAATTTTTATTTGGATACAACCCCCTGTCTTTTAAAATTCAACCCTAGCATACAGTTAATTTTTTTTCACAAAGTGCAATTATTCTTCCCCTATCTCCGTTTTCACATCAACCTACCAGCAGCAGGTGGCTGTTAGGTTGTATTTTTTAAACTTTTCAACATTTAGCCAAATGAGATTGAAAAACAAATTTTTACCTGCCATGCTGATGTTTGGCGTGGTAGCCTTTAGCTCTTGTGATAAAAAGGAGCAGGAATCGTTGGAGCCGGAATTTGAGCAAGGCGCTATTTCACAGATCCTGGCAGACTCTTCGGAGGTGTCGTCTTTTAATTTTGCAGGGAAACAACTTAGCCAGGTGAATCATTTCGACAAGGCAACGGGCAAGTTAGAGAGCTTCGAGAGGTTTACCCGCGACGCTAAAGGCAAGCTGATCAAAGCCACCACACACGCAGGCAGCAACCATGCTGTATTAGCAGAGCAAGCTTTTGTGTACAACGACAAAGGGCTGTTAACCACCACCACCACCGCTTACTTTAACGGCGGTAAAGTAGAGTATAATTCCTACAACAAGTTCGAGTACACCTCAGACAACAAGCTAGCAAAGAAAACAGTATTTGAAGGCACGCAATCTGCTGATGCAGCTGGCGTAGCCAAGTCGTTTACGACCTATGAGGTGCTGCCAAACGGCAACTTTACGCAAGAGCAGCAGTTTGTAATTGACGATAAAGGGCAGGAGAAGCTTTTCTCTACCACTACTTTCTCGTTTGATGCCAGCCACAACCCATTTTATGAGTTTGCGGAGCCCGGCACTGCCAGCAGCCCGAACAACTTGCTTGCTGCTTCCACCAGCGTGAATGGCAGCAAAAAAACATACAAGTATGCGTATTCTTACCAGTATGATCAAAATGGATACCCGGTGAGCCAAACGGTTACAAAACCAAACGGCGACCGCGAAACATTCAACTACGTGTATAGCAAATAAGCATTCACAGCACATTGGTTTAACAGGCACCTTTCGGGGTGCCTGTTTTGTTTTCCGGAGTTTCTGCTGGCTGCCCGCACGCACCAATGCTTTAATTTCAGTATATTTGTTAATACTTAATAGAATATAAGATGGCAAAAACGAAGCTTACGGTAAATAACAATGGTTCTCTGCGTGTAGAAGGCGACT
This sequence comes from Pontibacter sp. GD13, assembly GCF_058216355.1. NCBI lineage: Bacteria > Pseudomonadati > Bacteroidota > Cytophagia > Cytophagales > Hymenobacteraceae > Pontibacter > Pontibacter sp. GD13. The sequence goes on from NZ_JBYZMQ010000010.1 coordinate 157,789, forward strand.
TTGAGATTGTAGACAAAAACGGAAATGTATACGGTTTAGGCGGCCGCGAGCTGGTGTCTATCTGCCGCTGCGGCTTATCGGCCAACAAGCCTTTCTGCGATGGCTCCCACAAAGGCCACTTTGAGCATGAAGCGGAGGCTTTTGACCTTCCTCCTAAAAAATAATTATCCTGCATGGGGGAGCGCCTGATAACTATTGCCGCATTCAATAACCCGACAGAGGCCCACATAGCAAAAGGGCGTCTGGAAGCGGATGGAATTCTGTGTTTTTTAGGCGATGAGAACATTATAGGCGCGCAGCCCTTTTATTCTGTGGCCATTGGCGGCGTGAAGCTGAAAGTGACGGAGAACGACGTGCTGGAAGCACGTACCATACTTTCCAGCATTCAGGACGGCAATACCCTGTTCGACTACGACACCATTGAACTGGCCCCGCCAGTGCAGGACCACCCCGAAGTAATCACCTGCCCGGCCTGCGCCTCCGACAATGTGGCGGAAGAGAAATTCAACAAAACTGTTTTTTCCATCAGCTTTCTGCTGCTTGGTTTCCCGCTGCCTTTCCTGAGCAGGAAACATACCTGCTACAACTGCGGATACCGATGGAAATCTAAATAGAAGAGGGGCTGAAAAGCCCCTCTTCTATTTAACTACTTTTCTCTACTTGCTTTTTTTAAGCCCCTCCCTCATTGAATGGAATTGGGAAGCTGGTGAACACATCGTCACCCACCCGGTCAATCGGTAATTGGTCCAGCCTGTTGTAGCGACGCAGATCAATCCAGCGGTGGCCTTCAAAGAACAGGGAATAGCGCCTTTGGCGTAGCATCTCTGTGATCAGCGCATCCATCGTTACCGGCCCTGCATAGGGTTGCAGGCCATGGCCCGTCCGGATCAAATTGAGCGCAGTAACTGCCGCAGGCAAGTCTCCTGTTTGAATCTTAGCCTCCGCATAGATCAGGATCAACTCCTCGTTCCGGATGATCGGCACTGGATCCTGGTTTGTTTTGTAAACTGCCACATCGTACTGACTGGTTAAGCCACTTTGCGTAGCCGCCGTAGTACGCAACGAAACTTTTGACAAGCGGTCATCTCCCGGGGTGGCATCCGTTACAAAACTCGGGTGGGCCAGGCGGATCTCCCCTGCCGCATTTGGAGCAAAAAACAAGGGGTTGAGTATGTCTCCGGGTCCGTTGCTGAAAACATAATAAACCCCTTTGTCGAAATTTTTAGTAAGCTCAAAAAATGAATTGTCCAGGAAAGTGAGCGCCGCATTAAAATCATTTCTGTACACCGCCACGCGGGCAGCGAGTGCCCGGTTAAACTTCAAAAAGTCTGATGGCACCAGGCCAACAGCCGGGTTACTGATCAAACCATTAAAGCCGCTTGACAGTGGGAACGCCAGACTGTTCCCGGCGTTTTGCAGATGAACCTGTGCCTCATCCAGTAAACCGGATATAGCGGTTAAAGCTACTTCGCGACTCACAATAGGACCCAGGTTATTCGGGTCTTCCACATCAATGCGTATTCCGTTCTCGTTCATTAGGGTCAGGTTCATGAGCAGCTGGTGCGCTTTAATGGTTTTTGCAAACCCCAGGTACCCCTGCTTTACCTCATCAGAAACCTGCGAGGTGTTGTTTACTGCAGCGATCAGGATATTGGCGTTCTTCACGGCACGGTAGCGGGCATTCCACGGACGTGTGGTGTAGAAGGTGTTGTTATCCAGGGTCGCGCTCCCGGCTCCTAACAGATCGGAAGTAAAACGCGGGTCTGCCCCTGAAAAGCGGTAGTGCTCGCGCCCAACCACACCTACGTCGTCGTAATAAGTACCGATGTCAATGCGCATGGCAGCCTCGGTACCCACCACTAGATTATTAAGGTCGGCTCTGGATGCATTCTCCAGTACTGACTCGATAGTGGAGTTGTTGGGATCCGGGATATTATCAATTTCGCAGGCAGGCAGGAACAGTGCCAGCGCTAGTACACTCATTACCTGCTTACATCTTGTTATAGTTAGGTTATTCTTCATATCTCAGTTAATTAAAGTTAGAAGCCGATCATAAAGTGGAAGAACATTCTCCTGGAGGCTGGGAAGGGGGTTACATCCACTCCCGTGGAGAGTCCGTTGGCCCCAAAGTTAGATACCTCAGGGTCATAGCTGCGGTAATCGGTGATCACGAAAACATTGTTGGCCGACACCCCAACCTTTAACTCCCGCACCAAGGTGCCAAAAATACTGCGTAAGGCAGGTTGCGGAAGGGAGTAGTACATGCCCACCTCACGCAAACGCAGGTAAGAGGCGTCCTGCACAAAAGACTCGGCAGAAACGCCCAGGGCATTAATTCGCTCCTGCGCATTGGTTACCCCGTCTCCGTTGTCATCATCGTCAAAGTCAGGGGAGGTTCCGCCTAAATCCGTTAACAGCTCTGTCAGGTTAATATTCTCGCCACCCTTTTTCCAGTGCAGTAAAAAGGAGAAGGTGAAGTTCTGCTTCACGGTGATAAAGTTGTGGAAGTTCATCTGGAAGTCCGGGCTGGCATCGCCCAGTTTCACCACGCCCTCATCACCCCGAATGCCTACAATTTGTGTGGCAGACTCGCCTTCTTCAATAAAAAAGGTGCCGAGCGTTGTACCGAAAGCACCTAATGGGAAAGGCGGCACATCGTCGTTTAGCTTCGTGATCTCTGAGCGGTTTAACCAGTAGCTGATGCGTGAGTTCCACTTAAAATTTGGGCTTTCTACGGGTATTACGGTAACGGCCAGCTCTAAACCCTTGTTTTGCAGCTCACCGCCATTCACTACCTGTGTCGAGAAGCCAGAGGAACCCGCAATGTTTCGGAACAGGATCAGGTCCTCTACAGTTTTCTTGTACACGGTTCCTTCAAAGATTACCTTGTTGTCTAACAGTGCAAAATCCAGCCCGGCCTCCAGTTCTTTTTGCCGCTCCTGCTTAATGTCGCTGTTACCCTGCTGGGTGGCTGGAATCAGGCCCGGCTCGCCGCCAATGTTAAACGGTGTAAACGAAGTATACTTGGCCCCGAAAGGCGGAAAACCGCCCGACTCGCCGTATGCCACACGCAGCTTAAATAAGTTGATCGCTTCCCACTGCCAGAAATCGAAATTACCCAGGTTCAGGGCCAGGGAGGCTTTCGGGAAGGTCTGAAACTCGTTAACGTTAGAGTTGTTAGAAGATTTATCGAGTCGTAAGCCCGCTGTGGCAATGATCTGGTCTCTGTAGTTGGCTTCCTCCTGAAAGAACAAGCCTTTGTTCCTGACAATCAACCTGTTTTGCGAAACCTGTACCGCTCCCGATTGGTCCAGGTTTGTCTGCACCCCGATCAGCTCAGTCGCCACATTTAGGATATTATCCTGGTTAAAATTCTCGCGCGTGGCCCCTGCTGTGGAGGTAAGGTTCAGGTTGTTGTCCGACAACGACAGGTAGTTAACTACAAAGGCCGCATAGTTGGTGTTCAGGTTAAAGGTATTGCCCTGGATGGAGGCACCGTTGGTACCGTTGCCGTTAGACTGAAACTGCAGCGTGGAGGGGAAAAAGGCCCGCGTTCTAAGGTTGTAGAAGTCCAGGCCGCTCCGGATCACCAGTTTGGTATTACTCATCTCGCTGCTTTGCAATTTGGTGTTCAGGGTGATGCCCCCGATAAAGCGATCCGTGGATTCATTGTTCGTGATCAGGTCGCGGGTTTGCAGGAAATTAGAGGCGGCAAACGGGTTGTTCGGATAAACGCCATTGGCATCGGGCCGCAAGTCAACAAAACTTGGGGTGGATGAAAGTGCCACGCCAAAAGACACGCCTGCGTTATCGTTGTTGGTCAGGCCGCGGTCGGCTGATGAGTTGATATAATTAGAGGTCAGACTGAAATCAAACCTGTCTGAGAGCACGTGGTCCAGGTTAAAGCGCAGTGATTTTTTCTCGTAACCTGTGTGCTTCACAATGCCTTCCTCATCCTGGATCAGGCCACCCACAAAGAAACGCGTCTTTTCAGTACCTCCGCTCACGTTAAGCCGGGAGTTTAGCAACAGGCCGGTGTTCCCGTACAGTTCCTCTTCATAATCAATAAACCTGTTTTGGCTTTGTGCCTCCTGAAAAAGTGGAACAGCAGAGGCTCCAAAGGATTTCAGCACACGTTCTTCGGTAAAGGTACGCATCCCTAACTTTTTAGAGATGGTTGTGATGCCTATGTCCTGCGAGAAATCAACCAGAGTTTTCCCGGCTGCCCCACGCTTCGTTGTGATCAGCACCACGCCGGCAGAGGCCAACGAGCCATAGATGGCGGCGGCTGAAGCACCTTTCAACACTTCTATACTTTCAATGTCTGCCGGGTTCAGATCCGCAATACGGTTCGAGGCATTGTCCTGGTTAGAGGAGCTCCCCCCCCCTGCCGCATTCGTTATGGCATTCAAGCCAGCCGAAATCGAGGAGTTGTCTATGATGATGCCGTCCACGACAAAGAGAGGCTGTGCGTTTCCGAAAATAGACGTTATGCCCCTTAGCTTCATGGCAATACCCCCACCCGGCGCACCAGAGTTAGACACCACGTTGGCGCCTACCAGTTTCCCGCTGATGGCCCCATCAACAGTTTGCGGGGTTGTGATACCGGTAATCTCACGGGTGTTGAGCGATGAAACGGCATTCGCAGCGTTGGTGCGCTTTACAGTGGTAGCCAAACCTGTAATAACCACCTCACTCAAACTGGTAAGCCGCTCTTTCATCTCTACGTTGAGCACATTCACAGCCGGCCCCACATCATAGGTTTCCGAAACATAACCCAGGTAAGAGAAGGTGAGCTTGCCCGAAGCGGTGGGCAACTGAATGGTGTAACTGCCATTCACATCGGTAGAAGTACCCTGTGTAGTGCCTACAACCACCACGCTTACCCCAGGCAAAGGAGTGCCCTTGCCTGCATCGGTTACGATACCCCGTACAGTTGTTTGCCCAAAAACAGAAAAGGGTACCACCATCATTAAGAAGAGGAGTACCCTAAGGGAGTAGTTTTTTTTCATAATCAAAGGTTTATGGTGAATGAAAGTACCATGGCGCTGCTTTATACCATTGCCCTTATACGTGAGAACATCTATTTTGTATAATATTTTTTATATTAAATTGATGTTATAACATATTCTTAGGCTTTAAGACCTCTGCCAAATGGCTGTGTGCACTGTAGGTAGCTTTAACAAGGATAAACCATGATTTATACCTCAAGAAGAAGTCTATTCTAAAACAGGTCACGGGTATAGAAATCGACAGGCTGCCAGGGCGTGCGATGCGTTGAGAAAAGCAAAGGACAGCCGCAACAGGAGCAAAAATGCAGGAATGCAGGCCAAGCAGCAAAGGCAGGTCTTATACTTTATTAAAGCGGAGCGAAACAGTTCTTATGCTTATCGCTTCGTTTTTAAGAAAATTAGTGAGCGGCTGCTTCTGAATAGTTTGTTTTTTGATCAGTTTGAAGTTCTTGAATGGTGTGTTTAGTTGTTTGAAGGAGCTATTTTTGTAAGCTTAAAAGGTTGTCCCGCAAAATCTTCCCATGCATATGCTTCTTTTATCTCCCCGCTAAAAACTATTTTCTGATTAGACTTTTTAAGATCTTCGGGAAGATTGCATGGCAGCAGTGAACTAAAGGCTATGGAACTATCAGCCTTCTCTTTGGAAATAAGATAGAGGTTTTGGTCTTTAACAAAAGTTATAGTTCCCTTCTCATCGCTCAGATTTCCCAGCGTTTTTCGTTGCTCAAATCTGCACTCTTCTGGCAACGATACTTCTGTTGCCAGAATCTTATTCTCTTTTTCACAGCCCGACGAAACGAAGGATAGGATGCACAAGGCCAGAGTCATACATTTTAATGGTTTCATACTTTATATTTTTTAATAGTTTCAAAAAAGGTGATCTAAGTGGGATACTGCTATTCCAATGAAAACTTTTCTGCAGAGAAAGTAAGATTTAGATTTCCCGGGCCAAAATAAATGACAGTTCTGCGCCATAATTTTATAACATATACAATTAATATATTTTTTAGCTCTATTCTATAAAAAATATAAGATATTCTTATTTGCATTTCCATACCTCCTCGCCTGGTTGTGTAGTTTGATTATTGCACCTACAGCTTCTTTTCTATGAAGCTGTTTAGGGTTTAAAGAACTACGAAAGAAATAGGGTAGTAAAAGTGTTTGCAAAGACATTTTTACCAAGCCCCTAAATCGATGGCAGTTATAAGCGAAAGCACAAAAAAAGCAACAGGCTTTTCACCCGTTGCTTTCCTGCCATTTAAGATTCATTAACGCGCCTATCCGGCCAGTTGCACCACCAGCGTTACGTATGCATCGCGCGCCTCATCTTCAGTCTTGCCTTCCTGCTTTTTCCAGGCGTCCCATTTGGCGATGTTCTTAAAATCGAATCCTCCCGGGCGTTCCGTGTTCACGTCACCTTCCGTTGCCTGTTTAAACAAGGCGTAAAGTTGTAATAACACATCGTTAGAAGGACGCTCTGCTAAAGTTTTTGATCTTTCTACTGCACTTTCAAATTGTTCTTGCGTAGCCATAGTTTGAGTTTGTGAAAAGGTGATGCATCAAGTTAAAAAACAATACGCTGCATGCATAACTTTTTATAAATTTATTTCTCCCATTTAATGCTTATTTTAGCTTTGCGATGATGTAGTCCGCGTTTTCAAGTATAAAAATAAAACCATATGGAAAAACGAATGAAACTGACAGGATTTGCCTCCGTCATAGTTACAGTGCCGCTGCTGCTGGCCACAAGCTGTAGTTCTAGCAAAACAGCTGATACCGGCACTACTACCGCAGAACAGACTGCTACCGTAGCTACTGCAGAACCCACAAACTCCGCGCTTCCGCAGCCACCGGTTGCTAAAAAAGTAGCAAAGGAGCTCACCATGCACGGCGATACCAGAACCGACAATTACTACTGGATGAACCAGCGCGAAGACCCGGAAGTCATTTCGTACCTGAACGCCGAAAACGACTATACCGAAAAAGTGCTCGCCGATACCGAAGAGCTGCAGCAAGAACTGTATCAGGAGATCGTGGGCCGCATCAAGCAAAACGATGCGTCGGTTCCTTTCAAGGATGATGGCTACTGGTATTACACCCGCTTCGAGGAAGGAAAGGAATACCCGATCTATGCCCGTAAAAAAGGAACCCTCACCGCCCCCGAAGAGATAATGGTGAACGCAAACGAACGCGCCGAGGGACAAACCTATTATGCGGCAGCCGGCATGAACGTGAGCCCCAACAATAACTTACTGGCCTTCGGCGAAGACACAGTGAGCCGCCGCAAGTATACCATTCGGTTCAAGGACCTGAGCACAGGGCAATTATTACCCGACAGGATCATGAACACGACCGGAAGCGCTGTTTGGGCCAACGACAACAAAACGGTATACTACACCATGAAAGACCCGGCACTGCGCTCTTACAAAATCTTTAAGCATACCCTGGGCACCCCCTCCTCACAGGACAAGGAAGTTTACCACGAGGCCGACGAAACATTTGGCACCTATGTATACAAAACCAAGTCCGACAAATACATTATCATCGGGTCGGGCTCCACACTTTCTAACGAGTACAGGTACCTGGACGCGAATAACCCGAACGGCACTTTTAAGGTAATTCAGCCACGTGAGCGGGGCCTGGAGTACAGCGTGGACCATTTTGGCGATAAGTTCTATATCGTGACAAACAAGGACGGCGCCACAAACTTTAAGCTGATGCAGACCCCTGTCAGCAAACCGGGCAAAGCCAACTGGAAAGATGTGATCCCGCACCGCGAGGACGTATTGCTGGAGGGTATCGAGATATTTAAGGATTACCTGGCCCTGCAGGAGCGCAAGAACGGCCTTGCCCAGATCCGGATAAAGAAGTGGAACGACCCTAAAACCGACTACTACATCAACTTCGATGAGGAAGCCTACACGGCCAACATCAGCACCAACCCGGACTTCGACAGCAAGACCCTGCGCTACGAGTACAGCTCGCTGACCACCCCGAACACTACCTACGATTATAACATGGCCACCAGGCAGCAGGAGCTGAAAAAACGCCAGGAGGTTGTAGGTGACTTTAACCCGGAGAACTACGAAGCCAAGCGCATTTACGCTACCGCCAAAGACGGCACCAAAATTCCGATTTCGCTGGTTTACAAAAAAGGTATAAAGCTGGACGGCAACAACCCTACCCTGCAGTACGCCTACGGTTCCTATGGATACAGCACCAATCCCGGCTTTAGTTCGGTACGCCTCAGCCTGCTGGACCGTGGTTTTGTATATGCCATCGCCCATATTAGAGGTGGTCAGGAAATGGGACGCAAATGGTACGAGGAAGGCAAAATGATGAAGAAGAAAAACACCTTCACTGACTTTGTGGACGCCTCCGAATACCTGATCGCCCAGGGCTACACCAACCCGGACAAGCTGTTTGCCATGGGTGGCAGCGCAGGAGGTTTGCTCATGGGCGCTGTGGTGAACATGCGTCCGGACCTATACAAGGGGGTAATTGCGGCTGTACCATTTGTGGATGTGGTGACAACCATGCTGGACACCAGCATTCCGTTAACAACGGGTGAGTTTGATGAGTGGGGCAACCCTGCCGAGAAGCCGGCTTATGATTACATGCTGTCCTACTCTCCTTATGACAATGTGGAGGCCAAAAAATACCCGAACATGCTCGTAACCACCGGCCTACACGATTCGCAGGTGCAGTATTGGGAGCCTGCCAAATGGGTAGCCAAGCTACGCGACATGAAAACGGACGATAACCTGCTGCTGCTCCACACAAACATGAAAGCAGGCCACGGCGGCGCCTCCGGCCGATTTGAGCGCTACAAAGAAACTGCCCTGGAGTACGCTTTCCTGCTGAAACTCCTGGAGCAAAACCCGCAGTAGCACTGAAGCATTGTACCTGTTTAAACAGGGGGAACCGCCTGTTGCAGTTTTATAAAAAGAGAGGGGCCAAAACCAGGAGTGGTCGGAAGAAATTCCGACCATTTTTTGTATGGGGGCTGTTTTTTTGTTCCCTGACTTATATGCTTCTTTTGTTTGTTGTCTTTACAGGCTAAAAGATTGAACAGATGAGCAT